>CAYVAJ010000005.1:0-71814 GCA_964448725.1 uncultured Gammaproteobacteria bacterium | reverse complement strand
ATATACTATTATGCTATAATCAGATTCATGAAATTATATTTTTTCGTTTCTGCAAAAGATGAATCTGAAGAATATTTAGAATCTGCATCTCAGAAATTAGGAATTGATTATGAATTTATATATTTCCGTGATCTTATATTTGAAAAAGGAAAATTAGTCAATTCAAGTAATGGAAAGAATATAGATATTAACAAGGACGATAAATTAATTATTCGTCTTCCTTGGGTAACAGGGATAGAAATTGTTGATTATGATATTTTTATCCACTATTTTGCATCATTGTATCCACAAAACATTGCATTAGATCGTGAAACCTTTATTTATCATGGTGCTTTTTTTGAAGATAAACTTTTTCAAGCCTTCCTTTTTGAAAATGCAGACATATCATACCCTTATTCATTGTTTGATACTAATGTAGACAATCTTTTAGGTAAAATAAAAGAGTATCCAGTTGTCGTAAAAAAGCGTATCAGTACTCGAAGTAGAGGAAATTTTCTTTTGGATGATAGCAATGCGCTTCGTCAATTTTTTGCTCATGAGCAAGCTAAAGAATATTTTATTCAAAAAAAAGTGAATGCAAGATTAGATCTACGGGTAATGGTGTGGAATGGAACAATTCTTGGAGCAATCTCCAGAAAAATGTTCGTAAGAGAGGGAGGAAGATTAGCTGTCAAGGGAGCTGAATCATATACAGATATTTCGGATAAAGTCCGTAACGACTGTATGAAAGCGGCTCATGCTTTGGGAGGAAATCTTGTTGGTGTAGATGTAATGATAGATGGTGAAGGACAACATTATATTATTGAGGCAAATATTAGCCCACAATTTAAACTTTTTCAAGAAGTGACGGGTATACAAGTGGGGGAATTAATCATGGAAGAAATAATGAATGAACCATCAAAAGCAATGGATGCATAATTACACCCCTTGACTGAGAAATGATATCCCAGGAGTAGATGAAGTATATACTTGCTTATTAGGCATAGTTTGCTGGGTAAGGAATTTAGGGAGAATAATACTTTTTTGATTTAGTAATTCGTGATCATATAGTAATTCACCGAGCACAGGAAAGCGTGAAGCATATAAGAGTGTTATATCTCCTCCTGATTTTATATAAGAATCGATAGTTTTATAACCAAGCAGATATGATGCGTCTTTTGCGTATCCTCCTGGTAGATCAGTTCTTCCCATTCCTCTTTTAACACGATAAGTTATCATAAATGCTTTTTCTGCTGTGACATACTTTGATAAATAATTAAAAATCTCGCGAAAACTTTTGTGCAGCATCTCAACAGCTTTTACCCGGTAATAGTATGTCTCATACGCACTGCGAGTTATTGTTCCTGACTGAACTTCGTTATACACTGCCAGTCCCTCTCCCCAAAGAGATACTATGTCACGAGGAATAATTTTTAGAAGTGGATTATTGGCAGATTGTATATTATGACGTTGGAAGATATGACTTTCAATTTCATGAACGATAAGTCTGTCCACATTATTACTGAATCGTTTTACTTTAGCCCCAATAATGAGTTTATTTGTACCAACTCGGATAATATGATCATTGAAATTATCAATGATTACAGAGTATTCTAATCCTAATTCATCCAGATATTCTTTGAACTTTTCTGCCATTTCCTCAGCACAATGTAATTTACACTTACCAGGCTCATTAAACGAAATAGTACTTGCTTCAGCGAGAAATGATTTACTCTCTATGAGATCATAACGAAAAACATCTGCTGCGACTTCAGCAAAACTATCGGTTCCAATCGCATCAATTAGATCAATATCTGTAGATAGTGACTCCAGTGCACTTCGAAAATATAATTTTAGATCTTGTGGGAGTGCTAAACTATCTAATTCCTGGATAAGTGATGGTATATCCTTATGGAGTTCAGAAGTGTCACTTTTTGCATAATGGTAGAGAGGACTATAAGTTTCAGATGCTAAAAATTTCTCTTTTTCCTCCTTATAGTTGAGAGGAGTAAGGATTTGAGTACCTATCGGGAGCTTGTTGGAAAGAGCGATGAAGCGTTTTCCAAATTGGTGTAATCGTATTTTTCCTTTAGTATCTATCATCACAGACCTTTTTATTATACACACATTACAGGATATTGTAAACAGCTTGACAAATTTCATATACTACTCTAGTATATCCCCAGTGGGGGGATTAAGATTATAAATATCTTAAAATAATATGTTTAAACCAAAAAATGCAAAAGAACGCAATCTACACAGGCTTAAAATTGCGCGCGGTCATTTAAGTAAGGTAATTACCATGCTTGAGAGTGATGAATACTGTATTGATATTCTGCATCAATCACAAGCTGTTCAAAAAGCACTTAAAGAGGTAGATAACCTTATTTTAGAAAACCATCTACAGACATGTGCTGCAGATGCAATTTCAAAAGGTAAAAAAGAACAAGCAATTGCAGAAGTGATGGAGGTATTTAAAAAAAGCCGGTAAGAGGAAAGGCATGTATGGAAGCAGATAAAGTAATCGTGGCTGTATTAAGCATAGTTGGTATAGTATTTACCTATTGGTTTTTTTTGAAAAGAAAAGAGGATATTGTGTCGGTAACAGATTCAGTAGATATAACTGTTGAAGGCGGGTATACTCCGAATATTATCTCAGTACCTCAAGGTAAAACAACACAAATTTCTTTTACGCGCCGTGATTCCTCAAGTTGTTTAGAGGAAGTAGTTTTACCGGATTTTAAAATAAAAAAATATTTACCCTTAAACCAAAAAGTAACTGTTGAGATTTCACCTCAGGAGAAAGGAGAGTATATTTATTCTTGTGGGATGAATATGTTCCATGGAAAGATAGTCGTTAACTAATATGTCAGAAACAAAAAAAACATTTTCAATAACAGGAATGCATTGTGCATCCTGTGTCAGATTACTTGAGCAAGCACTCAAGAAGATAGATGGTGTTTCTGAGGCAAATGTAAATCTTTCAACCGGGAAAGCAACGGTTTTATACAATGATGCAAAAGTAAATGATAATAATTTAGAATCAGCAGTAGCAAAAGTCGGGTATAAAGCTCTCGTTAATGAAGAAATTAAATCAGAGGAACAGGAGAGGAAAGAAAAACAACAAGAACTTAAAGATTTGCGGAATAAAGTTATCGTAAGCCTTGTTGCAGGAGGGCTTATACTCTGGGGGACATTTCCAGGTCTTATGGAAACAGCTCCGGCATTATTAAGAAACTACTGGGTACAATTGATACTTGCGGTCCCTGTACAGTTCTGGGCAGGCCTTGGATTCTACAAAGCAACAATTCCAGCATTAAAACACCGAACTGCAAATATGGATACGTTAGTTGCGCTCGGGACAACAGTAGCATTTGTGTACTCTGTAATTGTTACGATTTTCCCGCAAATATTCGAAGTAATTGGAATGGACACTATGCCATATTTTGATGTCGCAGTTATTGTCATTGGATTAGTTCTTTTAGGCCGCTATTTTGAAGCAAAAGCAAAAGGGCAAACTTCTACAGCTATTAAAAAACTTATCGGCCTTCAGGCACGAACAGCACGTGTTATAAGAGATCGAAAAGAAATTGATGTTCCAATAGACCAGGTTGTAATTGGTGATATTATCAGGGTTAGACCTGGCGAAAAAATTCCTGTAGATGGAATTATAGTTGAAGGAGAATCATCCGTTGATGAATCAATGGTAACAGGGGAGAGTATACCTGTTGATAAAATAAAAGGTGATACAGTCATTGGGGCAACTATTAATAAAGCAGGTACTTTTACATACAGAGCAACGAAAGTAGGTCAGGATACAATGCTTGCGCAAATCATAAAACTGGTCCAAGAAGCTCAAGGGAGTAAAGCCCCTATTCAACGCATTGCTGATCTTATTTCATCATACTTTGTGCCTATTGTTATTATGCTTGCATTTGCTACATTTGGTATGTGGTATGTATTTGGTCCTGCTCCATCACTACTTTATGCCCTCTTAAATACTGTCGCAGTTCTGATTATTGCTTGTCCTTGTGCCATGGGTCTGGCAACACCAACAGCGATTATGGTTGGTACAGGAAAAGGGGCGGAGTATGGAATTTTGATAAAAGATGCTGAAAGTCTGGAAATTGCTCATAAGATTAACACGGTCATTTTTGATAAGACAGGAACACTTACCAAAGGAAGACCTGAAGTAACCGATATAATTGCAATGAATACATTAAATGAGGACAAATTACTGGAATTTGCCGCATCTATTGAAAAAGGTTCAGAACATTCTCTTGCAGAGTCTGTTGTTAAAGAAGCAGAAAAACGAAAGATCAGATTACAATCTGTTTCCAAGTTTAAAGCAATTGCAGGACAGGGTGTGCAGGGTATGGTTGGTAAAAATAAGATACTTTTAGGAAATAGAAGATTAATGGATCAAGAGCATGTCTCTGTATCCGCTGTAGATACTGAGATTACACGATTGGAGCAGAACGGAAAAACAGTAATGATGCTTGTTGTTGATGGAAAACTTGCAGGACTTATTGCGGTTGCAGATACTGTTAGAGAATCTGCAAAAGCAACAATCAAAGCATTAAAAAAAATGGGTATTGAAGTTGCAATGATTACGGGTGATAACCAAAGGACTGCTCAGGTTATTGCTCAAAAGGTTGGTATCACACGGGTGTTAGCAGAAATACTGCCTGGTCAAAAAGAATCTGAAGTGAGGAATATTCAAGCAAAAGGAAAAAAAGTTGCAATGGTTGGTGATGGGATTAATGATGCACCAGCTCTTGCTGCAGCAGACGTAGGGATTGCAATGGGATCAGGGACAGATGTGGCAATTGAAGCAGCAGACATAACGCTTATTAATAAAGATTTGCGTTCGGTTGCCCAAGCTATACAGTTATCCAAGAAGACTATGCGGACAATTAAATTAAATCTTTTCTGGGCATTTGGATATAATGTTCTTTTGATTCCAGTAGCTATGGGCATTCTGTATCCTTTTTTTGGAATTCTGCTCAACCCAATTCTTGCATCTCTTGCAATGGCAAGCAGTTCTATTTCAGTAGTGGCAAATTCACTGTGGTTAAAACGGGCAAATATTAGAATATGACAAAAAATACACCGCCACCATTATATTTAAAGCTTGCAGTTATTGCAGCATTTAGTATGGCTGTCATATTATTTGGATATAGTCTTTTCCTTAAATATGGGATATCCATTCCTACAGTCGAAAGCGCAGGTTCAGTAAGTCTCGTAGCAATATTCCTTACTGGTCTTTTAACCGGTGGCCTGACCTGCATGGCAGTACAAGGTGGGTTACTGGCAGCAACAATTACACAGCAAACAGAGGCAAGTCTCAAAGCAAAAACAAAAAAGACAGATACAGTGTCACCAATTCTTTCTTTTCTAGGAGCAAAAATAATTGCTTATACTTTACTTGGGTTATTATTTGGATGGTTCGGTTCATTCTTTACGTTATCATTATCAATGCAAGCATTTTTACAGATTGTTGTTGCTATATTCTTGCTTGGAACTGCGGCCAATATGCTTAGTCTTCACCCAATATTCCGATATTTTGTGTTACAACCACCACGTTTTGTTTTGCGAATTATTCGTAAACACTCTAAACGGAATGACTTATTTGCTCCGGTAACGCTTGGAGCATTTACAGTATTTATTCCGTGTGGAACAACACAGGCAATGATGGCGCTGGCAATTGCATCAGGTAATCCTTTGCTTGGCGCAACGATTTTAGCAGCGTTTACGATAGGAACCTCACCCGTATTTTTCTTACTTGGTTACTTTACTACAAAATTAAGTAGCGTGTTACACGCTCGATTTATAAGATTTGCAGCTGTGGTCATTGCAGTACTTGCGCTCTTTAACTTAAATAATGCACTTGCGCTCACTGGTATTCAAGTCCGTTTACCATTTTCTAAATCAGCCGTGAACATATCCCAGACAATAACACGTGATAGTATGACTATTTCAATCCTTGATACTGGATATACCCCTGCATCTTTTACTGTTAAAAGAGGTTCTACAGTTACCTTAAAACTTACAAATGACGGCGCATATGGCTGTGCCTCAGCGTTTGCAATTCCCTACTATAATTATCAAAAGATCATACGGGTTGGACAAACTGATTCACTAACGGTAACTATGCCAAATGAACCTATGGAAATTCCATTTATGTGCAGTATGGGTATGTATCGGGGGGTGATTTACGTTATATGATAAAAGCAAAGTTCAAAATAGACGGCATGCACTGTACGAGTTGTGCATTTTCTATTGATGGAGAATTGGAAGATACCAAAGGAGTAAAGAGTGCTGCGACAAACTATGCTAAACAGTTAACAATAGTTGAATTTGATGAAAAATTAGTAGAAACCAAACAACTACAGAAAGCTATTGAGAAGCTTGGTTACACTTCGTCTGTCATCGAATAACTTTTCTTAAATAATACTTACCTCATATTTATATCTTTCAGATGCGGTGTGTATATAAGTGTGGTTTATGGAAGAGAAAGATTTAATACGTGAAGGAATCTTAGTTGTGGCAGGGCTTGTAGGTTTATTATTAGTTGCACTATTTGTAATGTTTTTTTTACCTATTCCACAAATTACAGCATAAGAGATGTTATGAGGATTTAATACAAAACCTAAATCATTATGTTGATTTGAGAATAAGTAATTGCCTTTATTGAAGATTTCAAAATAAGTGGCATATGCTTACATCTCTTCTGTTGCGAAACTTACATTTGAGGAGTAAGATTGAGGTGCCAATAGTTATCCATGTTTGGCATTTTAGATATAACAGAAATACTTATTCAGTTACTCATTGACAACACAGCTATTTGAACCTATAATTTGACGCTTATGGAAAAAAAGAAATCATTACTTCAATCAATTCTTTTGCGAGTACATTATAAAACATCACTTGCAATGGTAGCCATCCTGCTTGGTTTGCTTGCGTTCTCTGGTTTTTATTTTTTTGGACAGAATATAGTCAATGAGGCAGAAGAACAGCAGCGAATAGCACGTATTCAGATGAATGAATCATCAGAAGCGTATGAGAGTGATATGATGCAGGAGAGTGTAGAACCAGAACAGTCATCAGAAGAGACAGAGCAGACTATTGAAAAAAATATAGGTGGTCAAGCAGGTGAAACTATTACTCCAACTCTTTTACCGACTGTAACTGTCACACCAACAACTCCTGTAAATATTGCTACGCCTAGTGCCACGGCTACTCCATCTGCTTCACTTTCAGCAGTTCATTTTGTATTAGGTGATCCGAATGCGCAGATTGCAATACTTGCTTATTATGATTTTGAGTGTTTAAAATGTGCCTCATTTATTGCAGATACACTGCCTCAGCTAAAAGCTGAGTATATTGATACCGGTAAAGTGAAAATGATATTTAAAAATTATCCTTTGAGTACGCATAAGACTGCACCTATTGCTCATAATGCTGCTATGTGTGCAGCAGATCAGGGGAAGTTCTGGCCGTTCCATGATGCATTATTTGTAAAACAAAGTGAATGGAGCGGAAAAAATGAAGAAGAGGCAAGAGCACTCATGAAATCATATTCGGCAGCATTGGGACTGAATAAAGATGTATTTGCGTCATGCATCGAAAATAACAAATTTATAAGTTATATAGAAAAAGATAAAGAAGATGGAAAAGGAAGAGGAATACCAGGTGCTCCTACTTTTATAATAGGTGATGACATACTCGGTGCTCATCCGTATGAAGAATTTAAAGCAGTATTGGATGCCCAGTAAGGTTTTAACCTAAAATTCCCAGACCTAAAATACCGATTATTATTAAATACGCTGCAACAAAATAGTTAAGAAATCTTGGAAAAATAAGAATTAAGATTCCAAATAACAAAGCAACAAGTGGATTTAGTCCAATAGTTCCCAATGTCATAGTCTGTTCACCTCCTTTACTAATGCTCATACTGTATTATCATATGAGCGAAGCATGCATTTTTTGTGATAGTTTAGTAAGAATCAGATAAAAAGTATTGCATTTTTTATATAAGCGCGTTACTATAACTTGAGATGAAGAAACTATTGATTGTTGAAGATGACCCAGCATATAGTTTTGAGTTAGAACAGCTATTTAAGGATCAACTTGAGGTTGAGAAAACTGTAGATGGGATTTCTGCCTTAAGCCAAATTAATTCCGGAAGGTTTGATGTCATTATATTGGATATTGATATTCTGGGAGAAGTCGATGGGTTACAGATTCTTAAAACAATAAAAAAAGATCAACAACTGAAGAAAACACCAGTTATAGTACTTACAAATACAGGACCTCAAAGAAAGCAGGAATTTATCTCTGAAGGTGCAAGTGAATATATGGTAAAAGGGGATATTTTGTTAGAAGATCTTCAAAAAAAAGTGATAAAGTATGCAGAATCTATTCCTGATCCTCAACCAGGAGATAATTAGAATCCAAGCACTTCATTGACGAGAATAATAGTAATTCTACCTTTTATCTCTTTGTTAAATATCAGCAATTTACTGACAAAACTTCCATCCACCCCATACGCTTCTTGTGCTCGTTTAGATTCCAGGGGAAGACTCCGTTCATAGATACGTTTTGATGCTTCATCAAAGTCTTTAGCTATTTTTTGTGCACCAACGACCCAGATAACATGATCTGCGCCATAGGAGTATGCAGGAAGTTGACTGCCGCTATTTGAAGCAATAATTACTTTTCCACCTTGTGTTATTGCATGAACACTACCGATCACATATTCTGGTGCTGCACCGATTCGTTGCATTTCTCGGTGTTGGGTTGTTCGGTCCAAAGCAGCAAGTTCTGATTTCACAGAATTATAGTCTCCGGATTCATTTAATATATCAGTGAGTCCAATCGTATCAAGAGTAACTGATGTCGCAGTCATAACTTCTGCCTTTTTAGGAATAAGAGAAAGTGCTTTTTCTTTTGCTTGTGCGCCTGTTTCAACTATATGCACATCAAAATTATGCTCTTTGAGTGCAGCTGCTGTTTTTTCAATTATATTTTTTTCAGGAAGTGTATCGTATGCCATAATTATGCTTCAACACAGAAAAAACTAGTGTTTGTTAAATTTGTAACTATACTTTATAATGGAACTATAATATAAGCAAGTATGTACCTAAAAGTGCCATACAAACATAAATGATAGCATGAATATTCATTCGGAATGTACGACAGTAAAAACAACACTTAAGGTAATAGGCGGAAAATGGAAGCCACTCATACTGTGGTTGTTGGATGATAGGGTAATGCGGTTTAATGAACTGTATAAGAGTATTGATGGTGTTACTCAAAAAATGTTGAGTCAGCAATTGCGTGAACTTGAGAGAGATGGTCTTGTTGCGCGCAATGTGTATCCGGTGGTCCCTCCAAAAGTGGAGTATTCATTAACCGAGTATGGTAAATCAGTACAGACAATACTCGATATGATGCATAAATGGGGACGCACGCATAATACAAAACTTCTCAATGGTACTGAATAAAAATCTCTCTCTTATTTACTATTTCTCTTTGAACTTGTGCTCAATTTTGGTAGTATTAAGACATGTCTGAATTTGGTGAAAACGAAGGTAATCCTGATCTTCTTCAAAAACCTGTAACCAGACGGGTATTTAATAAAACTCTTGCTGCAGGAGTATTCGCAGTTGCTGCAAGTCGGTTAGGATTTGGGAGAGAAGAAAAAAAAGTATCCTCGGCTCCTGATACTGTGCCTCCATTAAAGATCGTTGATCAAACATCACCCCAGTATACTGAAGCATCTACTCAACACACAGACGATACTCTCTCTAATAGTGAACATATTCACCAGACTGCATTTGAGTCTGATAGCCAAATCAAGACTATAGAAAAGCTTAATACAATTCTGAAGCAGGATTTATTTATATATGAGCGAAATGAGGCAGAAATGGAATTTGCTGAAAATGTACAATCTCTCAAAGATATAGATCTGGGATTATCAGTGTGCGCAGAGTTGGGGGCACGGATTCGTTTGCTTGAAAAACGGGCTGAAATACGCGCAAAGGGAACTGAGGGAATGATACAGCTTACAGATGTACAGAAAGCTTTTTGTGCAGAAAATGGTGTTGATGAGGAAATTTTGGGGATGTGTCTTGATGCATATGAGGATGCAAAAGCTATTATCCGTAAAGTGCAGCCTAAAATTAGAGCTGACGAGGAAGGAAAACTTGTTGATCCTGAAAAATTGATGATAAATCCAGGGGGAATGGCAAAGCTTATTATGGAAGAGACGAGTGGTTTTAAAACAATTGGTAGTAAAAAAGCAATAACCCAACTTTTTGGACCAGAAGCACAGAATAATACAGCTGCACTTACAAAGCTTTGTGAGTTATTATCAGACGACACGGGACTCAACTTTGATCCAAATAATGTTCCGGGGTCTGATGTTGTCGATTTTACGGTTAATGAAAGTGGTGGTGCAATTGGTATTCAATTTATGCCAGGCCGTGCGCTCGATTATTACAATTTATTTAAAGAAGCTGGTGAAGATGGGAATATCTTTGATCCGCTCCAATCAATTAAAATGGCATGGACTTTTGTGGCATGTCATGAGAGAGTTGCGCCAGGTCCAGACGGATTTCGCTGGGGATATATGCGCGGTAATGATAAAGCAATTGATTTTGCTATTCGAAAATGGAATGATTTAGATTCTGAAGTCAATGCGATAAAAGGTGCAGCGTATGACTACTATGAAGACGTGGTTTCTTCTTCTGATCCTTAAATTAATTTTTCAGCTTTCAAATATTCAATAATCCCCGATGCAAGACCTTGTGCTGAAGCATCAGGGTTATCAAGAATAGTTAATCTATCAGTGAAACTAGTTAGAAATCCTGTTTCTAAAATTATTCCAGCAGTCATTGGGTGTATTGCATGATCAAATCGCCACCAAGAGAATGCATAGTAACCGGTCATATTACGGGTAATGATAGGATCAATTTTCATATCAGTTACTGCTTTGTATTCTTTTTCAATATATGACGCAAGCATATTTGATTTTCCAGAATAGTCGCGGCGTGGTGCAGCAACTTTAAAGCCTGACTTGTTTGTATCGGTATTACCATCTGCATGAATTGCTACAAATGCATCTGCCCAGTATGAGGGGGGAATTGTTGCAGGCAATAGTTCTACTTGTATACCTTCTTGTTCAAGAATCTTTTCAGCTCGAGTAGCTATCTCATAATTAACCTCCCACTCAGAGATATTTCCCCATGAAGCACCAGTATTATTTCTGATTCTATCCAATTCTTCAGGTACTTGATCATTCCTCCAGTGGCCAACTTGTAGCGCAACTTTTGGTGGGCCATCTGGCCGTTTCCACTCAAGTAATTCAGGAAATCGCTCAACAATATTAGGAAATATTGTGTTAGGAGTTTTTTGTGGTTGGGGAGTGATGATCTGGTTGAGTGATTGTAAATAGAATATAACAGCAGCTCCGATAGACAATATACTGATCAAGAAGACAAGGAGCAACTTTTTCATGAAGGTACAGTATAGCATGGGAATATTCTAATTTCATTTCAGTATTCTTACCTATTTTTGTTGCCATTTGTGTACATATATTCTATGGTATAGAGAGTTTTGGGTACCTAATGTAATGGCTGTTGATATGTATCTCAGTATATAGTTACGAAGAATAAAGGGGGTGTAAATTTGTATGGAAAGTCACTATTGTAATGTTTGTGGAATAGAGTTTAAAAACTTGCTTGAAATGGAAGGACATAAAGACCTTGCTCATAAGCAATATCCATTAGGGGAGAATAGTGATATACATGACTTACAAGATCCAGTACATTCAATCCCATTTGAAAAAATTGTTAATGAGTAAAATAATAATAATACCCGTATTTGTTACAGAATCTCAGATCTGATAAAGGTATACATTATCCTTTTGTTTTATTGGAGTCCAGTTTGGAAAATGAAAAATTGCTGATAGAACTCTTGAGCCTGATTTTAATTCTCTTTTAAGTTTTTTTTCTAAGTGCTCCATGATACTGGTCATCCCATAAATAGTAACAATTGAAAAATCTGATAAATCTTCTTCCCAAAAGTCAGCAATGTGGATGAATGCTTTCTCATCTAAATTTTCATCAAGAATTTTACTTTCTGCAAGGAGTGCTAACTCACTATTAATTTCATATCCATGTGACTCAACCCCTTTTTTAGCAAATGAGATAACAATTCTTCCATCTCCAGATCCTAAATCTGCCATTTTATCATTAAACTGTGGATCAGCTAGTTCAAGCATGACATTTATTTTATGCCAGGTACTGGGGACATAAGGTACATGGATGAGTACTTTATTTTTTCGAGCCATATTGTGAGTATATCTGATTTTTGTAAATATGAGTATGTTTTCAATGCAAATGATGAGAATGTATGGTATTCTTTATACTTGTGAGACTTGTTATTTCCCTTGTAATCTTGACCATCTTGGCTGTAACTGCTATTGCTCTTCGGGTGGTTCCTGACAAACCGCAGTATCAACATGTATCAAAAGAGAATGCTTCTCCAAGTGCTGCTATGGGTTTTTCTGTGAGGGGTCAGACAGATGAAGTAGAAAATGGTAGTACTTTTCAAAGTCATGACGGGAGCTTTCAATTTCAATATCCGTCTGAGTGGAAAATAATGAATACGCCTGCAGGTGATAATCGGAATGCATTTGGTACAGTACTACAAAGTTGGACGGTACAAAACAATACAGTATCAGATAGTACACAAACATCTGAGCGTAACAATGGTGAAAAGAGTATGCCAGAAAATAGCGTAGAGATTGAATTTGTGATATCGAGTAATGAAAGGAATTATTCGCTTGAGCAGTTAGTCGATTGTAATCAAAAGACAGTAACATGTGAGAATGTTCGCATTAAAAATACCATATACAAAAAAGCATCAACAATACGTAATGATGGTATGATGAGCATAACTTTGACAACCAAAAATGGTGATCAAATAATACGTGCTCGGGTATTGATTAGTGCCGGAGAACAGCAAGATGAGCTGCATGACTTGGTCCTCCAAATATTTCAGACATTTCAGATAGTTATCTAATATGAAAAAAATAATAATTTCATTTTTTGTCGGAATAGTTCTTCTTACTATTGGGTATTTTTTTATTCAAACCATAAAGATTGATTATCAGAAGAAAGGACTTTATAACCCATCATCGCCTCTTATATATGATCAATATACGAACTCAACTCACAAATTTTCATTTTCATATCCTCAGGAGTTTGACGTAATTGCATATACACCTGAAAGTATGAGTATTGCTACAGTATCTGGGGAAGAAGTTTTCTCAGTAGCTGAAATACGCGTACTTGAAAATACTCAACAGGATTCTTTTGAAGAGTTTGCTCTTGGACAGATTAAAAATATGTGTGCAGCCGATGGGCCTGGAATATCAATTACCTGCACTGATGCAGTAGATATCAGACCTTTTAAATCGATAAACGGTATTAAAGGGCTACGAATACAGATAATGAAAGAAGAGAAGAATATGTATACGGATACTATCACTCAGATGGAGGAAATAGGGCCATTTTTTGTGTTTCATTTGAATGACTTGACATCTCTATTTATTCTTCCCCCTCATACTGGCCAAGTGCAGCAAAAAATTCTTTTTACTATTGCAGAGAGTATTGCTTCTGATTCAGAATAATAACCTCTTGTCTAATTCTTACTATTATCTCCTTAATTTTTAATGCAGTCTGCGTATAGTACAGGGTATGAAGAATAAACAGAAGAATACAGTTTTAGGACGAGTTGCACTTGGCGGATTATTGATTGTATTTACAATTTTACTCATGATTTCATTTTATAATTCAGATAGCTCATCAATCAGAGATCTGCAACAAAAGGCTAATAAAGTAGAAATATTTGGAGATGAGCGTGGACAAAATGTGAATTTAGAAGAAGTTGCACATAAACCTGATGACTACTATGGAAAGACAATTTCTGTCCGGGGAGAAGTAGGTCAGAATATCGGTACACGAGGAATTACTATTGAATCAGTTGGGCTTGTAGATGATATGTTATTGGTGATAAGCCGTGAGGCATTAGTAGGAGTCGGTGGTGGGCCTGGAGAGATTTTCTATAGTCAAAATGACGATGTGCGGGTGTCTGGAGTGGTGCGAGAGTTTCGTATTGCCCAAATTGAGCAAGAATTAGGTATTAATCTTGATGATGAAACTTTTCGAGTATTTGAAGGGAAGCCAGTTGTCATAGCAGATTCAATTGCAGAGATTGTAAGACAATAGCGTATAATGAGGGCATGCGATACTGGATTTTATTGACTGTCTTTTCCGTCCTTATAGTTGCCTCTGTAGGCTGGTATTTTCTTGCAGCTTCACCACAGGAAATTATTAATGAGCCTCCAAGTCCTACACGTGCACAGATACAGACTCCTACGGTTGCACATCTTAAACTCGAACAATTCTTTGATTCAGACACATCAATTACTCATCAGTATCCTTCTGAATCAATCAGGACATTGATTGTGACTGGTGACATTATTCCTGCCCGAAGTGTAAATTATAAAACGATTACGTACAATAATTTTCATTGGGCGTTTGAACCAACGGCTGAATATTTGCGAGACGCTGATATAACTTTTGTAAATCTTGAAGCACCTATTTTTGAGAATTGTCCGGTGACAAATGAAGGGATGATATTTTGCGGTGATGCTCGCCATATTCAAGGGTTGACCTTTGCTGGTGTTGATGTTGCAAATATGGGGAATAACCATGCAGGTAATCATGGGACAGTTGGTATTAATCAGACGTTGTCACTTCTTGATGCTCATGGGATTACTACTGTTGGAGTAAAAAATAATCCACAATATATAGATGTTCGAGGAGTGACATTTGCGTTTCTTGGATACGATGATATTGAGCAGCAGGATGGGGTGTCACGTGCTGATACAGAAATATTACAACATGAGATACAGAATGCTCGGCAAAATGCCGATGTAGTTATTGTCCAATTTCATTGGGGAGTAGAGTATGTGAGTCAGCCAAGTACCAGACAGCGGGAACTTGGGAAGCTTGCAGTTGATGCAGGGGCAGATCTGATAATTGGGAATCATCCTCATTGGATTCAACCAATTGAAATATACAACAATACATTAATTACTTATGCACATGGGAATTTTATATTCGACCAAATGTGGTCGCAAAAAACACAGGAGGGAGTTATTGGGAAATACTATTTTTATAATAATACATTAATTGACGCTGAATATCTTCCCATTAGAATTGTAGATTATGGTCAGGCGCAATTTATTACCAATCTTCAAGACAAAGAAAGAATTTTACAAGATATGCTGAATGAAAGCTTAATCTTATTAAAAGATAAAAATATTATTTTGCAATAATTTGTGTATACTTACTTAATACACTATGGCCAAGATACTTATTGCAGATGATGATCAAGCAATTTTGGATTCAACAAAATTGCTGCTTGAATATGAAGGATACGAAGTAGTAACTGCTTCAGATGGTGAGATGGTCAAAAAGCTTCATGATAACCTTCCTGACTTAATATTGCTCGATATTTGGCTTTCTGGAACGAATGGGATAGAAATTGCACAAGGATTGCTGGAAAATGCCATAACAAAACATATTCCTATTATTTTATTTTCAGCAAATCATGATATTGAGAAAATAGCAAAAGATACAAAGGTAAGTGATTTTCTCATTAAGCCATTTGATATTAATGATATGGTAGCAAAAATTAAAAAACATTTGCCAAAATCCCCATAACATGATATCTTTTTATTCTTTTTTAAAATATAATTTTCTTCGTTGTTTTTTTATAAATATTGCTATAATACTATCAGGAATTGGAGGCTTATCTCTCCGAGCCTTCAATGAGAACTCTGAATTATTTTACTATTCGCAAAGAAACCCAACTTCGTTATATCCAACAGGAGGTTACGAGGGGCGCTCGTCTGCATTATATTGCAGACAGGAGGGGAGGTGAAAAAAAATGACAAAACTATTTGTAGGAGGACTTCCATACGCAGTAAATAATCAGGAATTAACTGATCTTTTCGCTGAATATGGAACTGTTGTTTCCGCAGTTGTTATTACTGATCGCAATACCGGACAAAGTAAAGGATTTGGATTTGTTGAACTTGAAGATGATGCACAGGCACAAAAAGCTATTGAAGAAATGAATGGGAAAGACGTAGGTGGACGATCAATTGCAGTATCAGTTGCACGACCACGTGAAGACCGATAATTTCTCGTATTCATAAAAATTCTGGCGGAAAACTTTCTGAAATCATTGATGACCTCATGCAATAATTGGGTGAATTTAGGTGTAATGAATTATTCCGCCAGGATAATTTTCGCAATTGTATCCGATTATCTTACCAATACTATTTCTCATGAAATTTACAAAGGTTGAACAAGAACAATACGGTTCTTCTTACAATTATTTGGTATAGTTGTAAACTTAGTTCTCCATACGTATCATATGAATCACACTGTTCAAGAATCATTACTTGAAAGCGAACCTGTTGTTGAATCAAATTCTAAAAGAAAGTGGTTGGGCAGAGGAGTTGTTTCGCTGTGTATCCTTTTGGTAGTATCAGTGGCATATTTTATCAGTACCAATACAAGCGGAAATAATAACCCGTCTGTTATCTCTGTTGCAGAAAAAGATGCAATAACTCCTACACCAATGCCTTTTCAGGAACTGACGATTCCGTATTTACGAGAACGCGAGTATACGAGTACCTTGGGGAATCGTGAGTTTGCCTATGATCATCCTAATTATACGGCATATCTCACTTCATACGAATCTGACGGATTAACAATTAATGGTCTACTTACAATTCCTGCAGGAGAAGTACCAGCACAAGGATTTCCAGCAATTGTATTCGTACATGGATATATTCCTCCAGCTCAATATCAGACGCTTGAGAAGTATAGTGACTATGTAGATTATCTTGCCCGTAACGGATTTGTAGTCTTTAAAATTGATTTACGTGGACATGGAGAGTCTGAGGGTGAAGCTGGTGGAGGATATTATGCTTCGGATTATGTTATTGATACACTGAATGCTCGTGCAGCACTACAAGTTTCAAATATGGTAAACCCTAGGGCAGTTGGAATATGGGGGCATAGTATGGCGGGAAATATCGCACTTCGGAGTATTGCAGCTCGTCCTGAAATTCCTGCAATAGTTGTTTGGGCAGGGGCAGTATATACTTATAGTGACATGCAAGAGTTTGGTATCCAAGATTCGAGTTACCAGCGGCCACCTGATAACACACCGAGGCAAAGAAGGCGTAACGTATTATTTGATACGCATGGATCGTATAATTCAAAGAGTGAATTTTGGAGACAGGTAGTACCAACAAACTTTTTATCTGATGTGAAAGGGGCAATTCAGTTACATCATGCGGTCAATGATGATGTTGTGAATATTGGGTATAGTCGTAATCTGAATTCAGTACTTGATACAACATCTATTACACACGAGCTGCATGAATATCCGACTGGAGGACATAATATAGATGGAGAAAGTTTTGTGCGGGCAATGCAGAGGACAGTAGAATTTTATCGCGTAAATCTAGATGGAAAGTAAAAAGGAAAAATATGCGTGGCAGATTACTCAGCAGGTTCAGGAGGTAAAAATTCTTCTCCGCCACTATCATACACACTTTCATATTCACCAGGCTTGAACCAGTAGACATATGGACAGCCAGTTGCTTTTTTTGCTTCACGGTCCCAGCCAGCAGTAGAACATTTCTTCATTTTTTTCCCTGTTGCAGTAGTAAAGAGAATTAATTTTTCACCGCATTCAGGACAGATTTCATCAAGTGGTTCAGTTGTCCCGTTAATCCATTCAACAAAATCACACCCGGTTGCTTTTTTAGCTTCGCGATCCCAACCTCCTGTAGAACATTTCTTCATTTTTTTACCAAAACGAGTAAATGCAATGACTAGTGGCTCTCCGCATTTTGGACACTTTTCATCGAGTTGCTGTGGTTCCATTTCTAACCATTTTACATACTCACATCCCACATTTTTTTTAGCTTCTGGATCCCATGAGCCACGGGAACAACGCTGGAGTTTTCGGCCTGTTTTTGTAGTAGTTATTTCACCAAGCGGTTGTCCACATTTTGGACATATTTCATTTGCTGGATCTTTTTCGTCTATTTTTGCCATGAACTCTATACTACTTGTTTTGAGTGAACAATTCAAGGGAGAGGAATAAAAAAAGGCACCGCAGGATATACGTGTGTCCCACAATATATGTCCGCGATGGACAAGGGTGAAATACACTATTTATTATTTCCATTGGTGCCTTATATTGGCAACTGTACAGACAAGTACGTGCGGATCTCAGAGAAGGGGCGATCCTCTCTAAAATCCATGAACTTGATGCATGCGCATCTAACGATGGGCGATACTTGCTTCTGCTTGAATATTGCCGACCATGCGGACTGTCTGTTCCGCACAGAGATGTGCAACACTCACTACATCGTTGTCCGCACATTCATTCACGATGATTGCCCGGACGGATTCAGCATGACCGGAAGTCGTCTGTGTGACCACTCTGATATCACAGAGCATTGATGCCATCTGGATCTCTGTGAATGAATCCACATTTACAATCCCTTTGGCATCACACCCATCAAGGATCAGGTCCCTGACATACTCGACTAGTTCTTTCCTAAGCTTGTTGCCCGGATGTCGATGATTGTGGGCATAGACCGCACGAGCAAGATCTACTTCATCATAGGTAAATCTTCTGGGTCGTTGTCCTACTGCCGGGCTTTCGTTCTCGAGTTGCTGGATAGCTAGATCTTCAGCAGTAATAGCCATTGTATGACCCTTCCTTGAGTGCGGAATAATGTGTCCTACAGCTTTTCGCCCCATTCCGACATGATATCGGGATGAACTACCGCTTTCGCAGCATAGTAAGCAAGGACCAAAGGAAGAGAAGAAATTTTCTTCACCTCCTGTCGCCCTTGCTTGGTTAGGTATGTACAATTATGTGTTAATGTTCTATCTGCGAATAGTGCAGACCGGCAAAAAATTACCGAATGTCTATGATATCAACAATAGAGGCAGATTGTATAGAATATCAGGCAATTTGTCAAAGTATTAAAATAAATCCTATAATATTGTTTGCTTGTTTTTCTTTTGATACAATACTAACGCCAGAAGTACTGGCTTGCACATTATCAGTAGAAAGGGCTTCAATGCATACTATTGTGTTTACCGGAGGACCGGCAGGCGGGAAGTCAACGTCACTTCGCGCAATCAAAGATGAGTATGGAGATAAAGTAATCTTAGTCCCTGAAGTAGCAACGATGCTTATGGAAGGAGGATTTCCAATTCCTAACAAAGATATGCCTTATTCTCAGGAGTGGCAGGAGGCTTTTCAACCTGCAGTTCTGTGTACTCAGCAAGGCATTGAAGATATGAATATTCGTATCGCAAAGCAAAAGGGTGCTCGGCTTGTCATTTGTGACAGAGGCATTCTTGACGGCGCGGCATATGTTACCGGTGGTATTCCTGCATTTCTCTCTGAGTATGGGCTTGATCTGCATGATTGTTACAGCAGATACACACAAGTCGTGCATTTTGAGAGTACAGCTACCTGTAATCCGTCTCTTTACGGAAAAACAGGTAATGAAAGCAGGTATGAAAATCTGGATGAAGCGATTGCTCTAGAGCATCGTATCAGGAAGGTATGGCAAGAACATCCTAACTGGACATTTATCTCTGGTGAAGGAGGAATTGCCCAAGTCATTGCTCGCGCACTTTCAATCGTCAGTTCATACGTGGACGTTGAGATTGAACGAAAGTTTGTACTCAGAGATGTTCCTGAATTTCCAGCGTATGACCGGAAAGTTCTCGTGCAGCAGGGATATCTTGCCACTGATCCTGGTGAGTTGCGGATTCGCCGCATTGGTGATGCGGCTTTTATCGCCTCCAAGGGTGATGGAGCGATTAGACGTGATGAATGGGAGCGGCCGCTTCCTCGTGATACTTTTGATCGACTCTGGCAAAAAACAAGTGGGGCACAGGTTACGAAGACGCGGTACTTCATCCCCTACGGGAAATACATGCTTGAGTTGGATGTCTATCAAGGGGCACACAGAGGGCTCGTCACGCTCGAGTGCGAGTTCGCGAGTGAATCAGAAGCTGCTGCTTTTGGACTTCCATACTGGGCGGCGGATGCTATGGAGGTTACCGATGATCTACAGTTCAAGAATAAAAATCTTGCAATACGTGGGTTGCCGGTTTTACCTTGTAGGTAAGTAGTCTTTATAGCGCCTTTTCCAGAAATGGAGGAGGCGCATTTTTATTTGTATACTATATTAGATTGCTGCCTGTAGCGTTTGGGAAAGGTAGGAATGTTAGTTTTATTTATTTTTAAGAATAAACTTTTCGATAACATCTGCGACACCATCGTGTGTAACAGAAGGAGCAACATAGTCAGCAATAGCTTTCAAGTCATCTATCGCATTTCCCATTGCTACTTTCAGTCCTGACGCCATCAAAAGTGGAAAATCATTATAACTATCTCCGACACCAATTACTTCATCTTTTGATATATTGAGTTTTTTTAATAAAAATTCTACACCATGTAGTTTTGTAGCATTAATGTGTCCAATATTAATACCAAATTTGTGTGGATTTTTATGATGTGATTTATGAGCATTTAGTAGGGGAAGATGAGAAAGTTTTCTCAGCACATCATCCACTTTTTCTGAAGAATATATTTCGTCTGTGAAGACCATATAAGCATATTTAAGGGAGCTTACGTCTTTAAAATATCCTTTTTGGTAGGAGAGTTCATGAGCATCCTGTTTGAGGTAAAAGTCAATATTTTCTTTATTGAGTATATTGATCATCTCAAGTGCGTCATCGTGTTCGATTGGCTGATCATGAATGACTTTTCCATCAGATAGATCGATAATATGTGCGCTAGTGTTCACTACGGCATATCCTGTATGGAGTTCTAGTTTCGAGAGTATCTGTTCAATAAATCCGTATGATCTCGCGGTTACCAAACATACGATAACTTTTTCTTGGGCTTTTTTTACAGCCTCAACAACTGTATCTGAAGGTAGTGCCATATAGTTATATGGCACAAGTGTACCGTCTACATCTGAAAAGAGTGCTTTATATTGCATTGGTCTTATTCTAACAGAGAATATAAGGTAGATAAAACATCACTCATTACTTACGCATATCTCAATTTTCTCTTAAAATGGAAGCATAAAATGTGTTCTATGCCATATCAAAAAAACACTGATCTACCAGAAAGCGTACAAGATCATTTACCTGAGCATGGACAAGATATCTACCGCGAAGCATTTAATAGTGCCTGGGATCAGTATGATAATCCTGAAGAAAGACAGGAGGGTAGGACGAGAGAAGAAACAGCACATGCTGTTGCGTGGTCAGCAGTTGAAAATGTATATAAAAAAAATGAAAGCGGTGAATGGGTGGAGAAAAAATAAAGCCTGATGATTGATAGAGAATTTTAATTACTAAGGTTTTCTTTTTCAAATGTCTTTTTTATGTTTTTATATGATGCCTTTTCGAGCTGTTTTTTGGAAAGCTTAGGACCTCTTTTATGATTAATGTACTCAATTATCATCGGGAGTAGGGAGACAAGAATAATTCCAATAACAGCATATTCAAAATTTTCTTTTATGATTGGTAGTCCTCCAAAGAAATATCCTGCAAATGTTAATGATGTTACCCAGATAAATGCTCCAAGAACATTGTAAAAGAGAAAAGTGTTGTAGTGCATTTTTCCTACTCCCGCTACGAATGGAGCAAAAGTTCGGATGATCGGAAGAAAACGGGCAAGAATAATAGTCTTTCCGCCGTGCTTCTCATAAAACTCGCGGGTTTTTTCAAGATATGCTTTTTTAAATATCTTGGAATTTTCTTTTGCGAATACACGAGGTCCTATATGGTGGCCAATCCAGTAATTTACCGTATCTCCCAATATAGCTGCTGCAAGTAGCGTGATATATACAACCCAGATTTTTAGAAAACCGCTTCCGGAAAGAGTACCGACAACAAAGAGGAGAGAATCACCAGGAAGGAATGGAGTTACCACAAGTCCTGTCTCAGCAAAGATAATAAGAAATAAAATAACATAGGTGAAGTTACCAAAGGTATTAATAATATTGGCAAGATGCTCATCTAAGTGAAGGAAAAAGTCAAATAATTCCATAAAAAATAGTATACCAGAATATGTATAATTATTTTTGTCCAAAAATAATCCATTTTCAAAAATTACGATGAAATCTTTTTATACAATTGTTATCAATTCGCTTGTTGCGACAATTACTACCTCACTTGTCTGGTTTGCTTTAAGTATCTGGATATATTTAGAAACTCGGTCTGTTCTTGCAACAGGAGTATTATCAGGGATTATATTAGTTGCATGGGCGACAACTGGTATCTGGTTTGGCTCACTTGTAGATCATTACAAAAAAAAGACCGTGATGATTCTTTCAAGTAGTATATCTTTCTGTGCATTTATAGCGGGCTTTCTAATTTATATAAATACGCCTGCAGAAGTGTTTCATGATTCTGCAAGCATACAGTTGTGGGTGATGGCTGTTCTTCTTTTTGTTGGTGTAATTGCAGGAAATATCCGAGCTATTGCACTGCCAACATTGGTAACTCTTATGGTTCCTGAAAAAAATAGAGATAATGCCAATGGATTGGTGGGAATGATCAATGGAGTGTCATATTTGGTTGCTCCAATTGTCGGTGGTTTTTTACTTGCTGCATCTGGTATGTACTGGGTACTAATTCTATCGATATTACTTATGATACTGGTTATTATTCATTTATATTTTACCAATATCACAGAAAAAGGAGTTGTTCACACAGGAGAGCAGCAAAAAAAGATTGACCTTATAGGTACTTTTAAAGTTGTTAAAACAATCCCAGGTCTTTTGGCGCTTATTATTTTTAATACAATTAATAATTTTTTAGGAGGTGTTTTTATGCCGCTTATTGACCCATACGGCTTATCATTGGTTAATCAACAGACATGGGGAGTTATTTCTGGTGTATTAAGTGTGGGTTTTATTCTCGGTGGGTTATTTATTGCAAAGAAAGGTTTAGGCACAAATCCTCTCAAAACGTTATTTTTTGCAAATATTATTATGTGGGTCATTACTATTTTCTTTACGATTCAACCGTGGATAATTTTGCTTGCGCTTGGATTTTTAACATACACATGTCTTGTACCATTTATTGAGGCATCCGAGCAAACAATTATCCAAAAAGTAGTACCAGTAGCACGGCAGGGAAGAGTGTTTGGATTTGCACAAAGCGTAGAAATGTCAGCATCGCCGATCACTGCCTTTGCGATCGGACCAATTGCACAATTTTTCTTTATACCATTAATGCAAGAGGGAGGATTAGGGGCCAATTTAATTGGAAGTTGGTTTGGTGTAGGTGATGGAAGAGGTATTGCGTTAGTTTTTAGCGTTGTGGGAATTATTGGACTTGTATTAACTTTACTTGCAATGCGTACAAAAGCATACAGATTGCTGTCTAAACAGTATCGACAAAAATAGAGAAGAATGAATTATCAGTGGTTCTTCTGTTCATGTCTCAGAAGCCATTGTTTTCGTTTAAGACCACCGCTATAACCAGTTAATTTTCCATCTACACCAATGACGCGGTGGCACGGTACAACAATGCAGAGCGGATTTCGTCCAATTGCCGTTCCTACTGCTCGTACTGCTTTTGGTCTGCCTATTGTATGTGCAATTTCTCTATAAGTAGTTACACGCCCGCACGGAATTTGTTCCAAAGCGCTCCATACTTCTTGCTGGAATTTGGTTCCTATAGGTGATAGTGGAAGATTAAAGCTCATTCGTGTCCCATTAAAATACTCGTTAAGTTGCTTCTTTGATTCTTGCAGCAGTGGGTGATCTGGCTTGCATATCCAATCAGGTGAGATAGGGGTAAAATATTTTTGTTCTTCAAACAGAAATGAAGTTATGCTTGCCCCATCGGTACTGATAATAATTCTACCAAGTGGTGATAGAAAAAAATCATACATCATACATGCATCTCCTTTTCAGCTAATGAATTCCATAAATACATCGTTGCATAGGCACGCCAAGGCTGCCATTTTTCTGCAATTTTCAGTATTGCTGCAGGTCGTTTCTCAGAAAGGGCTTTTTGTACACCATAATCAGTATGAACAAACGCATCTGGCAGAGATAATACACGCATCGCGATGTATTGCGTTGTCCATTCACCAATTCCTTTGATTGCACGAAGTTGGTTAAGTGTAGTTATACTGTCTCCATTTGGATTGAGTGTTAATTTTTTTTCAGCAAGCGCTTTTGCGAGGTCATATATTGTTTGTGCTCTTTTTCTTGTAATACCAAGCGATGTGAGAGCTACTGGTCCAGTATCTACAATTTCTTCTGGAGATGGGAAAATGCTATCAACATTCTGTATAGGGGTTGAGATTTGATATCCAAAGGCTTGTACAATGCGTCCAGCCAGTGTACGTGCCCCAGTAACAGTAATCTGTTGTCCTAAAATCGCGCGTACTGCCATCTCAAACCCATTAAATGCACCGGGCACCCTAAGTCCAGGAAGAGAGGTAGCCAGTGGTCCAAGTTGTTCTGAAATTCTACTCGGTGAACAGGAAGTATCAAAAAGCTGGCGTACACGGGTAAGTACTTGTTCGGTAACTGGTATCAAATTTTGTGATATTGTTACTACCAGCTCTGAGTTTTTTTTGTCATTACGTACAGTAATCCATCCAACATATCTTTTATTCTCATGAATAAGAGATACAGTCCGTGCATATTGCTCATTAGTAATTTTTTCAACACCTGCTATTGCACGTCTTTTAAGAAAACGCAAATGTGCATTCCATGCAAAAGGCGGATGATACGCTACGGTCAATGATTGAGTACTCGAAATCATGCCTTTATTATACTCCATACTGTGAAATTAGCCTTTCTCTATCAATACTGGTATATGCATATTATAATAGGCTTGCTATGAAAGATGTCTGGTCAGTAATCCATCAATACGTAAATAAGTTATATATTCATGAAAACGAAAATAGTTGGAAGCGATATGGATTTGTATTTATAGTTGTTACTCTTTTTTTTATTTTTAAATTTACGCTCATAACAGTATTAGGGAAAGATGTCCCTTTTATTTTTTCGTTATTTATTGTGATTATCGGTGCGTGGTATGGCGGTTTTGGGCCTGGTATTCTGGCCACAATTTTATCAGGAATTATTACCTATTATTTCTTTTTGGAACCTAAACAAACGCTCTTAGGTGCGGCAAATTTTTCAAACTTATTTGTTCTCATTATCTTCTTCATTGAAGGACTTTTTATCAGTATATTAAGTGAGTCTTATAGAAAAAATGACAGACAAAAGAGTGAGTTTATTGGAGTAGTATCACATGAATTGAAAAACCCGTTAACCTCGATAAAAGGATATGCACATATTATCCAAAAACTTGCAGATAAAAATAAAGATAAAAAGCTTGCAGGTTTTTCGGTGAGAATTGATCGGCAAATTAACCAAGTTATAAACATGGTTAATGAGATGCTTGATGTAACAAAAATTGAAACTGGAAGATTTACGTATCGCAGTGAATCATTTCTTATTACTGATCTTGTGAAGGAAGTGATAGCAGATCAGCAGGTAACCACTGATACACACACTATTTACTTTTCTGGTGATTCAAAAAAATCTATCGTTGGTGATAGATATAGAATTGGCCAAGTAATTATAAATCTTATAAGTAATGCAATTAAATACTCGCCACATGCAGCACAAGTAATCGTCAAAGTATATAACAAGAAAAATAGTATAATAGTAAGCGTACAGGATTTTGGTCAAGGGATAGCAAAACAAGACCAAACAAGAATATTCAAACCATACGTTAGGGCAGGAAATAGCGGGAGTACAAAAGGAACTGGTATTGGGTTATTCATTTCTTCACAGATTATAAAAAGACATAAGGGTAAGATGTGGGTGGAAAGTACTCTGAAGAAGGGCTCAACGTTTTTTGTACAATTACCAACAGAGTAGTGAATTGATAACTCAGTAACAAATAGATATACTAAATTGTATGTTCCCGAAAATGAATCCAATTGTCATTGCTTTTATTTTCTCAGAAGCATTCTTCTGGTCGGCGTGGAATTTGGTCTCTCCGATACTTGCGGTGTTTGTTGTAAGCACACTACCAAATGGTAATGTGCAATCGGCATCTTTTGGTTTTACTCTGTATTTGTTAGTGAGAGTAATAACAGGGTTATTTATTAGTAATTATGTAAAATTTCCTTCAGACAGAAAAAGAATGCTTACTGATGCAATTGGAATGATTCTTCTCTCCAGTTGCTATCTACTTATCGCATTTGTACCAAATCTTTTATCATTTTATATATTCTTTACCATTGCAGGGATGAGTTTTGGTATTTCTTCACCTGCAAAATATCCAATGTTTTCACTAAATCTCACCAGACAACAAGCATCAAGAACATGGAGTACGTATGATGCAATTACATTTACAGGAATGGGAATTGCTATTGCGTTAGGCGGAATTATCGCGAGTAAATTTGGTTTTAAAACCCTATTTATACTTTCCAGTATTGTAAATTTAATTGGAGTAGTGCCGTACTGGATTTATAATAGTAAGCATAAAGACCACAAACATTTTACGAATGAATCCATTACCTAGATCAGTATGATAAAGTTAAAACGTATTTATGATGCTTGTGAAGAAGAGGATGGTTTTCGAATTTTGGTTGATCGATTATGGCCTAGAGGTGTATCAAAAGAAAAAGCACATCTAGATCTTTGGTTAAAAGATATTGCTCCAAGTACTGAACTTCGCAAATGGTTTGGGCATGATCCTGGAAAATGGGAGGGTTTTGTTACAAAATATACCCAGGAAATTGCCAAACAAAAAGAATTATTGCATCAGATAAAAAAACTTGAGGAAGAACACCAGATGGTTACTTTGTTATATGGTGCAAAAGATATCCAACACAACGAAGCAGTAGTTTTGCATAATCTTCTTACTTCAAAATAGTTTTGCATATCATCTTGACATATAAATTTTCCGTGCTATACTTAAATAGTTAATTAAACAAACAAATAAGAAACTATGGCTTTAACAAATACACAAATTGACACTATAAAAAAGACTGTTGTAACCGGCCAGGATAGACTGCCGATTATTTTTAATGCCGTAAGCGATCCGACTCGGTGTCGGGTGTTTCGCTTATTGATGGTGACTCATGGAGAAGATGTAAAAGTGTCAGATATAGCACATATCATGGGTATGACAGTTCCTGCAATTTCTCAGCAATTAAAAATCCTCGAACAATCAGGGCTTGTTACACGCGAAAAAGTTGGTCAGACGGTATTGTATAAAGTGAAAAATGATGACCCGCTTGTTACATCAATTGTAAAAATAATTGAGGAGGAACACGAACGATAATTATGGCAACATTTACGACAAAATTTATAAAATCACAAGCAGTTGCACAGGACAAAATGGCTTTTTATTTTGAAAAGCCGGAAGGCTTTGAGTACATTCCTGGACAACATGCTTCGCTAAAATTACTCAATCCAGTTGATACTGATAGTGAAGGAAATGAACGGACATTTTCATTCATTACGATTCCATCTGATCCAACTATTGGATTTACAACTAAAATGCGGGATTCAGCGTTTAAACGCAATCTGAAGAATATGTCAGAGGGTACAGAAATTGAAATAAGAGACCCACGTGGATCAATGGTATTGCCATCTGATGCGAAACGGCCAGTGGCATTTTTAGCAGGGGGGATTGGAATTACTCCTTTTATGAGTATGGCAAAGCAAGCAGCACACGAAAATTATCCTCAAAAAGTTTATTTATTTTACTCAAACAAAACACGAGAAGAGGCAGCATTTTTAGACGAATTATCAGCGCTTGCAGAGCAAAATAGTAACTTTACTTTTATTCCAACTATGACGCAAGAAGATGTCCAAAGCGGTTGGGAAGGAGAGCAAGGACATTTTACAGAGGACCTGATTCGCAAATATATTTCTGACGTAAATAACACTATCTTTTATATGGCAGGTCCTGCAGGGCTTGTGAAGGGTGTGACACAGGTTCTTACTGCACTTGGAGTAGAATCACTGTTTGTAAAATCCGAAGATTTTGGTGAATATAAATAATGAATGTAATTAAGACAACTTTTGACACATCTTTTGATACCCCGAAACAAGCGATAGATGATAAGTTGGTACGCACTGCACAAACATCTCTTCCAACTTCCTATGGCATATTTCAGTTACTTGTATATATGTCGCAAGAACACAGAGAGCATGTTGCTTTGGTTATGGGAAAAATACAAGAAACCCCTCTTGTGCGTATTCATTCATCGTGTGTGACTGGGGATATTTTTTCATCCTTAAAATGTGATTGCGGTGATCAGCTAGAACAGAGCATGAAGCAAATACAAAAAAATGGCTCTGGTATTATCCTCTATCTCAACCAAGAAGGGAGAGGGATCGGGCTTACAAATAAAATAAAAGCCTATGCGTTACAGGAAAAAGGGTATGATACTGTCGAAGCAAATGAGATGTTAGGCCTTCCGGTTGATGCGCGTGATTACAAAGATGGAGTAGACATTCTGCACGATCTAGGAATACACAAAATACGTTTATTGACGAATAACCCTGATAAAGTTGAACAGTTGAGACAGTACGGTATAGAAGTTGAGGAACGGGTACAAATTGAGATTGCTCCAAATACCGTGAATAAAGGATACCTAAAAACAAAAAAGAAGAAAATGTCCCACACATTATCTCACGTTTAAGTAACTGCTATGAATACTCCTTTAGTGACTGTTATTACTCCTACACATAATCGCGCATATATGCTTGGTAATGCGATCGAAAGTGTATTATCACAAACATATCCTTATTTTGAATACATTATTGTCGATGATGCTTCCACAGACGATACATCTGATAAAGTAAAGGAGTACTCAGATAAGAGAATACGATATATTCGACATGATATAAATAAAGGACCATCAGCCGCTCGTAATACTGCCTTAGATATGGCAAAAGGTGAGTGGATAACCTATCTTGACGATGATGATGAGTTATTTCTAAATCATCTGGAAGTAATGATGCAGTATATTACTCGTGCAGAAGACATTGTTTTTGCAATTCCCCGTGGTAAAAAAACATTAGAATTATATGTAGAAAATTTTTTAGTACGAGAAATAGATAACTCTGACCATTTTCCTGAACAAATTACGACAAAAGATATTGGTTTAAAAACATTTCATTTTGATAATATTGGCTTTATGCATTCTCGGAAAGTTATTGAGGATGGAATTCGTTTTGATGAGCATGTTGATCTTGGTGCATTGGAAGATTGGGAGTTTGCACTGCAGCTGAGTGAGAAATATCCGCAAGGATTACTCTTCGTACCAGAAGTACTATATCATTATCATCAACGGTTTGGTACAGATGGACGTGTTTCTAATGATACATACAAAAATACGGTAATCGCATTTGAATATGTATATCAAAAACATAAAAATGACACTATTCTTGAAGGACAGGACTGGTATCCGCAACGAATAGACAAATATTCCAAGCTTCAAGAAGAATATGAAAAAGGTATTGCGCCACCAAAATACATTCTGCCCTTTTTGCAAACCTGACTATGAATAATACAAACAGAAAAATAAAATTTTATGCAACAACATGGTGTCATGATTGTGCACGATCAAAACATTTTTTAGATTCCCGTGGAGTATCATACGAGTATATAAATATTGATGAAGTGCCTGATGCGGCAGAGAAAGTTCTGAAAATAAATAATGGCATGCGATCTGTACCAACTATTGTATTCCCCAACGGTGATGTGTTGGTAGAACCAAGCGATGATGAGTTGGGCAATGCACTTAATAGACTAAAAAATAGTACACGATAGTATTTTTATTTATAATTATTCGCATTATTTAATGACCTTTTACCCATTTCTTAATAGTGCTTAAAGTCTGAAAGTTATACTATATTGAGTATATGTTTAAAGATAGAGAAGATGCAGGCAGACAGCTTGGAGAAAAGCTGAAGATATTTACAGATTCTGCGATAGTTTTGGCGCTGCCTCGGGGTGGTGTCCCAATTGGATATGAGGTGGCAAATCATCTCTCTGCACCGCTTGATGTAGTTATTGTACGAAAGTTAGGAGCACCAGGTAATCCTGAATTTGGCATAGGTGCTATTGCAGAGGGAGGTTTTCAATTTCTTGATGAGACTACTATTTCTATGCTTGGGATTACACAAGATGAAATACAGCGTGTAAAAAAGAAAGAATTTAAGGAAATGCAAAGACGTATTACCATATATCGTAACGGAAATTCACTGCCAAAGCTCGAAAATAGAACAGTTATTCTTGTTGATGACGGACTGGCAACAGGTGTTACAGCACGAGCTGCAATTGAAGTAATTAAAAAACAAGAACCTAAAGAACTTATCTTTGCCGTACCTGTATGTGACTGGGAAACTGGGAAAATAATAAAAACATTGGTTGATGATTTTATCTGTTTACATTGTCCTTATGATCTGCGCGCGATCGGTTTGTACTACCGCAATTTTGACCAAGTTTCTGATAGTGAAGTATTACAATTACTTTTGAAAATTAGATCTCAGCCTTAATTTACTCCTGCAGATATTATGCAGTTGATGAAATGATTATTTCAAAAAGCTTATTTTTAGACTTGTGCCCGGATAAGAGCAAGATATTTCTTTTTTTTACCTTGAAATAATTTGCTAAAGCTTCGATAACTGCTTTGTTTGCTTTTCCTTCAAGCGGAGGTTGATTTACATATACATGAATGGTTCCTAGAAGATCTTTTTCAATACGTGGGTTTTTTGAGTTAGGATGGGTAATAATTTGTATTTTCATTCGTAGCTATTATACAAGTTTCTCTTTTCTTAAGTGAGATAAGTAGTTATGTAACTATGTAAAAAATCACTAAATTTTATATAATTGATATATGACAGAAAAGGAGCAAAAGAACAAGAAAAGTAGTTTGCCAAAAGAACGAGTCACTATTTTTGGCAGTTCAGATGATCAATCAGGAAATAAACAGAGCAATACTGTCTACGGTCTTATTCTGATCGGTGTAGGAGTGCTATTTTTTCTTAATACACTTGATCTTGTGCCATGGGAGGTATGGGGTAGCTTATGGAAATTTTGGCCGTTATTTCTGATATTTTGGGGATTTCAGATAATTTTTAGTTCAAACCGTGCAACACATTGGTTAGTAACTATCGTAGGTTTTATTCTAGTCGGATTTGTAATACTTTTTGTGATTTATCAGACAAATTCTTCATTATTACAAAGTCTACCGCCTGAGTTTGACCAAATATTTAGTATAATGGATAGGATACAACAAAGATGAAGATGAGAAATATAATTGGTTTGATTCTTATAGTCATTGGTCTTTCTGCATTGTTTGGTCTAAATATCGGACGATTAATTTTCCCATTGGTTCTGATCACCTTCGGAGTAATTCTATTGCGGGGAAAGAGAACTCCTTTTGGAGGATCTCAATCATCTTCAGAGGAGGATGTTGTAAACGATGTACAGATATTTTCCGATGCAAATAGAGTTCTTGAAAGTAAAAATTTCAGTGGAGGAAAAGTGATTTCTATTTTTTCTGACTCAGATATTGACCTTTCAAAGGTTAAGACGAAGAGGAAAGAAATTAAAATGGAATTAGTAGCAGTATTTTCCGATCTTAATATTAGAATACCTGAAGGCTGGACGGTTCAGTCTGAGGCTGTTGGAATCCTTGGTGAGGTAAAAGACCGTACCCATAAAAAAAAGCAAAATTCAGTAAAGTTGTTAATAGACGGAGCTTCAATATTTGGAAGTATAGAAGTTCGTAGTTAGAGAATAATATAAAGATATATTCTATGTTAAGTGAATTGATTACCCAAAACGAAATACGTTTAATTGCAGGCTTACTCCTGAGTATGGCGGCTGGTTTTATTATTGGTGCAGAAAGAGAGTCAAGAGGCAAGGATGCAGGAATTAGTACGCATATTCTTGTTATTACAGGTGCGATGCTTTTTACGTTTATGTCATCAGTTGTAGATCCTGCCTCAAAATCCAGAATTGCAGCACAAATTGTCTCAGGTATTGGATTTTTAGGTGCAGGTTTAATCTTAAAAGAGGGTGCTAATGTCAGAAATTTAACTACTGCGGCAAGTCTCTGGGTATCAGGTGCGATTGGTATGGCATTTGGATTTGATTTTAATATCATCGGGCTGATTGTAACAGTTGCCGTTGCGATAACTCCTCGTATTCCTCATATTAATAGAAGAAGTCCTGAAGCGAGTGAAACATATTCAGAGGACAGAGACACTAGGAAAAGAATAAAGAATTAACCTATAGGAGGCCTCATTGTCGGTCCATACTTTTCTCAGATACCTTTATCTCACTACGAATATCAGAATATCTTATTGTTAAACCTGAAGTAATCCTGTGCTATAATCCCGAGTATGACACGACTTGAATCTGATCACCCAAGACATCAGGCCGAAAATGAGGGGAAGCAAATTATTGAGAGAAATTCACAAGGGCTTATCACTAGAATTCAGGAAAATACGAATGAAACTAAGTATGTGTATTTGAAAGAACGGTTATTGGAAAAAGTTAAGAATGTAGGTGTAGGAAATATGGACTTAAGATTTTTTACGTCATATTTTTACCAGACCACAGAATCTGGTCGAGAAATGGTAATAGAAGTTACAGGGACTAAAATTAATAAAGACAAAAGATCCTTACCAATTAGTTTTGATTACGCTGCTGTTTGGATACCAGCAGAATCAGACAAAGCATATGTCGACTTAGTTAATAGAAGTGATGGGAAAATAAAATCTAGTCCAGTGGTGCGTGATGCATATAGGAAAGAGTATCGACTCGTACACGGACCAGTGGTAAGTATAGAAGCAGATGAGGAGGTACTTATACTGCTGGAGAAGGAAGAATCTGCACTAATGCCTGATTTTATGAATAAGACAAGTTATTTTGATTCAGAGGGTCAAGAAACAGAAATTGATTTATTCGATGATGGAGATAGTGCACATACAGCATTTATAAAAGAACATTTTCCCCAAAAAATTCCTTGGAGTTAGATAATTATCAGTCAAGTTCTTTCCAGTTCCGATATTGTTGAAATATAAACAGATATTCCACTAAGTGAAAGTTTTTCGTTACCAAAAAGTTATTTATGAAATCTCTGTTTCTCATATCTTGACCTATTCTCAAAAAATCAATATGATAGATATGTATACGTTTTTGACGTAATATTTTTTGTCTATATTGCAGACAGATACATATGTTCATGAGTAAGTATAAAAGTCCAGTTTTTTATTTTATTCTTTCACTTTTTTTCGCAATCTCTTTTCTTTTAATAAAACCATCAGCGTCCTATGCTGCTACCTATTATGTAGATAGTGTAGGCGGAAATGACAGCAATAGCGGTATATCCACAGACCAGGCTTGGAAGACGATTTCAAAAGTAGACAGTACAGTACTATCTCCAGGTGATGAAGTGTTATTCAAAAAAGGGAGTACCTGGAGAGAACAACTTGATGTAAATCAATCGGGTGTAGAAGGAAATCCAATTAAGTATGGTGCGTATGGATCGGGGGATAATCCATTATTTATCGGTACAGATATTGTAACTGGTTTTACCCCTGATGGTGAGAATATTTACATGAAGGCAGGATTTCCCTATAACCCGAGGCAGGTATTTGAAGATAATGTTCGTCTAATGGTTAAGAGCAGTAAAGCTGCAATGGTTGCAGGGTCGTTTTACTGGGATTCAGAAACAGAAACGGTTTATATTTGGACGACAGATTCAGCAGATCCATCTTCACACACGATTGAAGTCAGTACTCGTTTTCGAGGTGTTGATTTTAATGGACAATCCTACATCACTGTTGATTCAATAGACACTACGAAAGCTATTCAGACTGGTTTTGAGTGGGGAGTAGTTACTGGATCAGATAATGTGACTGTTTCAAATAGCACTGCTTCTTGGCATGGACAAAGAGGTTTTCGAATTGGCGTTATTGGATATGGAACATTAGCAGGAGATAATAACGTTATTATTGATTCTGTAGCTCATGACAATATCGGAGAAGGGATTTGGATTGGAGGAGGGGAGAATAATGGTTGTATCCGCTGTGAACTGTACAATGGTGGAAAAGATAATGTCTCAAAAGGGTATAACACGGTAGACAGTGGAGGACTCATTGTGGGGGTTGATGCGGTGAATAATTTTGTCAAAGACTCCTATATTCATGATGTATATAAAGGATATGTCTTGATGGTAGAACATGAAGATCAGGCTGACGTAGCAAAACCAATAGGAACGGTTATTTCAGGTAATGTCATCGTAAATAATGTTCCAGGGCTTTCAATAACAGTTGAAGAAGAAGGAGAAAATAGTGTGTATTCACATAATATTATCTATTCAACTGAATCTGGCGGAGGAGACCTCATTGCAACTCAAACACAGGGTGGGGTTGCCACAGGATCGATAAGTCCTACATTTTATAATAACACGCTCTATATGGGTTCAACAGAGTATGGAAATTTAGTGAATTTTTTGAATGTTTCTAATCCAGTTTTTGTAAACAATATCTTGTATGAACCAGCAGGAACAGATGGAAATATTATGAATATTGCAAATGACGGTGATAATAATTATAACGGGTTGCCTGCAAGCGTTACTGGTACTATAACTTCTGATTATAATCTTTTCTATAACAATAGAACTGACTATAACTATTATCATAAAGGAGGTTATTATCTTGATCTCTCAGAGTGGCAAGCAGCAACTGGTCTTGATGAACATAGCATTTCTGCAGATCCATTATTCACCGATTTATTTGATTTTGACTTTACGCTTCAGGAAAGCAGTCCTGCAATCAATGCAGGGACTGATGTTGGTCTTGATTCAGACCACATTGGAACAGCGATTCCTCAAGGTGTATCTCCTGATATTGGCGCGTATGAGTTTATTATTACGCCCTCACCAACTCCGACACCTACCCCTACCTTAACCCCCACACCGACCACTACTACACGTTCCTCATCAAGAGTGGGACAGAAAAATAGTAGTTCTACGGCTCCACAATGCTCAGCTATTGCTCCTGATAGTGTCCCTGATCTTTTTCAGATAGATACGACAAGTACAAAAGCAAAAATTTATTTTGCGCCAATTCACAGTAATACTAATAACTATGTTATTAGCTATGGATACACATCAGGCGATATGCGGTTTGGGACTCAAATTTCTGGGAATAGTACCGGTGTTATGTCACTTACAATCAATGAGTTATCACCAAATACTACTTATTACATCAAAGTCAGAGGAGGGAATGATTGTGCAGCAGGTGATTGGGGCAATGAGATGAAATTTACAACGGCTAAACAAGGGAGTGTTGATGGTCATAGATACTATCAAAGCTTTCTATCAAGGATTATTGCTATGATCCAACAGTACGTTGCTTTCTAGAGCATAATGAATGAATTGTCTCGTATTCTTCTGTTTTCTTGTTTCAATTGGTATAATCTCTAAGCTATGAATTTATCTATCGGAATTGTTGGTCTTCCAAATGTTGGGAAGTCGACACTTTTTAACGCATTACTCAAAAAACAGGCGGCACTTGCTGCGAACTATCCATTTGCAACGATAGAGCCGAATACTGGTGTAGTTCCAGTTCCTGATGAACGATTAGTTAAGCTTGCTGAGATCACAAAGATAGAAGAAGGTATGAGTGAACTGCCCCCAGTTAAACAGGCGCTTGTCGAGTTTGTGGATATCGCAGGTTTAGTAAAAGGCGCATCAGAAGGAGCAGGGCTTGGAAATAAATTTTTAGCACATATTCGAGAGGTGCGGATCGTGGCTCATGTAGTACGAGTGTTTGAAGATGCTGATGTTATTAAAGAAGGAGCAGTCGATCCAAAATCAGACTATGAAACAATTCGATATGAATTATTGCTTGCTGATCTGCAAACACTTACCAATATAAATGAAAAATCATTAAGAACTGACCCTGTTAAGAAAGCTGCTGTGGAAAAACTTACAAAAGAGTTGAGCGCAGGCAGAAATGCATTTGAGGTATCTTTAAATGATGAGGAAAGAGAGGCAATTCGGGATTTAAATTTGCTTTCATCTAAAAATGAAATTATTGTACTGAATGTAAATGAAGATTCATACAATGATGAAAAAATTCCGAATATTATTGCTCAATACGCTGATCTTATGCAAATGCCGAAAGAAAAATTTGTGGTAATTTCAGCTAAAATTGAATCAGAGCTTGCAGAACTAGGAGATGATGAAGCAAAAGAGTACTTAACAGAACTAGGAGTTGAAAAATCTGGTCTTGAGCGGCTTATCCAAAAAGCCTATGAAAATCTTGTGCTTATTTCATTTTTAACCGCAGGTGAAAAAGAAGTGCGTGCATGGACTACCAGAAAAGGTGCTAATGCAGTTGAAGCAGCTGGTGAGATCCATACTGATTTTATGCAAAAATTTATAAAAGCTGAAGTTGTATCATTTGCTGATTTTGTAGAGTACAACGGATGGAAAGGCGCACGGGAAAATGGAAAAGCGCGTAATGAAGGAAGAGACTATATTATGCAAGATGGCGATGTTACAGAGTTTAAGATAGGCAGGTAATTATTTTTCAGGAATGATGTCTGTCTGGTTCCCCATAGAGTTCTCAATCGATGATTGGTCTGTCGGGGTTTGAATATATACTTCCTCAGTTGGTGAAAGATAATTTCCAATTTCATGTAAGCGTTGACCGGTAGAATTCCATTCTTTTACTCGTGGGTAATATACGGGGGTAGCGGTATGAGCAGGTGTTGTTTGTTTGAGTCGAGAGGGACCAACAGATGCAGAAGGTACATGTACGATCCGTGGTCGTCTTCTCTCTGCCATAAACTATTATATGCATGTTGTGAATTTCATTACAAGAGATATAGTAAGAAGTGTAGTATTCTTACTTACTTCTTTCATAATACACTCCTTTAGTTGTCCCTCGCTTTCTAATATGTCCTGCATCTTGTAACTTTTTCAGATCGTATCGTAGTGTCCGTTCATTGACTGCTAGAAAACGGCGCCTGATCATATCAAAATTCACCAGATGGTGTTCTTCAATTATTCTGAGTATTTCAGACCTTCTGGGAAGCAAAAAATCATGAATATCTCCTTGTTGTTTTGAAAGTACAATTTCTTTTGCTTGCTCTGAAACTTGAGCCAAGGCTTCAAGCATAAATTCAATATATCCTGTTACATCTCGTTCTGATTCTTCGAGGCTTGAGTAATATTCACTTCGGTGAGTATCAAGATATTCTTCAATAGTTAAGAGTCCTTTCATTCCATAATTATTTTTTTCTAAAATTGATTGTAATAAGAGCCTGCCAACTCTGCCATTTCCGTCTAAAAATGGATGAATCTTCTCAAAAGAGTAGTGAGCGAGTACTGCTCTAATAGGAATAAATTGTTCGCGGTATGCGTTGCAGTATTTGATCAGACGCTCGATCATGCCTGGTACTTGCCGAGGTGGGGGAGGCATGTAAATGGCAATCCCAGCACTGTTAAAAATGGCACTGACTTCGTGCCGGTATTTTCCAGGTGTATCTGTAAGGTTTTTCATGACTATTTCATGAAGGCGAAGGATAAATGAAGTACTAATATCTCGTGCTCCTCTTTTGCGTACTTCCTCAAGTGCCTTTAAAATCTGATATACTTCTTGCTTTTTTTGATCCTTTGAGGGGTTATGACCAACTTCATCAAGTGTTAATGGATTTCCTTCTATACGCGCTGAAAAAAGTGAGCTTTTAAGGACTGACTGACGACGGATGTTGGTTTCTACTTCGGTTGGAATTTGTATCGCTGTAATGACTTGGCGGTTTGCTTCAATCCGTTGGAGTGATTCAGTAATTGCAGGGGTCAAAATATACTTTGGTGGAATCAGCATATTACCTAATATTACCAAATAATTCCTAATATTGCCATATATTACAGAAGCATATCATTTATTATCAGATCTCAATTGTTATTCTTACATTATTATGGTAGTTTTGAATTATGGATAATTGTATATTTTGCAAAATTGCTGCAGGTGAGATGGGGACTGAATTTTTGTACGAAGATGAACATGTTGTAGCATTTAAAGATATTCATCCCCAAAAGCCAATACATTTGCTAGTCATACCCAAAGTACATGTAAAAGAGTTTTATGAGCTAAACGAGGACGTAATATTGCCGAGTGTCCGATCAGCATTACAGCAATTAATTTCAGAGAACAATTTACAAAATAATGGATATCGTATCGAAGTAAATGGCGGCGGTTCACAATTTGTTGATCACCTTCATTTCCACCTCATGGGACCAATGAGCAAACCATCTGTTTAAAATTTGTTCCAATTTTAATGGTAGTTATTTAGGTATACAAACGTAATTAAATAGTTTTATTACATCGTTTATTCGAGTAATTGAAGTATAAACTTTTGGGAGTATACTTATTTTATGATTGATTTTAAAGGGTGGTTTACCCATATTTACAAACAGTATCGCGCCCATCAGGATGCTGATTTGTCATTGGATGAATATTGGAGTAAATATCATAATAAATTTAAAAAAGTCACAATAGGTTGTTCTTTTGCACCTGATTTAGTGGAGAAGATGTATCAGCTAGAAAATAATGGAGCGATGATAGCAACAGCTGAACAAAAACTTGCAGTACTAAAGATATTAATTCATGATTTCGGGATGTACGACATACGACTCGGTGTAAAGTGGGATAAGGCAGTTGACTCACAAGGGAATTTTGATTTTTCGTATTATAAACCCTATTTTGATTACTGTCTCTCACAACAGGTCAATGTGTGTTTAAATATCGGACCAATAAAAACATTTGGGTGGCCAGAAGAATATATTCCCAGAAAAATTATTAAGAAATGTAAGCTATATCCAAATACAATGGTTAATAAAGATTCAGCCATTGCACATGAGGCATATGCATATCTTGAAAGGTTATTGCAGTATTTAGTTAGTTCCTATACTCGAAATCAACTCCAACATCTTGTCATTATCCAGCCTGAAAACGAATCATTTAATAAATTTGGAAAGTTACAACTTCAATTATGTACTGAGTATGTTGAGGAAGTAGTAAAGAGAGTGTACCGAGTGTTTCCTGACAAAAAAATTCTACTGAGCTCATCAGAAACAAAGGATACACCATCGATTATCCAAGTTATAAAAGAGTTAGAGAAAAATGAAGGAATTTTACCAAGCACTTTTATTTGTGGAATTAACTACTATTATAACCTGCCTCATTTTATACATCTTCCCAAAATTGGTCCAATTGATTACATTACTCTCTCGAACTTTATCCAACGCAAAACAAACTTTATGAATATACGTACGGCACAAAAAATGGGATATGGCATTGAAGTAACTGAGGCACAGTTTGAGCAATGGGGAAGAACACATCTCTCACCGGGCAATTCATTTCATGAGGCAAAATATTTACTTGCACGGTGTGCTACAACTATACTTCCTCACAGTGGAGGAGTGATCAGGCTCTGGGGATTTGAGCGCTATGCCAAAAAGAAAATTGAGGATACGCTGACACATGATCATAAAGAAAATTTGAGACTTATTCAAATGATAAATTCTAGAAAATAACTGCTTCCTTTTTTGAACTTTAGATGTGAATGGAGTATAATAAGTGTATCCATTATGCTAAGACGAGAGGGTTTGCCTCATTAAATCTTAGCGAAGGGGGGTGTTTTTAATATGGTATATGTAAAAAAAGGTCCAGGTGACTCACCAGATGCAATGATTCGGAAGTTCTCACGAAAAGTGATGAATGAAGGTATTATCCAAGAAATGAAAAAAAGAGAGTTTTATCTCAAGCCTTCTCTTGCGAAAAAATTTAAAAAGGAGCTTACTCGTAAATTTGCTGTAAAGCAACACAACGGATAATACTTTTTACCCGCTATCATTGAAAGTTATTCCATAGTATCTATTTATACTGTGGAAATTCCTGTATGCGCAAAAAGTGTCTTAATCTCATTGATTATTCTTTGCAATAGTATTGACACGATGATACAATCTGCAGGTAAGGTTTTATATGGCAGAAAATAATTTTTCCATCCAGATATATGTTGAGAGTCGCTATAAGGTTGACCGTAAAAGAATTAAGCAAACAGTAGAATCAGTGTTAAAAGCAAAAGGTATTGTTGGACCAACAGAAGTGTCAATTGCGATTGTAGGGAGCCGTAAGATGCGCGATCTCAATAATAAGTATCGTAATATTGACCGTGCAACAAACGTACTGTCTTTTTCTCAGATGGAGGGAGCAGCAACAGTGATGCCCACAGATTTCCTTATATTAGGAGACGTGATCGTGTGCTATCCTATTGCTGTTGAAGATGCTGCACGAGATAATATGCTGGTTGATCGTAAAATAGCTGAGCTGGTAGAGCATGGATTGCTTCATCTACTAGGAGAACACCATTAGTAAATTGAGAATTGAAAGTTGAGAGTTGAAATAAAAATTAATTCTCCATTTTCAATTTTCTATTTTCAATTTATATTATGGTTTTTTATCGAAAATACCGTCCGCAAACAATAGCTGAACTCGATCTGACAATTGTGAGAGATAAGTTCACTCACCTTCTTAATTCAGATGACTTGCCGCATGCTTTCCTATTTACTGGACCTAAAGGACTTGGTAAGACTTCAAGTGCAAGAATTTTAGCAAAAGCAATAAATTGTAAGAGTAAGTTGAAAAGTGAGAATGAAGAATTGAAAAACAAAAGTGAAAAAGATAATTCTCAATCCTCAACTCTCAACTCTCAATTAGGCATAGAGCCTTGTAACGCATGTGATATATGTGAAGCGATAACAAAAGGATCTCATGTTGATGTGCTTGAAATTGATGCAGCTTCAAATCGGGGAATTGATGAGATCCGAGAGTTACGTGAGCGTATTAAATTCTCTCCAGCACAACTTAAACGCAAGATTTATATTATTGATGAAGTGCATATGTTAACGACAGAAGCATTTAATGCCCTACTCAAAACACTTGAGGAACCGCCGAACCATGTGGTATTTATTCTATGCACTACAGAAGAGTGGAAGATTCCTACTACCATTACTTCCCGTACTTTTCATGTACGATTTGAGAAACCAAATAAAGAAGAGTTAGTGCGGTCACTCAAACGAATTGTTGAGGGAGAAAATTTACAGATAGATGAAGAGGTGATTGAACAAATTTATGCATTATCAGATGGTGCATTTCGTAATGCGGCAAAAACACTTGAAGAACTTGCATTTCATGCACAACGAAAAAAAATAACAGCGAATACTCTTGAGGAAGTATTTAAAACAGGCAGTACTGATCAACATGTCTCTGCACTTTTGACGAGTATAGCAGTGCATGATGCATCAAGTGCGCTGCAAATCATTCAGAAAATTGCTGAAGGCGGTGTGGACTTTAAAATTGTATATGAAAAACTAGTAAATCTATTACATGATCAGTTACTTATTAAATCTAATCTTGCCAAGGGAGTAGAGGTATCAGATCTATCTATCACCCAAATAAAACGACTCTTGGAACTTTTGAATGTGTCATATGGTCAATTGAGGTTCTCAGTACTCGCGCAGTTACCTCTGGAAATAGCTTTATTAGAATATCTTACAGAGAATACTCAAGACATTTCTGTTCAGAACGTAAAAGCTGTTGTATCAGTAGCAAAAGGAACAGAGATAGTGGCAGAACCAGTGACCGAGACAGTGCATACAAAATCATCTACCGATGATAATCATATGCTTGGAAAGCTTATTGATACAGTGAAAAAAGAAAATCATTCAGTAGCAGGAATTTTACGAGGATGTACGATTGTAGAAGTGAAAAAAGGTGTCATGACAATAGGATCGAAATTTAAATTTCATGGGGAACGCTTGTCTGACCCTACAGTCAAAAAATTGCTTGAGAAATGTGCCACAGAGATACTAGGAGATGCAACAAAAGTAGAGATAACAATTGTTAGTTAATGTTGTAAAGATTGGCAGAATCAGTATAATAAATAGACAGTTTTATCCTGGTTAGTGCCAGGCTTTGAAAGCGAGGTGATATATATGATTAATCCATTAAAAGGATTAGGTGATCTTAATAAATTACGACAAGAAGCACAAAAATTACAGAACGAACTAAAAAAATTAGAAGTAACTGAAGATCGTGGACGTGCACATATCGTTATGACTGGAGATATGAAAATCAAAGAGTTTACCATTAATGGTGAAGAGATGAATGATGTGAAAGAAGCACTCAACGAAGCAATCAATAAAGCTCAAAAGAAAGCTGCGCAAAAAATGCAGGAAATGGGTGGAGGACTTGGAGGTCTTTTAGGTAAATAACGAAATAAATTGTTATAATTTTTTCACAATTACCGGATCTCCATGGTTAATATAACCTTGATATAGTGGAGAGAGGTACTTACGTTCGTTATCAGGAAGTTCTCGTATGTCCACTCCCCGTTTAAGAAAAAAAGAAGGATTAGGACTCCAAGTAACTCCTATGCGATAGGTAAAACCTAGTTTTTTCCATATTTCATCACTCCGATCAAGAAAACTAGTTGCAATTCCCAGACCATGCATATCAGGACGATCAAGATAACTATTTGTCTGTAGTATCTCTGGGTGTGTTTTTGGGACAGAAGATGAATAGTCGATATAAATTTTGTCATATGCATTAATATTGGTGCTATGGAGTAATTTTTCATGTGATGCATGTCTGAAATCTATTCCTTCAGGTGCTTCCGTTCCCAGATAATATGATGTACGTTTCTCCTTCCACTGAGGATCAATTTCTCCCCTTTTAAACGATTCAAATCTATCAGGATCAGAAATAGGATCTTTTTTTCTTTCAATAATAAGGAAATTAAGTGAAGACGAGTTATTTACACTAATATCATGAGGTATTATTTCACAACGAACAGCAAATGGATCATCTGCTAACTCTAAAATTCTTTCAGGAATAAATACACCTGATATATGAGAAGGAATTGCAACAGTTTGTAACGCATTAAATTCTTCCTGCCATGACTCAAAATCACGCATTGATCGTGAAAGAACCTCTTGTACTGCTAGATTAGTAAACTTTTCAGGCATACGAATATCCCTTTTTGTGATTTATTTGTGAGTATTATATCAAGTTGTGTATATGTATCGGCAGTATACTAGCATCATGAATAAGGAACAGTTAATCGAAATTCAGGAAATACACAGAGTTGCACAAACTGAAGTGAGTGATGTGCGAATGGAGGCAGAAGAAATGGATCACGAAGTACAGCAGCTCGAACAAGAATTAATGCAAGCACAAATAGCAGCACAAGAACGTGAAGATGCTCGGCAAGAAGCAGAAGAGAAAAAAGAACAAATTGATCGTGCAACAGAGGAATAATATGAAAAATTTTGAAACATATAAAAAAGATATTGAACGAGAGCTGATGGTAAAGATTATCATGGGTTTACGACATGGAAGTCTCTCGCAAAAAAAAGCACAGACAATTGCACAAGAATATCTAGTATTAATGAGTGCGAAAAATACCGATGAATTATTTGAATGTATGGGAAAATTGATAGAAAAATATGCTGAAATGCTTGAGGTATATATAAAAACAGCATCAGAATATTTTAATCAGAAAAAAGAATATGTGTTGTCTGAAGCGCGAAAATACATGCAGACAGCACAGTATGAACATGCAGTAACTGTTTTACAGAAAGGAGGATTGAACTGAGAGGAATAGAAAATTTTTAAATCTCAACTCTCATTTCTCAATATTTATTATGGATAAAGGAAGTTTTGAAGGAGGAGGATCAACAATGCAGGTAGCACCAGTGGCTAATACATATACACCATCTGTACAAGCGCCAATGCCGATAAGTGGTGAAGTAATAATGAGCTCGGAAGTAGAAACCCCTGTTGTACAAACACGGGAAAGTGATCATCAAGAGGTAGTATCACAGAATAGGCTGGACCCAGACAATGTATTAAAGTATGCAAAAGAACATGGAATTGCAGATACATTTAAAAAACTTGCCAGTGGTGATGATTTTTCAGATCAAGAACAATATGCTGAAGAAGTACAACAAGAAAGAGATGTATTAAATAATTTTGGAACTGAGAAAAGTATAGTAACTGATGAAAATACATCAGTTGATTTTGAAGGAAAGCAGAGAGAAAATACTTTGTCTAAAAAACAAGAAATCGTTGAATATATTGCTGCAGAAGTAAGTGATGATCCACTGTACAAACAAAAACTTGGCGAAGTAGCGAGTGAGATGATTGCTAATGGAGAAGATATTGATCCTCAGGTATTAAGAGATGAGGCAATGAATCGGTTCCTGGCAGAAAAAAATGCAGGTCTTCCAGAGAGTATTGAAGGAAAAATTTCAGCTATTGAAGAAGAATTTGCTCGATTGTTGGAAGAAAATGATGAGCTGAAAAAAGAATTACAAGAATTTAAAGAGCTTGTTAAGCAGCAGTCAGAGACAATGAATACAATGGCGTTAGCATTACTTGAAATGGCAAAAAAACTGCATAAAGAAGAGGATGATGAGAAAGAAAAAATAACTTTATTTGAACTACTCGTCAAACTTATGGGTGTTCTTCTGCAGGAAATGGTAAAGTACGAGGGACAGAATGGGAAAAATCAACAGGGACAACAGCCAGGTGGAATCTCAAAAAAACAGCAGGAGATACAATTGCCAAAAATCACAGTGAAAAAAGAATCTGTATCAAAAGGAAAGAGTGATTTTTCTACTGTGCCATTTAATCAAAAATCAGCATAAAACAACTTTATAGATTTTATTAGAATCTATAATAACAGATATAACCTGCCTTAAAATGTGCTTAAAATTTTGGTATACTGCAGATATGCGATATTCAGAACTTTTTGGCAAATCAAGTAAAGATATTCCTCGTGATGAAGTAGCGGTTAATGCAAAGTATCTACTCCAAGGTGGATTTATTGATAAGCTTATGGCTGGTTCATACACACTTATGCCATTAGGGCGGCGAGTAGAACGTAAAATTGAGCAAATTGTTCGGGAAGAGATGAATGCTACAGGAGCTCAAGAAGTTCTTATGCCATTGCTTCATCCTAAAGAAATATGGAATGAAACAGGACGGTGGGATAGCGCACGTGAAGTAATGTACCAATTTGAAAAAGAGAGTAGAGAATATGCTCTTTCTTTTACCCATGAAGAGATAGTCATGGATCTTATTCGAAAACACATCACAAGTTACAAAGATTTACCCGTAAAACTCTATCATTTCTCAACAAAGTTCCGGAATGAACTTCGTGCAAAATCAGGAATTCTTCGAGGGCGGGAGTTTTTGATGAAAGATCTTTATAGTGCACATGTTTCACAAGAAGACATGTTTGAGTATTATTGGAAAGTTGCTGACAGTTATCTAAATGCATTCAAGCGCATAGGACTTGATGTGCATATTACTGAAGCATCAGGCGGAGTGTTTACCGATCATCATACGCATGAATTCCAAGTAATTGCCCCAAGCGGTGAAGATACTATCTACTTTGCAGATGATTGGAAGTATGCAAAAAATGATGAGGTTATGACAGAGGAAGATAAAAAACGAAGTAATTTACGATCAGAAAAATCAATTGAGGTAGGTAATATTTTCCCGCTTGGTACATGGTATGCAGAAAAAATGGGAGCTTTATTTACTGATCGTGATGGATCAAGAAAACCAGTGTGGTTTGCAAGTTATGGAATTGGACCAACACGGGTAATGGGCACTATTGTTGAGGTATCACATGATGACCGTGGTATTATTTGGCCTAAATCAGTTGCTCCTTTTCAGGTACATTTGGTGGGGTTAAGCGAAACAGCAGAGAATGTATATGAGAAGCTGCAAGATGTCGGAATTGAGGTTTTATATGATGATAGAACTGATCGTGGTGCAGGTGAAAAATTTTCAGATTGTGATTTAGTTGGTATTCCAGTCCGTGTTGTTGTCTCGGCAAAAACAGGAGATCAGGCCGAAATTAAAATGAGAAATGAAAAAGATGCACAGTTGCTATCTATAGATAAGGTAATAGAATTTGTTAAAACGTATTACAAAGAGTAGCTAAGTATCCGCTATAAGATATTAAAGTAAATTGCCCAGAATACTGCGTAAATAATAAGGAATACGACTGCAATCACCCCTAGAATAGGAAACAAATTACTGTTTTCCTCTTGTTTCTTAGAAGTTGAGTGGTTAGATGAACTTTTTGATTTTTCCTCTTCTTTTGATGCATTTCCTTTATTCTTGCTATTACTGGAAAAAACAAATGTCCCCGTATCTTGAGTAACTGGACGTGGTGCAGAAGAGGCAAGATACGGCTCCTCTGTTTTTGCTTGAGGAGCATGAGCAGTAGGTTCGGTTTTTGGTGCGGCTTGTGGCGTATTTGACTGTTGCCGGGGAGCAGCTTTCGTATTCATTACTCGCTCATAGATTTCTTTAAGCTCAGGCTTGAGAGTTTTTTTTGAGTCCATACATCATGATATGGAAATGGTGAAAGGAATGTCAAGTAAATTACTTGCTTGGAGAGTTCAAAAAATGTATACTCAGAGTGAAAAGTGTAGAGTGTGGAGTGTAGAACTATAACGTAAAAATTTTCAGCTTTAATTTATAACTTTCCGTTTTCAGCTCTCAGTTTTCCACTTATTATTATGAAGATTATCGTCACTCATAAATCCCCTGACCTTGATGCAGTTACTTCTGTATGGTTATTGAAACGGTTTCTTCCTGAGTGGAAGGATGCGAAAGTTGATTTTGTTCCTGCAGGTCAAAAGCTTTCAGGACATTATAAAAAAGAAGGTGAAGCAATTGAGGTAATTGGCAGTAATGAGGTGATTCATGTAGATACTGGGCTTGGAGTGCTTGATCATCACCAATTCCAAGATGAGACAATCTGTGCTGCAAGTCTTGTCTTTGATTATGTACGTAATCAATCTGATAACACAATTGATACAAATACTGCGACAGAATCTGCGCTAGAAAAAATTATTGATTTGGTAATAGATGAAGACCATTTCCAGCAGGTATTCTATGCTGATAGTGCATCATATTTACGCGAATTTACCTTAATTGGGGTACTTGATGGGCTTAAATTACAGCAACCAGTATATGATGAAAAAATTCTTGAAATAGGTATGCTTTGCCTTGATGCATTACTCCTTTCATTTATAAGCAGAGTAGAGGCTGAAGAAGAGTTTGAGAATAAAGGAAAGAAGTTCAAAACAAAATGGGGAGATGCAATTGCGTTTGAAACAGTCAATGATACAGTGATGAAAATAGCTCAAATTAAGGGATATGCAGTGGTAGTTCGGCAAGATCCTGCTAATCATTTGCTGCGTATCAAAGCTCAGCCACGAATGCGTAAAGATAAAAAATATACTGGTGACGGACAAAAAGAACGAGATATTGATTTAACACCAGTGTATACGATTGTAAAAGAAAAAGATCCGTATGCCTCATGGTTTTTGCATGCATCAAAACGGATGCTTTTAAACGGAAGTTCTAAAAATCCTCATACAGTACCAACAAAGTTCACACTCGATGAAGTAATTGAGATTCTAAAATCTGTTGATTAAGGTATCATCCTGCTTGTATTCCTCTTCAAAATTTTCTATAGTGAGAAATATACCACGTTTTTACGTGTGGGTATTGTCTGTTAAACATGCCAAAATTGTCTTTATTTATCTATTGGCACAAGATATTCCGATCCCAGTATGGGCAAGTTGGTGTCGGGTCTCTTTTTTTTTACGCAACCTCTCTTCTCATAGTCTTATCTATCCCTGTTACTGTATTGATGTTGAAATCAAATCAAGACCAGATTTCTACTGCCTCTTTTTCCCCTGTTTCATTTGCAAGTCCTCCTACAATAAATCTTGAATTATCTGCAACTCCTATTAGGAAAGGAGAGACCGTTCAACTAAAAACTATTGCAACAAATGCGAACTGGAGTATTGTATATTTTTCACCTACGTATCCAGTGGTATCTCATCCCTATGAAAAACATATGATGACAGTAATTGCTCAAGGATCAAATATTGGAAATGCATATTATACTGCTCAGGAATCAGGGTACTTTATGGCTGCAATTTTTCAGCTACAAGGTGCGTATGGAGAGTTCAGATCAGGTGATTTAATGTGTACGTGGGATGGGCAGTTATATTTATATAAAAAAGAAACAGTAAATCCAATAACGGAATTTATTGATAGAGATGCACGATATAGAGGAACATGGGACAAACTTACTACCTGCCAAAATGATTCTCTAAAACGAGTAGAAGTGCAATGATTATTTATGAGAGATTATTGATTATATATTATATTAAACAAGCTGTATTCTGAAATTAGCCAATAATAAATATTTTATTCGCTTTCCAATTCTTTCATTGCTTCGATGATTTTTCCGATATCTCCATCCATTACGAGCGGAAGATTATGGAATGATTTATTAATACGATGATCAGTTACCCGGTCCTGAGGAAAATTATATGTTCTGATTTTTTCAGCTCTGGATCCGCTTCCTACTTGAGTACTTTTAAGTTCTGACATTGTTTCCTGTCTTTTGGTAACTTCTATTTCCCAGAGCTTTGCACGGAGCATTTGCATAGCTATCTCGCGGTTTTGGTTTTGTGTCCGCTCATTTGAGCAGGTTACCATAAGTCCCGTTGGAGTGTGAATCAAGCGGACTGCCGTTGATACTTTATTTACATTTTGTCCGCCATGTCCTCCGCTTCTGAAGGCTTCAAACTGAATATCTTCATCTTTAATGTGTAAATCAATATCTTCTAGTTCGGGCAGTACTGACACAATGGCAGTTGATGTATGTACACGGCCCCGTTTCTCTGTCTCTGGAATGCGTTGTACTCGATGTACTCCTGTTTCATATTTAAATTCAGCAAAAGCATTTCGGCCAATAATTTTAATTGTCGATTCATCAAGCATCTCATACTTTAACCCACGGCGTTCTGCATAACGCATATACATGCGGAGTAGTTCCCTTGCCCAAATTTTTGCCTCATCACCACCAGCAGCTCCTTTTACCTCAAGAATAATATTTTTATTATTAAGCTGCATTCCATTATCAGCGCTTGCTGACGATTGAGTGATCTCATCTAATTGCTGTTGTAATGCGGCTTTGTCTTTTTTAAGACTGTCAAGTTCCTCTTGTGCTAATACGGACATTTCCGGATCACTAAGTAATTCTTCGGTTTCGGAAATTTTAGAGTCTATAAATGAAATTTGTGAGAGAATAACTGATCTATCCATACTATCTTGGAATTATAGCAGATAGCGGGTGGGAAAAAGTTTTATTTGCCACAAGCTACACGCTATGTGCAAATATTGTTATTTTTTGAGTGCCTGGAGCATTTCTCGGAGAGTCAGCGGACGAGCTTCTTCTTTTTTCTCTACTGTTTTCTTTCGATAATCTTCTTGCTTGCGATCCATTTTTTTCTGGAATTTTTCAATACGAGATGCTGTGTCCACAAACTTTTGCTGACCAGTATAAAACGGATGACAGTTGCTGCACAGCTCAACGTGAATTGAGTCAACTGTTGATCCCACAGTAAATGAATTCCCGCAAGAGCAGGTAACTGAAGTCATTTCATTGTATCTAGGATGAATATTTGCTTTCATATCTACTGCATTATACCTGAATATGCGTGTGAATTCAAGTTAGTGTCTTCGTTTTTTAGATTTTTTGCGAGTTTGTTTGATATGACTATGTGCGATCAAGATACCCCCAAAAATGAGAAAAGATCCAATCACAAATAGAGGAGTGATAGTTTCATTAAGCAAAATTACTGCTGTTACAGTGGCGATAATAGGATCAAGATAGAGAAAAAATCCAACACGTGAAGCACTTACTTTCGTTAATCCTTTTTGCCAGAGAGAGTATGCAATAAAAGATGAGAAAACAATTCCAAATCCTATTGCAAGAAGTGAATTTGTTGGTAATTCTGTAAAAAATGTTGGTTTTTGCACAAAATATTGCAATGCCATGGGAGCAAATGTAATTGATCCAATGAGAAACGAGTAAAAGGTCACCACAGATGCTGTGTAATGAGCAAACAATTTTTTACTAAAAATCTGGTAGAGAACAAGTGAAAATGTACTTGCTAAAATGAGTATGTCGCCAATAGGAGCAAATGTAACAGTACCGTGTGCATGGGGTATTGTAACCACAATAATTCCAATAAATCCTACCAGTGCGCCAAAGATCATTCGTTTGGAGATCTTTTCTCTTAAAAAGAGTGCTGCAAATAATAAGGTAAAAAGTGGAGCTGATGCAAATAAGACACCTGCATTTGATGCTGAAGTATACGTAAGTCCATAAAAGAAAAACGCAATATGGAACGATATCCCAGTAAGTCCTGCAGCTATGATTAGTAGAAAATGTTGAGGCTTAATCGCAAGATTTTTTCTGACAAATGGATATAAGATCAAAGAAGCACCTGCAAATCGAATAAAGGCAAGAACAAATACAGGTACATACTCAAGGGCATATTTCATGGCAGGGATGGTAATACCCCAAATAGTTGCTGCAATAAAAAGCGAAAGATAGGCAGTTCTCATATAAATAAAGTTTATCGTGTATTGACGTACTTATTAATTTAACCACAAAACAATTAGATAATGAATACTCCTCTTTATGGGACAGTATGATTTCGGTAAAGTGACGTATTAACGCAGTCCTCTTGACAATAACGCAGCAAGGATTACAATTAAGCCATATGAACGCAAAAACTTTTACAACTAAGCAAAATTCCTCTCACCTCGCTGTGATTATTATGTGGTGAGGGAGATTAGAAGAGTAGTATATATGCTCATCAACCTCCCAGAAAAAAAGGGGGGTTTTTTTGTATTAAAATTAGTATGTCAGCAGAAAGAAGAGAATCATTAGAAATATACGAAACACAAAAATTACCCATGTTAGTGGAAAATGTGCAAACATGGGAAGAAGAGTATGATGATGATACTCTTGCTCTTTTACCTTCTGTTGATGATCCCACTGTGTATAGTGAAGAAGAAATTCTACAACAAAAAATTCAGCAACGTATTATTAATTTCCACAATAGGTTTAAAGCATCGTGGCAAGAAACCTTACAAGCTCATGAACAGGGATATAGTTGGGATGAAATCAGAAATGGATCTCATAAAATTCATGAGACAGAAGTTAATAGCTCTGATACCAATCATTCTGAGGAACAAATAGTAGAAGAAGATATCGAGTTATCAAAAACTGAGCAAGAAGACATTGATCGAATAACTGTACAATTTTTAGAAGAAAATTACAAAATATTTAAAGGAATAGCTTATACAAAGCAGGTAGGAATGGGCGATCACATACAGCATATTGTGCCAGAAGATGTGTTACAAGATATGATATTAAAATTTTGGAGAAAACGTAATGACATTGATTTTGATCAAAATCCTTTTAGCTATTTTTATGGTAGCCTAATGAAGCAAGGAATTGATGAGTGGAGAAAATTTCAGCGCAGAGTAAAAATAGCTAATACTTCTGATTTTCAGTATGAGAGAGAAAATGACGATGAAGTGATGGTAAGACATTCAATAGAAGAGCAGCAAGAAGGCACGGAAGAGCAGGTTATGAGAAAGGAAACACAGTATCTGGTAAGAAAAGCAATTGATGAGCTTCCTGAGCCGCAAAGAGAGGTAATGTTATTACGCTTAGAAGATAAATCACAGTCAGAGATTGCACAAGAATTAGATATTAGTCTTGGTACAATAAAGACACGTTGTAATTTAGCTCAACGTAAATTAAGGAAAATATTCGATCAGGATCGAGAAATCCTTTTAACATAAAAATATTAGCTAAGTCTCATTTATGGGATTATTAAGAGATGTATTAGAATTTAATTGCCTCAATAAGAGTAGATTGATCGATTATTTTTTGCTCACCAGTAGTTAAGTTTTTCACCGTTACTTTATTTTGTGCTGCTTCTTCAGGTCCTATAATGACAACATAGGGAATATTTTTTTTATCAGCATATTTGAGTTGTTTTTCCATTTTAGCGACAGGATCAAGATAGATTTCTGCTTTGATATTTTTTGACCGGAGCTGGGAGGTAATAGAAAGTGAGCGGTCTAGAAATTCTTCTGAAAAAATAGTTACCAGGACTTGTGTAGTGTATAAATTGTCTGGGAAAAGATTGAGCGTTTGCATAGCCTCAATCGTTCGATCAAACCCAAAAGCAAAGCCTATTGCTGGGACTGAATCTTTTCCAAACATGCCGATCAAATTATCATATCGTCCGCCGCCACCAACTGATCCTGCCTTAAATTCTGCAACTTCAGCTTCAATAATAATTCCGGTATAGTAGTCAAGTCCTCGAGCAAGAGTTGGGTCAAACAGCAGAGCTTTTTCTGGGACTCCGAGGCGTTTTGCTGAGGAGATAATACTTTGAAGATTTTCAGTAGGGGAAGCATTCTTCATGGTTTCAAACGATTCTTTGGATACTCCTATTTTATCAAGTTCTGCAATAACTGCTTCTTCTCCAATTTTTTTTAATTTATCGATAATAATAATGGCAGATGTTGATAAATCTCCAAATACTTTTCGGTCATTGATTCGTAAAGAAAAGTTGGTAAATCCAAGTGCGGAGTAGGAATCATAAATTACTGCAAGTGTTTCTGCGTCAGATAGAGCTGATGTTGAACCAACCGTATCAATATCTGCCTGAAAAAATTCGCGGTACCGACCTCTTTGTGTATTTTCAGCTCGCCATACGTTTTGAATTTGGTACCGTTTAAAGGGAGTAGGAAGTTCTTGACGGTATTGTGCAATAACGCGTGCAAGTGGCACTGTTTGGTCGTATCGCATTGCAACAGCACGTCCTCCTTGATCGGTAAATCGATACATCAATTTTTCTCCTTCCTCACCATATTTCCCTGCTAATATTTCTTCATATTCTAGAGTAGGAGTCTCAAGTGGTTCAAAACCATATGACTCAAACACCTTTCGCAGGGTTTTTATAACATACTGTCTTTTTCGTGCTTCTTGAGGCAAAAAGTCACGAAAACCTTTGAGTGTTCTTGGTTCGATCATAATCATCCAATTATATCAGATATTAACCTTTAAAATTGCGGCCGAGCTCGGATTTTCCGACTGCCTGTCGTACTGATTCAGCAGGTTGTGGAGCAGATGGAGATGATTGATGTAGTTGAGCTTGTCGGGATTGAGGAATTTCAGGACCATTTGGCTCAGGCGCAGGAACAGAAGGGGTTTGCCAATTAGAGACTTCTTGAAAACGTCTCATCTTTTGTTTTGCAAGTTCTTGCTGAATTTCATCTATTCGCTTTCCTGAAGACTCTTTATCATGTGCTGCAATTTGTTGGAGTTCTTGATCTGTCTTTATCGGCTGTCCAGTAACTTGTCCAATAGCAGTCGAGACAGTTGTTTTTATTTCATCACTTCCTGCTTTGACTGATGAAATACCTGCTTCTATAAGTTTCTCACCAATCCCTTTTTGGTTATCGCTCATAATGTTAGTATACAGTATTGAATAGGCAGTATAAAGAATAACGAACCAAGAGTTAGAATTATCTTTGCTGTAATTACTCGAATAAATAATGTTAAGAAAGGGAGTATCTTAGCAGTTAGCTCTGCACGAGCTTGTATCCTCTTGTTTTAACGGTAATTATAGAATAATTGCTTTTTTGTACAGAGAGTTTATGTCTAAGTCGAGCGATAAGGCGATCAATTGTCCAGTCTGATACACCAATTTCTTCTGATTCTGGCCAAACAGCTGAGATTATTGTATCTCTTTCACAAATGTTGTTTATATTTTCAAGTAAAAGGGTATAAAGCTTGTGTTCTTTTTTACTAAACTCGACTGTCTCTGGAGATGTGTGCTTATTTTGTAATAAATATGCCTCAAAGAGCGGGCTGAAAATTTTTGTTTTCTCAACTACGCCTGTATCGCGTAGATAATTTGAGTCATCAGGAATAATAGTAATTTTTTGCTGTGCAATTTTACGAATAGTATTTTGCTCATTTTTGGTAAAACTCTCATATATTTCCTCCGACTGTAATTTTATCCGTTCATCCTTTAAAAGTAGATCTAGTAACTCATTTTTTATGAATTTGGGATCGGGTTTTCCATTAAATTTTTCGTATAGAATAATATTGGCAAGATATATATATTGCATATGACCACCCGTGCACGATATAACTGCTTGTTTGATTTTTTCAGGTTGGGTAATGTTGTATCGATCAAGTATTGTTGAGTGCATGATATAGCTATCTGCAACACGGGCAGGTTTTAGATACATGAGATGTGAGAATGTGGTAAGTTCTTCACGGGTAAATACATCTGGCCGTATTTGATCAAGCGGTCTCTCACTGGTGAATACACATGCAAGTTGTCTATTAGTTGATTCAATCAGGCCTTGAATATTGGTAAATGATTCATGGGTAACTGTTTCTCTCATACGGTCGAAACGGAGAAAAAACAGAGTAGGAACCATATTCTCTGATATAAGTAACAATACTGCTTTTTTTATGTTTTCAATTGTTAAAAAATTATTTTGTAATTGAATACTTTGCAGAAAAAGTGCTGAAATTTTGTGTTTTGTCTCAGTGGATACTGTTGATTCCTCAGTTGCATCAGCAATTCTTTTGAGCGTTAAAATCCAAAATGGTTTTAATTCTCGTTCGACAAGATCATTAAGATCGACTGGAATAAATATATGGTGTTCATCTTTACTGATGTATGTACTAACAATATCTTGGTGATATAAAAAAAATCGCAAAAAATTACTAATACCAACTCGTTTCATTCCGATGAGCTCAACGCTCTGACGGAGTCGTAAATGCTCCCCAAGAGTAGTGGCATCTGTTTTGCGGAATGATATTGGGTATGCTATTTCCGCTAAATTCGGAGGAATCATGCACATTGATTATACTGCTAAATCAATACTTTTTTCAATTGGTTATTGTATTAAATTAATGTCTGGAATATTCCGAAACGCACGCATGAATTGCAGTATATGATTTTTCTCTGTACTATGAATAGTAGGTATCTCTTGTCAGCAATAAAGTATGGCACGAGTATAACTAATTTTCACATTATTACTGTTACCATGGATTTAAAGTTACTCACTACAATAAAAGATAACTTTGTTTCAGAACTTACCCGAGCTGAAAACAATGAGCAGAGTAGTCTACCATATATTCGTCATACCTTGCCAGATAAACCACTTATTGGTGATGGTGAACTTTTTCAGGTAATGGTTATTGGAGGGACAGTGTTCCGATCTGCGCTGTGTAAAAAAGTAAATGGATCAATCATAGTTCTCTCAAAGAAAAAATCACACCCTCCTAAATTTATAACAAAAGATGATTTTCTATTATATATTAATGAGCATTTAGATCAGAAGATTAACCTTCTCACACTCAATCTTGCGTATCCATTACAGCCAGTATTTAAGAGTACACATCTTGATGGGATCCTTCTTTCAGGAACAAAAGAAAATGAATTTCTCGGCCTTGTAGGACAAGAGATAGGTGAAGAGATTACAAAGAATGCGTATGAATTAACTGGAAAAAATATAACAGTAACAACTGCAAATGATGCAATTTGTTTATTACTCTCAGGTCTTTCCCAGTTTCCAAAAGAAAAAATATTTGGAGGAATTATCGGTACAGGTGTGAATTTTGCGTATTTTAATAATCAATATGAAGCAATCAATTTAGAATCAGCAAATTTTGATAAGTTCCCCGTATCTCTTGAAGCAAAAACAATAGACGGTATGTCTGTGCATAGAGGAAAAGCTCTATTTGAAAAAGAGGTTTCTGGTGCGTATTTATACCAACACTACAATCTCCATCATACAGACAAACTGATTCCGGACACAGGGACACTTGCTCAGTTATCTCAAGAAGATAGTACACAAGGGCAGGAAGCACGGAAACTTTTTGATCGCTCAGCAAGTCTTGTTGCCTGTCAGATTGCCGGAATTTTAGAGTATAAAAAGCAAGATATGATTGGAGCTATGGAAGGAAGTCTCTTTTGGAAAGCTGATAATTACAAAACTCTTGTTGAGACATATATTTCAATGCTGACAAAATACTCTGTAGGATTTATAAAAGTTGATGATGATTCAATTATCGGTGGTGCAATGCTTGCAGGATAGAGTGTATAAGAGCTAACTGCCACAATTAATGTATGCCATTTATTGCTCAGTTGCGTTTCCTAGAGTTAATTGTATTTGTTCTGTTTGTCCATTACGGAAATATTCAATTGTGATAGTATCGTTGACCTGGTTATTTGCTATTGCACCAGCCAGTCCGCCATTTTCATCGGTTACTGCTTTACCATCAATTTTTGTGATAATATCTCCTTCCTGAATTCCTGCAGCTTGAGCAGGAGAGTTTGCAACAACTTCTTGTACAAATGCGCCTTGCGGTACATCATTGGCAAGTGCAGATTGACGGCTAACCATAGTATAGGCGACCCCAATAAATGGTCGATTAAATTGTCCTGTCTCATTGAAATTTTGCAATGAATCCTTAACAACATTAATAGGGATTGTAAATGCAATATTTTGTCCGCCTGCAGCAACAGCAGTATTTACACCAATAACTTGTCCTGCAGAATTGAGAAGAGGTCCTCCTGAATTGCCAGGATTTACTGCTGCGTCTGTTTGGATTACGTTATCAAGCCGCTCCACAAATCCCTCAAATGGACTTCCTGCAGTAATTCCACGGCCAAGACCTGAAATAACTCCAGTTGTAACAGTATTACGGAATTCTCCTAAAGCAGTTCCTATCGCAATCACAAATTGTCCTACTTGTAATTGTGACGAGTCACCTAGCTCGACTGGTGGAAGATTTCCGTTTTGAATACGTAAAATTGCAATATCATTAAGGGGATCGCGATAGATGCGCTCAACTTCAAAAGATTCCCCCTGGTCATTGACAACTACATAACTACTTTGTATATCAGAAACAACATGCTTGTTCGTGACAATCATTCCATTACGATCAACCACAAAACCTGAACCAATATATTGAATATCATCGCCTGTATCACTCTCTGGTTCTGGTGGTTGACCAAAGAAAAATGAAAATGGATCTCTAGATCGAGAATTTTGGGGTGCATGTACTCCAATAGTTATGACAGATGGGCCCACTTCTTTTACAACATCTATTACTAAATTCTCTTCTCTGAGTATTCTGGTATTTTCTGTTGGAGGAACAAGTTCTGTTCTTTCAGTTAATTCACGAATTTGAGGAAAGTATCGGGAAGCAACTTCCCAGACAACTGCTATTCCGACTAACACAACGAGAAGGATAAGGAGCCGTTTCATATATCTATTATAACGCAGACTGTCAATGGATAATAACCAATCACCTCTTCTTGCTTATTTCTCGTTTGGCACTTGTAAATTTATGATCTGTTTAGTATCATTAGAGGAATAATTTCCCTGAGCGGAAATCTATTTGTTTGCACAAACTATGCGAGATTATAAATTAGTTGTTATTTTAAAAAGTGATTTAAAAAAAGATAGACGTGACCAAATCTTATCAGATGTACAAAACTGGATTGGAAAGATTGATTCTCCAAAGACAGATACACTGGGAGATCGTAAACTTGCGTATCCTATTAAAAATGCGAGAACTGGTGAATATGTGGTAATGAATTTTTCGGCAGAGACTATCCCAACAGATGTTGATGCTAAAATGCGTATGCAAGAAGATGTTTTAAGATATTTGCTAGTGAGAAACTAACATAAGTTTTTAAAGTAGAAAGTTTATAAAAGTTCATAAAGAAAAGGACATTATAAACTTTAAAACTAAAGTATGGCACGTAGTTTAAATAGAGTAGAGTTGATCGGAAATTTGACACGCGATCCTGAATTGCGGTATACGCCTCAGGGCACTGCTGTGTGTACATTGGGAATTGCGACAAACCGCACGTGGCAGACCGAGAATGGTGAAAAAAAAGAAGATACAGAGTTTCATCGCATTATTGCATGGAATAAATTAGCAGAACTGTGTTCACAGCTCTTAACAAAAGGGCGAAAAGTATATGTTGAGGGCAGACTGCAAACAAGAAGCTGGACAGGGCAAGATGGTGCACAGCGAACAATTACAGAAATTGTAATTAGCGATATGCTTATTCTTGATTCAAAAAGAACAGCAGATGAAGGGTATCAAGATTCAGGAGCAGTAGATGAACAAGCTGAAAAACCAGAAGAAGCTGCTCCAAAGAAAACAGCAAGTAAAAAAGAACCAGTACAGGTAGAAGAAGATATTAATCCTGACGATATACCGTTCTAAGATAGTTAAAAGGCAAAAGTGAGAAGTAAAAGCAAAATTGAAATTTTGATTTTTGCATTTTAATTTAACTGAAAGGAAATTATGGCACAACCAAAGAAAATACAAATTGTAACAAACTGTTCATATTGTAAGGAAAAAAAAGCTCCTGATTTTATGAATGTGAATGAACTGAATAAGTTTTTATCTGAGCGTGGTAAAATTCATCCACGAAGCAGAACAAGTCTTTGTGCAAAACATCAACGTAAGATTACTGATGCAATCAAACGTGCTCGGTATCTTGCAATTCTTCCTTTTACTGTCAAACCTGAATAAGGTAAATTCCAAAATACCAACACCAAGTATAAAATAAGTTGAAATTTGTAAATTGATATTTATTTGGGATTTGTTATTTATAAATTATTATTTCTATTAATTTCCATAATTGATTTCATACATACTTTCATTTAGAATTGAGTGACCTCATGAAAAATAACTTAAAACGTTTTCAGATTATACTTCTCATGGTTGTATGTGTACTCGCAGGATATGCATATGGTACTCGTAATGTTGAACTTGCATGGGCAAATTATAGACCCGTTATCGGTATTGAATCGAAAGCTCCCCCTGAGGCACAATCAATTGATTTTTCTCTCCTATATAACGTAATAGAGCAGGTTAATCGCGATTATTATGATAAATCAAAAGTTGATGCGCAAAAAATGATATATGGGGCTGTTTCAGGAATGCTTGAGAGTCTTGATGATCCATACACATCATTTTTCCCACCAAAAGAAAATGAAGAATTTAAAACACAAATGGCAGGTGAATTTTCAGGTATTGGTGCAGAACTGGGGATGACGTCTGATAAAAGAATTACTGTTATTTCTCCACTTGATGACTCTCCTGCAAAAAAAGCAGGGATACGGAGTGGTGACATTATCTTACAAGTAAATGATGAAACAACTGCTGGATGGACAATATCTCAAGCAGTGGAAAAAATACGGGGACAAAAAGGAACACAGGTAAAGCTTACTGTATTGCATGAACAAGACAAAAAACAAGAAGTAATAACAGTAACCCGTGACACGATTACTATTGACAGTGTTACTGCATGGGTACAAAAAGTACAATGTAACAATAATCAATGCAATCCTGCTCCTGAATGTGATACCTGTCCATCTGTTGCCTATATGCGAGTTTCACAGTTTGGTGATCGTACAAATGATGAATGGATTGAAAAAATAAATGAAGTGTATAGTCAGATGAAAAAAAACCAGAACGTTAAAGGGGTAATTCTTGATGTACGAAATAATCCAGGTGGTTATCTAACTGATGCAGTATTTATTGCTTCAGAATTTATTGACTCAGGGGTGATTGTACGACAGGAAGACGGTGCGGGACGTGAAGCAGCGCTTTCTGTCTCACGAAAAGGGTTATTACTTGATACACCACTAGTGGTACTGATCAATAAAGGGTCAGCTTCTGCATCAGAGATAGTCTCAGGTGCTCTGCGTGATCATGACAGAGCAGTATTAATCGGTGAAACATCATTTGGAAAAGGTACGATTCAACAAGCACTAGATGTTGATGCTGGTGCAAGTGTGCATTTGACGATTGCGAAATGGCTCACTCCAGATGGCACATGGGTACATGAAAAAGGGTTGGAGCCTGATATAAAAGTTGAGTTCAACCAAGAACAGAGTGAAGGTAAAACTTACGATAATCAACTCCAGCGTGCAATTCAAGAACTCCTAAATAATTAATTTCACAGTATTAGATATAATTTTATAGATTATAGATTATAGATTATAGATTATAGATTATAGATTATAGATTATTGATTACTGACTACTGATTACTGACCTGTTACAATATCCATATGCTTCTGAAATATTCCAAGCCTATTCTTACGCTGGCAATTGTTATTGCAATTGGTGCTATTAGTTTTTTTATTTGGTCAAGAATTAGTGATCAGTATGAGTTCCGTAGTGGGGCAGCAGTTGTCAAAGAAATGAAGTCTCTTAACCGATTGGAAACTGCACAGTTTACAATTGAAAAAATTATAGATGCAGGTACGTCAGGGAATGCCTTCCAAAATCTATTGTTTGGGGATCGTTTGCTTTTTATCGCACATGGTCAAGTAATTGCTGGATTTGATTTATCACAACTTACGCAAGATGATATATCTATCTCAGGTTCTGCAGTAACAATCATGCTTCCCCAGCCTGAGATATTTTTTGTCAGACTGGATAGTGCACAATCACGCGTGTATGACCGTCAGCAAGGATTGCTAAATCGTGGTGATAAAGATCTAGAATCTGCGGCTCGACTTGAAGCAGAGGAAACCATAAGACAAGCAGCATGCGAATCAGGAATTTTGACTGAAGCTACAGAGAATGGGAAAAAGCAACTTACTCCTATTTTGCGCTCATTCGGATTTGAATCAGTAACTGTTAATGTGCCAGTAGGATCATGCTAAATATATTCGAATTTCTGTTCATTATCTGATACAATCACTCCTATGCAGCTTTATAATACACTTTCGCGCACTATTGAAGAGTTTATTCCGCAAGATCCTGATGAAATTAGGATGTATGCCTGTGGTCCAACTGTGTATGATTATGCTCACATTGGTCACATGCGCAAATACATAAACGATGATATTTTGCGAAGAGTATTAGAATCGAATGGGTATACTGTTCGTCATGTTATGAATATAACAGATGTAGGGCATTTAGCATCAGATGCAGATGCTGGAGAAGATAAGCTTGAGAAAGGAGCAAGAAAATTTGGGAAAAGCGTGCTGGAAGTAGCTCACTTTTTTGAAGAAGATTTTTTTGTCTCAACTGATAGCGTTAATATTAAACGCCCTACAATTGTTGCACGAGCAACAGAGCATATTGCAGATCAAATAGAGTTGATTGAGATACTACAAGAAAAAGGGTATACATACAAAACAGGACAAGCAGTATATTTTGATATTTCTAAATTTCCGAGCTACACTGCGCTATCTGGTCAGGATTTAGAAGATAAAATAGTAGGAGCCCGTGATGATGTAGTGGTAGATTCAAAAAAAAGAAACCCACAGGATTTTGCACTTTGGTTTTTTACAAAAGGTCGTTTTGCTGATCACGCATTGAGATGGGAGTCACCTTGGGGAGAAGGTTTTCCTGGTTGGCATATAGAATGCTCAGCAATGTCAATGAAATATTTAGGTGCGACACTTGATATCCATACCGGTGGAATTGATCATATTCCAGTACATCACACCAATGAACGAGCACAATCTGAAGCAGCCAGTGGGGTCGAGTTTGTAAAATATTGGGTACACCACGAGCATTTAATGGTCAATGACCAAAAAATGTCAAAATCTAAAGAAAATTTTTACAGAATTAATGATGTAGTTGCAAAAAATATCTCACCCTTGGCATTTCGATATCTTACTTTTCAGACTCATTATCGGACGGAGATGAATTTTACTTGGAAGAGTTTAACTGCAGCACAGCAGGCACTTGAACGTATTTATGAGATAGCCCAAGGGTTTCCAGAAATAGTAGGGGATGGATGCATTGAGTATGACAGGGATTTTCAGGATGCTATAAGCACTGACTTAAATATGCCAAAAGCAATTGCAGTGATGTGGGAGATGCTACGCTCAAAGAATCCGGATAGAGATAAAGCAGCATCATTGTATGCAATGGATGAAGTACTCGGGCTTAAAATTCGTGAACAAGTAGAGGCAATGCGTTCAATTCCTGAATCAGTACAAGAATTGGTACGTGAACGAGAAGAGATGCGTAGACAAAAATTGTACTCCCAATCAGATCAGCTTCGTAAAAAGATCGAGGAAATGGGATATACCATAAAGGATCGTGAAGGCGGAAAAACGCAGATACTGAAGAAAATCTAAGGGTCTTTAAATTCCAGTTCATAATACCATATTCCAAAAATATCATTTCCTTACTTTTTGCTAGTTGGTGTTTGGAATTTGCCTTTTAGGCTTATTCTTTTTCCGTTGGGGATGGGGTATCTGGTTGAGGACTTAAGAAATGAAGTACACGTGAGGCAGAGAAGCGATTCTCTTCTTTTTCATCAGGAAATCCAACAATAAGTACTTTTTCACCTGTTTTAATTTGAGAGAATCCAGAATCCTGCATGCCTTCTTTAGCATCGTAAGATCGGGTATCTGTTGATCGCTCTATATCTATTAGTATCTTTTCCTTTTTTTCTGTAGTAACCGTAATTATGAATTCATCATCATCAATACTGGTGACAATTCCATCTATGTGCTGAGGAATAGAATCTGTTTTCGTGACAAATCGTGCGAGTAGGCGCTCTGTCTCTGTATTATACTGACCGACAAATGCAAGCCGATCCCCTTTTTGAACATCTGATATTCCAAAAGTCTTTGAAGATCCGATTGACTCTTGAAATTTGGTCAACTCATCAATATCAATAAATCTTTTTTTCCCATGTAAATCTTGTACAGTGATCTGTGTGTTTGAGGTATCCTGTACGGTTCCAATAAAGCCTCTTTTTTCAATAATATTGAGTTTTGATACTTTATCTGCAACCATTTCTTTAATCTTTTCTATAGTTTTCATCTCTGCTGAGTCAGACGCTTGTGATTCTCCGCTTGTAGCAAAAATTGTCCCTGTATGTGCGATGAGCAGGGTAAGAAGTGTGATTATTGAAAGAATCTGTTTCATAGATAATTATTAAAATTCTTCTGCAACAAAAGTTATAACTCTTCTATCTTCTGTTGTGTTGCCATGTGTATCAATTGCGCGTGCTATGAGTATATTGGTACCAGCATTAATAGTAACCGTAGTGGAAAATGAACCATCTTCTTTTGGTTGAGCTATCACATCAGCTTGATTGGTTGATATGACAACGGTATTTCCTGGATTTGTTGTTCCTTTAACGGTTATCGTGCGCTTATCAGTGATCGCTTCTGGCTTTGGTTCTGTTATTATAACATGAAAAGAGTTAGTGTCGGGAGCAGGTGTTGGAGTAGTAGCTGATTGAGTAGTGGGCTGTGTAGTTTCTCCTGGTTCTGGTGGCATTTGGGTAGATTGATATACTAAATAGCCGACTGTGGTGAGTACAAGTCCGATTACGACAGCAACAAAAACAATAATTAAGCGTTCCTTCATATAAACAGAGCAGGTGTTGTTTATCTTGAAATATCAGTATTTTCTGAAATTTTTGATTGGTTAGTAAGGCATATATTAAATCAAAAGGAAAGACTTGTCAAGGAAGCGCGTTTCTGATAGCATAAGTAACGACTGCATACAAGCGGTTGTTTGAGAGAATGTAAAGGTAATTATTATGGAAATTTCTCGACTTTCTGATACCAGTATAAAAATTAAAACTAAAACAGCTACATTGGTTCTTGATCCTGATGTAAAAACTGATGCAGAAGTAGTTCTGTATATTACTCCATTTGAAAAAGGAGATACTCTTGTATCAAACAAACGTATAGTGATTGACGGACCAGGAGATTATGAAGTTATGGATGTAGCCATCACTGGTGTTGCCTACGGAAATTTCATGGGATATATCATAGATGATGGTAATCTCAAAGTACTTGTTGGTCCCTCATCTGCATTTGAGAAAATAAAAGATGAAGAAGGATTTGCTGCACTCATTATTAAGGCAGTTGATGCGGTTGATATTGAAAAAATTTCATCATTTGCACAAGATATTTGTTTGGTTCTGGGTGACCCGATGTTACTTGACCATGCAGCAGAGAGCAAAAAGCTTACAAAAATTAATGTACGCAGGATAGACGAAACACTCAAAGGGCAGGTAGTTGTTTTGAGAAAAGAATAAAAGAATAGACTTAAGACGTAAGAGATGTGATATAAGACAGAAGGTCTCATGTTACGGTTTTAAGCTTTAATCCTGTCTCCTAAGTCCTATATCCTACCTTACAAGAAATAGTATGGCAATAACCCGAATTCCTCCACATGATAACGATGCAGAACTTGCTGTTCTGGGAGCGCTTCTTATTGATCGTGAAGCAATTACGATTGTCTCAGAACTTATCAAACCTGATAATTTTTATTCAGATATTAATAGAATGATTTATGAAGCAATGTTGGCATTGTGGGATGAGCGTAAGCCTATTGATCTTTTGACACTTACCAGCACTCTCAAAAAGAAAAAACAACTTGAAAAAGTAGGCGGATCAGCATTTCTTTCTTCACTGGCAAATGTCGTACCAACTGCAGCAAATGTTGAACATTATGCAGGAATTGTCCGTGAGCGGTATATCAGACGGTCAATGATTGCATTGGGTGCTCAGATGACTGATAGTGCGTTTCAAGAAGAAAAAGCTGCATCTGAAATTTTAGATGAAGTAGAACAGAGTATTTTTCGAGTTAGTCAAGAGCACGTGCAGCAAGGATTTATTCATATTAAGGAAACGCTTGCTGAAAGTTTTGATAGACTTGATACCTTGCATAAGAGCGGTGGAAGATTTCGTGGAGTAGAGACAGGGTTTGTAGATCTTGATAATTTATTATCTGGTATGCAACCTTCAAATTTACTTATTTTAGCTGCAAGACCTGGTACTGGTAAAACTGCATTTGTTATTAATTCCTCAATGTTTGTAGCTTCTCAAAAAAATCCAGTTGCTATCTTTTCATTGGAGATGAGTAAAGAAGAGTTAGTAGACCGTTTATTAGTATGCAAATCTGAAATTGATGCATGGAAATTAAAAACAGGACGGTTAAATGAGCAGGATTTTGAGAAATTATCTCTTGCAATGGGAGAACTTGCTGAGTATCCAATTTTTATTGATGACACACCTGGAATTTCAGTTGCTGAAATTCGGACAAAAGCACGGCGTCTTCATCTTGAACATGGACTTAAAATGGTCGTAATCGACTATTTACAGCTGGCAAATCCAGGCAAGCGGCTTGAAAATCGAAATCAGGAAGTTTCATATATATCCCAAAGCATGAAAAATCTTGCTCGTGAACTTCGTATTCCAGTACTGGCGCTCTCTCAGCTATCACGTGCAGTTGAGCATCGTGGAGGAGACAAAAAACCACAACTTGCTGATCTTCGTGAATCTGGTGCAATCGAGCAGGATGCAGATGTAGTAATGTTTTTGTATTCCCCTGATGAAGAGATGACTCCGCAGCGCATTATTCGTGTTCTTGTAGCAAAACACAGAAATGGTGCAACAGGCGAGAAAGAATTGCTATTTAAGGGAGACAAGATGAAATTTTATAACATTGAGCATACTCAGACAACAGAGGAAACAACGGTTGCAGTAACAGCCGGATAGAAAGATTTCTAAAGCCTCACAAAGCTCTTACCCCACTTATTTTCCTTTCTTACCCAATATCTATATTATCTATATCAGATGGATAACACAGAAAAAGATATATTAATCCGATGGTTAAATAATGCGTACGCAATGGAAGAGAGTATTGTCGAAACTTTGGAGCGTCAAGTGGATCAATTAGATGAGATGTCAGAAGTAAAAGAAAAAGTACAAGAGCATATTGAAATAACTAAAAATCAAGCAGATAAGGTTAAAAAATGTATTGAGCGTTTAGGAGGAGATGTATCTCAAGTTAAATCAGCTGGTGCCAATATTATGGGAGCTATACAAGGAATGTCTACTGCAATTGCAGATGACAAAATGGTAAAAGATGCACTTGCTATTTTTGCAACAGAGCATTTTGAAATTGCCTCATACCTGTCACTTATTACTGCTGCAGAAGAACTTGGAGATGAAGAAACAGCAAAAGTATGTGAAGGTTTTTTACATGAAGAAGAAGAAATGGCAGAATGGGTAAAAAAGCAACTCCCTCTCATTACCAAAAAATACCTTGCATCAGAATAACTTGTATAAAATTTTGTTACCGATATTGATCGTATGGAATAATTGTTATGCCACCGTTTCTTTCTAATATTGCATATTTGATCTGATCTATTCTTTCAAGCCCGTGGAGACGTCGGGCAGCTTCTAGAATATCTGATTCTTCTACTCGTTCATTCGTCATTCTGTCTTTTAAAGGTTTGCCATTTTCAAGGAGAATGAGAGGTACTCCATTAATCCATTTGTCAATCATTTTTGATTTTCTCGTAACAAGCGATAATATGATTTCTCCAGAGATAAGGGTTGTAATGACGATGACAGCATTTATGATAGAAAAGTCATCTCCAAGTAATGCCTGTTGTGTTGCTTCTCCGACAATGAGGAGAAGTACAAAATCAAATGTAGTCACGTCAGCAAGTGTTCGTTTACCAGAGATGCGAAAGATAATCAGTACAAAAAAATAAATTGTAAGAGCACGTAGTATTGAATCCATAAGTTTTTAAGGATATACAAATTGACGAACTGTTAGTTCTTCATTTGCTTGTCCGATTTTTCCCTGAATAAAACTAAATTGCTGGGGTTGGAGATGTAAAGTGATCTCAACAGGAGTACTCCTTTGCTTAAACTGATACTGCAGTTTTGTTCCATCAATAGTTACTTCATCAGGTTCAGGAGTAATACCTTGTATTTGGTATTTATTTAAAAAATCTTGATCAATCCAAAAACTTGCCTGATCCTTTTGCAAGTTCTTTATCTGTATTGTTAAGTCAGTTGCGGTGAGTTGACGTGCAAATGGGTGATAGGATATACGTAAACTCTGGTTTTCAGCTGTTGTATTATTGAGCGGACCTGTACCGGTAAAACCGAGAAAGGCGGCTGCAAGAATAAATGCAAAAATGATCCAGCCAAATCGTTGTGTTTTCCAAAATAATGATTGGAGATTGAGATCCTCATCTAACTGTATTGTGGTTTTCGTAGTACTTTTTGCCATACAATCAAAACTAGTTTGATAATGGTTAATTACTATATAGAAGCTGTATGGATGAGATAAGATTCATGTAATAATCATGCCAACCAATTCTTACGTTGATCTTAATTTTCTCTGATAATATCGTATATTCATGGCAAAACAGCAAGACCCTTTGTGGTATAAAGATGCAATCATATACGAGGTGCATGTCAAATCATTCTTTGATAGTAATAACGATGGAGTTGGAGACTTTGCTGGGCTCACTCAACGTCTCGACTATTTGAAAAATCTGGGAGTAGATTGTATTTGGCTGCTCCCGTTTTATCCTTCTCCATTACGCGATGATGGGTATGATGTGGCTGATTTTTATAATATCCATCCTGATTATGGAACGTTGGACGACTTTAAACGCTTTATAAAGCAGGCACACAGACGGGGTATACGGGTGATTGCAGATATGGTTTTTAATCACGTCTCATCAGATCATGCTTGGTTTCAGGAAGCAAGACAGGATCCTAATTCACCTAAACGTGATTGGTTCGTATGGTCTGATACTGATAAAAAATATCAGGATGCACGGATCATATTTGTTGATACTGAAATCTCTAATTGGACATGGGACCCGATTGCCAAGCAATATTATTGGCACCGTTTCTTCAGTCATCAGCCTGATCTGAATTATGAAAATCCAGATGTCCGTGAAGAGATGGAAAATATCGTCCGATTTTGGCTTGATATGGGGCTGGATGGATTTCGGTGTGATGCAGTGCCATATCTTTTTGAAAAAGAAGGAACTACTGGTGAAAACCTTCCAGAGACCCATGCATACTTACGGGAAGTACGCGCAATGTTAGACCGCGATTATCCTGAAGCAATCCTACTGGCTGAAGCAAATCAATGGCCGACTGAAGCAATTCCATATTTTGGGCAAGGAGATGAGTTTCACATGGCATTTAATTTTCCACTAATGCCACGAATATTTATTGCAATCAGAAAAGCAGATCGTAATCCTGTGGTCGACATTTTACAACAGACAGTAAATATTCCTCCCAGTTGCCAGTGGGCAAAGTTTCTACGCAATCATGATGAACTGACGCTTGAAATGGTAACTGATGATGAGCGGGATTATATGTATAACGAGTATGCAAAGCATCCAAAAATGAGAATTAACGTAGGAATTAGGCGCAGACTAGCTCCACTTGTTGATAATGACCGTATGACATTGGAGTTATTAAATGCATTGCTTTTTGCATTGCCTGGTACACCAGTTATTTATTATGGAGATGAATTAGGTATGGGTGATAATGTATTTCTAGGTGATCGAAATGGAGTACGGACTCCTATGCAATGGTCTCCTGATCGAAACGCGGGCTTTTCGCAGGCTGATCCAGAACAGTTATACTTACCCATAATTGAAAACCCAATGTTTCATTATCAATCAGTTAATGTAAAGACTCTGGAACGTCTTCCATATTCGTTATTAAATTGGACTCGGGGACTTATTAAGCTGCGTAAAAAAACAAAAGCATTTGGAAGAGGAGGAATTAAGATCCTCTCACCTGAAAATGAAAGTATTCTAGCATTTATCCGAACATATAAAGAAAAAGATGTACTGTGTGTGTTCAATCTATCACGTAAACCTCAATATTTTCAGCTTGATTTGTCAGAATATTTTGGAATCAAACCGAAAGAAATGATCGGTGACGTATTATTTCCCAGAATAAAAGAGCGTCCATATCTTTTTACCCTTACAGGACATCGATTTTTATGGTTTGAGTTAGATCCTAAGACGAAGAAGAAAAGAAGTAAATAGATGGCTTGTATTTGTTCATGTAGACTTATTCAGCCGATTGGGTTGCAACCGGAGTAGAAGAGTTCGTGTAGGTAAATGTCCGTGAAATCATTTCTTGGTCTTGAGACACTGTACTTTGAATTCGCAGGTCTAATTTTTTCTCTCCGCTTGGCATATCATAAAAAGAAATAGAACTACTATTATATTCTGACCATGGACCGTTATTGATTCGGTATGACCAGACAACAGAGCAGTAGGTGTCATCATCATAATTCACAATAATATTCAGCGGGTTTTCATCAACTGCTTGTCCCTCTTTTGGATAAGAAATAGTAACCGGTCCAACTTCTTTCTTACAGCTATCAGGCGTGAGTTGTTTTGCAGAAGCCCCTGCTTGTGGTGCAGAATCTCCAGAAGGCACTTCTTTGATTATAATTTCTTGCTTTGGTTGAGGTGCTGGAGTACTGTGTTCTTCCTTTTTTGAACTGAGATTATTTAAATTTGTAATGAGGACTGTTATCATGACAGGTACTGTTAATAACGCCGTAATTACCTCAATATAAATTTTGCGGTCAGGTGCGCGTTTTATCCAGTTTTTAAATTGTGTATGAAGCTTACGTACCATAGTGTGAAATGTTGGTTCTGTATGTATTTATTGTAGCAAAAAAAGGATTATACCATACGTAATAAAATATGAATAATAGAATGCTTTATATATAGTCTATGAAAGATAATGGATGTGCCGAGAGAGGGATTCGAACCCTCGTGACGTGTTATCGTCATAGGCTTTGTGAGGACGTAAAACGTCCCTCTCTTGTGTGCTTGCCAGTGTGGGCGGAGAGGGAGTCGAACCCTCACGGCCTTGTGGACCAATAGTTTTTGAGACTATCGCGTATACCGTTCCGCCACCCGCCCATATTCATAGTTAATCATTCTCGGCATTTATTTTAGCGTAACTCTTGTCTGACAAGCTTGTTACAGGCCAAGATGATGATAATTATACCATTCATACGGTTGATTTTCATTGATTTTGGACATACAATAAGGGGTATGCAATTTGAGGTAACCACCAATACATTAGGCAGTATTTCATCAGATGTTGCTGTTGTTTTTGCGTTTGAAGATAAAAAAGGAAGCGTATTGTTTCAATCAATTGATCATCTACCAAAAGAACTGAGAGAAAAAGTAGAAGATCAGCTTGGTTTGGAACAATTTACTGGTAAAGAAGGAGAGGTCGAGTTTGTTTTTACAAATCATGCAATACTTGCTCCTCGTGTTGGAATAGTTGGGATAGGAAAAAAAGAAAATATTACTCAGCATACACTGCGAAAAGCAATGGCAGGTATAGCAAAACGCGCTAATAAATCAGTGAATTCTCTCTCCGTTGCATTGATTGATGAAATTAAATTAGATCCAGAACTTCAGGCACAGGCAGTTCTTGAAGGTGTTGAGATGGGAATGTACAAATTTTCCCAATATAAAAAAAACGATCCTTTAGATAAAGAACTTGAGCTGGTTATTTTCTCTGTACCAGAAAAAACACAACATACAAAAATATCACGAGGATTAGCAACAGGACATGCGTATTTTTTGGCTACTAAAATGGCACGTGACTTAGTTAATGAGCAGGCAGCTGTAGCAAACCCATCACTCCTTGCTAAAGTAGCAGAAGAGATCGCAAATCAAAATTCTCAGATTTCTTGTACAGTATATGATGTAAAAGAGCTTGAGGAGATGGGCGCACACGCATTTTTAGGAATTGCACGAGGTGCTGATACACCGCCAAAGTTTATTGTGCTGGAGTATATGCCTAAAAATAAGCCTCAAACAAAAAAAACAGTGGCGCTTGTGGGAAAGGGAATTACTTTTGATACAGGTGGAGTAAATGTAAAGCCAGAAGGATATATGACAGCGATGAAGCAAGACATGGCGGGAGGTGCGGCAGTACTTGGCGTATTCTCTGCACTCAATGTGATAAAGCCCTCATTTCGCGTTTTGGGGATTATTGCAGCTACTCCTAATGTGGTTTCAGGTAAATCTATTTTACCCGGTGATGTCGTACATGCAATGAACGGAAAATCTATTGAAGTACAGCATACTGATGCAGAAGGACGAGTAACACTTGCTGATAGTCTTTCATATGCGGTAAAGCAGAAAGCAACTGAAATTATCGATATTGCAACACTTACTGGAGCGTGTATGGTAGGATTGGGGACTGGTATTGCAGGGATGATGGGAAATGATCAGGACCTGAAAGATAATTTAAAAAAAGCCGCTGAGATTACAGGTGAAAAAATATGGGAACTTCCGCTTCCAGAAGAGTATAAGGATTTGAATAAAAGTGAAGTAGCAGATCTTTCAAATCTTCCGGCAAGTAGATATGGTGGCGCAATTACTGCGGGTCTATTTTTACAAGAGTTTGTAGATGATATTCCATGGGCACATATTGATATTGCAGGACCTGCCTTTGCAGAAAAAGAACATTTATTCGGTCCAAAAGGTGGAACAGGGTTTGGCGTGCGACTTTTATTGCAGTATTTACGCAACAGTAAAAGCTAGACTAAACATTTATAGATCATTTATTATATAAATAATAGGTCAACAAAAAATAATAAGTAATAAACGATAAGTAATAAATATCACGGTATAAGAATTAAAGTTTGTAAAGTTCATAAAGTCGTTTTAGTTATAAAGT
>CAYVAJ010000004.1:0-92596 GCA_964448725.1 uncultured Gammaproteobacteria bacterium | reverse complement strand
AGCACTGGTCTTCGGAACCAGGGGTTGCAAGTTCGACTCTTGCTGGGAGCACAAATAAAATATACTTTAGACAGTAAGACAAACTTGTTGCTTAGTTTTGTGCAGGCCCGCCCGCAACGACTACGCAAGCTTGTCTTGCGTGTCGGGCGGGGCGACTAGCTCAATTGGTAGAGCAATTCCCTCTTAAGGAATCGGTTCAGGGTTCGAGCCCCTGGTCGCTCACATTCGGCTAAACTAATTAGCAAAATAGACTATTATTTATAAAAATCCAATTCAGAAAGGAGTAGCTTAAGATTATCAAGAGGTGTTAATGTACATATTACTAATGGGCAACCCATGATTAGTGGTTCACCAATATTAGCGTTAGTTACATATTTCACACCACAACAACCCGCTCTTTGGAAATAACCAGAGGTTAAGTTCATCCACCCTATTAGAAGAATTAAGAATACTATAATTGCTAAACTAATCACTTTCAAAGTTTTCGTCATTACACTTTGATTTAATCAGATAATTAACTTGTTTACAATCGATTTGAATAAAGAAACATTTTCCAAACGCGTAAAGCGTGAAAGTAATTTGTTCGAAAATAATCTCGGGTAGTTCACAACTCAAGACAAGAAGTTTATCTCGATGCACATCAGGTAGCCTCTGGTTGCTCATATTTCAACAAGCGTATTTAGTATTTATTCTCGGCTTCCCCTTCCTCTTTTTATTGGTAACGATGCTTTCCGGTGCAGTAGTTAGTAGTCACAATTCTACGTTCAGAAAATAAGCTTACTCTCACCTCTTTTGCAATTTTTGTTATACTACACTTATGCAAGCATATGTATCTGTTGTAATTCCTATTTATAACGAGGAAGAAAGTATTGATGAGCTAATCCGGCAAATCGAAGAAGCAGGAGGAAAGCTCGGCAAACCATATGAAGTAATTTTTGTTGATGATGGATCAACAGATAAGACACTACCTCTTCTAAAGGAATATGAGAAAAAGAAATCTTTTATTAAAATTCTTTCTCATCGTCGTAACTTAGGTAAATCAAACGCGCTTATGCACGGCTTTCATAAAGCAGCTGGTGAGTATATTGCGACACTAGATGCAGATTTGCAGGATGATCCTGAAGAAATTGCAGTATTACTTTCATATCTCAAAGAAAATAATCTTGATATGGTTACTGGCTGGCGGAAAAACAGGCAAGATACCAATGCAATTAAATCAGTCTCACGGATCGCAAATCGGGTAATTCTCCGTGTCTTTAATCTCAAGATTCATGACTTAAATGCCGGTATTAAAGTCTATCGGGCAGATGCTGCAAAAGAGCTCAATTTATACGGCGGACTGCACAGATTTATTCCTATCATGCTTTCAGAGTTAGGGTATCGGGTCGATGAACATGTAGTACACAATAGATCACGAAAATTCGGGTATTCAAAATACCGCGCATCAAAAGTACTGACTGATCTTCCCGATCTGGCAACAATATATTTCTTAACAAAATTTACTCATAGACCGCTTCACTTTTTTGGAAGAATTGGGATGGTTCCATTTTTAATCGGTATTCTCATCCTTGCGTATCTCTCGTTCCTGCGAATATTTCTTGATCAATCAATCGGCACACGTCCACTTTTAATGTTTGGCGTACTTATGGTAATCTTTGGTACACAGTTGATACTTACTGGATTACTGGGAGATCTTATTGTAAATCTTCATTTTAGAGAAAAATCAAAACTCCCCATAAAGTATGAGTCTAAGTAATCTTGTCTCCAACGGCAAAAAAATTGTACGATTTTTACTAGGTGTACCTATTACTATTGCTGCATTCTATTTTATTGGCCTTTTTATCTGGAATGCCCGTGAGGATATACTCTATTCTCTTGCTCGAGCAAACTATTCGATGCTTCTCATAGGTATTGTTTTTTTTGCACTGTATTTTTTCTTAAAAAATATTGTATGGATAAAAATACTGCATAACCTCGGTGCAAAAGATATTGATACGACAAAAAGTTTTTTTCTCTTATCTTTTTCAGAGACAAAACGATATATTCCAGGTAGTGTCTTTGCCTATGCTGCTCGGGTAAAGTCATATAACGATGCCAATATTCCTTCAAAACTGCTCATAAAATCATTGGTAATTGATTCATTACTACTTATGATTCCAAGTATACTTATCAGTATTCCAGGAATACTCTTCATTTATCCTCGAATTCAGCAAGAATTTCCTGAGTATGCTGACTATGTTTTACCAATCACTGCAGGAATTGTATTGCTCTCACTTGCGGTGATGGGAGCTGCGATTGTAATTGCAAAAAAGAAGCTGGGAGTGAAGAAATTTCGAGTTAAAACCATTATCACACAGTACACTGATCTTTTTTTTCTTTCCTGTCTATCGTGGTTTTTCTTTGGTGTTGGAAATTATCTTGTAGCAAGCTCTATACATCTCCTTGATCCACGATTTATTTTACAATTTGCTTCATTTTTTGTCTTGTCATGGCTTATTGGATATGTCAGTATTATCACCCCTATGGGGCTTGGTGTACGGGAAGGAATCATGATACTGGGACTCGCACCATTTGCTCCTCTCTCGATTACTTCACTCATTGCTCTTTTTTCCCGTATTTGTTTTATGGCGGGTGAATTCCTGTTTTTATTTATGAGCTATCTCTTGTTTAAGAGTACACTCGTACAAAGAGGATGGAGATTTATTGAGAAAAACACCCATACAGTACTGCTGTGGATTGGTATTGTAAGTTATGTCGCGTATTTTACCTATGTATCAATTATTAAATATCTGAATTTCTTTATGGGTAAGTTTGATCTGGGAAATATGGATCAGACAGTATGGAATACGCTGCACGGAAGAATATTCATGTTCACCAATCCAGATGGCTCGGAAACAATAAGCAGACTTGCTTTTCATGCTGATTTTATTTTAGTACTCCTATCACCGCTCTATCTTATCTGGTCTGATCCTCGTATGCTTCTCATTCTCCAAACAGTAGTACTTGGACTAGGTGCAGTATTTGTCTATCGTATTGCAGATTTAGTACTGAGAAATAAGACACTTTCTTTGATATTTGCCTACGCGTATTTACTCAATCCATTAGTACAAAAGCAAAATCTCTATGACTTTCATGCCGTAACTCTTGCAACTACTTTATTGCTTGGTGTGTGGTATTTTTTCTTAAAAAAAAGACTCGTCTGGATGACTATATTTTTAGTGCTTGCAGCGCTCACAAAAGAAAATGTCTATCTTATTGCTGCTCTTTTTGGCGTATTTCTTATCACTAAAAAGTACTATAAATTAGGCGCCGCGATTACCGTACTTTCCCTCGTAATATTTATATTACTGATGCAAGTATTTATTCCAGCTGCGCGTGGTGGTGAACATTTTGCAGTATCATTTCTCTCTGAATTTGGAGATAGTTTTGGGAGTGCCATCATTACTATCATTTCAAATCCTGCAAAAACAGTACAAGTGTTTTTTGAACATAATGGTCTTGGATATTTGAATATGATATTGCTCCCTGTTGGATACTTGCCAATTGCATCTCCTCTCCACCTCATCTTTGCTGCACCTGATATCGCAAAAAATATTCTTTCAAGCAGTGGTAATTTCCGTTCATCATACTACCAGTATAATGCAGAAATTCTTCCATTCCTTTTTATCTCTAGTATATATGGTGCTGCAGTGCTTCTTAAAAAAATCCCGAGAAAAATCATCATGTATTATGTGATATTTTTTGCACTTTTGGGATCATGGAAAATTGGTGCATTACCGATCGGAAAATCACCATATATTGATATCTATACAAAGCAATATAAAAACGCACCAGAAATACGACAATTTTTACGTACGATTGATGAAGAAAAAAGTGTCGCGGCAACCAACAATCTAGGATCACATTTGTCGCGTAGAGAAAATATTTATGTGCTCCCTCGAGGTATTGAAAAAGCAGATATTGTGCTCTTCTTTATTACCGACTGGTATGAACCGCATGATACCTTAACTCAGACAGCTCAAAGACTACAAGAAGACCCACGCTACAAACTAATCTACCAGTCAGATCGGTTTTATGGATTTGAAAGAGTACGCTAGATTAGGTTAAAGGTTATTGGTCTATGGTTTATGGATAAGACTACTATTATCTATAAGCCATCAGCCATTAACTATGCGTGACGCATTATCTTCTCACTATTCGATACTCACGGGGGAAGTAAAGGAATGAGGCAGGTACATCATCGAGAAGGTATTTTTGGAATTCTGCATAGATGCTCATCCGCTCTTGTGAATCTGTCTCGATCCGTCCATCTTCAAGCAATTTATCAATACGTAAATTCTTATATTTACCGATATTATTAACCTGATCTGAGTGCCACAGTGTATATTGGTCAGGGTCTCGGGGCAAGCGGTATTTATATAACAGTACTTGGAAATTTTGAGGAACATCTTCGCTCACGACTATATGAGTATTAACTCCAATTTCTTTCCAGTTTTTTGCAATTATTTGTGCAGTTTGTTCTAATTCTGAGGTTGTAGAAATTTCAAGCGTATTATCTGCAGGTACTTCACTGCTTTGTAAAAATTCTTGTGCAATTTCTTTATCTGTAATTTCTGCGCTTTGAATTCTTGAGAAATACATACTATTAGGAGGAATGGGAGAAAAGGCGCGTTCTCCAAATTCAAATTCTTCAGGTAGCGCGTAATTCAGTGCTTGGCGGTATTTTTTATTTGAAAGATTACTATCAGTATTATTATAAAAGACAGTCACCAGTTCATTATAATTCACTGTCTCTTGCACTGATGTATTTGTCCACTTGGAAAGATCTTTTTCCTCAAGTGTATGAGTATTGGCGCCTGTTATTACATCGACTTCGCCAAGCATATATGCTGTTTTCAGAGACGCTTGAGTTGGATAAAAATAGACAATTTTTTTATTAAGCTTATCATGCACATTCTGCAGCACAAGAGATTTTACAAAACCCGCATTTAATTCCACTTTACTTAATGAGTAGGTCCCTAAACCTGAAAAATCTTGCAGTAAAATAGGTTTTGAGACCACCGTTAAAAATGGAATATATGGATCTTGCAGAGTATATGAAACAGTATACTCATCAATAATCTTTTTCTTTGCGTCGTTAAAATTGAGGTTTAATGTTTCTGCATTAAAAGACTTACCATTATGGTAGGTTAAATCTCTTTTCAAATGAAATATATATTCTTTTCCATTTTGCTTGATTTCCCATCGTTCTGCTGCAGCAGGAATAACTGAACCATTCTCAGTGACTTGGGTAAGTCCATAGCTAACATCAGAAACAATACTTTCTGGAAGATTTTCAGGAGTAGACACACCCAATATTCCTATACGTTGAATTTTATTATCAATTGATGGAAGGATATAAAAATGTAAGACAGCGATCCCAGCAATACTGATAATAGCTCCTATGACAACTGATGAAAGAATTGTTCGTTTCCATCGTTTAACATATGCTTTAAAAAGCCAAAAATAGTAACGTTTTCGAAGTTTTGCCATGGTGGCTAATGAAAAATCTTATTTATCCAAGTACGAGTCTGAGTATAGAAAGAGCTGCAAAAAGAGCTGCCAGAATTATAGTTGCATAAAATAAAAATTTTTCAATGCCCTTTTTACTGCGGTATGTCTCTGATCCTCCGCCAAAAGCAACGCCCACACTGGTCCCTCTTGTCTGCAGAAGTACTGAGACACCAAGGAGTACAGAAACAATGATATGAAGTATTGTGATAATAGCCATACTGTATTAATTCAGATCAAATACCCACTCAAGACATTTGATAATCAAGGCTATTATAACAGATAACACAAAGTATGACAAAAGACTTCCTATATCATAATTTTGCCCAGCAATACTTAAAGTAAAAGGAGCAATTTTTACTGATTTATAGAGCGCTGCAACAGTATATAACCCTATGATATTTGACAAAATAATCACAATAACACCACTGAGAAATGCAAAAGGAAATACAATAAGACTGAGTAACGGACGAAGAATTGCAGTTGCAATGACAAAAGTACCTGCAGCAATCAGAAAGGTAATATGATTTCCTGATACAGTAAGGCCAGGGGCAATGAGAATAGTTGCATAAAACGCAATGGCAGTTATGATAATTGACTGTAACAGGGTTTTCATAGGCAGATATTATTTATTATAAAGATAAATAGCATATACAAGCAAATACTGAATTGAAATCACTTTTTTACTACTTCAAGCATTGCCTTTTTTCTGAGAAGACGATGATAGGTGAGCGCAAATCGGTGTGCTTCATCACGAATTCTTCTGAGCAGATTTATCCCTGGGGTTGATTTTGGAAGTTTTATTTCTTCAAAGTCATACTTATTGCCATACATAGGAATCGGAAGAACTATAGTCTCCTCTCGCTTTGCAAGACCGATCAGCGGAATATCAATACCGGCATCTTTGAGCGCACCCATTGCCGCACTCACCTGTCCTTTCCCTCCGTCTATGACAAAAAGATCAGGGAGCGGCCAGTCATTTTTTAGTCTACGTCTGAGCATCTCATTCATCATAAAAAAATCATCAGGAGTAGATTTTGTCTGTATTTTAAATCTGCGATAGTCTTTTTTTGAAACATCACCATTCACAAGCACTACCATTGATCCAGTTGCTTGCTTCCCTTGAATATTTGATATGTCATAACATTCTATTCGGGTAAGCTTTGTAACTCGGGGATCATGAGAGTGCAGGATATCAATGAGTGATTGGACTTCTTGAGTAATACGCTCAAAGTAAAAATCAGGCTTTTGGGCATATTCAAAAGGTGAATAATGTTCGCTTGTAATAAGCTCTATTGATTCGATTTTCTTTTGAATATCTGCTGCTTTTTCAAATTCTTCCTGTGCAACTGCATCATTCTGCTCTGCTTTGAGGATTCTCTTTAACGTCTGTTGTTTACCGTTCAAAAAGTGCTTTATTTTTTGTATATCTTTTTTGTATTGCTCAAGATTTTCAGAGGTAGCTGGTATACACGGACAGAGTCCAAGATGGTTATAGAGACATTTACGTTTTGGATGATTTTTTGTAGTTTGATACGGAAATAGACGCCGGAGGAGCTTTAAAATTATTTTAACGTCACCCGTGTTCGTATATGGACCAAAATATGATGATCCGTCTTTATCTAATTTTCGTGTGATTGTAATATAGGGAAATGATTGGGTATTTCCATTAAATATTTTTATATATGGATATGATTTATCATCAAGCAGCTGGATATTATAAAACGGTTGATGCTTTTTTACTAACACTGCTTCAAGTAAAAATGCCTCGACTTCTGATCCAACCTGAATATGATCAATTGCTGCAATATCACCAACAAGTTTGAGGGTTTTTGCATCAAGCGCAGTTTTTGAGAAATACGATGATACACGCTTTTTTAGATTCTTTGCTTTGCCGACATAGATAATCTTATTTTGCGCGTTTTTGTAAATATAGACGCCAGGTGCTTCTGGCAATGAGAGATATGATGATGAGTCCAACTGCAATTCCACCTCCAATCAACATGACATTTTGATGAGGAAATACACTGACTTGAATCACTCGCTCGTCAGTATATCCTTCAAAAGAGATTGTAACGGGGTAGCTGTTGTTTGTCAAAATTCCAACATGTTCAAATTCTAGTGGAATCACTGATTTTCCATATGGAGGTAACACATCAATCATAAATTCATTCTGCCGCAGTGGAAGATCTGTTTGTACGCTGACAGCTTTATTTACAATAGTTGTATTTCCAGTATTTTGCACTACTATATGTCCACGAATTGGAAAAGCTGAAAGTACAAAAGACGGAACAGTAGTAGAAAGACTCGCAAATGATTTTTTTACAAAATCTTCTTTTTTTGCAAAACTGATATTGACGTCTTTTGATTCAGCAGTAAATTTATATCCACCAGCTGGAATCGGGTAATTACTGTCAGCACCTTTTCTAACAAAGACAATATGATCAAAGTCAAAGACATCAAAATAGTCTGTTCCACCAGTTGTATTACCCCATGTTGGATCAACCATTACCCATGTCTTTTTCTTGTCATCATAGTATTCCGGCCATGCATGGAGCACATCTTTTACTAACGATAATGGTCGTAGCGTTTCATTTTCAGTATGCGCATATCCTTCAATTGACCGTGCTGGAATGCCCTTACTGCGCGCAAGCGCCACAAATAAGTCAGTAAATTCCAGACACACAGCGTTAGTAGGGTCCTTCAGTACTTCTTTGGCACCTATCCGTGTGTTCTCTCCTGTTACTTTTTCATAATTATATGAAAGGGTTTTAACCACGTATTCATAAATATCACGAGCATCTTTTAGATTTTTTGTGGCTTCTTTCACTTCCTTACTATTTAACTCCCAGTAGGGTTGTGTTGTAAGATATTGTTTTCGTTTTTCTGGTGAGAGTATTTCAGGTTTTGGTGTATGCAGTATTTTAACCATACCTTTTACATGTATTGTCTTTTTTTGTTGGGAAGAGAGATTAAATTCTGCAAGCCAATTACCATCAGCATCCTGATAGACATCAATTGGCGCAGGTTCAATATTTTCAATAAGTACATCCTGATAATTGGTTGAAGGTGGTAGTGCGATCTCAGTCTTGATTGGAAATAGATTGGTATTCGTAATATGGTAATCAAGATCAAAAGAATAGTATTGTTCGTTGCCGAATACGACAAATATTCCTGCTTCTCCAATCTCATCTTTTTCAAAAGTGATTGTGTTATTCGTATATTGATAATTTTTCTGAGGCTTTATAATTGTCGGCTCACCAAAACTTGCTGGAACAGCAAGAGACAATGTATATTGTTCAAAGTCATTAATATTGCGCACTCCGGGGACACTTATCTCTAATATTGCGCCATTCTTGTGGGCAATCTCTTTAGAAGTAAAATTTACCGTAAAACTATTTTGCCGATTCAATCCGACAACTTTGTCTGAAAATTTTATCTCTATTTTCTTCCCATCTGCTTGATCACTTACCGTAAAAGGAATCGCGCCATTTGCTCCATATACTGAAATATTATCTACATCAGTATACCCAATGGTCATACCATATGAAGGTGTGTAGTAATACTCAGTGTTGTTCGTAATTGTTATTCGTTGAGTAACCTGAGTAGTTGCATCCTCTTGTACAGTGAACTGAGAATGAGAGGTAATAGAAAAGGTATCATCTGCAGCGAGTGCAGAAGAAGGCAGAAAGAAAAAAATGGAGAATAAAAACGCAAGAATTAGTTGTTTCATGCAATACCGAGCTCTCGAGCTAAATAACGTCCTGTATGTGACTCTTTTGTTCGTGCAATTTCATGCGGAGTACCTGTTGCAATAATTTGTCCTCCTCCTTGGCCGCCTTCAGGACCGAGGTCAATTATATGATCAGCATTTTTAATCACATCCAGATTATGCTCGATTACTATTATAGTATTACCTTTTTCAACAAGCTTTCGCAAGACCGCAATTAATTTTTCAAGATCGGCAAAATGGAGTCCTGTTGTTGGTTCATCAAGAAGATAGAGACTTTGACCCTGACCTTTTTTAGAAAGTTCGGCTGCTAGTTTTATTCGCTGTGCTTCTCCTCCTGAAAGTGTTGGTGCTGGTTGTCCAAGTCTTACGTAAGACAATCCTACTTCCATAAGTGTCGAAAGTTTATTAGATAACCCCTCATGAAATGAGAAAAATGCAGTTGCTTCACTTACTGTCATGTTGAGGACATCAGCAATTGTTTTTCCTTCAAACTGTATCTCAAGGGTGTCTTGAGTAAATCGGGTACCGTTACAGACTTCACATTCAATGTAGACGTCAGGCAAGAACTGCATCTCTATTTTTATCTGACCTTCTCCCTCACAGTTCTCACATCTTCCGCCGCGTACGTTGAATGAGAACCGTCCTGGTCCATATCCCCGTAGCCGTGCTTCACGAGTATTTGCAAAAATTTCGCGGATATAGGTATAAGCACCAGTGTATGTGGCAGGATTACTGCGTGGGGTACGGCCAATTGGGGATTGATCGATCATAAAAACTCTTTTGAGATGTTCGTATCCTGAAATACTTTGAAACTTCCCTGGCCGTTGTCTATGAAACGGATTTTTTTCCTGGGCAATTGCGTGGTATAACACATCATTAATCATGGTTGATTTACCACTTCCTGATACACCAGTAACGCAGATAAGTTTTCCGAGAGGGAACTCTGCTGATACATTTTTGAGGTTATGTTCTTGAACCCCAGATATGGAAAGTGTAAGTCCTTCATGTGGATTTTTTGAGTCTTTACTCCGCTTCACTACGATCTTTCTCTTTCCTGATAGATATGGTCCTGTTACTGACTTTTCATCGTTCATAATTTGCTCAGGAGTTCCACGGGCGACAATAGTTCCACCAAATTCTCCTGCTTTTGGACCTATATCAAAAATATAATCTGCATCTTCCATCATTTCTTTGTCATGTTCGACAACTACCACGCTATTCCCGAGATCACGAAGGCGTTTGAGTGTGGTGATTAATTTTGTATTATCTCGCGGGTGCAGTCCAATAGATGGCTCGTCCAGAACATACAATACTCCTGACAAGCCGCTCCCAATTTGGGAGGCAAGCCTTATTCGCTGTGCTTCACCACCAGCAAGTGTATGTGCACTCCGGGAAAGCGTGAGGTACGAAAGTCCAACATCATTTAAGAATTTAAGACGAACTTGGATTTCGCGTAAAATCATACGGGAAATTTCATTCTCTTTGTTGTTCAGTATCTCAGGCAATTTAATTACAAATTGTTCAGTCTCAGCAATACTCATGCTGCTTACATGCGAGATATGCTTATCATCAATAGTTACTGATAATGCCTCTTTTTTCAGACGATTTCCCTCACATACCTCACAAATTTTAGGGGTCATGTATTTTTCAATTTCTTTCTTAATCAGCTCAGAATCTGATTCTGTGTAGCGGCTCAACAGATAATTCACGACACCCTGAAAACTTTCATAAATTTTTGTTGGCTCACCAAAACGGTTTTTACCTTTTACTTCATAAAGCCTGTCTCCTGTTCCATATAACAAAATATTTCGCTGTTCGTCAGTTAAATGCTTGATAAGTAAATCCATCGGTACATTATTCTCTTCCAATGCGGTACGGACAGTACGACCAAACCAGGTCTCTTTGTCATAAATATTCGCAAGAGCCAAAATTCCTCCTTCAGCGATAGTTAGCTCAGGATTGAGGATGAGAGTTTCATCAACATCATGGCGAGTACCAAGCCCGTTACAGCGGGGACAAGCACCATACGGTGAATTAAATGAAAACAAACGGGGTTCTATTTCTTCAAATGCGATGCCACACGCAGGACACGCAAATTTTTGTGAATACAATGTGTCTTCCATCTCAGTCGGTTTTTCCGGAAAACTAAATGACTCATCAGTCACCTTCGTGATAATGACCTCGCCATTTCCCAGTGCGAGTCCTTGTTCGACTGATTCAACTAACCGCTGTCGATCATAATCTTTTGAGAGAGTAACTCGATCAACAATAGCATCGATTGTATGTTTATTGGTCTTAATGAGTACTAAGTCCTCATCAAGTGAATAAACACGTCCATCGATTCTGACACGTTGGTATCCTCTTTTTTTGAGATCACGGAAAAGATCTGTGTACTCTCCACGCCGTCCTTTGACAATTGGCGCTAAAATCATAATGCGAGTGGGTGTGATTCCAATGAATTTTGTGACAATTTCTTCTACGACTTGTTCTTTGGTAATTCGTGAAATTTCTCGTCCGCAGTTAGGACAGTGTGGATGTCCGACACGTGCGTATAAGAGCCGTAGATAATCATAAATTTCAGTTACAGTACCAACTGTTGAGCGAGGATTATGTGATGTGCTTTTCTGATCTATGGATATAGCTGGAGATAATCCTTCGATCAAGTCGACATCAGGCTTTTTCATAACTCCTAAAAATTGACGGGCATATGATGATAGTGATTCTACATACCTGCGTTGTCCCTCAGCATAAATCGTGTCAAAAGCAAGCGAGCTCTTGCCACTCCCAGACAATCCGGTAAAAACTACCAGCTTATACTTAGGAATTTCCAAGTCAATATCTTTGAGGTTATGCTCACGTGCACCCTTGATTACAATAGTATCTATCATGTTTTAGGCCCATTGCTCAATTGTTTTATGGTTATATTGTTTTTCATTTACTCTCCATCAATAAAACAATTCAACCGTCTAGCAATTTATCAGCATGAGAAAAGTTAAACAGTCCATTATAGACCAATTCACAAGCGAAAAACAAGCAGTGATATATAGTGACTGATAATAATTGCATAATACTATGGTATTTGATATATTCACTCCATCTTGTTCGTTAATATTTCAGGAGGTGGATTATGCCAAATCCCATCATTGTGCGCATGGAAGCGATCTCTGCGTGTCTAAAGCTGCCTATTGTCTTGACACCAGAAGAAATAGCTATGCTCACATCACTGAGGGCTTGGGATGCATATAGAAAGTTCCGGATGATCAACGAGGATATCGTACGATTTCCCGGAAATCATTGGCAAGAGCATATGCACGATTACACCTGGGTCTTCCCATTTGCTGGAGCTGAAGAACAGCTTCGTATTCTTGGATCAACTATTCGTTATCCAGAGATCACAATCAGTGCTTATTGGCACTATACCACTCAAAAAGTGGGTGAGTATGAGTTGTGTTACTCACATAGAAGAGGAGATGATCATAAATGGACATTGACAATACCGGATCAAGAACACCGAATGTTTATCACTCTCCTGAGTGATCTGAACAAAGAACTTGACGGAGAGATTGCACAATCTCTCCTACAGTCAAGTGTACTGCTTGAAGACCTAATTTCAGGAAATTAGGAACGATTAAACAGCACCAATCCGGGAAGGCAACCCCTTCCCGGCACATCACCTCCCTACCCACCGCCTCACTCCAACTTGACCAAGGTCGGACCTTGTCCAATATTGACATTTATATGGTAAAAAGGAGCATAATGAAACAAGAATATGCCTGCTCGGAATGTAGTAAAAACATATCTTGAGAATTCTTATTACCATATTTATAACCGTGGGATTGAAAAGCGAACTATTTTTCTTGATGAATCTGATTGTGCTGTCTTTCTTTTTTACTTAAAACTTTATTTACAACCAAAACTTGACCTCATTCAAGACATAAATGTTAATCCTAAACGCAAATTAAGATTTCTTTTATCTAATCTTTCTGAAGAAGTTGTACTTGTTTCATTTTGTTTAATGCCAAATCATATACACCTATTGGTAAAACAAATCACAGCAAACGGAATCACAAAACTTATGCGACGATTGATGACCGCATACGTAATGTATTTTAATAAAAAATATGACAGGGTCGGACCTTTGTTTCAGAATAAATATAAAGCATGCATTATAGACTCAGATCAATATCTTCTTCATTTAACTCGGTATATTCATTTAAATCCAACATATATACACTCTGAAATCGATTTCACAAAATACACAAGCTATGCAAATTTTTTAGGACTAAAGCGTGCATCATGGCTAAATCCTGATGATATTCTCCAGTACTTTGCTGGAAACTCTGAAGCTGTTCCACAGAATGAGTATAAAAAATTTGTAGATGATTTTAATCAAAACTCTGAAGAAATACTCGGACCACTACTACTTGAAGATTCTTGACCAAGGTCGGACCTTGGTCTGGAGGATGAAGGTTAAGATTGTTGGAGGTAGCGGATTTTGTCGCGGAGGAGGGCTGCTGTTTCGAAGTCTAGGGACTTGGCAGCTTCTTTCATTTCAGTGCGGAGACGTTTAATGAGTTTTTCCCGTTGATCTGGAAGTAAGACCTCTTTATCCATCATTGGCGCAAGTTCATCGATCACATCTTCTTTTTCAATTAATTTTTTGCGTACTTCTTTCTCAACTGTTTTTGGAGTAATACCATGCTCTTTATTGTATGCAAGTTGATACTCACGGCGGCGTTCGACTTCTGCTATTGCAGCTTTCATAGAATCAGTGTGGTTATCAGCATACAAAATTACTCGTGAATCAACACGGCGAGCTGCTCTACCCATAATCTGTATCAGTGATGAGCGTGAGCGTAAGAATCCCTCTTTGTCAGCATCCAAGATCGCAACAAGAGATACTTCAGGCAGATCAAGTCCTTCACGAAGCAGGTTAATTCCCACAACAACATCATAGGTTCCTAATCGTAAATCATCAAGAATATCTTGCCGTTGCAAAGTGTCTACCTCTGAATGCAGATACTGAACTCGTACTCCCTGTTCTTCCAAATAGGTAGTTAAATCCTCTGACATACGTTTGGTTAGTGTGGTAACGAGTACACGTTCTTTTCGCGCTACTGCCTCAGTGATTTCATTGAGTAAATCAGGAATCTGCCCCTCTGATGGTCTTACGATTACTTTAGGATCAACAATTCCTGTTGGTCTGATCAGCTGTTCTGCAATATTATTTTTTCCGGCACGTTCTAATTCCCAATCGTTTGGAGTCGCGGATACATAAATTGTTTGATGAACCCGCTCTTTAAACTCATCAAATGTTAACGGGCGGTTATCAAATGCAGATGGCAGTCTAAATCCGTAGTCAATAAGTACTTCTTTGCGAGACCTATCACCATTGTACATACCACGAATCTGTGGCAATGTAATATGTGATTCATCAACCATTAGCATCCACTCGTCTCCATATGCTTTATTAAAGAACTCAAGTAAAGAGAACGGTGCTTCACCTGGTTTTCGTCCGTCAAAATAGCGAGAATAATTCTCAATCCCGTTCACATACCCCAGCTCTTTAAGCATCTTAATATCATACTCGGTGCGTTGACGAATACGATGAGCCTCAAGCATTTTTCCTTGTGACTCTAATTCTTTAATTCTTTGTGCAAGCTCATGACGAATTCGTTTAAATATTTCATCGTATGTACTCTTTTCAGTTACATAGTGTTTTGCCGGGTATAATACCATCCTGTCTGCTGATTTGAGAAATTCACCAGTTGTTGGATCAAGGTGCTCAATTTTCTGTACTACTCCCTCTTCAATGACAACACGTTTAATAATGTCTTCATATGCTGGAAATATTTCTATTACTTCACCTCTCACTCGAAAGCTTCCTCGGGCAAAATTATAATCATTACGGTCATACATTAAGTCAATGAGTCTGTCCATCACATTTCGGCGATCTGCTGCATCGCCAACTGCCAAAGGAAGGATTCTCTTTCCATACTCAGTTGGAGAACCGAGATTGTAGATACTCGACACTGAGGCAACAACTATGGTATCAGTACGGGTTAATATATTTGTGGTTGAAGCAAGACGTAATTTATCAATTTCCTCGTTTATTTGAGTCTCTTTTGCAATATACGTATCAGTTGTTGGAATATATGCTTCTGGCTGATAGTAATCATAATATGACACAAAGTAGGATACTGCATTATCTGGAAAGAAATCTCGAAGTTCCTGGTACAGTTGAGCCGCAAGTGTTTTATTATGAGAGATAACCAGCATTGGACGTTGGGTACGCTCGACTACATTGGCAATGCTAAATGTCTTGCCGCTTCCAGTTACGCCCAGTAAAACTTGTTCTTTTTCGCCTTTCAGAATACCCTTTGTCAGCTGTTCGATTGCTTTTGGCTGATCTCCTGTTGGTTGAAATTTTGAAGCTACTTTAAATTTCATCGTCTATCATTCTACCATACAGAGTGATAATTTTTGCATATTTTGGGATTCTTCTATACTTTGTTATAGTATGTCATATTGAATAATTCGAGGATATTTCGTATATTTTTTACATAGATGATTTTAATAATTTAATTATAGATCATCAATAATAAATAATACGTAATAAATTATAAGTAGCAACTATTCATACCTATGCCAGCAGTACTCTACAAAAAAGAACGCGAACTATTAAATTACCTCATCCAATACCAGGAACAACATGGTTATTCTCCAACACTTCGGGAAATGGCAGATGCACTCAATCGCCGCAGTGTCTCAACTATCCATGCTCTCATTCGATCTATGGTTGATAAAGGGTATATTCAAAAAGTTGAAGGAAATAATCGTACGCTTAAAATCCTGCAGAAAGAATCTTTGGGTAATCTTGTAGGGCCAATGTCTAAAGCAAACGGTCCAACAATGTCACTTCCTTTACTGGGTTTTATTGCAGCTGGAAGACCTCTAGAGCCTCACACAGACCCTGAAGCAACATTTGATGTAGCATCAAGTATGATCAGTGGCCGCAAGCCATCCTATGTGCTTGAAGTGAAAGGAAGCTCTATGATCGAAGATGGGATTTTAGACGGAGATTATGTCGTAATAGAGAAAACAGAAGTTGCAAAAAATGGTGATATTGTGGTAGCACTTGTTGATGAAGGACTTGCGACATTAAAGCGGTTTTATAAAGAAGGAGAACAAGTAGTCTTAAAACCCGCAAACGCTGCTATGGAACCTATTTACCCTAAGTCCCTGCGGATACAAGGAATATGCGTCGGGTTAGTTCGACGCTTCCGCACTGCTCAGTAATCCTCTCTATTGTATAATCATCAGTATGGATATATCAGGACATTTGTATGTGGTCGCAACTCCTATTGGAAATATGCAGGATATTACTCTCCGTGCGCTTGATACATTACGTAAATCTGACTTGATTGTCTGTGAGGATACCCGAGTTACCGGAAATTTACTTCATAAATATGAGATTAAAAAACCAATGCGTGCGTTAAATGAATTCAACGAACAGACAGTTCTCTATGAAATCATCAATGAGCTTGAGAACGGTGCGACTGTAAGTCTTGTCTCTGATAGCGGTACACCACTCGTCTCAGATCCAGGCTTTCTTTTAGTACGACAGGCACGGAAAAAACATATTCCTGTCACTCCAATACCTGGAGCATCTGCTGGCATTGCTGCACTATCGGCAAGTGGTCTACCCAGTGATTCCTTTTTATTTCTAGGATTTCTCTCAAAACAGCGCACAAAAAAACGAAAATATTTAGATCATCTCAAAACATCATTTACAAAAAATTTCTCACCGACAATCATTCTCTATGAATCTCCTCATCGCATTATTGATACATTGGAAATACTGCAAGACGTGTTTGGAGATCGGAAAATTACTATCGCACGAGAGCTTACAAAAATACACGAAGAGTTCAAAACAGGGTTGCTATCAGAAATAATTTCAGAATATTCACAAAAACCTCCAAAGGGGGAGCTTACCATACTTATTTCTCTGAAGGATTAATTTCGTGATTAATTTCAAGTAACCGATTATATTTCGCTACACGTTCGTGAGCAGGTGCACCGAACTTTACATAATCAGCACCAACTCCCACCGCAAAGTCAGCAATAAATTTGTCTGTAGTTTCACCGCTTCTATGTGAAACAACTATTTCCATATCTTTAAAACGAGCCATTTCAGACACAGCGATTGCTTCTGTTACTGTCCCTATCTGGTTTGGCTTAATAATGATTCCGCTGATCGTATTATTATCAAGTGCAAGTTGTAATCGATATGGATTTGTGACTGTTAGATCATCACCCACGATCATTATATTTTTTGCTATTTTTTCATGAAGCGTTTTCCAGGACGCAATATCATCTTCTGCAAATGGATCTTCCATATATAAGAGTGAGTAATCAGTGACAATGCTCGTATAGTACTCTACAAGTTCATCCGGTTTGTATGCAGTATTACGATCAATAAGTTTGTAATTTGATGTATCTTTAAAGTGATTTGCCGCAATATCCATACCTAAAAATGCATCAAGCGCAAATTTGTAATGTGCGTGTTCTATTGCATTTTTAAGCAACAGCAAGGCATCTACATTACTGGCAAGTTCAGGTGCAAATCCTCCTTCATCAGCACTGGATGTTGACATATTTTTTTCCTGAAGAATTTTTTTTAATGCATGGTATACAGATACTCCTAGCTCCATTTTCTTAGTGAAAGATTTTTTAGTCGCAGGTACAATCAAATATTCTTGGAAATCCAGACCATTATCTGCATGTTGCCCTCCTTCAATCATATTGAATAGCGGTGTAGGTAATGTGTACTCTGACTGAGGATCTGACAATAGGCTTCGTATGAATGCATACACTGGCATATTTTGACTTGCGGCAGCTGCACGAACCACTGCATATGACACTGCAAGCATTGCATTTGCTCCCAGCTGTGCTTTATTATCAGTACCGTCAATCTCAATCATCTTTCTATCAATCTCAGTTACTTGTTGAACATCCATTCCGATAATTTGAGGAGCAATAATTTTTTTAATATTCTCAACCGCTTTATTTACCCCTAATCCTCCATATGCATCTTCTCCATCCCGTAACTCAACTGCTTCATAAGTCCCTTTTGATGCACCGCTCGGAACACTTGCGGTGGTACTTGTTCCATCATCAAGAAGTATTCCAGCTTTCACTGTTGGGTTCCCTCGGGAATCAAATATCATCATTGCGTCAATATCTTTGATTTTTTTCATATATTTTTCTTTTCAGCTTTATATATATACTCACGAGTTATATCAACTGCGTCAGGTGATACCGTAATACTATTTATTCCCCATTCTATCAGTTTTTCAACAAAATCGGGATAGCGTGATGGTGCTGTACCGCAGATAGAGACTGGAACTTCGCGCCTAACGCACGTACGTATTACTTGTTCAAGTGCCCATAACACTGCAGGATTACGTTCATCAAACTCTTGTGAAATCTCATCATTATTTTTATCAGTTCCAAGTAATAAGGTTGTTAAATCATCTAAACCAATTGATACTCCATCAATCCCAACACGTAAATAGTCCTCCATCAATATAACATTAGAAGGAATTTCACACATCATAAACAATTTAAAAGTGCTGCTACGCCTCATGCCTGTTGCATTTATCGCTTTTTTAACATGTTCAAGCTCACGGACAGTACGAACAAATGGTACCATCAATTGGAGGTTATTGAAGCCCATTTTTTCCCGTACCCTCTGGATAGCACGGAGTTCTAACTCAAACACTCGAGGATCACTTATGTAACGATACGCACCACGATACCCTAATGAAGGATTTGGTTCTTGCGGTTCAAATTCTTTTCCGCCGATCAGACTTCGGTATTCATCAGTCGTAAAATCTGTTGTGCGAAATATAACTGGACGAGGATAAAATGCTTTACATACTCTGCCAATTCCTTCAGCAAGATTCATGACATATTCATTACCTTTTCTTTCATGGAGTAATTTTTTCGGATGTATACCGAGATCTGAAATAATTTCCTCAGCGTGTAAGAGACCAACTCCGTCAAACGGTAATAATGCAGTTTTTTCAACATTCTGAGAATCAACCAAAGATGCTAAGACAGATGTATTGGTAGGAAGTTCATGATGAACAGTACGAGAAAATGTTTTCTCATTTTTTAAACTTCCTTGCATTATTTCGCCTGTTTTTCCTTGGATAGTTACTATCATCCCATCTTTCAATATTCTCAGCGCATGAGAGGCACCGACTATTGCAGGAATACCTAGCTGCCGTGAAGTCATTGCAGTATGGGATGTTCGTCCACCCTTTTGGGATACAATACCTGCGGCCCTACGCATTGCAGGTAAAAATTCTGCAGTAGTAAAATCAGTCACAAGAATATCACCTCTTTTTACTTTTCCAAGATCTTTGGAAGACTTCACAATTCGAACCGAACCAATTGCAATCCCCGGACTTACTCCATCCCCAACAAGCAAGGGTTTTACTCGCGCTTGTGTTACTGATAATTTTGATGAACCAGACTTGGCAGTTTGAGATACTGGGGATGTTGTAAGAGGACGGGTCTGTACAATAAAAATTTTTCCACTCTCCTTTGCCCATTCACTGTCTTGCGGAAAGTAATACTGTTTTTCCAGTTTTTTTGCATAGTTTGCAAGCGTTAGAATATCATCATCTGTTATCTTCTGCTTGTTGATAAGCTTGCGGGGTACTGATATTTGCTTGTTTTGTGTTCTCGCTTTCACAAGCATCTCTTTTTGGTCAGCAATATTTTTCTCATAAATTGTGAGATCTTTTTTATCAACCTTATACTGATCAGGAGTTACTTTTCCTTGTACAGCAAGCTCTCCTAGTCCATATATTGCTTCGATTACAATCGTATTTTTGTTGTTTGTTACTGGATCTCTTGTAAAGATAACACCACTTGTTTCTGATTCAACCATCTTCTGTACAACAAGTGATATTTTTGTCTTCAGGTGATCGACTCGATTGTGATGATAATAGGAAATTGCTTGTGTATCAAAAAGTCCTGCCCACGCTTCTCGGATCATGTGTAGCACTGATGCTTCTCCATGCACATTCAAGAATGTTTGTTGGTCAACTGGTACGACATTGGTGCTTCCAAAGATTACTGATGAACGAATCGCAACTGGAGGAGCAGTATTTCTTCTGTCTATTCTTTCATAGTAATCAAAAATACGTTTATTTAACTCATCTGGGAGCGATGCATGCGTAATTAACTTTTTAATATGGGCAGATACCTGTCTGATAGAGTTAGGGTCATTATAATTTATTGTGTTTAAGAGATGCAGGATTGGTTTCTCAAGCTTGTTAGTGCGTAAAAACTGAGTGTAGGCAGTGGTTGTAATGGCAAAACCAGCAGGAACTGGAAAACCCGCCTGTATCATCTCGCCAAGATTTGCTGCTTTCTCACCGATAAGTGGAGTATCTTCTCTATCGACATCTTCTAACCACACTACAAAATCTGAAGGTCGTACCATACTGTTAGTATGGTCAAATTGATAACAAAAAATCAAGCCCTGGAGATTATATTCTATTGATTGTAGATTATTGATTGGGGACTATAGATTAGGTTTTTAGGTTTAGGGCATAAGGTGTAAGAGTAATTTAAAATATCCAATAATCAATAATAAGTAATCAATATCCTACTATAGGTGCGATCTATTGTGATAGTTTATCTTTGAAGTAGTCTACCCAAGGGTTAATTGCAGGGTTTTGATCGTAATAAAGTCCTAGATACAGCGTAAGATAACTTCCGTACAGGAGTACTTCTACAAAATCCTGAAATACATTTGAACCGTTTGCCGTATATTCAACAACTGTTCCATTATTTTGTCGTACTACATCAACAGTTAACTCCATACGCTTTTTAATTTTGTCTGAGTAATTGTTACTATTCAGTATAAAAAATGTGACAGGCATGTCTTTTGGAAATGCGAGACCTTCCATCAAATGATGATTGAGATCTGGAACTAAGTAGTATGCTGAAAATGTCTTACTTGTCTCATTGAACTGATTTCGTAAAATTTGTGCATTTCCTGATAAATGCTCTGCGGCAAATATAACCGGAATTGTATCAGCAAATTTTTGTACATCTGCTTGTGCCTGTTCTTTTATCCTTGATTGATTTTCCTGTCCATAGGAAATAGCCTTTTCTATTACCGATAAGTCAAGCGTTATAATGCCAATTTTGTGCAATAGTCCAAGCAAACCAAAAATTGAATATCCATTGCCAAGTCTTGGAACCCCTGCAGGATTCATTTTTCCATCAAATATATATGATGGAACATTATTCTCCTGTGCAAACTGTGCTAGTTTTCCTCCTTTGGTCAACACTACCATTTTTGCACCCATTTCCTGTGCTTCTTTAGCACAAGATAGGACTTCTTCAGTACTGCCTGAGTAACTGGTAAGTACTATGAGTGTATTTGCGTCAACATATGAAGGAAGATGGTAATCAGTAACAATTTCTGTAGGATATGCAAAATTTGCGCCTTCAAGTGCTTTTACTACTAACGCACCATAGATTGAAGCACCCATTCCACAAAATACTACTGCTTTAACGCCGCTGTAATCCTCAGTAATCTGAATTGACTGGATTTCTTGCCACGCTGTCTCAAATTGTTTTACTGCAAGCTCTGTTGAACCAAGCGTATCTTGTGGATCTATTTTTTGTATTGCCTCTAAATCATTGAAGTTTTTCATGGAAAATTTATTGCTGTATTGTTAAATTGTTATATTGTTAATAATCTAAAATTGTATTTTACCCAGCAATTGAACAAGAGAACAATCTAACAATTACTTACACCAATCCTCTATCTTTTGCTCTTACTTCTTCTGTTTCATCAGGTCGTTTGTAGTCATCTTCAAGTCTAAATGTCGTACCAATTTCAGGAGTTGAAACTTCAACCACATCACAATCAGTAATACCGATCAGCCGATGGCGTTGTCCTACCTGCAGTGTATATCCTTTGCCTGGTTCAAGTTCTGTCTCTATTAACTCTCCTGCATCATTGTCCCACAGCGCTTTTGCACGCCCATTGATTAAGAACCATGACTCCTGCTTTTGATCATGTACTTGCAATGATAGTTTTTTTCCTGCATTTACATGTAGCACTTTTCCCATATACGGCAGATTATCAGGAGTCCAATGAATTTCCCATCCCCATGGTTTATCGATTTTTCGCACATATGAGTCATTTGAAAATGGTGCTTTTTTAAACGAAGAATAATCTTGATCTGCCATAATTAGTGCCCGCTTGGAGTACGACCTCCTGCATTCGTAATGATAGAAATAACATTATTTTTTACTTCTTCTACTTTTTCATTGTCCAGTCCTTCAATATTCAGTCGAAGTAAGGGTTCTGTATTTGAACTGCGAAGAGAAATGCGCATATCTGGATAACTTAAGGTAATACCATCCATAGTTGAGAGTTCTGCATCTTGATATTGATTTTTTACCGTATCAAGAATTTCTTGTGCATTTTCGACTTCAAAGTTAATTTCTCCGGTTTCAACACTGTGAATAAATTCAGCTGCTATTTCAGATAATGGCTTGTTTTCCTCTGACATTATTTTGAGTACGCCAATAATAGTCATTACTTGTGATTCAGCATTTCCAGTAAATTTATAGTAATAATGTGCTGATGCTTCTCCTGCAAAAAGTGCCCCTGAATTATTTAACTCTTCGGTTATAAATGCATGACCAGTCTTAGTCGGAATAACTTCCCCGCCCATTGATTCAATATTTTTTTGTGCAGTGAGAATATATTTTTGATCTACTACAACTTTTCTATCAGGGTATTGTTTAAATAACTCTTTTGCCAGCATACTGGTAATGACAGACGGCCGAACAACTTCTCCTTTTTCATCCAAGATATATAGCCTGTCACCATCACCATCTGGTGCTAATCCTATATCAAACTGTCCTTCTCGCATTTTATTTTGAATGTCAGCTAAGTTCTCTGGCTGCATAGGGTCTGGTTGGTGTACTGGAAAACTTCCATCAAGCGTAAAATTCATTTTTTCTAAATCCATAGGAATAGCTTTTTCTAATTCCTCAAGATAGGTAATACCCATTGCGTTAGCTGGATCTGCAATTATCTTGAAACTTTTAAGCTGAGGATTGCCAAATGCTTCAATTGCGCTCTTTACTTCATCAGCAATAATTGACTGCTTTTCAGTGACAGAACCTTTTTCATTTGCTTCGTGTGATACACCTTCAAGTGCAAGATTCTTTACTTCCTCCATACCAGTTGGTTTACCAATTTTAATTAATCCATTCTCTCCTCTAATCACATATTTAATTCCATTATAATTTTTTGGATTATGAGAAGCAGTAATCTCTATACCTGTTTCATAATTGTAATTTGAGACTGCGTAGTAAAATGTGGGTGTAGAAACGAGTCCAAGATCAACGACATCTGCTCCACAATTCACGAGTGTGTCTCGTGCAATCTTATGTAACGCAGGAGATGAAAGCCGCATGTCATGACCAAGAGCAACTTGAACACGGTCTTTACCAAGTTTTTTTGTAAAAAAGATATAGATTGCCGTTATTATTCCTGCAAAGTTTTCTTCGCTGATTTCATCAGGATATATTCCGCGAATATCGTAACTTTTGAAGATATGTGATGGGATGTTCATGAAACTCCATCTAATGTAACTCAGTGAGCAATAGAATGTCAATATGCTTTCCAAGATTTGTAGGGATGTTGCTTGTCTTAAGTGCTGTTTCTGTTCTATATAGCGAGGCATAAAATGATTTGAGTGATTGTTCACTCCACGCTCGTGCCTGTGCCTCTAGCTTATTTCGCTGCCATGAATTCATTTTGGCAAACTCTTCAAATTCGTTCATATTAGCAGTTTTGATAATTAATAACTGTCTCACTCGTTTTATCAAAGAAAAAAATATTTGTTCAGGTACAAATGATTCAAGTAATTTTTGATATGTTTCGTGGAGTTGATTTCCTTTTTTGGGCATAAGATTGTCTAAAAAGACAAAGTAATATTTTGGCAACGGAAATGCAAATACTTTGGCATCGTTAAACTTTTTAATAAGTCGTGCATCATAATTTCCGTCTTGCCAGAGAATAAGTTCTGCTTCTGAAGTGGGATACGCAGAAAGAAGTGATGTCAAAATTGGTTTTGTAAGTCCTTTGCAATTTTCTATTACTATTACTTTTTCTTGTGCAAATAACTCTGTTGCTGCAAAGAGCATCTGGATCTCATCCTCACGCAGTTTTTTTCCATCGACTCTCTTTATATTTGTTTTGCCTGCGAGGATCTCATCAAGCTTTTTTCGTGACTCTCCTGTATTTTCTCCGTGAATGATGTACATAATGCAAGTTCACAGCAATAGCTTATTAACCATTATACCGTGAACTGTGAACAGTGAACTATTTTTTACTCCTTTCCCTAAACTCTTTGTATAACCGTGCGACTTCTCTGTCAATCGTAGTTTTACCAAATTTATGTGGGAGAAGACTTCCTGAAAAATTTTTAGGAATGTGAAGCAGCTCATGAATTAATACTTGCAATTTTTTATCGTCGGGTAGACGATCATATTTTTCTGATATCACCTCAATCACATATGCAGGTTCTAAGTGCAGTGCATGCTGGAAAATTTTTGGAAAGGACCATATACGGGCATACGCACGGGCAGATGATCCAGTAGTTCTGTAACACAAAATTCTATCAGCACGCAGGTGTGTTAACTCAAGTGTATGAATCAGATGATTTATCTGTATTTGAATGTCCGGATCTTCCATCCATTCTAAACGTACTGTGGTAGTTTTTCTTCGAGCCATTGATTAGTTATACAGTAATATGAATAATTTGGTTATATGCCAAGTATTGTCTTAAAATACTCTTTTAACGGCGTTGACATCTCCAATGGAGATGATACTTCTTGTGCAATATGTGAATCTATTCCTTTTATTTCAGGTAATATTGGCAGCTGTGCTGTAAGCTGACTATGTTGAATGATCGGAGTACCTGCAATTTTTTTTTGATTAAAAAAGACATCGTAATATTTTGTTCTTTCTCCATTTTTGTAAAAGGCAAACTGGTTAAATCCTCCATGTGACTTTAATAAAAATGGTGTAACAGCAACGATTTTATCTGCGTCTTGCCCCCATATTTCTGTGAATGTTTGTTGATAATACTGCGCAATGGTTTCTTCAGATACTTTTTGTGCATCCCATCCTGTTTCAGTAATAAATACTGGTTTTTTACTTCCTGCTACCTGTGAAATAAATTCATACTCGAATTTATATGTCGCAGTTCCCATTCTATCTGTACTAGATGGCGGTTGTGAAAAACCTGGATTAGGATACGAGTGACTTGAAAACCCATCTATTCTCTTAAAAACTTCAGGCTTATATCTTGCCATACGTTCTAGGTATGTAAATGAGGACATATGTTGACTGTCATTTGGTGCTGCGTTATCCAGCCCTCCCATAATCATGTAAAAGTCCTGATTACGTTCTTTAAAAACTGAGATTGTTGTATCTAGAATATCTGCGTATTCCTCTGGATTTGGATATTCACCGCCCCACTCGTCATAACGGTTCATTTCGTTAAAAACGATGATATATCTATTTTCTATCGGCCAATTGAGAGAGTTAAGAAAATTTGCCATATCTATAATATCCATTGTTTTTGGCTTGCGCCATACATGGGTATTTGCCCAATAAGGGTCAGTCATGAGGCGTACGAGAGGAATAAGTTTTTTTGAACGCGCGTCATCCATGAAATGCTGCCATTTTTGCAGATCATAATCTCCCATCTGGATCGGAATCGTGACATATCCCCACTCACCACCGTTTGAATTAATAAGTGATGCAGCATCAGATAACTCATGATCGAACAAAATATGCATTCCATACATGTTATTTGGTCTTGAGAGCGGATCGAACAGCGCATGAGCACTGCTGCTTCCAATATGAAACATGAGTAAAAAAGAAAAGATAATAGCGGAATACTTATTTAGGAAAAATCGCATAAGAATAACTCCAATTGTACACTATATATGGTAAATTTTCATTTTTTTTACGCATAAAAAAGGCAAGAGTAACACTGCATGCAAATTCTTACATTTTGATATATTGTCTGGGAAATATTTGTGTGTTACAGTGTCTGTAGGGCGTAAAGGAGCTCTAGGCTTTGCCTAATTTCTCTTTTATGCCCTTTAGAAAAGAGCGTCTATTTGTCGTTAAATAGACGCTTTTTTTTGAAAAAGCTAGTCTACAAACGTTAACGCTTTACCTCTTTTGTTCGCACGTCCTGTGCGGCCAATACGGTGTACGTAGTCATCATAGGACTCTGGTGCGTCATAGTTAATAACGTGTGATACATCATCAACATCAATACCGCGTGAGGCCACATCAGTTGCAAGTAAAATAGAGATTTCATTTTTCTTAAATGAGTTAAGTGCACGTTGACGTTGCCCTTGGGTTTTATTCCCATGAATAGACGCTGCTTTGAATCCTCTTTCAATTAACTGTCTTGTCAATTTTTCAATTCCCCACTTTGTTCGTCCGAATACCATCACTTTATCAAATCCTTCAGTAATTAGCAGATCATGTAATATATCTACTTTTGATTTTCCATCGGTGATTCTTACAATATCCTGCTCAACTGTTTCAGCAGTACTGGTTGTCTTGACTGAGACTGTCACTGCATTTGTGACAAATTGCTGTAATATTTCATCAACTTTATCGGTTATTGTTGCTGAGAAAAAGAGTGAATGACGTGCTTTTGGCATCAGTGAAATTAAGTACTGAATATCTTTAATAAACCCAATATCTACCATCCGGTCTACTTCATCGAGTATTACAGTACGGTATCGGGAAAGATCAAGTGCACGGTTACCAATCAAGTCTTTGAGTCGTCCAGGAGTGCCGATTACCACATGTACTCCACGACGCAGCTCTTGTACCTGTCGATTCAAACTTGCTCCCCCAATAGTTAGGGCTGAGTAAATATGCATTCCTTTTGAAAATGCTCGGAATTCTTCGTTAATTTGCATTGCAAGTTCACGTGTCGGAGCTACGATTAGCACTTTCTCCTGTTTGTTTTTATAAATCTTGTCAATGATAGGAATTAAAAATGCAGCAGTTTTTCCAGTTCCAGTATTTGCAATACCGATTACATCTCTACCTTTTAATATTTCAGGAATTGCCTGATCTTGTATAGGAGTTGGCGTAGTAAAGCCTTTAGCAGCAATATTACCTTTCAATTCAGCGCATACTGCAAAATCATTAAAGACATGTTTTATTTCCTGTACTTGCAGTGGAGTGTTGTTTGTTACAGCCTGATTAATGAATAAATTATGATCGAGCTTGGTTATTTTTCGAGCTTTTCTGACAGGTTGAGAGAACCTATTTCCATAGGTATTATCTGGTCTGTTCAATGCTTTTCTCCCACGACCACGTGACGATTTACGAAATCTATTGTTGTACATAATGTGTGAAATAGAAAAACTGAAAAATGTATGGCAGATACATATTGCCTGATACCGCAATCAGCGAGCTATCAAGAATATTTATTGCCTGAAAAGGAAGAATAACTGAAGCTCTAATCTAAATCGAAACTCAGTATACAGGAATATTAAACGTTTGTCAAATTACTATAGGGTCCAAATTCAATATACTATCTTGCTGAAGTGTGACCCCAGCGGGAGTCGAACCCGCGATTTTCGGGATGAAAGCCCGACGTCCTAGGCCACTAGACGATGGGGCCACTTATGTAAGGTGGCACTACTGGCCATTTCGCACACAATAATTATACTGGATTTTACCCCAGACTGCAATCTAATTACGCTTCTTCTCTCCTTACAACTTCTTTCTAATTTTATTTAAAATTTCACGAGCAGTTTCTTGTCCACCCAGTCCAAAAGCAAGCCCACCAGCAATTGCCAGCATTGCAACTATTCCTGTAAAGAGAATTCTGATCAAATCGCTTGCAATTCCGAGTTGGTTAAGTGCAATTAGGAATACAAAAACAAGCACTGACCATCGACCAACTATTGCTACTGATTTTGATGCTTCAGGTGACAGACCATGAATTGATGCTCGAAGCAAATCATATACTAATTTCGATATTGCAAAGCCAACAAGCAGTAACAATACCGCAATAAAGACATTAGGGAGATATAACAAGAGATTATTTAATATCTCGGTAAAACGTCCTAATCCCCATACATCTGCTGCCGGTACTAAGAATAATACGATTACAAACCATCGTACAAGCTCAGAGAGAATATTTGGCCAGTCAATTCCTTCTTTTGTCTCAGGAATTCCATACCGCTTTAGCATTTGATCAAGCTTTATAAATTTAAAAAGCTCAAGCAATACTTGCTTTAAAAATGTTGCAAGAATAATACCAATAAGAAGTACAATTAATCCGGATACAAAACGAGGAATAAAATTAGCAATGGAAAAAAGTACACTATTGGCAGTACTCGTCAACAAAGTATTTACATTATCCATAATTTTTCACCTCCTTTCATCAATTGTTAATTTAAGATTACGCAAGAATATATAGCAAGTCAAGATATTTTACCTGTTTCATACATTTGAATTGATTTACTGTGCGTAAGTCTGGTAAAATATGGATTATTGAATCTTATATGTTCTATACATATGTATTGTTCAGTCTTAAAGACACAAGATTTTACATAGGACATTCCGATAACTTAAGGAAAAGATTCAAGAAACATACCGATGGTTTAGTTGAATCAACTAAACATAGACGTCCATTGAAACTGGTGTACTATGAAGCTTGTTTAAGCCTTGAAAGCGCTATACAGCGTGAACACTATTTCAAAACAGGATTTGGACGTCGATACTTAAAATCTCGCATCGGAAATGTAGACGTACTTGTAAAGAGGTAACCGGGCCTGCCCGCAACGCCTCGCAAGCTCGTCTTGCATGGCGGGCGGGCCGATAGCTCAATCGGTAGAGCAAAAGCCTTTTAAGCTTTTGGTTCTGGGTTCGAGTCCCAGTCGGCTCACACTTCTACATACTCCATTCAAATGTTACTAAAAACCATCTAAAGAAGAGGTGTGAACCTAAACCACCTGGAAGGTGGAATAATTAACCCTTTTGTTCTGATATACTAGAACTATGGATAATAATCCTTCTGCAGCAGAATTAGGAATTGACTTATCCAAAGAAATGGATACTAAACAACTTTCCCCAGAAAAAGCTCAAGAAGGTATGCTTAAAATGGGCGATCTTGCAATAGATAGAGTTTATAAAGCAATGGAGGGTAAAGATTTGCCGATGGTTTTTAGATATAAATCTCCCAATGAGCGGATAATTCACTATTCAGGTACAATTCATCCCCATAACCTTACTTCGGAACAAAATCATACTCAAACTACTGGGTTAAAAACTGCTTTTGATGAGTTTAATGGTGCAACCACTGATTCTCAAAAAAGATTAGTTTTAATTGAAGGTAGCAAACCAGGTATCATTACTAACGAATATGCTACTTTTGAGGAAGCAGTTCAACGAGGTGGTGAAATGGGTGCAATTACTTGGTATGCAAAAGAAGCTGGAATAGATGTAATGTCTCCTGATATTCCCTACGAAGAAACAGTTACGTTTATGAAGGAGCAAGGCATCCCCAACCTTACGATTGCATTAAACTTTGCCTTCAGAAATTTGCACTCTGCCTTACGTGACAAAGAATTACGTCATGAGCAACACTTTACTCAACAAGAAGTTGCTGATTTATTATTAAATTTATCCCTAGTCTATACAGATTGGGAAAAAGATTTTGCTCAGAGTGAACTTGAAGAAATAAAGAAACTAGGATCATTCAACACATCAGAAGGTAGATCAAGAATTCAGCAGTATATTGATAAAATGCTCCCTCAATTAAATACTCATTTGAAAGACAATTCAAAGTTCATAAAAAATGAAGTTACAGGTGAAGAAGGAATTCAACTATTAGTTCAAAATGGAGTTGATGAACAAGGTAATCCTCTATATGTCTCTGAATATGATTTAGAGAAGCATTATCAACCTTTAGTCAATCCATTTGTTAATAATCCTGATAATCCTAAGGGGATGTTGAATTATCTTTCTGCAAAGTTAAGTGACAATAGAGATAGATACATACTTGATCAAATTGTCACAAGAGTTAATGAGGGATATGACTTATTTATTGGATTTGGTAATAGTCACGCTATTCAAGAAGGTGCTGGATTAATCGCTGCTGGATGTAATTCTTCAGATTATCCTGTCCAAGTACTTAATTCTCAGTAATATGCAGAAACCTGAACATTATATCGGTTGAGAGCTCGGTATAATTTCATAGATAAATTTGAATAGGTGTTCCAATACGGATCATAGTCTTGAATGATTATTGTTATACATACTTCCTAGTACTCCATTCATTGCATCTCGGACATATATTTCATGTAAGTCTCTAGGTAGTTCTTCTGACTCCAAGGAATAACCAGATTCGATTTCGTACATTTCTTCTAGTTCTGCAACTCCTAGTCCCCCAAATGGGATTCTATCAATGATGGAATCAGCTAATCCCATCATTCGTGCTGGGTACGCAACATATTCACCATACCTATCATTTATCAAATCAAGTGCACGACTTAGTTCCCAGCACTTTAATCTGTTCTTATCATATAACTCTTCTTGAAAGTTGTTATCTAACTCCATAAGGTTATAACAGTTAACCATAAGATGCGTAACTGGCTGGTGTTTTACAGATGAGAGATGCCAGACAGCTCGTTCATAAAATTCTTGTGTGGTATAAAGCTTCATTGATGATTTTCTACCAATATGCCAATATTTTCCATTGGAGTACAGACAGCCCACATGAATTCCTTGTGCGTAGTATTTGTTTTTTCTAACTCGTCTACCCATTTTCTCGCATAACTTCATCATTAATGGTTTCAGTACTTCTATATCACCTGTCCACTCATGAAGTGCAAATGACTGTCCAAATGTTTTCCTCCTATGTTCATACTTATCAGCCTCCCATCCTCTTAATTTTGCAAACCAATAATGACCCACTATGCTCTGAAATACTTCATTTCGTAACTTCCAATAATCTGCATCAAGAAACTCAAGCGGGGTTTTAATTCCTGCGAGTTTTAACCTGATTGCATTACGATCAGCTATACCACATAAATCTGTTAATTTTAATGTTGAAAATACCTCACGTAAGTTCTCATGTGTAATTACATCAAGTCCATCTGGCTTATGTAGAGATGCAGCTGTTTTAGCAAGAAACATGTTTGTGGAAATACCAATATTGCACGTTACCCACTCTCCAATCTCTTTTCTGATTCGATATTTAATCTCTTTGCCAACTTCAATCAATCCTGGAATTTCTTTAATTAATACCTCAGTACCTTTAAAATCCAATACAGCTTCATCTATACTCTTTGGAATGACAATTGGAGCATATTGCTTAAATATACGGGAGAATCGTTGATGTACATCACGATACTTCGGTGGATCAGGAGGAATTATTTCAATTTCAGGGCATAACATTTTGGCATCCTTTACACGAAATCCTACTTTTACGCCAAATTTCTTTGCCTCATATGAAGGAGATATAACGCATCCATTCTCACCTGTATATGCTGCAACACCGACTGGTCTCCCACGAAGAAAAGGATTTGCTTGCTGTTCTGCAGTCGCAAAACAACTATTCATGTCAATATGCATGATCGTGGGAAGATCTTTATTATATTCAATCTGATACATATACTGATTCTAAAATCCAATCCAGTGTTTCTGTATCGAATCGTAGTCGAAATGAAACTGATTCTGTGTTCACATGATATATGTGCATCATGGTTCGACCATACCGTACTTTATGGTGGTATCCTACTTGAGAGATAGTATGACGCTTGTATCGCCAGTGTACATATATCGGTCTATTCTGATTATTAATCGGATCATACAAAGTAATTACTTTTACTTTCTCATTTAACTGTATAGTCATACTTCTACGATAAATATCTCAGGACAGTGTAATAAGACTATATGAAATATATACGAAAGTAAATAGAACATTAGTCGAACATACTAGATCAAAATTACTATCAGATTGATGATATAATTTATATATGTGTGCACACTATAACTTCTCTAAAGGAAAAGACATTGAACAATACTATGATATGAGGGCTAATTTCGACCTAAAAGAATCGTATGATGTATATCCAGGATATGAAGCACCGGTAGTCACTGAAAATGGGATTGAACTGATGAAATGGGGATTTATTGCACCTTGGGTTCAAGGCAAAAACAAACATAAATTATTTAATGCCAAATCAGAAACCCTCGATGAAAAAGCATCATTCAGAGAAGTACTTGCACAAAGATGTTTGATCCCGCTTACCTCATTTTTTGAATATAAAACAGAGGATGATGGGAAGAAAAAGCGAGTTGAAATAACCCTCCCTGACCGTAAAATTTTCAGTGTTGCAGGTTTATATAAATACTTTAAAGGTGAAAATGGTGATGAAATTCCTACCTATACCATGATTACCACTCCTGCAGGTAATTACATGAAAGCTATTCATAATAGAGGCATAGCAATACTAGATAGAGATGAAGAAAAAGAATATTTAAATTCAGATATGACCGAGTATTCAGAAATAAGCAGTTTTTTTAAACCATATGATAGTGAAATGAGAATACAATAATGTGTGTGTAATTGATTAACCACTACTGATTTTAATTCTCAGGAAACTTACAGATTAAAATATATTTATCAATAGTTACTAATATCATTAAAGAAGAGGTGTGAACCTAAACCACCTGGAAGGTGTAATTTATTGTTTCATATAGAATACAATCTGATATAATCCTCCATTAGTAGCGTTTGTTTGTTTTCCATACATATTAAGGAGTGTGACATGGCGAATAGGCGTGATGAGCAAGTACTTGTCACTGAAGACCCAACGCTTGATGGCTTGACTGTCTTTGCGAAGGGCGGTTCTGAAAGAGAACCAATCGTGATGGATCAGGATCCGAGTATTGTGGATTGGATGGAAATTCCATCCAAGATTGGTTTCTTGGGTCTAAGAAAGACGCGAAGATACAAATGCGGACACCGAGGACCAGGAGCATTCAAAATTCGGATATACGGAAGGACACTACTGCCAAATCCGAAAAAAGCTGATCGTCTCTGCCCAGATTGCAGCCTGGAAGAGCTGAAACGTGAGAGTATCCGTTGTTGTCTCTGCGGAAGTGGTATTATCCCTGGTGAGCCTGTAGCTCTATATGACGCTCAAAGCGTTGTGGCTAAGGACTATAAGTTCACAGTGGTTGATGACCATCTCGCGGTAGGCTGTATGCTTTGGGATTGCGCTCCTAGTGGTCTATTCTTTGTAGGACACTGGAACGGCTCAGAGATCGACTGGTACCAAGGTACATAAGCTGCAATACATAAGCACCGTAAGGTAACAATAGAGAAAAATTTGCCTATGGCACTACTCCTGCATGAGCAGGACGAAAAAAGTGACTTAGGATATATCCTCTCATATACCCCAAGGTGCTTTTTTCGTGAGTTAATTTAATTGTTAAATAATAAACTTATAGTATGGACTTTCTTTTTTTATCATAGTATAATTCTTTCTATTGTCGTTCGTACGCTAAAAGGAGGATTGTGTGATCCACGTGGAAACTGACAAGTTAAAGTCACTGGATACTAACTTGCTTAACCCACACTTCTCGCGGACTGTCTTTAATAGGCCACAGACAATTTTCATAGCACCAGGTTATAGTCTCAAGCGGGAAAACTTTATGGAAACGGTCGTAGAAGCAAAATATGACTACTCCGACCGTCTCGCTCAATGGGACTATGATAAGAATAAACGCTCAATGTCAGCTGCTAAAACAAAGGGATTCGCCCCTAACAGTGCTGCTGAATTGGAAGCATATCTGCAGGTGTATTACGAAGATAGTGGACTAAATTTAGTCCACATTCAGTCAGGCCTTAATGTCGGCAACGGATATCCGTACCGTTTGTACGGATATATTCGTAGCTCGCAGTAGAGAACGTCAGGGCGCTGGGGAATCCCTCAGCGCCATTTTATTTAGACTACTCTGTTCTCTGATAGAAAGATTGTGAATTAAAAAATAGATTTATAGCTTGACACTTTCACTCTCTTTCAATATACTCTCAAAACTATTGGATAGTACTGTTAGGAGGATAAACGTGGACGAGATAAATCCTGTAGAATTCGTCACGAATGCAGCACATCATTCTTCTTTTGATTTGAGGAATGAAGATAGAGAGGAACTTGAGGAAATTCTTCTTTGTCTAGTATCGGTTGCAATCCTCAGTGATCAACATCACAAAGGACTCGAGGATCCTCAGTCATTCCTGAGAATGGCAGCAGGACTATTCTCAGTTCTACCTGAGGAGAAAAGAGAACTTGGGATGAAGGTACTCCAGAAGGTTAACTTGTATCTCCGATAATTAAGGTTGGGTGCGCCAGTTGGAAAACTGCCTGATTGATCGAAAGCGCACTCTTTTTACTTTTCCCAGTATAACCACATTTCACTTAAAATGGTATAATTCCAGCCATGTCTGAAAGAATCAAATCATTTACTGCTATACGAGATACATATCGTGTTGCAAAGAATGTGGCATTAAGCCGAAATTATGCGCATGATGTTGATCCACATGAGTACGAATCATACGTTTTAAAGTATGGAAGAGAGAAACTTGGTCAAAAAGTAGCTGATCTTATGAAAAAATATGGTCCAAGTGTAGATGAAAATGGGAATAAACCCAACATTCTAGATATAGGTGCTGGAACTGGACTTATTTCTAAAGCTCTTTTAGATTCTGGATATTCTGTAACATCCACTGATTTAAGTCTTCCATCACTCAATCTTATTCCTGAAAAAGGAAAAGAGATAGATATTGTGCTATCTGATATGAATGAAGACTTTCCATTTCATGATAATAGTTTTGATGGGATTACAAGTGTATGGGCAAATAGATTTATTACTGACTCTGATCATTTTCTATCTGAATCACTTAGAGTACTACGTCCTAACGGAATTTTATTATGGCCTATTTTTCCGCCTGAACGTATACCTTGGAAAATTAATAATGGCATGAAACAACATACGACCACAAAAGCATTAGCAACTGATGCTACTCATGTTGGCTTCAGTGAGTCTTTTACTATTCCACCTGATTATATTGGTACAATAATAAAGCGAGATCTTCCGCTTAGAGCTGTCTCTGGTTTTGTAATTGCAAGAAAATAATATATATACAAATCATAGAAACATCTTATATTTTCTGTTCTCTTTTTTTATATAATTAACATTACGATATGGCAGAGTTAAAGACAAAGGCGACAACTGAAAGTGTTACTGAGTTTCTAGAAAAAGTAGAACCAGAAGAAAAACAACGCGATAGCTTCACGCTTCTGGAAATGTTTCAAGAAATTACAGGAGAAAAGGCAGTAATGTGGGGAACAAGTATTGTTGGATTTGGAAAATATCATTATAAATCAGAACGAAGCGCTCAGGAAGGTGACTGGCCGCTTATTGGATTTTCTCCACGAAAGCAGAATTTAACACTATATATCATGGCAGGAAATGAAAACAACCATGATTTATTTAAAAATCTTGGCAAACATAAAACAAGCGTAGGCTGTGTTTATATAAAACGTCTTTCTGATGTCGATCCTGCTGTCCTCAAGAAATTAATCAAGTCTTCATTTCAATATATGAAACAAAGAGAAAAGTAACATGGATATTATTAGTCAATTATCATCCGAAATAGGTGATAAGACAGAAGAATCTAATAGAAAAGTTGCCGAATATTGTCTTGCCCACCCTGCATCCCTTCAAGATATCGCAAAACACCTCTCCTCCTCTGATGTTGCCATTATAGGTGATTGTGCTGAAATATTTACAAAAGTTGCAGAATCAAATCCTGCATTAATTGTTCCTTACACCAACCAATTATTATCATTACTTATGCACAAAAATACTCGTGTACGTTGGGAAGTAACACATGCGATTGGACTTATCGCGCATATGATTCCTGATCAAGTAAAACCCCTTCTCTCTCAATTTCAGCGCATGGCATTATCTGATACCAGTACAATTGTCCGTGATAATTCAGTAGTTGTGATATGCAACTATGCAAAATCTAGCATCAACGCAGCGCACGAAACATTACCATTACTCAAACGAATTCTAGAGGTATGGGGAGAAAAGCAAGCAGCACGTATTTTAAAAGGTTTACAAAATATTGTTGAAATTGATTCCAATTTAGCTGATGAGATATATATACTAGCACGTATGTATGAAAAGAGCCCGCGAGGGGTTGTAAGAAAAGCTGCAGTTATACTTCTTCGGACAGTAGAAAATATGCGATAATGCCTTGGCACCCGTTTTGGTATAATTCACTCAAATTCTACTTAGTACACTCATACTCGATTGTTATTGTACATTTACAGATCATGAAATTTAATCATTTAGTTGATGGCGCTTTGTGTATTGTTATGGTACATAATGCGCCATCAACTGGTGGCATAGGTTCCTAACCATGAGGAGAATCCCGTGAATAATACGGTACGCTATATCCCTGTTGCTATCAGCATTAAGGAGGCTGAACAATTCGGTTGTCCTTATTGCGGTTTTAGGTCTTCATTCTCTCCAGTTGCAAGTCTGGGAACAGAACTGCGAATTTGCGGTGAATGTGACGGTGACTACGCAATACTCACAGATGGGACAACGCAGTCTGCTATTGGATTTCGGGGAGGATACTATCCTAAGTTATCAATCCATCCTCGGAGAGGCATACCGTGTCATGGACGTCCTGACATACGTCCTGAACAAGGAGGAGAATATTTCCATTCACGAGGCATTGGTATCGATACAACACCCGGGTGTTTTGTCTGCGGAGGTTCAACTGAACTTCGCATCAATCTCTCAGCACATGTTCAGTGCAAAGAAGCCGGTGAGCGGATTGTAGAAATGTTCGGATACGGTGCAGCCTATACCTATCCCATGTTAGAACCCGACAATGGTCAAGTTAAAGTCGGTGTGTGCAAACAACATCGACTAAATCTTGAGTTGCTCGATGAGCTAACGAGTGAACGTGGTGTCATCACAGTAACAATGATTCACAGAGCACGTATTAGCTAACTACTGAGCAAAATTTTCAGGCGCCGTGCAGTACACGGCGCCTATTCTATTCACTATGCTATACTGTATATAGATACACTATTTTCTGCATATATAAATACTGAATTTCGCACTTTAAATAGTATCACTTAAAAGGTTATGAGAAAGATGCGTGCGAAATCAGTCTTCGTACGTATCAACTCATTATCTTTATTAAGCAGGTAGATATCTCGCAAAAGAACAAGGAGGGACACCATGCGATACATTCCGGAACGGCGTGATCTGAGACGCGGAATCCTCCTTACCCTGTTTTGGATAGGGTTAATGGGATGGTTTGCAAGTATTGGTCAGTGGGCGTTTGTCCTTGTCATTGTGTTTTTCATCGTTGCAACGTGGCTGCTAGTCGCGAATACCGTGCATGGAAACACACATGACTCAGATAACTAACCGCTCAATACTATAAAGCACCGTAAGGTCAAACACGTTTGATGTGAAGAGGAAGATACGCCTATGGAGCTTCGCTGCATAAGCAGCAGAAAAAAGTCACTTGGGTTATCTATTCTCTATTACCCCAAGGTGCTTTTTTCTTGGAATTTTTTCTTATAATTATTTATTCTCACTCTTTTATTACTCTATTTTTTCCTCTCCCTAATTTGTATGCTTTAACCTGTGCATCAATGAGAATTGGAGGTGAAGTATATGGATAATGAACGACATACAACTACAAGATCTACGAGAAGAAACACTGGATGGATATGGGTTTTATTACTACCACTGTTCTTTATAATGGGCTGGTTTGCGAATGATGCCCTTACACAAAATATAAATTATCAAGCAGAACCAGGTGTGGGAAGTGGTCCATTTGATGCAGAGGAAAGAGCAACGCCTACTCCAACAATAACACCAACTCTTTCACCAACAGAATCTGAAAGAGAGAGTACTATCAGCCCAGAAGTATCACCGACTTCAATTCTTGATGATACTAATGAAGATGAGAACCTATTAAATTAAAATGTACTGAAAAATGCAAACAATACTATTCCTCTAATTGCAACAATTGTACAATAAATTTTGTACTAATTGATACTTGAATTTTTATAGAATAAACATTCAGTTTTTCAAACTCTATAACGTCAATCTAAGAATTTTCTCCTGTAAAATTGATCCTAGATATGGCTAAATTGGCAATTTTAAACGTAACAAGGTATAATGTAAGAGTACTTTACAACTGTAATTTACGTATTTATGAAAAACACAGACATCTTTGATGTACTGGTTGTGTATTCCCACAAAATCGCAAGAAGTGCATCTACCATAATTAATGAACCTCTACTCCCTTTCTCACCTGTTTCTGACCAATCAATATATAACACTGTATACGGATTTTTTATCGAAGAATGTAAAAAAAATAATATAACTGCTGCACTAACAACCTCAGCAGACATTACAGGTGCTGGCAAATGCAGAAGTTATTGGTTATTTGAGAACAATACGTGGATTCCAGTCCAACGTAAATGTTTTTCTCAGCACATATTTGACAAATTTGCTCCTATAAATACAGTCCAAAAATTTAATAGAGAAAAACTTTTTTCATCTTCAAACATTGTACCCTTTTCTAATTCTTTCCTTTATGAACTTTTTTCAGATAAACAAAAAACATATGATTTTCTTTCTGAATACTCAATTCCGACAGTAAGCATCCAAAATAATACATTGGAAGATGTATGTGCAGCTATTGATCAACTTCACGAACTTATCAGTACCCATCCTCATAAACAAGATTTTTCTAAATCTATTATCTTAAAAGATAAATATGGATCCGGAGGAATGTCTGTTTTCAAAATTGATCAAGACTATAGTTCTAAAATTTATAAAATACTTGCAGCAAACAAAGACAAGTCATTTGTAATTCAACCATTTGTATATTTTAATTCGGGATATAATTATAAAAACTATCGAAATTTCACTGAAATTAGAATCATTTATTTAGGAAACAGAATTGTACAGACATATATCCGTGTAGCACAAAACGATAGTTTCCTTTGTAATGATGGCAATGGAGAAATACTTATTACAAATAAAGATATTCCTTCAAATGTACTCAAAGTTTCTCAATCAATTGTTAAAAAATTAAATAGAAAAAATGCTCTTTATACACTCGATTTTATTGTGAGTAACTCAAAGAATGTATATATTCTTGAAGGAAATATTAATCCTGGAATTGATTGGCATCCTGAGTTACCTGAAAATATTAAATTAAAAAAACAACTCATTCGTATAATAATTCGTGAGTTATCTAAAAGAGTTCATAACTCACACAATACATCAGGTACCCTTACCAAAGACACTACCATTACTATTCCCCCCTCAAAAGAAATATTGTTACCACACGTATAAATATCATAACGAACTTTATATCTGGAATTATTGCCTTCTTTCACGCAAAATTGTTACCGTTTCTTACTATTCATTTTACGAAGACATTGTATAAATGTATCATGAGAAATATAGCAATGTATCATAAACGAAATATTATACACGAAATTTTTGTGCCAAAGTCGGTCATAACCTGGATTTTAAACCATATCCATTACCCAATTACTGGCTATGATCAAAAAACAACTGTAAGTGGTGAATATATGAGCGAGCGCGAACAATTATCTGAGACCCATTATCAACTTATGGTGATCGCATCTGATTACTTTAGACGTGGGGCATCTGAAGAAAAAATTCTTGCAATTCTCACTACTTTTAAAAAAGATTATGATTAGCGAGGAATCTGAGGAACCTGTGGTTGCTGCTGTTGTGTACGTTGATTTTGTCTTCGCTGGAGATCTTGCGCTGCTTCTTGTAATTTTTTATCTACTTCAGAGACTGAGTTTTTATTGAGCTGATCGAGTAACTCGACTGATCCTGCAGGTGAAGGGGAAACAAGTGAGTCTATGGGTGAGCATCCTACACGGACAGTACCATCAGGATTGTATTGTGTCTCACACTCCCCGCTTTTTTGTTGTACTGAAAGCAGATACACAAATCCAATTACTCCAAGTAGTATTGCCCCGACAACCAATAATCCAATTAGTGTATCGTCTTTTTTCTGTTGTTTTGATGCTTCTTGTTCCATTTACGAAATTGTACGAATTGTAAAATCAATACTGCCTGAAGGTGTGGAAACAGATGCTGATTCTCCTACTTTTTTTCCCAACAATGCACTCCCGATAGGTGACTTCTTGGTTATTTTACCATTCAATGGATCTGATTCTGTATCACCAACAATTTGAAATGTACGCTCTTTTTTACCATCATCAACCACTACTGTTGTGCCAATACTTACTCTAGAAGCACTCCCTTCTTCAACAACTCCTACTTTTAGATAGTACTTACGTCGATTAATTTCAGAATCGATTGAACGAAGCCTTGATTTTGCAGCAGTATATAACCCATTCTCTGATAGATCACCTAATGCACGTGCAGCTGATAAAGTCTCTACTGCACCTTTGCGTGATGATTGTAATTCTGCAAGCTCTTGTTGGATTTTTTTATATCCTTCTTTTGTAAATGATATTTGCTCAGGCTGTTGGACTGGCCGTCTTGATTTCATAGCCATTATTATACCATTTAATGTATTGAGTAAAGAAATAGCGATATGTAATTATATGTTGATACTTACAATAATCTTACGATATCTGTAATGTTCTATTGCAAATAACAATTAGAATATAATCACATGGCAAGGTATTCAATAGAACAATTTATAAAACCTTTTGAAGATAAACCAATTGCCTCTCCTGACAAAACACTTGGACAAGTCCTGGAATATACCAAAAGCTCTCATAAACCAATTTACGTATTTGATAATAAACACTACAAAGGGGTGATATCTGCCTATCATGCGATTTATCATAATTACCATGCACCATATACTAAGAAAGTAATTTCAGAGCTACTTCAGACCCCAAATCTCACAAAAGAATCTTCATTATTCGATGTACTGCGTGCAATGTTAGATACTCGACTCTATGAACTTCCGATTCTTGATGATAAAGGAGATATTGCAGGAATTGTCCATGTAGTAGATATTATGCGCCAATTGATTCATGATCCAATGATATCTACCTATCTAGTAGAGTGTATTGAAATTCCACCTGTAACTACTCACCCTTCTGAAGGAACAGTGAAAGATATTTTCAAACTCTTACGGACAAAAGGAATTTCTCGTATAGTCCTAACAGACTCACATGATAAAGTAAGGGGTATAGTTACGAGATCTGACATAAAGACAGCATTTCTTAGACCAATTCATCGCCCACGGTATAGAGGTATTACAGAGACCGAGAAGAATCATATTTTTGATGATGAGGAAATATACCGAATAGATGACCCAATATCCCGATACGCTCAGACAAATGTATTTACCATATCAGATGATAAAAGCACGAGAGAAATCCTCAATACATTAATACAGTCTGATCAAAGAAGTCTGGTAATTGTAGATGCACTGAATCATCCAACAAGTATAGTTTCACTGAAGAATATCTTACATTGTCTTGCCACATTTGAACCAGACGTTGATATACCGATTGTATTTGAAAAACCAAATGGTACTGTTACTGATCGACAAATCGAAAAAGCACAGGAAAAGATTGAGATTATGGTTAAAAAATTATCAAAAATTCGCGATATTATGAAAGTAGAAATAGCTATAGATGAGCAAAAATACGCAAATCAAAAAGTTGCAGTCTTTAAAACGAGCATGCAGCTTGATATACCCGGTAACAATGTCATAGTCACTGCAGAAGGCAGGGATTATATAGACAGTATCAATGATGCAATAGCGCTGGCTGAAAAACAATTTATAAAGTATACAAAGAGAACATATCACAAAAGCCCACCTAGTTTATCGGCATAAATACTGGTATAAAAATTCAAATTACAAAAACAAATTACAAATAATATCCATAAATCAAATTTCAATAAAATTTATTATTATTTGACAGTTGTTATTGGTTATTTAATCTTCTCTGATAAAACAGGAAAGATTTGATATACTAAATCTCATGCATTCATCAAAGAAATCGGTAAAACAACTTCTTGAGTACTACAATGAAATTGCTCTTATTTCCTCAATCAATTCTGCACTCAACTGGGATTTAAATGTGAATCTTCCAGCAAATGCAGCACAAACCCGTGCTGACCAATCAGCATATATGACTCAACTTACCACTGAGAAGTGGCAAAATCCTCAGTTGCAAGAACTCATTGATTTAGTAAAAAAAGAAAAAAGCTTAAGCGTAGAAGAACATGCTGTTATTCGTAATCTAGAACAGTCATTAAAGTATTATTCACGAATACCCAAAGAGCTTATTATTGAATTTTCAAAAGAGACTTCTGTTGCATTTATGGCATGGAACTCTGCAAAACAAAATAATAATTTTTCAGAGTTTTTGCCACATCTCAAGAAAATAATTCGGCTTAATCAGATGTTTGCGCAACACTTAGGCTATAAAGATAACCCATATGATGCATTACTTGATCTTTATGAACCTGGATTAACAACAAAAGAGTGCAATACATTATTCACTGAGATTAAAAAACCGCTCACACACTTAATAAAAACAATTACTCATAAAAAAGATTATGTCTCTAATCTTGGATTTGTAGGGGAAAAGACAAATTTCCCTCAAGATCGGCAAGAGCAACTTTCTCATTACATTCTAAAAAAAATGGGATATAATTTTGCCTCTGGAAGATTAGATGTATCACCACATCCTTTTACCACTGGGCTCGGTAATCATGATATTAGAATAACTACAGCCTATAAATCATATGATTTTCGCGACGCGCTATCAGCATCTATTCATGAAGGGGGACATGCGCTCTATGAGCAAGGAATAAATCCTGAGTATGCAAATACACCGCTTGATGGCGGAGTCTCTTTAGGTATTCATGAGTCACAATCCCGATTTTGGGAAAACCAAATAGGACGACACCCTGAGTTCCTTCGATTTCTCACACCTTTACTCCATGCGTTCTTCCCCTCATTAGAAAAAGCAGATGCAGATACCATTACTATGCTTTTTAATCATGTAAAACCTGGTTTTATTCGTATTGAAGCTGATGAGGTAACTTACAATCTGCATATTGTCATCAGATTTGAACTGGAACAGGAACTTATTTCAGGAAAACTTGATCCAGAACAGTTGCCAGAAGCATGGAATACAAAGATGAAACAATATCTTGGTATTACGCCACCAACTGATACCCAAGGAGTACTACAAGATGTACACTGGTCGTATGGTTCATTCGGCTACTTTCCTACCTATACCTTAGGGAATTTATATGCAGCACAACTTCGGACAGCAATGAAAAAAGAATTTGACTATGAAGCTCAGCTCTCACAAGGAGAGTTTGGAAAACCACTTGCATGGTTGCGCAATACAATTCACCAGTACGGATCACTCTATATACCAAGTGATTTGATAAAAAAAGCCACAGGGGAAAAATTATCGTCTTCTCACTTCCTTACTTATATCACGGAAAAGTACACTGCATTATATGATTTATAAGAAAGGTACTAGAACGTAATATTTTTAATATGATTAATACTGGTGACAGTATTTCTGGTCATAAATACCTCAATTGCATCTACCCGATAATTTTGTACGTGATTATTCACTAAGATAAAATATTCAGCTGCTTTTATTACTAATTGAAGCTTTTTAGGAGTTATTGCATCAGCAGGCGTACCAAACACTGTACTTGAACGCGTTTTTACTTCAACAAACACAAACTGATTACCATCTTTGGCAATAATATCAATTTCACCAAATTTCGAGCGAAAATTAGTAGATATTATTTTGTATTTATGTTGCATGAGAAAAGAGACTGCATATGTTTCGCCTACTCTACCGGTAATAGTATGCTTTGCCACAGTATTAGTGTAGTTGAAATTTTATAAATGTAAAACAGGAAAATTATTATTTATGAGGAGGAAAGTCCAGGTGTCCTACAGTATAATCAAATGAGTTTGTATCTTCTGAAGTCGTATCAATAAGGACAACCTCTGAAGTTTGTGTCTTACTGTTCTCAAGAGGTAGTACAGGATCATCTAAATGTCCAACTGACATATCCCACCATAAATCTAAATTGTCTAAATTCAGACTCTCAGGCGTATCCAGTATCAAATTATCTTGAGTTTGCGGGATATCTATTTCTTGAATAGATAAAACTCCATTTGGTTTTAGTCGCTCCATAATTATTTTGTAGGTAGTTTTAGAAGTTTTGCCTTTCGGGTAACTTTCTTTGGCTTTTCAACCAGAGTAATATCAGTAATTGTTGGAAGGTTTACAGGAAAAATACGGTCAACATATACACCATCAATGAGCTGACGGACCGTAATCATACGATTTTCGTCTTTTCCACGAGACTTAATCAGTTTGCCCTTAAACGTGACAACACGGCTTCGTTTTGCCTCTTCAATTTTTTGGCTAACCTGAATAATGTCTCCAACTCTATATTGTGTATCCATAAGAGGTAATTATACGTGAAACATGCGTAGTTTGCAAGAATGAGATGAGATGGGTATAAGACGTAAGGTATAGGGTTAGAGTCTAGGGATTAGGGTTTGTAAAGTTCTTAAGGTTTGTAAAGTTCATAAAGTCGTTTTAGTTATAAAGTTTGTAAAGTTCATAAAGTTATAAAGTATATGGAGTTAGGGAGTTAGTATTGATTATCAATAATAAGTAATAAATAGCGTTCACGGTTCACTGTTCGTAGTTCACGGTAAAATATTAAATAACATATATCGAATAGGCTTAAAAACTAAACATCAATAATAAATAATCAATAATAAGTAATAAATAATAAATAACTAAGTATTACGTATAATAAAAAATCTTTTTAGGTTTAAATAATAAATAATAAGTAATAAATATCTTCTATCTTTGTTTTTCTGCTGCTTTGAGGAATTCGATAAAGAAAGGGTGTGGTTTACCTGGTCTACTCTTATACTCAGGGTGACCTTGGGTTCCCATATAAAAAGGGTGTTCTGATTCAGGAAGTTCTATAATCTCGACTAAATTCTCTTTTACTGATCGTCCGCTAATCACAAGACCTGCTTTTTCAAAATCATCTGAATAAATATTATTAAATTCATACCGATGCCTATGCCGTTCGCTTGCAATGCTTTTTGCTTTGTTATCCATAGCATTATATTTAGTATATATCTCATGAGCGCGGGTTCCTGGCTTCACTTTTGCATCCCAGCCTCCAAGCCGCATTGTCCCGCCATATGCCCGCTGCGCAATTAATTCTTTCTGATTTGAGATAAAATGAATTACTGGATACTTTGTTTTTGGATCAATTTCTTCGCTGTTAGCTTTCCTAAATTTCATTAAATCGCGTGCGAACGCAACTACTGCTAACTGCATACCAAAACACAGACCAAGGTATGGAATTTTTGCAGTTCGTGCATAACTAGCTGCAGCAATCATTCCCTCAGACCCTCGTTCTCCCCATCCAATTGGTACTATGATCCCATCAGGTGTACCAATTTCTTTTTCAGGACCATTAGCCTCTACTTTTTCTGCATTTACCCACCGTGTCTTGACAGTTACCCCTATTTCCCATCCTGCATGATCAATTGCGTCAAATAATGCAGCATAGGAATCTTTCAGTTGGTATTCTCCAGTTCCGAAATATTTGCCAACAATTGCTACTTCAATCGTCTTATCTTTTGATTTTTCAATTTTTGCAAGTAATTTCTCAAATTTTCTAAGATCTGGTTTTTTAATCGGTAGTCCCAGCTTTTCCAATACTCTTTTTTCTACCCCTTGTTCATGTAATACAAATGGTACTCGGTATACAGAATCAACATCGGGAGCTGAAATTATGTCTTCGGAATGCATATTGCAAAATAATGCAAAACGGTCACGGCGGCGTTTATCGAGCATACGGTCAGAACGCGCGACAATTAAATCTGGCTGTATTCCCATAGAATTGAGCGTTCTCACAGACAGTTGTGTTGGTTTTGTTTTTGGTTCCCCAAGATGACCAGGAGTTGGCACATAACTCACATGAATATGGACTACATCACCGGGATATTTTAATGCCAGTATTCGAGATGCTTCATAATAGAACACATTTTGATATTCTCCAGCTGTTCCGCCAAGTTCTACGATAACAATATCAACATTTTTTTTATTGCCTACTGTTTTTATTCTGTTGATAATCTCATCAGTAATATGAGGAATTGCTTCTACGTCTTCACCGTTGTATTCAAACCGTCTTTCCCGCTCAATTACAGTGTGATAAATCTTGCCCATGGTCACGAAATTATTTTTCCCCATGTTCTCATCAAGGAATTTTTCATACGTTCCAATATCCATATCTGTCTCTGTGCCGTCTTCGCACAAAAATGGATCACCATGTTCTATAGGATTAATAGTACCAGCGTCAAGATTGAGATAATTTTCAAATTTTATGGGGGCTATATGATAACCTGCTTGCTTAAGAAGAAGGGCGATGGATGCGGCGGTGATTCCTTTCCCTATTCCTGAGATAACACCACCTGAAACAAATATATATTTTGTACGTTTCAATTTAGACTGTTGTGTGGGCACGATTCACTATAGCAAATCAAAATTGCTCAGTCAATAAGAAATTTATTTTCCCAATTTATTGACACTATTTATGGTATTGATTATGATAATTTTATTACCAATGGCTACTGAAGCACAAAGATTTGAGCAATACACAGAGTTAGTATCACCACAAGATACTCAAGACCTTGCTCCTAAAGAAAAAGAAATGACACGTGCTCTTGAAGACGAGTACAGAGCCTGTTATCCACGGAATAACTACGGAGAAGTATCAGTAACCAAAGCCCACAGTCCCGTTATCAATGGTTTTGAGCAAGCTCTCCAAACGCATTATGATAACGCAACTGAACCATCAGGTGATGACTTTTTAAAGACCATTAGCGCATCAGGCGTAGACGACATCTATATAACCACCTCTCCTGTAAAACCCCAGGACAGCACACTCAAAACTTGGGAAAACCATCAACCACAGCAATTAGAATCGTATAGAAGAAACCTTTCGTTGTTAAAAGCACAACTTCCACATAAATTTATCAACGTTCCTACTCCATTTCAAAATGCATACCTTTCTGCAATAGAAAACCAGATCAACTTTTCTGAATATGCACAATTTATTGGCAACTCTGAGTTTACTCAATATCAAAGGACACCTGAAGAATGGGCTACGCTCATTGATATAGAAGAATCAGGCACGCGTAATGAGCTTACATTACGATTTGAAGACCATGCTCGTGAAACACTTGAACGAAATCGGGAAGCACAATCAGATGATGAAAAAATGACTACGGATCAAGCTTTTGATTTTTGGAATTATACTGTTGAAGAACGCTCATATATTCAAGGAGATGAACCACCTCAAGAGAATAAATTAACGCCACATCAAGGAAAACGCAAATTTGAAGTACTGCTCAAAAGACTTGAGCTTGATGATTGGAATGTAGAAATTGAAAAAGGGACAAAAGCGGTCAGTGTCAACGCTAATGGCAAAAAAATAAAGTTTCCTGAAGATCGTGAACTTGTCGGGAGAGAAATGATATATATACCTGGGCATGAATTTGTGCATGTAACCCGAGGAGCTAATGGATTTAAACAGGATTGTCCGTTACTTGGAACAGGTATGGAAGGATATTTACCTACAGAAGAAGGTCTTGCATCTATGGCAGAGATGATACTTGGACAACCATATGGGCATAGACGTCAGGCACTTTTTGCTGCAAGATACCTTTCAGTTGCAATGAGCTTGAAAACAAAGCAAGAGAATAACCAGATAGTACCAAAGTATTCCTTACAGGATATTTATACAACCTTGCGTGACTATAACATTTCACACAGCGATGCGGCACAAACGGTGTGGAGAATAACTCGGGGCACTTCAATGCAACATCAAGTAACCCCCATTGAAGTTGCAACAAAAAACCATGTAATCCAAATTCCTGTTGCAGAAACTTTTGTAAAAGATGCTGTATATTTCGAAGGGTATATGAAGATGCTTGAATTTTTTAATCATGCTGCACCTCTTCTTGATCGTGATCTTAAAGATGGAGAAGCAGTTATTGGAGGCCGGCATGTAAAAGATTTTTCATTAAAGTTCAAAGCACGAGTTGGACGAGCACTTGCTTCATCAAACTTACACGACTATTCAGGTAAGAAGCTTTCATTTTCTGAAGCTAAAGATCTACACAAGAAATATGTCGAAACTGGCCAGGATGCATTAATAAATATGCTGCAGTACTTTATTGATGGAGGAAAAATGACATTTGAGTCAGCGCTAGATCCAGAAAGTCCATGGAATATGTATTTGAAGCGATCGCCTGAAGACGGAATCGTCAAATTTCAAGATCTCCTTTCTCCAAGAGCAGCATAAATAACTCTCACAAATAGGAACCTACTATAAATTGTCGATATAGACTTTTTACACAATTGCTCCCTATAATGGGTATATATGCGCAACTTTGCGATTGCATCATGTATCTACTCTTCTACCTCTTTTATTCTTTTTGTTTATAACTTTCTGCATATATCGCCTGAAATTGTTTTCCGGATAATTATACTTTTAGGTTTCCTCATTGTACTCTCCATTAACGGGTTTTGGATTTCATCCATTAAAAAAAGAATTGGTAATTGGGGAAGATGGACGTTTCTTTTTATTATTAATTTACTTATTCAGCTTCTGATATTGTATACCGGAGCATTAGAAAGTCCTTTCTTTATATTTTTTCATTTAGCATTTTTGGGGATTAGCTTTATTTTCAGTATTTCTAATTCTATTCTTTTTTTGATATTTTCACTCATAAATCTCACTACTTACACACTTCTTAACCCTGAGAGTCTACAGTTAGTATTGGAACAGCCAACAACGCTTATTGTGTATGGAATTTCATTTGTTGCATTTCTGCCGATTGCGCAGATTCTTGCCCATCAATATCACATTAAAGATCGCGTGTTTGATCTTCTGAAATATCAGGTAAAAGTAGAGGAATCAATTTTAAAAGATGTAAATGAACTCGTATTTGTTACTGATATAGAGACACATATTCTTTCAGCGAATGAAACAGCTCAGCGTGTCCTGAATAAGAGCTTCTCTGAAATGCAACGTAAAAAACTTTTTGATGTACTATTTTTAAAAGATGAAAATGGAAAGCTTATTGATTCAAGTCACCTTGAGCTCACTACTCTTGTTAAAAATCACAAGCCAACTGATATCTGTGATCTACTTCTTATATCAACTTCTGCCCCCCGTAAAAAGGTCTGTATGACAATAAAACCAATTAGCATAATTGAAGAATTTGAGCAAAGCATTACATTTATCATACGAGATCAGACAGTACACCAGACACAGAATAATACTATTCCTGAATACGATGAATCTTCACTCAAGCTTGAGGCATTAAGTGAAAATCTAAAAACTCAGTTATATAACAAAGGACTGACTGAGCTTGCAGGTCAATTCCTTCTCATAAACAAACATCAACGTGATATTGAAAAATTAAAATCTCTTACCGCACATGGATTGGTAGAAAAAAAATCAGTTGTTGATATCGCACAGCTTTGCCGTGACACAGTCAATGCTGAGCAGGAATTTGCGGCACTTTTTCATGTCACGCTCACATTTACTCTTACCAATTTCTCAGATCAAAATTTACCACCTTTTATGACAAAAATATTTAAATTTTCACCTGATATGGCAACTGGACCATTCTTTTCTGCTAACTGTGATGTCACTCATACTGGTCTACTCGTTCAAAAATTAGTTGAGATGGCCGTCCTTCTCTCCGCATCTGATAGCCAAAAAAACGTTATAGTAGCAGTTGAACAGGATTTTGAAGAGACAGTAAGCATTAAAATATCTGCACGTGCATCTTCATTTTCTGAACAAGACAAAGATGCTCTTTTTTCCAAAAATTACGAAAATATCTCCGTGCAGACAATGCAATTAGGATCAGGACTTGAAGGTCATATTGCAAAAATGATTTCACACTATCTCCAGATACCTGTTCAGGTGAATTATGACGACAGCAGCAAATACATTACGCTTGAATTACTAGTCCACAAGAACACACCCACATATCGCTTATTGACAAATGAAAAAAAACTATCTTAAATGTAATTACTAACTTAAAATTAAATGAAAAAACTTATTCGTTTTTTTCTTCTATTTTCTGTATACTTTCTATTAATAGCCCCTTTTACTACTCCTGTGCAAGCTGCCGGTTCTGTATATGTCTCTCCTGCGAGTAGAACAGTTGGTGTTGGAGAGCGTTTTTCTCTTTCAGTGAGAACAAACACTGGAGGAGATGCGGTAAATGGAGTTACTGTAAATCTTACCTATCCAGCAGATAAGCTTGATTTTATAGGTATTAGCGGAGGAGGCAGTGCTTTTGCCATTGAAGCCCCTTCTAGTGGCGGAGGAGGCTCTATCTCAATCAGTCGTGGAAACATCAATCCAGTGTCAGGTGATCGGCTTATCGCAACGGTCACCTTTAGAAGTAAAGCTAATTCTGGAAGCGGAACAGTGTCTGTAAGCGGAGGTACTGCATTAGTACGGGCAAGTGATCAGGCAAATATATATGGTGGAGGATCGGCAAGTACAATTACTTTTTCTAATAAACCAGCCTCAACACCTACTCCCAAAGCATCTGAAATGCCACCTACTATTAATGGTGTAGAAATAAGTGATATCGGATATTCTTCAGCACTTGTATCATGGACTACAGACCGTCCTTCTTATTCCATTATTGAGTACGGGCTTACGAATAAATATGGAGTAACTGAGAGTACTGAAACGCTTACACAGACCCACACTGCAACACTCTCCTCTGCGCTTTTAATACCAGGAACCACCTATCATCTGCGAGTAATAGGGAAAGGATCGGAGACAGGCCAGGAATCAACAAGTTCTGATTTTACATTTAGTACATTAGGATTCTCGGCAATCATCAATGTTCGTAATGAACATAATGCACCACTTGCCTCAGCGCAGGTAACAGTCTCAAGCCCTAATGGTCCGGTAACAGTACAGACAGATGCCAATGGTATTGCAACAGTTGGAAATCTTCCTCCTGGAGAGCATGTAGTAGTAGTGAAAGATGGAGATGCTACATATTCTTCATCTATTGATGTACTCGAAAATATCCCAGAAGATGGAAATTCTCCTGCTCAACCACAGGAGTTTGAGATTAAAGTCGCAGGTGCCGCAATAGATCCAGACAAAAATTCTACTCTTCTTACAGCAGCACTTATTGCAATTCCAACAGTATTAGCTCTGATAGCTCTCATTATAATTATCCGTAAATATCGAAACAACTTTCCACAATACTAGTTGAGAGGGGGTGATTTTATGCCAGAACAAGAGGTTTCACAAACACTAAATCAACCAACATCAAATAAGAGCAAGCGATTTATTGTTGTTATTGTAGTAGTTATTATTTTGCTTGCAGTAGGTATTTTTGCCTTTATTAGGAATCAAATAGATACACAACCAACTGCTAATCTTCCTCAAGAAGTATCAGTTGAACTTACAAACGATGGTTTTATCCCTGAAACAGTCACTATTAAACGAGGTGGGGCAGTTCGGTGGGCAAATAATTCAACTGATGAAAAAGTTTCCGTAAATTCAGATGATCATCCTACTAACCAAAAATATCCTGAGTTAAATTTAGGAGAAATTCCTAAAGGATCTACGGTAATGCACATTTTTTCACAACCAGGAGAATATACATACCATGATTATTTCCACCCGGAGAGAAAAGGAACAGTAATTGTAGAATAATATTTAACTTCAACATAGTAAATATACCCTCTTAAAGAGGGTATATTTTTGTTTTACCCCTCATTATTGAATACCATACACTATTCGTTACTCTGACATCTTTAGGCTGTACTTACCAATACCTCATATATATAATCACATCAAGATAAATAAAATTGGGTCTTAAATTAAGAATAAACTTAGTAATACTGGCGGAGTATCGTATCTACCGAGTCCATTTTACAAGAAGCTGTGAGAGATCAAAGATGTTCACTTTTCCATCATTATTCAAGTCACCGCTCCCTGATCTATTCCATTGGCTTAACAATATACTAAGGTCGAAAATATTTATTTTTCCATCTTTATTCAAATCTGGTCCGTTTGCAGTACTTGATGAACCACCTGAAGAGTCTCCTGAAGAACCTCCTGATCCCCCAGTTGAAGAATTTCCTCCAGATGAATTTGAGTTTTGGTTTTTAGGCGGTTGATTTGTCTCACTAGCAGGTGTTTCAGAGAATAGAGCAAATACCGAGAATGCAGTAGTATTACAGGAAATTGAAGCTTCTGTTTGGTTATGTGTACAGTTTTCTAACTGTGTCCATTGCTGTCCATTATTACGATACATAGCCAATGTTGCAAGATTAGATACTTCAGATGGCAAATAATTTATCGTAACTAAGATCGGTTCTTCAAAAGTTGCTGATTTTGATGAAATATTTGTTAGTGCAGCTAAGTTATAAATGTGTGATCCAACGAGTGACCTTCCTGATGGTACAGATAATTCTGATAATACAGGAGATTGTTCTAATTTTTTCATTTGGAATTGTGCTGGCCGACTGCTAAACCCAGCAGGCACCTGGAGCAATATACCCTTATCTGTTTCCTCATCTATTAACTCTACAACTCCTCCACTAGCAGGATCAACATCAGTGGTAGATAATGCAAGTACTGACGAGTTTCCTTCACAACCTTTTGTTATAAATTGAGCAAAAGGGCTCTCTACCATATCACCAGTTATTTCCCGTGAACGTACCTGATACCGATACGCAGTACAAGGAAGTAAGTTGTCAATTGTAATAGCATGATCAGCTGCTCGTATATTGGTATTTATCTCATCTGTACTTACAAGGGATTCTGCAGATAATCCATAGCTAATCTGTGATGACATATCATGGCTTGTCTTCCATGTAATTTTCACAGTATCTTGAGTCACATCCACATGAGGAATAGTCACAAACCGTGCTTTGTTGGTACGCTGCACTTTAAGTGTTGGATTTGTTGAGCGTATCTCAGTTGTGGTTCCCACAATTCTAACAATATAGTAATATTCCGGAGTTTGGCAAAGTGCAAATCCCATACAATCCTGCTGCCATTCAACTATCCATGAAGTCTGTGCGTTATTTCCGATTATTGGTACTGTTGCTGGAATAATATTTGTTGCATCAGACCCCATAATTCCATCGTCCTCTCGTACCTCAAACTCCAGCTCTTCTCCAACACAGTTTCCTGAGGTTATAACTTCAAGTCCTACAATCTCACCTTCATCTATTTGATTATTGGTTGTTTGCCATTTGGCTGATACAAGTGAACATGGAATAGGGGTAGGGGTTGGTGCAGATGTTGCAGTTACCGTGGCTATTGGTACTTGTACCATTCCAAAGTGTACACTTGTATCAGCTATAAGTGATACAGGGATTGATGACTGAGTAGTCAATGTATATCCATTTGGTACTGTTGCAGTTACAGTATAGAGTTCTTGGATTAAATCAGTAAATTGATATCTACCTTGTGCATCAGTTGAAACCGATGCTCCATTTGACAGAGATACTGTTATATTACTTTGACCTGATTCTTCTATATCTTTTACGCCGTTTTTATTGGTATCTACATAGACAGTACCTGAAAGAATATACGTTGGAATAGGTGCTTCAGTAGGCTCTGTAATAGGGACAGGAGTATTTGTTGGTTCTTCTCCGCCTATCGGACTACTATATATAATTACTAAGCGTGGTGCTCTCTCAGAATTTCCATCGTAACTATGTGCAAGAATTCCTGTATCTTGCTCTGTTGGAGATGTAGCACGAATAATAAGTGAAATACTATTTCCAGTTTGCCAATTGTCTCTATCTATGACTTCTTGCACTATTGATGAGATATTACCTAAACGATACCACTGATTAGCAGCAACTACTGTATCAGTTTGAGGAGTCACTTTAGCAGCTGTAAGTGTTCTTTGTGAAGGTTTATTGGATGAAGAGAAAAGCGAACTATTATCCGAATCATGTCCTGCAATCTCTACCGCTACATTTGCAAGTGAGTTACTTTGGGCTGCATTGTACTCTACATATGCAGAATTAATTATAGAACCTTTAGGCAGGTTAATATTCGTAAACCGAAGACCAGTATAACAAGCTGTCTGTCCGCATCCACCAATTCGAAGAGTGGTGTCATTTACCGTAAATGATGTATTTGTTTCTTGTACATCTTCACTTGTCCATGGGACCGAGTATGTTACTGACTGAGTACCCGTAGGAAGAGGAGTAACAGTTGGAATCGGAGTAGCTGTTGCAGTAGGGGTAGGAGTTGTTGTTAATGTAGGCGTTATAACAGGAGCTGTAGGGGTTGGAGTTGGAATAAGACCGATTCCAAAATTGATTGTAGTATTTGCAGTTACAACTGCTTCAATTGGATTGGAAGTCGTGATAGTATACCCATTAGGTGCGGAAAGAGTAACTGTGTATACTCCTTGATTTATTCCAGTAAGAATAAAACGCCCATTTTCATCGCTTATACCTGCTGTTTCAGGGTTAGTTGATATCATAACAACTGCATCTGCATACCCTGCCTCATCTGTATCTTGCACACCATTTTTATTTGTATCTACATATACAGTTCCATCTACTGTGTAAGTAGGAACAGATGTCGGAGTCGGAGTAACCGTAGGAGCAGCAACAATGGTAAATTGGTTGCTTGCAGTATTATTTTCCTCATTACTTTCCGTAATCCTGCCAGGCTCATCAACTACTGCCTCAATTTCATGTGTACCTGCTGTCGCTGTCCAGAATCGTGAACCTTCAGGACCACCATTAGCAGTGACTGTTACTGAGTCACCTGGTGCAATAGACGCATTATGATTTATCGACCAAGATACTTTTACTCCATTCACATAAAACGCTACTCCATGGGCAGTTGCATCAGGAGTTGCAGCTGATCCAATATTTCTTAAGGTAGCACCAAAAGTAACATTTTGTCCTACAGTAGCATTAGATGGACTCCATGTTATATCACTAACTACTAAATCAGATAGTTGTACTGGCGTTGGAGTCGGTGTATTTTGTGCAACAGTAGGTGTCGGAGTATTTGTCAATGTTGGGGTTGGAGTAGTAACTTCTCCGCTTTCTGTAAGCGTAAAGTCATCAATGTATAAGAAAGTATTATCTCCCACTTCTTTATATACATAAGTTACAACGCTTGCCGTGTTAGCAGGTGCAATTGCAGACACTTGTTTCTGAGTCCAATCAGTCTCAGGAATAAAGATGGATGTTTCATTACCAAGAACATCTCCTGCACTGTTCTTAAATTTAATACCCACAGCGCCTTTATCACTCTGAGCTGAATTACTCATCATACCCCAGGCAGTAAGTGAGTATGTCTTTCCTGGCTGTGCAGCAACAGCTTGCTCGGCACCTGATTCACCCCCACCACTTGCATTACCTACACGAATAGCTTTACTACCACCATGTGAAGTACCTTGCATTATACTTGCACCCCCATATAACCCCCAAACAGTAGTGCTACTCTCAAGACCTCCATTCTTTAGAAGATTTGAAGGACTTACAGGAGTAGGAGTAATAGTAGGTGTTTGTGTGGATGCGATACCAAAATTCACTATAGTATCTGCTGTAAGCGAGACTACTTGACGGATAGCTGTAGTAACACTGTATCCATCAGGAATTAGAAGTGATACTGTGTATACTCCTTGATTTAATGTGTTGAAAGTATACGCTCCGGCTGTATTGGTTTCTGCTGTGTGGTAAGGAATATCTGTCGCTTCAGGTCCTTCATAAAGTTCAATAATTGCATTTGCATAATCAGCCTCATCTGTATCTTGTATACCATTATTATTTGCATCTACATATACAGTACCTGAGAGTGTATAGGTAGGAATTGTGACAACTTTCGTGAATGTAATATAGTTGATATTTCCAATAGCTGCCTGCTCACCACTGCTATCTAATGATAATCTGACTACATGTTCTCCTGCAGTAAGCTGTATACCTGTTTTCTCGATTGTTGTCCATGTTTGCCAATCACCAGTATTTGGTACATACATCGGCCCAGTTACATCTTGCCCATCAATCTCTATATGGAATGCACCACCAACTACTTTAGAGGCAACACGTACACCAATATCATAAGTACCGCCCTCAGCAACATCTACAGTGTACTCTAACCATTCTCCAGATCTTGTAAACTCAAGACCATATCCTCCTCCAGTATCAGTAGTAGCTTGAAGATCAACATCTGTATCTCGATATACTCCACCGTTATTACCTGCTGACGTATCAAAGTACGCAACATTTGCACCACCATTATCAAAGTCTTCTACCTGGATTGTTCCAGGTAACGAAATAGGAGTTCCCGTAAATGGTGCTTGAACACTTGGAGTAGGTGTGGGAGTTGTGGTAACCACAGGTGTGGGAGTTGGTGTAATTATTGGAGTTGGTATGGCTTCTCGCGCACTCTGGGCAGGTCCTGTCCCTGATGGGACACCACTTCCTATTCGTAATACTATTTTATCCATTCTAAATCCATCATCTCTTCCCCAGACATTAAGTGTATGATAACCAGCAGTAAGATTGAGAGTTGCAGGGAGCGTATATCCTTCTTTTCTTGCACTTTCCCAAATCCACGATTCTTTAGGTCTAAACCCTGACATATTTGAAGCTCCAGCTTCTGTACCTGTCATTACCCCATCAACCCCGATATGTACTCCGTTTGACTCTCCTCCCGTAGTATACCCTCTTACCCAGACATTGTATGTTCCAGGAGTTGATATCTTGATTGGATACCGCATTTCAGGTCCACCTTTTCCTCGAGGTGAATTAGGACCTACTCCATCCTCTCCTCGCTCATCTGGTATATTATGCATAAATCCGCTTCCACTATAGTCTGGAATATTTGTTTTCTTTTCCCAATTGTGTGTTTGTGTATAGTTATTAAATGTAGATGGAAAAATATCATTATAATCCTCTACCTCAATAACTAGCTGACCGTTGTTTTCCAAAAATGCCCCTGTTCCCCCAGTTGGTGGTTGAGTAGGAGTAGGGGTAATAGCACTTGGAGTTGGGGTTGGAGTAGTCTCCTCTCCAATACCTGATGGCTCATACGGCCCAACCAAACTCTTTACATGCTCTAACCAGAATTTAATCCCAGGATCTGCTGATGTCCCATTTCCACCAGGTATGTGATTTGGTCCCTCTGGAAGGTCGGCCTGTAACCAGGTTGATGCACCCATATATCCTTTTCCTTGATTCAATAAACTAGAAGTTTCAGACAACCATGCAGATTTTAAATCACTCGTATAAATGCCAATATTTCGATATTGTGTGTCTCCTGACTGTCTGCTATATGCACCCCAATATCCTTGCGGTGTTCCTTCAGATTCAATATATGGTTTACCGGTTATATTTTTGCCTCCTTGGTGCAAAGATAGGTCAGCATTTGATGGCGTTATTTTGCCACCAGAACCAATTACATAGGATGCATCAACTGCTTTTCCAGCTGCAATGAGTTTTTGACTATCAAACGGTGACATTTGTTCGTTATCAACATCGATAAATACATTGCGATAATTATTATCTTTGAGCCACTGAACAGTATTAGCAACTGCACTGTTTGCCTCAGTTTGTCCCCAACTATCCCATTTTGCAAAGGTTGCATCGCCATAATACAAAACTCCCACTAGAACGACCATCTTACGTTTATCAGCTTCTTCAATAATTCGTGCCATCCGAGCAGCGTAGGTAGGATTTAGTGTTGTATCTTCTCTATAGCCTTTGATGTCACCAAATCGTGAACCTTGGAAGAAAACGCTAACGGTATTAATACCATAAGTTCTGAATACATCAAGGTTATCTATGAGTTGTTGTGTTTTAGCGTCATTAATAAGTGCATTTGATACACGAATACCAACAACTTGAAAAGGTTGTCCATTCAATTCAGTACCTGTCTTAGCTGCATTCACTGTGAAGACAGAATTTGTTCTACCTCCAGTAGCTGTTGGGGCAATACCAAAGTTCGCCGAAGTATTTGCAGAGACTGAAATAGACAATGGATTTGTAGTTGTTCCCTCATATCCATCAGGTATGGTAATAGTAACAGTATATACTGCAGCAGGAACTGTTAATGTATAAAGCCCGGATGCATTGGTACTAGCTGATAATCCGCCTGATACCGTAACCTCAGCTCCGTTATGGCCTAATTCATCAGTATCTTTTACCCCATTTCTATTTACATCGACATATACTGATCCGGATAATGTATATTCCTGTGAGGTGGATGGTACTGGACTAGTAGATGTGTCTTGAGTAAATTCTAGATAATTAAAATTGGCAATTCCTTGCTGTGCTCCACTGCTATCCATTGACAATCGGATAATATGCTGTCCAGCACTTAATTGAATTCCGGTTTTTTCAACTGTTTGCCAAACCTGATTTCCTCCTGTGCTCGGGACAGTCATTGAACCGGTTACATCTTGCCCATCAACTTCTATATGAAACACTCCCCCACCTCCATTGGAGGCGACTCGTGCTCCAACGGTATATGTACTTGTTTCTGTTACATTTACTGTATACTCTACCCATTCATTAGGCCACATCCAAGCAAGGTTATACCCTCCACCAGTGTCAGTCGTTGCTTCTATATCAACATCTGTTTCCCTATACACATTACCCTTGTTGCCTGCATCTTGATCAAAATAAGCAGCCATAACACCCCCATTATCAAAGTCTTCAGCTTGTATTATGCCTGGAAGAGAAATAGGAGTACCTGTGTACGGCGTTTGAGGACCAGGATCAAAAGTAAAGGTCATATAATTAAAATTGCCTACACCTTGAGTTGCGCCATTATTATCAAATGAGAGACGAACAATATGTTGTCCTGCAGTAAGCTGTACACCTGTTTTTTCAACTGTCTGCCAAATTTGATTACCTCCTGTATTTGGCACGGTCATTGGACCAGTTACATCTGTACCATCAACTTCTATATGAAATACTCCGCCGCCTCCATTTGATGCTACTCGTGTTCCTATCGTGTAAGAACCTGAGTATGAGACATTAACGCTATATTCTACCCACTCACCTGGCCGAGTCCAGCCAAGATTATACCCTCCCCCAGTGTCAGTCGTAGCCTCAATATCAACATCTGTTTGTCTATATATATTCCCATTGTTGCCTGTATCATTATCAACATATGCAACAGTAGCACCGCCATTATCAAAATCTTCTGCTTGGATGGTACCTGGAAGCGAAATCCGTGAACCACTGAATGGTTCTTGAACGCCTGGAGTAGGGGTAACAGTACTTGCAGTTGGGGTTGGAGTTGTTACAACCTGACCAGTATATTCAATTGCACCGATATCAACTTTTGAGCCTTGTGGAACAGATACTCCTTCAACGTCTAAATCATATCCCACTGAAATACCGGCATCAATTGCAGGACTCCCTGCTTTCAAACGAAAGTCACCATCATTGACAGCAGCCTTCACAAACTGCGGATTAGTCTTTTTTGAAGTAGCGTGCAAACTCAAATTTTGAGCATTTGGATTTCCATCACTATCCCAGTAAATATTATTAGATTCTGTGTATGTACCGTTAAAAAATGCGACTTTTTCTTCTGCCCAAAATATATTATTTCGTATTGTTGCGCCATCTGTACACCCACAATTGAGTGCTTGAGTATTCCCTGAACCCACAAGATATATAGTATTATTGACTACTGTTGTCCTTTTAACAGGACCGAATTTATTTCCTGCGCCATGAATATTAGGACCTTTTGCATTTGCCAAATTACTGACAATTAAATTATAGGCAAAGATATTATCGTCAGATATTTCATCGCTATTCTTACCCATTTCAAAGTGCTTTCGATGTCCTACCATTTTATTATGATGTACGTGCGCACGACTAGCATTATATAGCTCAATTGCTGCACTATACCCTCTATGCGTATGGTCTGGGGGATCACAATTTGCATCATTTTTTTCAAAGAAATTATGTGCAACTTCATGATCATCGCCATGCAAATTCATACCCATACCACCCATTGATCCTGGAGGAATTGGGCCAATTCTCCATAAACCATCGTTATGATGGATATGGTTGTTCAGTATTTTATTATGGTGACTGGAATCTGTAGTGAAAACTCCCAACGAATTGCCTGTAGCCTCTGAGTTTTGCAGGGTAAGATGATGACCAGATAAATTAAAGCCTTGATAATAACCAAAATGCTGTTTTTGCCCATCTGCTAATGTACAATCAGAACTTCTATTGGGATTGGTCAGTGTAGCTTTCAGACTATCAATTACGACATATGATCCTGATACTTTAACAGCTGGTCCACCGCCTTTTGATCCGTCATATTTAATCGTAGGGAGCACACCTTCTCCATATGCACCGATTGTAATAGGTTCTTGAGCAGTACCATTCCACGCAGCATCCAAGGTTCCAGTCCATGAACAATCTCGTTTTAATAGAATTCCATCTCCTGGATTTAATGTGGCATTATTAATTTTATTTAATGATTTCCATGCAGCACCCTCTGATCTTCCATTATTACTATCATTTCCGTTTTGACAATCTACATAATAGGTTGTACCCGAAATTTGTGTACTCTCAAGCGCAAGACTTCTCAGACCACTCTGTTGTGTGTTTTCAGGATCTAATCCTTGAAGTAAAAACTCAGGTTCTGTCTCTGGTGTTGGTTCTGGTTCTTTACTGGGAATAGGAGTATAGGTCGGGATAGGTACAACAGGCTTTATAGCTACCATTGTATGTATCCATTGAGTACCTGATCCAATAGTTACGGAATTATTAACAGGTTCTTGATTGGCAACAAACGAACTAAACAATGCAGTTGCGATATTAACAGCATCTCCTGTTGTTGATGTTTGACCTACAAGAGAAAAGTCATTAGTAGCATTATTAAAACTGGCGCTTTCACTGCTTGTTACAACCGAACTTACTGCTGCAATTACTAAATTATAATCAGTATTTGGATCAACAGATCCAGTGGGAGAATCATTATTTCCTACTAAAGAATTCTGAGTTTCTATAGCATTTTCTTTTGCAACATCTTTATATTCTGCAACCACGAGTGATGATTTTACTCCTGAAGAGAGGGTGAATTTTACTTCTCCACTCTGTTCTGGAGCATTCGCATAGGCATATACCCACTGTCTTACTTCCTCATTAATAGTATCCGATACTAATGTCCATCCTTGTGGCGCTTGAGATATCGATAATGCTTCATCTCCGCTCTGCGCTGCTAATACTGCAATGAGGAAATTTCCATTTGATGTTGGACTCCCCCATGAAATAGACACATCACTCCCAGAAGAAACGGTAGCAGTATTTGACTGTACAACTGTTGGAGCTGTTACGTCCGCAAGAGAAGGAGATTTCGGAAATAATCGAGTAAAGAGATTATCATAAAAAGGAAAAGTAAGTGCGAAGGCGATAAAGAGCAAAAGTCCTAAAGCAGAGATGGCAATAGCAATGCGGACTTTTTTGTCTTGTAGTTCAGCGAATTCCCAATAGTCTTTAAACTTTTTTTTGCGGGAGTGCATTATTTATTAGGTGTAAAGCTGTTTTTTTTGCTTTAAAAGCACCTCCTACATCATAATAGTAAGCATTTTGTAAAAAAATCAAGTAGCAAAATTATTCTATTCTTTCCACTAGAAGTGGACCTTCATTTTATTGATTGTTAAGTAACTTTTTTAATAGCCTACGACCCCAGGAAGTTTTACAATGCTTCTCACGTTTGAATGCCTGATATGTATCTAGAGAGTCTTCTTTATACCCGAGGACAAATGGAATTCTGCCTTTTAGCTGGTTTTACTTCTCCAACAGTATATTATGATTTAATAAGTCTGTCTCTTTTTGTTTCACAAAAAGGTCGAGACTATGAGCGGGTGATGGGAATTGAATCCACGAACTCTTCCTTGGCCTGCCCGCTAATGCATGAGCGATGGAAGGGAATCGAACCCTCAACCTTCTCCTTGGGAAGGAGACATTCTACCTTTGAACTACCATCGCAAAAGCGATTTCAGGCGGGGAAGGAAGCATTGTACCACTCAACTACACCCGCATATATCACAGCAGATGAATTCTGAGGTTCACTGAACCGCCTACACTACGTATTAATTATAGTAGCATAAACCAATGTGAGACATACAGATACATATCCGTATTGAGACATGAGTTCTCAACTCCACAGCCCTCTTCACTGAGAGAATACCAAGCATAAACTGCAGAGATAATGAGTTATTTCATCAAAGTTATCTCTGCAAGTTTAAGGTTGTTCCAACATAAATTAAATCAGGATTCACAATATTATTTGATGCTGCAATCTCTGGCCAACGGTATCCGTCACCATATGCGCGAATAGAAATATCCCACAGGGTATCTCCTGCAACAACAGTATATTCTGATCCAGTAATTTGCTCACCAGCTGTTTGCATTTGTTCAGATACAGCTGTTGGTGTCGGTACATCTTCAGTTGGAGTTACATTTACTTCTTCTCCTTGCTCTTCACTGTCTTGTGCTTGTTCCGGAGTAGTTCTTTCAGGAATGATTAATCGTGTTCCTGCTTCAAGATTGTTTGGATCTGGAAGTTCATTTGCTTGCGCAATTTCTCCCCATGCAAATCCATCATTATACTCTTGCTCAGCGATTGACCATAATGTTTCTCCTTCTTTTACTACATATTCGTTGTTATTCTCCTCTATTGTAGAATCAACACCCTGTTGTGAAATTTCAGGAGTTTGTTCTTGAGTAAAAAGTCGAACTGCTGCAAAGCCTAATGCAAATAACACAATAAGTGTAATAATTCCATATACAAGAGACGTATATGAACGTGAAAGGGAAAAATTAGCTATCCGAGCACGAAGATTATCTGTAAGCATCTCAGCTCTTTGTTTTGTATCAATTTTTTTCTTTGTTTCAGATTTCTTTTTTGTTCGTGGCATTGTATACACCTCCCTTCTGGGCAAGAAGTTATAGGCAGTTTTGAGGCAGAATAAATTAAGTCTATTATTCGATGTATAATGTGCATTAAGCAAATAACACATCGAAACACATTCGCGTCAGACATAACTCGCTTTATTTGCAAGCCACATTTGACGTGGCGGGAGTGACGGGACTTCCCGATGTTTATCGGGATAAACTTCTCGTCTTAACTTTCTCCCTGTTCGGTTTGTTACTTGCACTGAGCAAGTGTAACGCGCCGAAGTGCGTTCGCGTCATACGCGACTCGCTCTATTGCAAGCCACGTTTGACGTGGCGGGAGTGACGGGACTCGAACCCGCGGCCTCTTCCGTGACAGGGAAGCGCTCTAACCAACTGAGCTACACCCCCTCTGCACCTCCCCAAATTTATTTAATCTGGGGACCCCATTTACTTGGTCGAAATGTCCTATTACAACCAACCAATTTATTATATTGGTGTAGTAAATAGATCCATACCTCTCCAGTAAAACTGAAGCTAGGAGGCTATACGGAATAGTATCAAATATTTGAGTACCAGTCAATGAGAATATAACACCAACGTAGAACCTCTATGTTATTGTATAATCGAGATATGGCACAACGATTTACAAACTCTGATATTGCAAAGTTATTAAGAAATGTTTCTGTTGCCTATACACTCACTAATGATAAGAAATATCGCTTTCAAGCAATTGCTTATCAAAATGCAAGTGAAGCAGTAGAACACTCAACCATTGAACTCCAAGACCTCTATCGTGAAGGTACGTTAAATAATTTCCAAGGGATCGGCGCAACAATTAAAAAATATCTAGAAGAATTATTTAAAAACGGCAAATCTGAGCATTTTGAATCCTTACTTTCACGTATCCCGCAATCAATATATCCTCTACTAGATGTACCATCGTTCGGTCCCAAAAAAGCAGCAAAAATTGTCATGAATTTCAATCTTACAGACCCTAAAACCGTACTTAATGATGTAGAGAAGCTTGCAAAGGATGGAAGAATAGCAGAGCTACCAGGTTTTGGTGAAAAAAGTGAGAAAGACATTCTTAGAGCACTCAGTGAATACAAAGAAGGAGTCAGTAAATCAAGTAGAATGGTACTCCCTTATGCATATGCTCTTTCCCAAACAATACTTACCTATATGAAAAAATGTAAAGAAGTCATAGAGATTCAACCACTCGGAAGCCTCAGACGCATGGTATCAACCATTGGAGATGTTGATATTGCTGTAACATCACATAACTCAGAGGCTGTTCTTGAGTACTTCACGAAATATCCAGGTACTGAGCGTATCATCGAACGCGGCCCAACAACTGCTGCAATTTTGGTAGCAGGGGGTAAACACATCGATCTACTTGTTCTTCCTCCTGAAAGCTTTGGATCGATGCTGCAACATTTTACCGGAAGCAAATTTCATAATGTAGCACTTCGAGAATATGCGCTTAAAAAAGGCTATTCACTCTCTGAACGCGGCATAAAATTAATAAAAAAAGATGGCGAAATGAAGAAATTTAAAACAGAAGAAAGTTTTTATAAATTTTTAGGGCTTGACTGGATACCGCCAGAACTTCGTGAAAATCAAGGAGAAATTGAGCGCGCACGTACTCATACGTTACCAAAACTTGTAGATCTAAACAATATTAACGGTGATCTTCATATTCATAGCAATTACCCAATAGAGCCGAGCCATGATCTGGGCAAAGACAGTATGGAAGATCATGTCAAAAAAGCAGAGTCGCTTGGTTATGAATATATAGGATTTTCTGAACATAATCCTAGCATTTCAAATCACACTAAAGATGAAATAAAGACTATTATGTCAAGACGTAATAATCATATTGAACAATATATTAAGAGTAAATATAGTGTTCGAGTATTTAATATGCTTGAATTAGACATTCTTGCCGATGGTAATCTTGCACTCCATGATTCTGCCCTTGAATATGTAGATGCGGTAATTGTATCAATACACAGTTCATTTTCTATGGACCGAAAAAAAATGACAGAAAGAATCATCCAAGGCCTTTCACATCCAAAAGCCAAAATTTTTGCCCACCCAACAGGCAGATTAATCAATCAACGTGCAGGATATGAAGTGGATTGGGATACACTCTTTGATTTTATTAAGACACATGATAAAGCATTGGAAATTAATTCATGGCCTACCCGACTCGATCTCCCTGATATGTTAGTCAAACAAGCACGAGATAATGGTATTAAGTTCGTTATTAATACAGACAGCCATGCAATAGAACATATGGATAATATGTTCTACGGCGTATCAGTTGCACGCCGTGGATGGTGCGAAAATAAAGACATACTTAATACCTATTCGGTAAAAGAATTTGAAAAGTGGCTACTCTCATAACTAAAAACTTACATGTAAAAATTCAAAATCACAACTTAAAATTTAAAGATTATTTTAATACTGCTCGTTTAGCTGATAGAGTAAAATAAGAAATTAATGTCTGTTGACAAATGAAATAAAGAAGTAGAAAATGTAACTATATATGGAATTTTTAAGCCTCCCATTCATACTCATTGGAATTGGTGTAGCAATATTAGTGTTTTTATGGCTCACCTATAACTCATTGGTTACTCTGCGTGAACGAATTCGCGAAGCACTTTCTAGCATTGACATACAATTAAAACGCCGTACTGATCTGATTCCAAATTTAGTAGAGACTGTCAAAGGATACGCAAAACATGAAAAAGGAGTATTTGAAGAAGTTACCAAAGCTCGCACCGACCTCATGAAAGCAAATACCCCTCATCAAAAAGCTCAAGCGAATAATATGATGACAGATGCATTAAAATCTCTTTTTGCAGTTGCAGAAGCATATCCCGATCTTAAGGCGAGTGATAACTTCAAGCAATTACAAGAAGAACTGACAGATACAGAAAATAAGATTTCATATTCTCGTCAATTCTATAATTCAAATGTACTCTCCTATAATACTAAATTGAAAACAATTCCAACCGTATTTATCGCTAATATTTTTGGCTTTAAAGAAGAAGAATTTTTTGAAGCAGAACCAGGCGAACGTGAACCCGTAAAAGTTGACTTCACTTCCTAGACATACTCATAATACAATATCTCTATTCTGAAAAGAGGTACAATAATGAAAACTCCTTACGATATAGTTGGTTCTAATAAACGAAAAAGCATATTTATTATTATCTTCTTTATAATTCTTTCAGTAACAGTATCTTATGTAATTGGCCGTGCTCAAGGATATAATGGACTTACCGTTGCAGGAATTTTCCTTATTATTTCAGGTATTTGGTCCCTAATTTCGTACTATTTCTCAGACTCATTAATTCTGACAATGAGTCATGCCAAGCCTGCAACACGAGAACATAATTTTTCATTTTATACTGCAGCAGAGAATATGAGTATTGCAGCAGGTATTCCTCTGCCAAAACTGTATGTTATCCAAGACAGCTCGCCAAACGCATTCGCAACTGGACGTGATCCGAAACATGCAGTAGTAGTCGCAACAACAGGGCTCTTACAAAAATTACGCGAAGTGGAAATAGAAGGAGTTATCGCACATGAAATTTCTCATATTAAAAATTATGATACTCGTATGATTGGAATTGTTACTATCTTAGCAGGATCAATCGCATTACTATCTGATTTCTTCCTGCGTTCACTCTGGTTACGCGGAGACAAAAATAGAAATCAAAATGGTTTTTTTCTTATAATTGCGATCGCAGCAGCAGTTCTTGCTCCAATTGCTGCTACCTTACTACAATTCATGCTTTCAAGAAAAAGAGAGTTTCTTGCTGATGCTGATGGTGCACTACTCACTCGATATCCAGAAGGTCTAGCAGCAGCACTGGAAAAAATTTCGGCTGACGATGACAAATTACAGGCAGCAAGCGTTGCAACAGCACACTTGTATATTGAAAATCCTTTTAAATCAGGTAAGAGAAAAAAATCATGGTATGTAAATCTGTTCTCAACTCACCCTCCAATTGAAGAACGAATAAAAATCCTCAGATCAATGTAATACGTTGAGTGTATAATCATCTATTCACTTGGTATAATGAAAAATATACTGAATTGCTTCATTGTTTTATCGCTCCAACAATGTAACAGTCTAACAATATAACAATTTTTTATATATGAAAACATTACTTTCATTTTTCGCCGGAAAATTCACCAGTGCTGTAATAAAAGAATTCGGTCTTGGATCCGGTTCTACCTGGCCTGGACATATTGCATTACAAGTAAATCCCACCTTTATACAGGATTTTTTATCCAGTAAAAATCTATCAATAATTCTTGTTGCTGGAACAAATGGTAAAACAACAACAGCTAAAATTTTACGACATATTTTAGAGAAAAATGGATTACGTGTTTTTCAAAACGAAGAAGGAGCAAATCTCGTGAATGGACTTGCAACAAGCTTAATCCGCTACGCTTCAGTTACAGGAAAACTACGCTATGATGTGGCTATTTTTGAAGTTGACGAAAATAATCTTCCCCGCATATTATCTCAGATGACTCCTCGCGCAATCGTATTGTTAAATCTTTTCCGTGATCAGCTTGACCGATATGGAGAAGTACATACCATAGCTAGAAATTGGCAAAAAGCACTGAAAAAGCTAACAACTGATACACAACTTATACTCAATGCAGATGATCCTGAGATACGATATTTAAGAAAAAGCACAACGAGTAAAACATTTTATTTTTCTATTCCTAACAAGTACTTTTCAAAAAAAGAAACTACCCATGATACTGACTCTACTCATTGTCCTCAATGCGGAACCAAGTTACTTTTTTCAAAAATTGCATATTCCCATTTAGGAAAATATACCTGCCCTAATTGTAAATTTACAAATGAAAACATTAAAGATAAAATTGATGAATCTATCCCTGTCGTTCTTGCTGGTACTTATAATATGTACAATTTACAAGCGGCATTAAAAACAGCTCGAGAAGCATTTGACATTTCATATAAAGAGATTGGCAAATCACTTGCGTCATTTACCTCGGCATTTGGAAGACAAGAAAAAATCACCTATAAAAATCGTGATTTCTTTATGATCCTCTCAAAAAACCCCGCTGGATTCAATCAATCAATCAGTGTTATTACAGAGACTACTATACCAAGGTCGGACCTTGGTACGAGCCTGAAAAATTCCGTACAACCACAAAACAATACCAAGGTCCGACCTTGTACTGTTTTACTTGCCTTGAATGATAGAATTCCTGATGGACGAGATGTATCTTGGATATGGGATGTGGACTTTGAAGAATTAGTAAATGTCGCTGGTAAAATCATTGTTACCGGTGACAGAGCATATGACATGGCGGTTCGAATGAAATATTCTCTAGAAAAGGATTATTACAATTCTACAGTTACAATTTTTGAGAATCCTAAAAAAGCAATTAACGAGTTAGTACAAGCGACACCTGAAGGAGACACTGCATTCATACTCCCTACATACTCAGCCATGCTTGAGTTACGAAAGATATTAACCGGAAAGGAAATTCTTTAACCATGAACAATAAACCAAAAATTAGTAACTTTTCTCTAATCATCGGTTGGCTTTATCCAGATTTAATGAGTACATACGGAGACCGAGGGAATATACTCGTATTACAGAAAAGAAGTGAGTGGAGAGGAATTGATGTAAAAATTCTCCCCATTACTCCAGATACTACAGACCAAGAACTATCAACCATTAACCTCTTATTTGGCGGCGGTGCACAAGATCGTGAACAAGAAATAGTTATGCGTGATTTAAAAGGGAAGAAGGCCAACAGCATAATTAATTTGATCGAACAAAATGCTCCCTCATTATTTGTTTGTGGCTCACCTCAATTAATGGGTAAATATTATGAACCATCGGAAGGAAAACGAATTGAAGGAGTCGGCATATTTGATATTGAAACAACACATCCAGGACCACAAGAGAGCCGGCTCATTGGAAATGTTGTTGCAAAAGTGAATTGGGAGAATTTAAACTCTCAACTTTCAACTTTCAATTCTCCATTTTCCTATATTGTGGGATTTGAAAATCATGGTGGACGTACTACTTTGGGAAAAACAGCAAAGCCTTTTGCAACGGTTATAAAAGGCAATGGCAATAACGGAATCGACAGAACTGAGGGTGTAGTCTATAAAAACGCAATTGGATGTTACTTTCATGGCCCACTACTTCCAAAGAATCCTCATATTGCAGATTTTCTCATTCAGAAAGCACTCGAAGTAAAATATTCAAAACCTATCGAACTGACACCACTTGATGACACAATTGAGAAAAAAGCACACAATTCGATTGTAAAAAAGCTTGGTATTGAGATATAATAGATGTATATCCCCTGCCTAAAATAACTATGAAAATTGATGTTAATCATGTTGCAAAACTTGCAAATCTAACCCTTGAAAAAGGAGAAGAGGAAAAATTTGAAAAACAGCTCTCAGAAGTACTGGAATATATTTCACGACTTAACGAGCTTGATACCACAGACATTGAACCAACCAGCCAAGTCACCGGACTTGAAAATGTGACACGCGAAGACAAAGCACATCCATCACTCAGCCAAGAAGAAGCACTCTCCAATGCAAAGAAATCACATAACGGACTCTTCCAAGTGAAAGGAATTTTTGAGGAGGAATAATGGGAGATAAAAAGTTCTCACTTCATGCAGCAGTATATATAATTCTTGAAAAAGAACATAAAATATTATTGTTAAGACGTTATAACACAGGATGGGAAGATGGACAATATACTCTTCCTGCTGGTCATCTTGATGGAGGAGAAACAGTGAGTGATACCGCTATTCGTGAAGCAAAAGAGGAAATAGGAATAATTTTGAACAATAAAGATATAGAAATTGTACATGCTATGCATAGGAAATCAAACTTTGAATATGTTGATTACTTTGCACAAGCACACAGCTGGCAAGGTAACCCTGAAATAAAAGAGCCTAACAAAGCAGATGATCTCAAGTGGTTTGATATTAATAATCTACCTGAGAATACTCTTTCCTATATTAAAAAAGCACTGAACAATTACAAGAATGGAATCATGTTCTCAGAAGAAGGTTTTGAATCAGTAAATTTTATAGAAAAGATCGCATAAACAACTATGGACACTAAAAACTTAACAATAGCTAGCGCAAAAAAGAAATTGCTGGCAAAAGAAATAAGTGCAGTTGAGCTAACAAAAGCATATCTTGGTCAAATTGAAAAATATGACACCGAGATTAATGCATTTTTAACCGTAACTGAAGAAGAAGCGCTACAACAAGCAGAGACCGCAGACAAGCTGCGTGCTGACCAAGGTCGGACCTTGGACAAGGATAAGCCGCTGCTTGGGATTCCAGTCGCATTAAAAGATTTGTTTGTTACTAAAGACATTCGGACAACTGCGGCATCAAAAGTGCTTGAACACTATATCCCGCAATACGATGGAACAGTTGTCAAGAAATTAAAAGATGCAGGGGCAGTAATTTTAGGCAAAACAAATCTTGATGCATGGGCACATGGGTCAAGTGGAGAGAACTCAGATTTTGGAGCAACCGCAAATCCATATAATACTGAGTACGTTCCTGGAGGATCATCAAGCGGATCTCCTGCATCTGTTGCAGCCGGTATGAGTCTCATGGCAACAGGTACTGATACAGGTGGATCTATTCGGCTCCCAGCAAGCTTTACCAATACTGTCGGACTGAAACCAACATACGGACGTGTCAGTCGCTATGGAGTGATTGCAATGGCATCCTCTCTTGACTCTATTGGACACTTTACAAAAACAGTTGAAGATAATGCGCTCGTATTGAACGTTACTGCAGGAAGAGACACAATGGATGCAACAACTCCATCAAAAGATGTACCAGATTATACTGCAAATATTGGAAATGGAGTAAAAGGACTAAAAATCGGCGTTCCGAAAGAATATTTTATTGAAGGACTAGATTCTCGTATTAAAGATCATATTCATGATGCGCTCAAATTTTACGAATCTCAAGGAGCTGAGATAATTGATATTTCCCTTCCGCATACCCAGTATGCAATCGAAGTGTATTATGTAATCCAAACTGCAGAAGTATCATCAAATCTTGCACGATATACTGGTATTCGCTATGGCAATGAACGCAATGATTTTGGCGAAGAAGCCAAACGAAGAATTATGCTTGGAACATATGTCCTTTCTGCTGGATACTATGACGCGTATTATAAAAAGGCAATGCAGGTCCGAACGCTTCTGAAAAATGATTTTGATGAAGCGTTTGAAAAAGTTGATGTCTTGATTACTCCATCATCTCCTTCTCTCCCTTGGAAATTAGGAGAGAAAACAAGCGATCCATTACAAATGTATCTGTCAGACATTTTTACTGTACATGCAAATCTTGTTGGTGTTCCAGGAATATCAGTACCTGCTGGATTTGTAGACGGACTTCCGGTCGGTATGCAAATACTCGGTAAACATTTTGATGAAGCAACACTCTATAGAACAACACATACCTTTGAACAAGCAAACCCTTACTGGAAGGAGGAACCGAAATTAACTAATGGTCGTAGTTAATAAGAGAAAATATGACTAATAACAATAATCCAAAAAACATAAACTATACGCCTATCATAGGTCTTGAGACGCATATTGAGCTATCTACAAAAAGTAAGATGTTCTGTGGATGTGATGCAAACTATTTTGGACAAAAACCAAATACTCATACCTGTCCTGTATGTCTCGGACTGCCAGGAGCATTACCAGTACCGAACAAAACAGCAATTGAATGGTGTATTAAAATTGCACTTGCACTCAACTGTACAATAGCAGAATTCTCAAAATTTGATCGGAAAAATTATTTTTATCCCGACTTACCAAAAGGCTATCAAATCAGCCAATATGATTTACCTTTTGGAGAACACGGCTTTATGGAGCTATCAAACGGACGAAAAATCGGGATTACCCGGGTTCACATGGAAGAAGACACAGGTAAACTTATGCACGAAACACTCGCTGATTCCAATACAAAAGTTTCATTAATCGATTTCAATAGATCAAGTGTACCACTCGTAGAAATTGTTACTGAACCTGATTTTCATGATGCCAAAGAAGTCAGTGAATATTTAAGAAGACTCCAACAAATTGTCCGATATCTCGGTGTATCAAATGCTGATATGGAAAAAGGAGATATGCGGTTAGAACCGAATATTTCGGTTCTAAAAATTTCAAATGAACAAATTCCAAATTCCAAAGAAATTGAATTGCCACCTTATAAAGTTGAGGTGAAAAATATTAATTCTTTTCGATTTGTTGAGAAAGCAATAAATTATGAGGTCAAAAGACACATTGAAATACTTGAGAAAGGGGAAATTCCAGTACAAGAAACACGAGGATGGTATGATCCTAAAGGAGAGACATTTTCTCAACGAATCAAAGAAGAAGCAAATGATTACCGCTACTTCCCAGAGCCAGATATTCCACCGTTTCGATTTGAAGAACCATATATTACAGAATTAAAGAAACAGCTACCTGAATTACCTGATTTGAAGATGAAACGATTTATATCTGACTACAAAATTCCTGAATATGATGCAGAGATATTAACCCGCGAGAGAGCAATGGCTGACTATTATGAAGAAGCAATAACAGTTGGCAAAAAACATTCTGTTAATGCAAAACAAATCGCCAATGCAATTATTAATAAAAAAACAGATATAGAGAAAGTTCTTCCTGCATCATTGATAAAACAAATTGTAGAAGAAAACAAAGTAGAATCTGTAGATGAGTCAGAATTAGAACTGATAATTTCTGAGGTATTAACAGAAAATGAAAAGGCAGTGCAAGACTTCAAAAGCGGCAAAGAATCTGTCATAATGTTCTTATTGGGACAGACCATGCGTAAAATTGGCAAAAAAGTTGACACACAAATGGTCTTAGCAAAAATTAAATCCCAATTGCTATAACTATGAGCGAATTCGACCAAGGTACTCCACAACCAGAAAACCAAGAGAGGTTACAAGATATTTCTATTGAGCGACGAAGACAAACAGATACGCTTGTCGACCCTCAAGTTCCACTGGTTCAAAAACTCTTAGAAAGATACGTGTCTACAACAGAAAATCTTCCAGAGATCGAAATTCCCTATGAAAGAAATGAATTCTGGCCGCTGCTTTCTGTGGAAGTTACAAACCTTAAACACGAATATAACGATACTACTCCGTTTGAGGACGATTCAAACTTCAAACACCTTCCGACCGCACTCCGAAATGTGAACAGAGAAATAAGACACCAGCAAGAATTGCGGGACGCTGAATTGCGCTATCACTTAGACCCACTGACGGGTGCATACTCTCCGGCGTATTACAGAAACGAGCTTCCTCAACAAGTAACAGAAGATCTTGAGAAAGGTCTTTCTGTAGCAATGCTCAAAATAGACGTAGATGATTTTAAAAAAGTAAATGACGAGCTTGGACATTCAGCTGGTGATGTATACCTCCAACAAGTGGTGCAGTTTCTCAAAGCACATATTCGCCTTAATGATAAAGTTTTGAGAAGCGGTGGAGACGAGTTTGATATTTACTTATCGGGAATTGATATGGATACCGTCATGAAAATTGCTGAAAGAATCCATAGCAAATCACAGGATATGCCCTTTAAATTTAGCATTGGTATTGCGACAAACCAAGGAAGAAAAGTAGACGCAGAACAACTCATCAAAGATGCAGATGTAGCTGCGTATCACAGCAAACGAGATAGCGAAGGGAACTCCCTAAAAAACCGCTATACTGTCTTTACCGAAGGCATGATAATGCCTGAAAGTGGTAAAATAGAAGACAGATAATATGACTGATTTCGTCCACCTTCACAACCATTCCGAATACTCACTACTTGATGGATTGTCCCGTGTTGAGGACATGGTTGATCGTGCAAAGGAATTAGGATTTAAATCTTTGGCGATTACGGATCATGGCAATATGTATGGCACGATCCATTTTTATAAGCTCTGTGTAGCAGCAGATATAAAACCAATCATAGGCTGTGAAATTTATGTTACAAAAAATAGATTAGAAAAAGGTCAAGGAAGTAATGACTATAATCACCTTATTCTACTTGCAAAAAATGAGACAGGATATAAAAATCTGATAAAAATTATTACTGCTTCCTATCTGGAAGGATTTTATTACAAGCCACGAACAGATATAGAACTTCTTGAACAGTACTCAGATGGACTCATCTGTCTGACTGCATGTCTCAATGGATATATCTCAGACCCTCTCATGCATGATGAACAAGAAGAAGCAGAAAAACGATTACAAAAACTTCAAAAGATATATGGAGAAGGTAATTTATATCTCGAATTACAGCGCCATCAAAATCTAGAAAAACAAGATACACTCAATGAAAAACTTATTGAGCTATCCCGCAAATACAGTGTACCAATGGTTGCAACAAATGATAATCACTATGTTAATCAAGATGATGCAGAAGCACACGATGTACTGTTATGTATAGGTACCCAGACGACTGTAAATACTCCTAACCGTAAACTTACCATGATTGACTCTCCTGATTTTTATCTAAAAAGCAGTGATGAAATGGCTGCTTCCTTTGCCCAATATCCTGAAGCAATTGAAAATACCGTTAAGATTGCAGAACAATGTAATCTTGAAATAGAACTTGGAAAATGGAAAATGCCGATCTTTGAAGTACCAGACGGACATACTCCAGTAACATATCTCAAAAAATTAGTAGAAGACCGAATATCAGAGCGATATACTGAGATAACTCCAGAAATTCGTGAACGAGTTGAGTATGAACTCAGTGTAATCATTAATAAAGGATATGAAACGTACTTTTTAGTTGTACAAGACTTCGTAAACTGGGCGAAAGAAAATGGCATCTCTGTTGGTCCAGGCCGTGGATCAGCTGCCGGATCAGTAGTCTCATACATTCTACATATTACTGATATTGATCCATTCTATTTTAAACTTCCGTTTGAGCGATTTTTGAATCCTGAACGTCCCTCAGCACCTGATATTGATCTGGATTTTGCTGATACCAGACGTGAAGAAGTAATCAAATATGTTACTGACAAATATGGTCACGACAAAGTTGCACAAATTATCACATTCGGAAATATGGAGGCAAAAGGAGCAGTACGAGATGCTGGACGTGCACTTGGTATGCCATATGCCGCTCCTGATAGAATTTCTAAAATGATACCTCCTGGATGGCAAGGACATGCCATGACAATACAAAATGCACTTTCTCAAAGTCCTGATCTGAAACGAGCATACGAAACAGAACCTGAAACAAAAAGACTACTCGATATAGCTCAAAAATTAGAAGGCGTTGCACGGCATGCATCAATTCATGCAGCAGGCGTGGTAATTGCAGACAAACCATTAACTGAGTATGTACCACTGCAAAAAGAGACAAACGGTGAAAAAATAGTTACCCAATTTGATATGTACACGGTGGGTGAAGACGGAGTCGGACTACTCAAAATGGATTTTTTGGGATTACGTACTTTAACAATTATTGAAGAAACACTCAAATTTATTCGCGTGAATCAAGGTATTGAGATTGAGCTCTCAAAACTTCCGCTTGATGACAAAAAGACCTATGATTTGCTCTCAGATGCTGAAACAACTGGTATATTTCAACTTGAGTCTGCAGGTATGCGGAGATATATCAAAGAATTAAAACCATCCAATATTTTTGATGTTATGGCAATGGTTGCACTGTATCGTCCAGGTCCAATGGCAGCAATTCCAGAATTTATTGCCCGCAAACATGGGAAAATGGAAGTCACCTATCCAGATCCCCGACTTGAGGAAATCTTACGGCCATCCTATGGAATCCTCGCTTTTCAGGATGATGTACTCCTTACATCGATCATAATTGCCGGATATAGTTGGCTTGATGCAGATAAATTCCGTAAAGCGATGGGTAAAAAAATCCCTGAAGAAATGAAAAAGCAACGAGAGTTATTTATTTCAGGTGCTGTAAAAAATGGACTAACTCAAAAAAAGGCAGAAGAAATGTTTGACTTAATTGCTCCATTTGCAGGTTATGGATTTAACAAAGCACACGCTTCTTGCTATGCATCATTAGCGTATCGTACTGCATATATGAAAGCTAACTATCCAGTTGAATTTATGACTGCTCTACTTACTGCTGAAACCAGAGGATCATCTGGACCCACAAAAAATGAGAGAATTTCTCAAGCTATTGCTGAATGCAAACGGCTTAATATCACGATACTTCCTCCATCAGTGAACCACTCTGAGGCTGAATTTACTATCGAGGAAAATACCAAAATCCGCTTTGGACTATCAGCAATCAAAAATGTCGGAACCGCTGCAATTTCAACAATACTTGAAGCACGAAAAGATGGACCATTTAAAAACATTTATGAGTTCGCTACGCGTGTTGATCTCTCAAAAGTAAATAAAAAAACAGTAGAAAGTTTAATTAAAGCAGGAGCAATGGATGAATTTGGAAAACGGCAGGTGTTGATTGATACCTACCCTACTATTCTTGAGAAAATAAACAAGAAAGCAAAACAAGCATCAAAATCACAAGTTAGTCTTTTTGGAGAAGAAGAGGAAGAAGAAGCAGATGAATATGGCATATTAACAAACGGTAGAGAATATACTGAACAAGAGAAACTTGCATATGAAAAAGAACTCTTTGGATTTTTTCTTACCGGACATCCAATGAGCCATGTAATGGAGAATCTCTCACGTTCTGTTACTCACACTATTGAACATTTAAAAGAAGAAACTGTTAGCCGAAAAGTTAAAACAGGCGGAATGATCTGTTCGATCAAACGAATTTTTACAAAGAAATCAAATGCTGAAATGGCTTTTATTACCATTGAAGACCATGTTGGCAGACAAATGGAGTGTGTTGTATTTCCAAAAACATATGAAACAAGCAAACAACTCTTGCTCCAAGACTCAATAGTGCTTATTAACGGATCACTTGATTTCAAAGATGAACAACAACCTGTTGTTCTGGTCGAAAACCTCCAGAGATTCTACAATATATAGTAGTGCTCTGCTACGAATTATTGACCGATTCAATCGGGATTGACCTTGAGGCACATATAAGATAAAATCGTAAAGTATTTATGCATCACAGTATTGGACCAGAAATTTTATTTTCTGTTTTTGACATTCCACTATATAACACATTTGTCACAACACTTTTTGTTGACGCAGTTCTCTTGCTGCTTGTCTTTCTTATCGCACGAAATATTAAAACAGTTCCTGATAAATTACAAAGTGTTGTCGAAGTAATAATCAGCTATTTTTATGAACTGGTTGAACAAATCTCAGGAAGTCGCGTTAAAAGCATCTATCCTTGGGTTGCAAGTTTTTTCATTTTTATTCTTTTTTCTAATTTAGTAGGACTTCTACCAGGGGTTGGTTCTATTGGAATAGAACATCATGATAGTCACGGCGAATCTCACTTAGTAACACTACTCCGCCCCGGCACCAGTGATTTTAATATGACATTAGCACTTGCTACTATCTCACTGATTGCAACCCACACAATTGGTATTGGATATACTGGTATTCGAGACTATATCTCTAGATTTTTATCTCTTAATCCTATATACTTGTTTGTGGGAATTTTAGAACTTGTTTCTGAAGTTACAAAGCTTTTTTCCTTATCATTCCGCTTATTTGGAAACATTTTTGCAGGAGAGGTAGTGTTGGCAACAATTTCAGGACTATTTGCATTTATTGCACCAATTCCTTTTCTATTGCTAGAATTAATTGTTGCACTAGTACAAGCATTAGTATTTGCAATGTTAACTATGGTGTTCATGAGTATTCTCTCAACACCGCACCATGCAGATGAACACTAGTAGTTATTGATTATTTATAACTTATTATTTATTAATTATTATTTAAAATTTTGAAAATGAGAAACAGAAAACTATCATTTCGACCAGCTCAAGATTCTGAGTTTATCGAAGAACAACTTAAAACTAAAGATTTGAAAACTAGAGGGGCTTACCCTTCCAAAGTCTCGCTGAGCGAGACGAAAGGGGGTGAGTACTAAATCTTATGGAATTTTCTATTACAGGAGGATTAGTAGTAGCACTCGGTGGTATTGCACCAGCAATTGCTATTGCACTAATTGGATATAAAGCTATGGAATCTATCGGAAGAAATCCAGAAGCTGCAGGTCGTATTTTACCACCGATGCTTTTGGGGATGGCGTTTGCTGAAGCTATCGCTATTTATTCTTTGATTCTTGCTTTTATTGGATAGTTTCGAAACTCAAAGCGGATTCTGGATGCGTTCAATTTGTTCGCTTACCAGAATGATTAACGTACGTATCATTCTGATCTGTCCAGAATCTAGTTTGGGTTTTAGCAAATAATAATATGCTAAAAACATTTTTATACTATGGAAATATTAAATGAATTTGGATTTAATCTTGGGTTATTTATTGCACAGATCGTTAATTTCTTGATACTGGCTTTTATATTTAAAAAATTCTTATACAAGCCGATTCTAAAAGTATTAGCAGATAGACGCAAAACAATTGCTCAAGGGATTGCCGATAGTGAAAAGGCTGCAACAGCTCTTGCCAGTGCTGAGGAAGAACGAAATAAAATACTGAAAGAAGCAGCTAAGGAATCTCAGAAAATCATTGATGAAACAAAAAAAACAGCTGATACTCTAAGAACGCAGATACTCGATCAGGCAAAATCTGATGCTGAAAAAATCATGAAAGAAGCAAAAGAGCAATCGAATCTTGAGATGGAACGTATGCGCAAAGAAGCAGCTACTATGTCACTAACACTTTCAAAAAGTATTCTTGACCGTGTAATATCTCAGATTTTTTCAGAATCAGAAAAAGAATCAATTGTGAAGAAAGGATTACAGGAAATAGAGAAAAATGGATAAGCAATTACGTGACCTTGCGTTCGCAATCGTAAAAGAGCAAACAGTAAATTCAAAACATATTGAATCACTCGTTGATTCGTTATCAGTAAAAGAGCTTCGGACTTTTCTGCGCTATTTACGTCTTGCACAAGACGCACAGACAATAACAGTCACAACAGCATTAGATACGCCAGAATTAAAAAAATATTTTGCGAAAAACTTTGCTGATAAGCACATAGTATATACAATAGACGAGACAATTGGTGGCGGGGTTATTGTAAAAATAGGTGATGACGTGTATGATTACACTGTTAGAAATTATATTGACACAACAATTAAGCGTCTCACAAACGAACTATGAAACCAGAAGAATTAATTAAATTAATCGAAAGTAAGTTAGCTAAAGTCGATAGCACACCGACCGTTGAAAATGTTGGTACCGTCCTGTCAGTTGGTGATGGGATTGTACAACTTTCAGGTCTTTCAAGTGTCGGATTTGGTGAAGAAGTTGAATTTGAAAATAATAGCCGAGGATTAGCACTGGGAATAGAACAAGATACTGTATCAGTTATTTTACTTTCTGGAGATGTCGGGTCAATTCATGAAGGAATGAGTGCTAAAACAACTGGAAAGATACTTGGACTCAATATCTCTGATGATTTAATCGGACGGGTGATTGATCCACTTCAAAATCCACTGGATGGAAAAGAATTAAAAGTAAAAAACGGAAAATTTTACCCGCTTGAGAAAATTGCTCCTGGTGTTATAGAACGACAACCAGTTGATACACCGCTTAAAACCGGTATTAAGGCTATTGATTCGCTAACACCAATCGGACGAGGACAACGACAATTGATTATTGGGGACCGTGGTACTGGAAAAACAGCTATTGCAATCGATACCATCATTAATCAAAAGAAAAAAGATCTCGGACTTCAACAAGTTATTTGTATTTACTGCGCAATAGGGCAAAAAAGAGCAAATATTGCCCGAACTGTTGCCTTACTTGAAGATAATGATGCGATAGATTATTCAATAGTTGTCGCAGCAAGCGCATCTGACCCAGCTGCAATGCAGTATCTCGCTCCATACGCTGCAACAGCAATTGCTGAATATTTTATGGATCAAGGAAAAGATGTACTTGTGGTATATGACGATCTTTCCAAACATGCATGGGCATACCGTCAAGTATCACTTCTACTCCGCCGTCCTGCAGGCCGTGAGGCATATCCAGGAGACATTTTTTACTTACATTCTCGTCTTCTAGAACGATCAGCTCGCATGTCAGAAAAAAATGGCGGTGGTTCAATCACCTCATTCCCAATTATTGAAACTCAAGCAGGAGATGTCTCAGCATATATTCCAACCAATGTAATTTCTATTACAGACGGTCAAATCTTTCTCGAGACAGACCTGTTCAATGCTGGAACCAGACCTGCTATTAACATCGGTATTTCAGTATCTCGTGTAGGAGGAGCTGCACAAACAAAAGCAATGAAACAAGTTGCAGGACCAGTTCGTATTGAACTCGCCCAATTTAGATCAATGGCAGCATTCGCACAATTTGGTACTGATCTTGACGAGCAGACAGCAAAACAAATTGAACGAGGTAAGCGTGTGAGTGCAATTATGAATCAACCACAGTACACTCCATTTGATGAAGTATCAGAAATTATCAGCACCTATGCAGCTACCGCAGGATTGATTGATGATGTACCTGTTGAAAAAATTTCAGAGTTTGAAACACGACTTCTGGAGTATATACAAGTAAAAGATAAAAAACTTATTCAAAAAATCGGTACTGGAGATAAAATGGATGATAAAACACTTACATCACTCCAAAAACTAATTAATGAATTCAAGAAGACATTTTTGAAATAAGAGTATGTAATTTTTAATGAAATCTAAATCATTAAAGTTTTAAATATTCATTTTAAATTTCAAATTAAAGATTTTCCGAGGGATATTATGGCAGAAAATTTATTTTTACTTAAAAGACGCATTAAATCAGCAAAAAATATAGCACAAATTGCAAAGGCCATGGAAATGGTATCTGCAAGTAAAATTAAACGGGCGCAAACTATTGTTGAAAAAAATCGCACATATTCTGATCGTATCTCCACACTCACTGAAAACATTATTGCAAAAACCGATTTAAAAAAATTTTCTCATCCTTTTTTAACACAGAATAACTCACAAAATAAATTACTCCTTGTGTTCTCACCTGATAAAGGACTCTGTGGGTCATTAAATACTAACTTATACAAATCATTGCTTGAAAAAGATATGTCTCACACACAACTGATAACAGTTGGTAAAAAGATGGAGACATTTGCAGCAAAGATGAATTATAACTTAATCGCATCGTTCCATATGGGTACTGCAATACCTCACTACTCTGTTGTTTTTCAATTAATAAAACTTATCGAACAGTACTATACTACAGATGCTGCTGGATCTGTTGAGGTACTCTATGCACGATTTGACTCTATATTTCAGCAAACAATCACCACTACTCCGCTTCTTCCTATCGAGCATGATAAAAATGAGAAAATTGACGAAGAAAGTTCAGAAAAAGAATTACCATTTCTTGTAGAACCAAATATTCATCAAATACTTTCAGATTTACTCCCGTATTATGTTGAAGTTACCTTGTATGACGTACTCATGAATGCATATACTTCTGAACAAGCTGCACGCATGGTTGCAATGCAAAACGCAAAGAATAATGCAAAAGATGTTGCTGATTTCCTTACTCTCACGTATAATAAGAACCGACAAGAAAAGATTACGAATGAGATCTTAGATCTTGCAAACACAGCATCGTAACAAATTTTAAAAATATGGCAAAACAAACACAAAAAGGAATTGGGAAAATTATACGGATTCAAGGTCCTGTTATAGACATTCAATTTGAAGATGATGTACCAGGAGTATATGAAGCACTCGAGATTGAACTGGAACATGAAGTACCAGGTACAAATAGTAGAACACTCACACTTGAAACAGAGTACGACTCTGGAGATCGCACAGTGCGGGCATTGGCACTTGGACCAACAGAAGGATTAACAAGAGGAACAATAGTTCACCGAACAGGAGCACCGATTAGAGTCCCAACTGGTGAAGCAACGCTGGGAAGAGTATTTAATGTTCTGGGACAACCAATTGATGGAGGCAAAACAATTGATACAAAAGCAGAGCGGGTAAGTATCCACCAAAAAGCACCAGAACTTTCAGAACAATCTACAAAACCTGAGATGCTTGAGACTGGTATTAAAGTAATTGACCTTATGGCACCATTCACCAAAGGTGGAAAGATCGGAATTTTCGGAGGTGCAGGTGTTGGAAAAACCGTTATCCTACAAGAGCTTATTCGCAATATTGCTATTGTCCACAAAGGGCACTCAGTTTTTGCTGGAGTTGGAGAGCGTACCCGTGAAGGAACAGATCTTATCCGTGAAATGGAAGAATCAAAAGTTCTTGATAAGACAGTGCTTGTCTTTGGTCAAATGAACGAACCACCAGGTAATCGTCTGCGTGTACCATTAACGGCACTTACTATGGCAGAACATTTCCGTGATGAGAAACATGAAGACGTTTTACTTTTTATTGATAATGCATTTCGTTTTGCACAAGCTGGAAGTGAAGTATCTGCTCTGCTGGGTCGCATGCCGTCTGCAGTAGGATATCAACCAACACTTGCAGAAGATATTGGTACGCTACAAGAACGTATTACATCAACTAAGAAAGGTTCTATTACTTCTGTACAGGCTATTTATGTACCTGCTGATGATTACACTGATCCTGCACCAGCAACTATTTTTGCACATCTAGACGCAACAGTTACACTTGAACGATCAATTGCTGAACAAGGTTTATATCCTGCAGTTGATCCACTTACTTCATCATCACGTCTTCTTGACCCAAATGTAGTAGGTGAAGATCATTATTATGTCGCATCAGAAATTAAGAGAATCTTACAACGATATAAAGACCTTCAGGATATTATTGCTATTTTAGGTATGGATGAATTGTCTGATGAAGATAAACTTACTGTATCTCGTGCACGTAAAATTCAACGATTCTTAACACAGCCTATGTTCGTTGCTGAAATATTTACCGGAAGTCCTGGAAAATACGTTAATATTAAAGATACAATACAAGGGTTTAAAGAGATTATAGATGGAAAACACGACAAACTCCCCGAACAAGCTTTTTACATGGTTGGTACAATTGAGGAGGCAATTGCTAACGCAAAAAAGTAAAATAATTTTCAACCTGCAATTATGGCTACTTTTAATCTCGAAATCGTATCTCCTGAGGGAATAAGTTTTGAAGGATCTGTTGAAGAAGTGATTCTTCCGACAACTACTGGCGAAATCGCAATATTACCACACCATGCTCCATTATTCACAAAACTTTCTGAGGGTGAGGCAACAATTAAACAAGCTGGAAAAGAAACTTCAATTGCAATATTTGGCGGATTTGTTGAAATAAGACGTACAAAAGTAACTGTCCTTTCAGATTTTGCAGTCCGAGCTGACTCAATAGAAATTGGAAAAGTTGAAGCAGCAAAAAAACGCGCAGAGGAAATCTTGAGTGGCAAAATTGCAAATGAAGATTTTGCTATGGCTGAAAAAGAACTTCAAAAAGCAATCTTTTCATTAAAAGTTGCCGAAAAAATGCGACGAAGGCGATCAAATTAATCTATGGCAAAACAAGGGTCACGACTCACACGAACTCTTGAACATAAAAGCAAAAAGCAGTTTTATATTTTTGTGACTGCAACAATCCTCATTCTTTCTGTTCTAGGAGTTTTCAGCACTAAAATTCTTGATGCAATAGGCAGTCTAATGATCTCTCACGATGAAAATACTGAGACTTTGCAAGAAGAATTAATTAAAGCTATTACGCCTCCACATTTTTCCAATATTCCCAAAGCAACAGAGACCGGGACTATTACAATATCAGGTACTGTCAGTGAGGAAAACGGTACACTTGAAATATTTGTAAATAATAAAAAAAATGTGACGCAAAAAATAGCAAAGGGTACATCATTTAACATAACAGGGATAAAACTACAGGAAGGTGAAAATTTTATAAAAGGACGTTATCTTCTCAAAGATAGAGAAAGTGAGTTCACAAAAGACTATCTTGTTCACTACACAAAAGATGCACCACAGATAGATGAGGTATCTCCAAGCGATGGCACTGAATTTAAAAGAGGAGATCAGGAAATTGAAGTAAAAGGGAAAACAGAACCACAGAATACAGTTACTGTCAATGATTTTCGTGCAATTGTAGATGAGAGTGGAAGATTTTCATATTTTCTCAGACTTAATGAAGGGAGTAATACACTTCGGATAAAAGCAGTAAGTCCCACTGGAAAAGAAACAACCAAAGAGATAACTGTTACTTATCATCCTTAATTATTCTCCCTATTCCAAGTAAAATAAAGAGAGCTATCAGAACAAAAGAGTAAAAAAATATGTTCTCAACAAAACTTCCAGCGAGAATTCCTCCGAATACTGCAATTATAGTACTGCCAAAAACTTGATCTTTTTTTAATATCTTTCTCAGTTCATTTACAAGACGAGTGATCGCATATATAAAAGCCGTAAAGCCAACAATACCAGTTGTAGCAAGTACAAATAGATAGCTATTTGATACTCCTGCTCCGGCATGAGAGATCGTAAGATTTGGTTCATCAGTATACCGTTCTTGTGCATATCGATATGCATTAAATCCCACGCCTAAAATGGGATTTTCTATAATGATAGTTTGGGCTGTCTGAAATGACTCTAACCGAGAATATACTGAGGCTGTCCTCAATAAATTCACTCCTTCACTCTGATAATTTTTAGGAATAGCAAGTATCCCGACAATAAAAAGACCAAGTATTATCAGAAGAAGTTTATACTTTTTCTCAATCAAAAAGAATAGTACTGCAGACACACCAAATGATAAATACCCAGTTCGAGAGTATGTGAACAAAATAGCTAGAAATGTTAATACACTCATCGCTCCTAGTACATAGGTCCATACAGATTTCTTTTTTTGCTTTCTGATAAGACTTACTATCAACCAAAAACAGATTACAAAAATTACTGAAGCAAAATTAGGGTCTAGAAAGCTTGAAAAAATACGATATAAATGCTCGTCCCACCCAAGATACATGAGATTCCGCAGATCTGGATATAAAAAATATTGGAGTATTCCAAGTATTACTGTACTAAAAAGAGAGAGTACAATACTGGTCATAAGAAATCCCACATCTTTCTTTTTGAATTGAGTACTCACAATTGGAATAAGTAACAGATACATGCAGAAACGAATAAGATAGAGTGAAGCTATAATACCTTCACGAGCAGAGAGCCAATACATATTAATAATAAGTGAAATTGCTGCGGCAAGCACAAAAAATGAAAAAGGATATAACCATTTTGAAAAATCTTTTTTCCCCAATGATAGGTATACACCTACTAACACAAATAGCACAACTGCCAGATCTACGGGGTATATATGTGCCTGTGGGGTAAATGAAATACGAATAAGAACTCCAAATGGAAATGTAACACAAATAAGTAAAAAAAGAATTCTTAATATACCCATCTATTTCCTCCTTGTGAATAAAGCGTAACTCCCACTTCTCCATTTACATATTGTGGCTTCCATACTGAAAATCGTTCTGGCAACACCATATCACTTGGTGCCAAAATATAATTAAATTCATCACCTTCTTGAATATATGATTCATGTACAAAAGGAAAATTAACATACCATAGATTATGAACTCCATATATGAGTACTCTATCTGCAATATTTATATTTTCAGCAAAGTATCCTGTTGTATCATAAAAATCACCAAACTGAAAGTTTAAATTATTTTTTAAGAACTCATCTTTAGATTCAGTACCAATGATAACTGGGATATATTTTGCACTCGCAATTCCACGATATCCGATCGTAGAAAACCCCACAATAATTGCAATAAAAATGATTGCATTGCGTAAATATGGCTGTTGTAGTCTGGTAATAATCATAACCACAAAGAGTGAAAAAATCGGAAGGTATGGTAATAAAAATCTCCCTCCCCCAGTACGCGGAGTAATTAACCATACTATTAAACTAGCTATAACATATATTCCGATAAGCCGATCTCTATTGGAAAAGCGCGACCATACAAAAAAGAGTAATGGTAACACAATAATATACAGAGGATTTATAGGATCACTTCCTACAACAAACACACTCCAAATTTGTGATGGGAATGAGAGTAACGAGAATGATTGAAGCTGTGTGGTATAGAACTCAGTAAATAATGGATACACTGGATTTCCTGTTTGCAGATATGCAAATATAAAATAAGGAAGTGGTACAAGAAATGCTATTACACTATAGAGAGCGCTTATATTTACTGCTTTTACCAAATTGCTGCGAAATAGAAATATCAGTACCGATACTATAACCATAAGTGAGCCGATTGCAATCAACTTTGTCGCAATGGCCAAACCCAGCATAATAGCTGACTCAATAAGCCACAGTTCTTTTTTCTCCTGTACAAACCTAATAAGTCCATATACAGCCATTACTTCAAAAAATGTTCTACCGAGATCAATGTAGGCAGTAGTCGCCTCCCATGCCACCACCAGACTTGAAGAAAAAATGAATATTACTAATAATGACAGCGCCTGAGAAAGATAATAACGGGAAATTTTATATAATACGATAAGAGTCAGAATTCCAAACATATAATGAATAAGTTTGGCACCTACTGCGCTATTTATCATGACTGAAGGTATATACAGGAGGTCCACTAACTTGGGCATCAATGAATAGTAATACAGTCCCCCAGGTATATAGAAAAAAGAGTTGTGTTGTACAAAGATTTTAGGAATGGTAAGATGGTACCATAGCGCGTCAAATGATATCTCAGGCGCAAGTACGCCTATCAAATTAATACTCCATAGTATTACTAGCAATACTAATAGTAGTTTAGAAAAAAAATTAAGCTTTTTTATTGATAAGCTCATATCTTTAATCTGTTCACGTATTGTATTATCACGTCTGAACCACCAAATCACACCAAATAACCAAGCAACAGTGAAAAGAATAATGGTAATTGGATATATAAAATGTATTACCCCAAGTGCAAAAATTCCGTACGAGTAAATTCCTATTAAAATGGCAAGTGCAAACATATGCCTCCTTTACATAATAAATGGGTAAAATAGAAAAAAAGAATAATACTACTCCATAGAGTAAATAGAATAGTTATGTGTTTTTTATACCTTTCCATAATAGAAATAATTTTCCCCGTACTAGAAATGAATGAAAACTCATAACCACCGCGTGTATAAATCCAGGTATACCGTCTTTAAAACCAGAGAGAAAAAAATAATTTTTAATAAATTTTGCAGTAGGATACATAATAATTAAGACAAAATTTGAGTGAACTTTTTTTTCAAATAATTCTTCCGCCCGAAGAGTTGAATAATGATTTACTTCTCGCAGAAATTCAGAAAGATTCTGATGGGGATAATGAATAAGCGGAGTATGTAATACTCCTTTGTTTCCTTTTATTTCCCATGTTTCATGTACTCTCCCTTTCCATTTTCCTTTTGTCCGCTTTCCAAGTCTTAATAATTTTATATTTCCAGTCTCCCCTTTTTGCATTTTTTCTCCCCAAAGATAATCATCACGTCTTATATAATAGCCTTCGTAGAGCGAAGATTCTTGATTGATAGCATTTTTTATTTCTGAAGCAAGTGCTTCTGGAACTCGTTCATCTGCATCCACGAATAAAACCCATTCACCAGTTGCTTGAGTCATTGCGTAATTTCTTTGCTTTGCAAAATTATTATCAAGAGGGTGAACTCTCACATGGACTTTTGGATTATTCATTTTCTCGATAATTTCAATAGTCCTATCAGTTGATTCATCGTCAATCACGAGTATTTGATCACAAAACAAAAGACTTTCAATACAATCTGCAATGGTATTTTCCACGTTTTTTGTAAGTATTACAGCGGTTAATTGCATACGTTAATTGTAGCAGATATTATGCGGTCTCTTGTCTTTTTACAGCTTGCAGCGCAGTATACGAATAATAGATCGTAAACGGTATAGAGATGCCATATCCAATACATGCTGCATAGGCTGCACCCACAACACCAAATTGGTTGATTAAGGGAACTATTGTTGCGAACATCCCAACAAGACCAATGAATGCAGTGTAGGTGATATATTTTTGCTTTTTTAAAGCAAGTAGTATTGCAGATATTGCAAGAGAAATTGCACGAACAGCTCCAAGAATAGCTAATATTTGTAATACTGGTGCAGCTGCAAGCCAATTATCCCCCAAAATAACCCGAACAATTAGCTCTGGAAATAAAAATACTACAATTCCAAACGGAATAACAATAAGTGAAATCATACTAATTGTTCTCATATATGCCCGTTTTAATCGACTATAATCGTCGGAAATCTTGACATATACCGGGAAGACTACTCTATTTACCATATCAGCAATTTCGGAAATCGGAAGCATAGAAAATCGATACGCCATGTCATAGATACCGAGCGCCTGAGTATTAAGTATTCTTCCTACGACAATATTATCTCCTCTCTCAAATCCATAATTAAAGATGACAGCACCAGTTATCCATTTACCATGATGAATAAGTTTTGAAATATATGATGTGTTATATTGAAAACGCGGTAATGGTTTTATAATTAAGAACGAAAGAACTACTTCACAAAGTACTCCTATCACCAATCCCCATATTAGGCTGCTTGGTTCAGGGTATAAAAGAAGCAATATAATTGTTGCACCAATCTCAACTAAAAGAATTACAGTCCTATAAAAAAATTCAGTTTTAAAACGTAACTCTTTTTGAAATTTTACAACTGAGGGGTTAATAAAACCGCGTAAAAGCGGAACCAAACTCATGATATATAATAGTGGCACTGCATCTGGTGCATTAAAGAAGCCTGCAACAAATGGAGCCAGAATAACCATTGCAACAGCAATAAGTATCCCCCGCACAATTGAAACAAGCCAGGCAGTACTTAAATATTCATCAATATCATCTTTTTCCTGAACAAGGAAAACATTTACCCCTGTCTCGGTAATAACTTCAATAAATGCAAGCAACAATGTTGCTATTCCAAAAAGCCCGAACTGTGCAGGGTTAAGAAAACGTGCAACAACTGCTGTTTTTCCCAATGACACAGCTCGAGTGATCACTCGAAAGGCAGTTAACCAACTAAATCCTATTACTGCAGTTTTTGTATACCCCATATCATTTCCACCCTCTTAATACTGCAAAAAATGCGTTTGGTGATTTCAGTATAAAAATAAACGATTGCCAAATCATAAAAGGCGTATGAAGCGGGAATTGCTTACGATACTTTTTACCAAATTTTTTTGCACTCTTTGTGAGATGATAGACTGCCTTTTGCGAGTTACTTCCTACTGTTTTACTTAATTCATGAGTAATTATTGCACTGGGTACAACAAATACCGAAAACCCTTGCGCTGTTGCTCTCAGGCAAAAATCAACATCTTCATAGTATAAAAAGAAATCTACATCAAATAACCCTATGCGTTCCAATACTGCTCTTTTTATTATCATACAACATCCAGATACATACTGTACGGAGTATGGCTGGCTAGCTTCAATTTTCTGTGTATTAGTATGATATGTCTTACCAGTATAAGTATTAATATTCCCTCCCATGTCAAAATACTGTGTACTATTTTTTTTAAACGCAATAACTGGAGATGCAATGCCTACTTTTGGGTTTTGTTCAAATAGTTCTATTACAGGAGTTATAAAATCAGAAGTTGCAGTTGTATCATTATTTGCAAGTGCAATATAATCTGCTCCATGATCTAATGCATATGTAATTCCTCTATTTACTCCAGCAGCAAATCCCATATTTGCACCAGTATTAATATAAATTCGCTTAGATTTTTTATCCAGCATCTTTGAAATTTCAATTAAAGGGTCATTATTTACTACGATAAGAGACCTGTAGGGAGATTTACTATTTTCAATACTCTCGATACAACGCTTTGTGTCTTGAATATCTCCAAAGTGGAGAATAATAATATCAATTTTTTTCATGAGACAAATTGCTGGATTACTGAATGTATTTCCTTAGCACACTTTTCCCATGAATACTCAGATGCTCTGGAAATTCCTTTTTTGACCAGCTTTGCTCGAAGCTCTCCATTTTTCTGAATATCAATCATGGCTTGCGCTAATGCAGTAATGTCAGTTGCATCAACAAGAATTCCTGCATTTCCTACTACTTCTGGCAGTGACCCAGCATTTGATGCAATCACTGGACATGAAGCAGCCATCGCTTCCACAAAAGGCAGTCCAAACCCTTCATAATAACTTGGTGACACAAATGCAATCGCATTTCGATACATATCAACTAACTCATCATCCCCAGCAAAACCAATAAATGATATTTTCTCAATCGTCTCATCTGCAATCTGTACTAACGTCTTATCGATCTGAGGGTCAATCCATTTATCTCCGCCAATAATAAGAAGTTCAACTTCTTGCTTTGTTCTTGAAATAAATATATCAAATGCTTTTATGAGTGTGGGAACATTTTTAATCCGTTTAAGTGACCCAACATAGAGAAAGTATGGATTTCTTTTTACCTTTTTCACATCTTTACCTTGCGGAAAATTTCGCACCCCAAGCGGAACTACAGTTATCTTGTGAGGATTAATTTTAAAATGTTTCACTATATCTTTTTTTGATTGGTCAGAAATTGTAAGAATATGCGCAGACTTTTTTACTATATCAATAGTAATACTGTGTAAATGATCATATGAATCTGGATATGCTTCTGGAAATTTTTCAAATGCCAAGTCATAAATCACTCCGATGGTTTTAATAGTTGGCGACATACGTGGTGGGACAGCTTGTCCTAATGCAAGAAAGATATTTACTCTATCACGAACCATTCGTATAGGAAGCCAAATCTTTAACCATCCTTTTGTCGGTCGGACAATTATATTGCGCATATTCGGTCCTAAGCGTTTCATTAAAGATGCATCAATCGGATGGAAACTATACAGAAGATACTTATTTTCTTTATCAATTTTGCCCATTTGCAAAAGTACATTTTTCGCAAAGTTATACACCCCGACCTTCAGCCGTTGATCTTTAACTCCCAAACACCCAGCATCAACCCCTATTATCATATTGATTTATATTTTTTATACCCATCTATTATACCTTTAATAGGGGTAAGAAGAGAATTAAAACTTAATTCTCTTCCAAATCCGAACATACACCTCATTGCCCACTCCCATCGAGTAAACAACATCAAAGGTAGCAATAATTTAGGTTTAAATTTCAAATAAAAATAAGTTTCATTACTAAAGAAATGGAAATACCATTTTAATCTTCCCTCAGTTTTCCTATTACCTCCCTTTTCTTCACGATGATGAGTTACGCATGCTTTCGGATCAAATAGAATTCTATATCCTAATTGTTTAACCTTAAGAGATAAGTCTGATTCTTCTCGCATTGCATTACCAGTATAGTTCTCATCAAATCCCCCCACTTTATAAAAAACATCTTTTCTCCAACTCGCATTGCAACCAATTACTGTATCAACTTCTTGTTTAACTGTTGATGAATAACCATCTGTAAATTTTCCTAACAAAGTTATTTTTCCAACTTTTTTGTTATTGTATTCTATTTTTGTCCCAGGAGTTATCACTCTACCAGCAACACCTCCTACATTTTTTATGTTTAAACTTGCAATATGATGACTGATTAAATCATCGTGTACAGTAACATCATCATCTAAAAATAGTAAATACTGACTCGAAGCATTTTTTACACCTATATTCTTTGCTATTGGTGTAGATGATTGTTTAATAAAGATATATTTATATCTTTCCTTAAATTTACTTAGCACATTTCTATAGTATTTATTATTATTTTCATGCTGTTCGACTATAATCACTTCATAATTCTCGGTTAGTTGAGGCAGTAATGAGTATAAAAGTCTAATTGTGCTATTTTTTCTTTTAAAAGTAGTAATAATAATAGAAATCTCTGGATCATTCACCATAATAC
>CAYVAJ010000003.1:0-98934 GCA_964448725.1 uncultured Gammaproteobacteria bacterium | reverse complement strand
TTTTTTATTATTTAATACTTATTACTTAATATTTTATTCTTAATACTTATTAATTAATAATTAATACTTAATACTTAATACTTAATACTTATAATAGATTATTGATTATTTTAGTTTATATTTTAAGTTTTGTTATTCTCCTAAATTATACTATGATTTCATCTGATTACCAAAAAATAGTGGGCGCAAGAATATGTATAATCCTGCGCCCATTACGTATGCCAATCAGATATCAGCCCTGTGTCCGTCTCTAAATTGACGAGCAAGAGCCAACCTCTGCTGGAGAGAGAAAGCCCCGTGATTCCGGCGTTTTCGTGTCTACAAAGCACGATTTAAGCCGCTCCGCGGTCCTGGCAATCACCTCTGCATCCTGATCATCGCCAACCAGAACGATATGGCGAAGTCGCATAAATTCCTTAGGAACTTGCACAACCTGCGGGGCTGTAAGATGAACGGTGCGATCAACTGTTTCTCCAGCATACTGCAGGAGAAACTCATGAGATACCCATCCCACCACACACTCATCTGGCAGCAGAACCGGATCCTCAAATGGATCAACGAACCGATATCCTGCCTCACCCAACTGCTGTGCGAGTGCATGCATCTGGTGATCATCAAGAAAAAACAGATTAACCACAGACACCATGTGCCTTCCTTTCATATATCTCCCGAATTGGGAGCACAGAACCCTCAGTACATCTGAGTGCTCTTCTCTCCCAACTCATTTTAAAGTACAAATTTAACCACAAAAAAATCCCGCTTTTGCGGGATTGTTCTTCTATTTCTGTTTACAAAAACACCAAGAAACAACCCCTAGCGGGCTGACTTCTTTGACTTGATTGTAACTGAAATATTCATTGTTGTGGATATAATACCAGCAAGTACTTGCTGTGTCAATTATGAGTTATAGTTAGATAACTGATAATCCTTTTCCAACTTTTTCAAAAACTGCAATTCCTCGATCTAAATCTTCACGTGAGTGGCTTGCTGAAGGCATTACTCTAATGCGGGCCGTACCTTTAGGAACCATAGGAAACTTAATAGGTGTTGCAAACACACCATTTTCCAACAATTTTGCTGAAAATCTGATCGATAGATCTTCATCACCAAGCATAACAGGCGTAATAGGAGTTTCTGATTCCCCTGTACTAAATCCAACTTCTCCTAATCGTTTTTTCAGATATTCCCCATTTTCCCAAAGCTTTTTTACCCGTTCATCTGATTCTTCTAATATAGTAACTGATTCAATGAGTGCTGCCGTATCAGGAATTGATAGTCCATTTGAGAAAAGAAATTGACGTGCTTTTTGCCGATAATATTCAATTAGCACTTTCTTTCCTGTTATAAATCCACCCATTACGCCAAATGCTTTTGATAGAGTGCCAACTTCAATATCTACCCGCCCGTGTAAATCAAAATGATCAACAATTCCTCTCCCACCTTTACCGACTACTCCCTCACCGTGTGCATCATCAACCATTGTCATTGCATCATATTTTTCAGCTAACGCAACAATTTTATCGAGTGGAGCTAAATCTCCATCCATAGAAAATACTCCGTCAGTTATGATAAGCACTGTAGGCTGTGAGCCATCTGATTTTGGAGTTTTGCGCAATTTGTCCGCAGCTTGTAAGTGCGCTTCAAGCTCTCCCATATCCTTATGTGCATAAATAAATTTATTTTTTACACCAGACAACCTGACAGCATCGATAATAGATGCATGATTGAGCTCATCTGAGATAACAATATCCTCTTTTCCGATAATTGTCTGAATAGCTGCCATATTTGCCATATACCCACCAGTGAGCGCAAGTGCTGCCTCTGCTCCTTTGAATTTGGCAAGTTTTTCTTCAAGTTCAATATGTAATGTATTGGTACCTGAAAGCGCACGTACAGACCCCGTTCCAACTCCATATTCATTGATTGCACGAATAGCAGCATCTTTGAGACGAGTATCACCAGCAAGACCTAAATAATTATTTGAGCAAAAATTGAGCTTTGGTTCATCTTTGATAGTCAAATACGCACCTTGTCCAGATTCAACTACCACTGGAGCTTTCCCTTTTGCAACTTCTGTTTCAAGATTGGAATAAAAATTATCTATATTCATATCTGTAAGATTTCAATTTTTCAGAAATCAAATTTATTTGTTATTTGTACTTTGGTGCTTATTACATTTATGGTTCTAACAGAACCTTGCCACATTCGCCACTCTTCATCACTTCCATTGCTTTTTCAAATTCTGATAACTTAAAGCGATGCGTAATAATTTGACGTAAATCAACTTTTCCTGATACCAATAATTTCGTTGTATCTTCCCATGTGTCCCAAATCATACGGCCAAATACTGAGTCTATTGATAGTTCTTTATTTATCATATATTTTCCCCAATCAATATCTATGGTGTCTTTAGGAATTCCAAACGCAATAATTTTTCCTGCAATTCGTGCACTATCAAGTGCGACCTGAATTCCAATTCTATTTCCACTCATCTCAAGAACTGCATCAAATGTTCCATATTCTGACTCATCGATTGCCTCAACTGCACGGTCAAATCCTATTTTTAATGCTAAATCACGGCGATACTCTCTACGATTAACGCCAATAACTTCCTTTGCTCCATATGCTTTTGCCACCATTCCCGCACATAATCCTGTAGGTCCCAGTCCCATAACCAAGACCTTCTTTCCTTTTACATCTGCTTTTGTTACTACATTCACTGCATTTCCTAATGGTTCTTGAACACTCATTGATTCAACAGGAATTGTGGGAGCATTTTTCCAAGTTGTTTTTAATGGAATTACCGCATACTCAGCAAAAGACCCATCTCGGCCAATACCAAAAAGCTCCATATTCTCACAAATATGCTTATTTCCTATAGTGCATTGATAACAATTTTGACAGTAAATATGGGTTTCTGAAGATACTAAATCGCCTTTTTTGAGATCTGTTTTTTGTGTAGTCTGTACTTCTACTACTTCGCCCACTAGCTCATGACCAATAATTTGAGGAGGAGAAATATGTCCTTGCGCCCATGGTATCCAATCATAGATTCCAATATCTGTCCCGCAAATCGATGCATATTTCACTTTTACGAAGACTTCATCTTTTCCTACTTTAGGAATCGGCACATTCGTGATTGTAATACCAGGTTCTGGTTTTTCTTTGAGGACTGCGAGCATTGTTTGTTGTGCCATAAAGAAGTGTACTTAGAGTATACTTATTCTATTGATTCAATGTGGTATAAAATTTTTCCAGCTGGGGCTGCAACTTCTACTTTTTCACCAACTGATTTTCCAATAAGTGCTTTTCCAAGTGGAGATTCATGAGAAATCTTTCTCTCATGCGGATCAGCCTCCCACTCACCGACTACTGTAAACACTTCTTTTTTACTTCCCACTGTTACATTTACCCGTGATCCGAGTTTAACAATTTTTCCTTCTTTTCCATCATTACTTGCTTCAATAATCTGTACTCTTTTTAACATATCCTCTAACTCTTCAATTCTGCCATCAATAAGCGATAACTCTTCACGAGCTGCAGTATATTCAGAGTTTTCAGATAAATCACCCATTGCACGAGCTTGACTCACTCTGTCAAGAACCTCAGGGCGTTTTATTTTTTTTAACTCTTGGAGTTCTTTTTTCAGTTCTTCCAAACCTTCTGTGGTAACGTATATATGTTTTTTGTCCATAGTATTAAAAAACAGATCACCCAACTCGTATATACTTTTTGGGTGGGGTTGAATGCTTAGAGTACTATACAAAAACGCTTAATCAGTGTCAAGATCCTCTAGTAAAGTCCTGTCTCTTGATAACCACTGAGATATGTATCTTTTTTATGATATGTTAGGCCGTGTTTTAGAAGTCTTTTATACAACGTGAGACGTAGTCTGTATATATCAAGTACTGTCTCCGAAATATCCCGTGGATGAAATGCAGCATACTGCTTGCTAACGTCCTCACTGGTCTGTTTTTCTCTCATATACCACTGCTGCAGAGTAAATAGTAACGAGTCGATATGAGCATATAGGGCATTAATCCACTTCTGACTCTTCTGATGATAATTTCTCTGTACTGGTATGAAGTTGGGGAAATAGTGCCGCACCCATGCATTTGCATCAACAAATTTTTGCATTGTATTATTACGATTCACTAATACTTTTAATTGCACTACTTCTCGTCCATGAAATAAACTTTTTTTCGGCAGGGTTAGCGCATCATCACTCATCCACATATTGGTACAGATAGAATCAGGAGAAAAGAATACCTGTGGTTTTCTTTTTTTATTCATAAAAATGAGGATACCTGTTACTAAAAATCGGGTAACCCATAATGAGTTTTTACTCGTAATGATAAAAAAATCAATATCTGCATTTCTTGTCGCATTTTTTGCTGCAACACTTCCACTCACTCCAATCAGCTGTATACTTGGAATAATTGCGAGAATACGTGCAACGTGCCGAGCAATCTTCATCTTCTTTTTTGTCTCTCGTTCTTTTAATCGTTGCTGTGCAACTATTTTCTCACGACTGGCAAGCACATAATACTTTCCAATTTTTGTAACAAAAGGACAGTTTAAAATATATTCTGATAGGCTTTCTTGATCAATCTTATATTTATATAAATATGTATGGATACTCTGTATAGTCAAAGGACTATCAAATACATCAGAGTATACGAATGTCTTAAGCAGTGAATTATTGAGTCTGTGATTGTTGTGCATTTTTCTTTGTAAACACTTGATTAACTCCTTTTGCCAATGTATCAACTGCTGTCTTAGTACTTACATTGTTTTGAGTACTTATTACTGAACGTACCGCATTTCCCATATATCCCTCAAGCGCTGCTATTTGTCCACCACCATAGGTTTCAGAATAAAAAAGCGATGAATGAGCATTTTGTGCTTGCGAAATTACTGGGCCTAAATCAGGATGACCTGACAGAAGACTAGCCATATCACGTCTTGGATACGCAACGCCTAATACACGTTGATTTGCCTGAGCTTTGAAAAGCTTTTCCATATTTTCTTTTTTGCTTAAAAACTGGAGAAACTGGAATGCCTGCGGCTGAACCTTTGATTTAATTGATACTCCTTCTACCCAATAACCAGCAAGGGTTGATGCACCTTGACCCTGTGATTCTAATTTTGGTACTGGGTGAATACTATATGAGATTTCTGGATTTGCGGCCTTCATCTCCAGAAGATCCCATGAATACCCGAAATAGAAAGCTACCTTTCCTTGCACAAAGGCAAGTTTGGAGTTTGGCATATCAGTGTTCCAAACAGGCGCACAGATATCGCTTTCAATTGCAAAACACGTATAAAAATCAAGGACATCTGCCATTTTTTCTTTTGCTTCTTTCTGTGCCTCTAATCGTTCCTCCTCAGATCCTGAAACAAGGCCAGCAAGAGCACTCATATTTATTCCTCTTTGTACCGCAAGTAATGAAACAATATCGGCAGCGTGTGCTACATTATCATATGTTCCCATCGCGGTACCTGCAGTCTTTATTTCTCCTGTTAACTGATCAGTTACTGTAAGTGCCCGCGCTACGTCAAGAAAAGAACTCCAATCTGCCGGAACAGAATACCCACCCGCACTTACTAATTCGTCATTCACGAACATAACCAAGGAATCATATCCGAGGGGAACACCATAGTACGCTCCACTTACTCCCAGATCTTCAGAAATAACGGAAAAATAATTTTCTTGAAGATTTATTTCTTTTGATACATCAGCTGGGAGAGGTGCAAGATTATCTTTGAGTGCAAACAACCAGCTCGAATGATACCGGAAAATATCAGGTCCAGTACCTGCCTGTATTCTAGAATTCAAGAATGGAACATATCCTCCGCCAGGAGCGTCTTTAATATCAGTACGCTTTTCATATTTTATAGTTATATTTGGATTTTGTGTTTCAAAGTCTTCAATAATCTCATTAAAAACTGCTTCATCCTCCCAAATACCCCAGTACACAACTTCTGCATTTCCTGTATTTGCTGGTCTGCGAAGAATAAAAATTCCTAGTATAATAATAAAAACAAGCAAAAGAACTCCAACAACAATACCAATAATTTTTTTCTTTGAAGATCCTCCTCCATATACGGCACCAGGATCAGGCGGTGTTTGAGGAATTGATTGGTCAATAGGTTGTGGAATTCCTGGATTAAGATTGGCAGTTGAGTTATCCATAAAAGTACTTGGTGTATTTATTACTACACATAGTATAATAACATTGAACAAAAAAATCTATGAAAAGGCCGAAACTGCCGATTAAAAAAATACTTGCATTTTTAGCACCTTCATTTTGGTTCTTATCAGGTTTCATTATTGCTGGAATTACGTTGGTAAGTATTATTATTATTTACTTCCAGCAAACCTACAAAGAAAAAGTAATACCAGGAGTATATGCTGATTCTACCTATATTGGTGAAATGACCAAAGATCAGGTTGAGGAAATCTTTAATCAAAAAAATTCGCGAATCCATCAAATTCAGTTTTCCCTTCTGCATGACGATATGACCGCAACCATTTCTGCAGAGGAATTACAAATTGGATATGATACACAGCTCATTACCCAACAAGCGCTTTCACTTGGAAAAAATTCAAATTTGTTGAGTGATATGGCGCTCATTATTGATGCCTATCTAAATGGGACAACCATTAAATCCTCATATACCTCTGATGCAGAAAGAATAAAAGAAATCCTTGCCGAACTTGATAAGCAAATATATAAAGAACCTATTGACGCACAGTTTACTGTAACAAATAATCGTGTTACCGCATTCCAACAATCAAGTGATGGCCAAGCAATAGATTATGAAAAACTTATCGATTCGTTTGAAAAATATGTACCAAGTATTGTAAAAGAAGCAACTCCAAAAACAATTACCGTACAGCTTCCTATAAAGGTCCTAGAACCAGAGGTGCCAACCGAGAAAGCAAACAATCTTGGTATCGTAGAAGTTATAGGACAAGGAGTATCACATTATGCAGGATCAATTCCAAACCGCGCACATAATGTGGCACTTGCTGCATCCAAAATTAATGGGATATTAATTGCACCAGGAGAAGTATTTTCATTTAATAAAGCTATTGGAAATATAGACCGATACACTGGATATAAAGAAGCATATGTTATTCAAGGAGGCAAAACAGTATTAGGAGACGGAGGTGGAGTCTGTCAGGTCTCGACAACACTATTTCGCGCCGTACTTAATACAGGACTCCCTGTTGAAGAACGATATGGACATGCATATCGTGTCGGATATTATGAACAGCAATCTGCTCCAGGTCTAGATGCTACCATCTATGTCCCTACTGTTGACTTTAAATTCAAAAATGATACTGGTCATCATATCCTTATTCAATCGTATGTAGATCCGTCTGCAATGTCTTTGACATTTACATTTTATGGCACAAGTGACGGACGCGAAGTGGTTGTGAGTGAACCTGTCATTACGAGCCAAACACCACCACCAGAACCTCGATATGAAGACGATCCTACACTTCCAAAAGATACGGTCAAACAAGTAGAATATGCTGCATATGGTGCAGTAGTATCATTTAATCGAACAGTCACAAAAAACGGCCAGGTTCATATAGAAGATAAGTATACTACCCGCTACAGACCATGGGGTGCAGTCTTTTTACGCGGCACAAAGGAAGGATAAAGTAAAATTCCAATAAACAAGCATCAAATGACAATCTGTCTAGATCTTTGTATTAATAATTATTTGGAATTTGATATTTGAGATTTGTAATTTTAAGCATATGGGGAAAATTATTACTGTTGATTCAATAGAACAGGAATTAAAACAATATAAAGAATCAATAATTCTAGTGGGTGGTTGTTTTGATGTGATTCACCCAGGTCATATAGAATTTTTATCAGCTGCAAAGAATCTTTTAGGGATAGTAACTGTATTACTTGAAAGTGATGCAACTGTCGCAAAACTCAAAGGGAGTGGCCGTCCTATTCACACACAAATGGAACGTGCCTATGTACTCTCTCATATTACTGCAGTTGATACTATAATACTTCTCCCCCCGCTTCTCTCTGATTCAGAGTATGAAAAAGTTGTCACCACTATACATCCTACTATTATTGCAATTACAGCAGATGATCCTCTCATACATATAAAAGAATTACACGCTAAAAAAATCGGCGCAAAGGTTGTACCCGTAGTTGAAAGAAGAAATGGACACGCAACATCAAAAATTGTAAATCAGTTGAAAATATAACCTATAATGTTGTACAATACACTGAAACAAGCATTAACAAATGCTTTACAGTCATCATCTATGAAAAAAATATTTATATTATACGGAGCGCTTGCAGCATTTGTAGTTGCCCTTATCATTTGGAGAGCAACTAACTTTGATTTTCGCCTTCCTTTTACTTCACAGGCTTCTGCACAAATCAATGAACAAGAAATGAATCTTATTGTTGCAAAAACAGAGGAAGATCGTGTAATTGGACTTACCAAACGCCGCTCACTGAGTGATGATACAGGAATGCTCTTTGTATTTGAAGAAAAAGGAACCTATGATTTCTGGATGAAAAAAATGAACTTTCCTATTGATATTATTTTTATTGATGACAATAAAGTTGTAGATATTAAAAAAAATGCACAGCCAGTCTCCGAAGATGAGACAAATCCACCTATTTACTCACCGAACAGCCCAGTAAATTATGTGCTTGAGGTAAAAGCAGGTGTTGCAGATACCTATAAAATTACAGAAGGCACAACAATAACTTTTGAAAATCTTGAGTAACTCCTCATGCGCATACTTGCAATCGAAACCCCGCAGAGATGTACCATTCGTCCTTCGCGTATGGCTCATAAAACAACAAAAAGGGGCAAGCATCTATGAAAATATTAAGTATCGAAACGAGCTGTGATGAGACATCCGCAGCAGTTATTGAAAAAGTGAACGGGAAGCTCCCCACCATACTTTCTTCAAAGATTGCTTCCTCAAGTAATCTTCATGCAGTAACTGGCGGCATCATTCCAGAGCAAGCAGCACGTGAACAGATTCAGTATATAATTCCAATCATACTGCAGGCACTCCTTGCATCACAGAAAGGAGAACTTACTAACTCCGATTTAATTGGTGCTAATCTTGCTTCTGCATTTAAAGAGAGTAACAAGATACTCGCTGAATCTATTGATGCAATTGCAGTCACTCAGGGACCTGGACTTATTGGCTCATTGCTCGTTGGTGTTGAGACTGCAAAGACATTAGCATATACATTCAACAAACCTATTATTCCGGTAAATCATCTCCTCGCACACCTTTATGCGAATTTTATAGATTCAACAATGAACTCAGTACCATTAACTACTAACAATAAGTCAGAAGCTATACTGTTTCCGTTTATCGGCCTTATTGTGTCAGGAGGCCATACTGATCTACTCTACTTTGAGGACCACGGCACATACAAATGGATAGGAGGAACACGCGATGATGCAGCAGGAGAAGCACTTGATAAAATAGGACGAGTATTAGGACTTCCATACCCTGCAGGGCCTGAAATAGAAAAGAAGGCACAAAACGTCACGAGCAGTCCCATTAAATTCTCCCGCCCGCTTATGCACTCAGATGATCTTGATTTTTCATTTTCTGGACTAAAAACTGAAGTAGCACGATTTATTCAAAAAAAAGGAAAATTCTCAGAACAAGAACTTTCTGAAGTCTGTTTTGCAGTCCAGGATGCTGTTGCAGATATTTTAGTTCATAAAACCCTCAAAGCAACAAAAGCTTATAACTGCAATACAATACTTCTTGGTGGAGGTGTCAGTGCAAATGAGTATTTAAGAAATGCATTTCAATCATCAATCATAAACAATCAACTTTCAATTAATTTCTTTTATCCTGAGAAAAAATTCACCACTGACAATGCGGCAATGATCGGTGCATACGCAGCACTCAATTACTATCCTGTGGATTGGAACGAGATAAAAGCATCTCCTGAATTACATTTGAAATAACATGAAAACTGAACGAGCAATACCCTATCAAGAAAATGAAGAAGACCAGCTAACTATTCTGCCAAAGCCTGATGAATTAGACCACTTCTTTGAACAGTATCAAGGGAGATCCCACCCAGGGACTTACACAGGGAAAGCGTTACTTTATTTAAAAGACCAACTAGGCTTTAGTGTGGCAGATTTGGCCCGGAGTAGGTTAATTACCGTTCCTCAAAGAAACACTATTCTAGAAGTTTTACGAAACGAACAAAAATTCAAAGAAGTTGCGGATAAAAACCCTCAGCAGATCATGGATATTATTGACGTACACTTACTATACAGTGCCCACATAATTTCACAGACAGAACATGAACAAATTCCTCCTAAGGAAATAAAAGATACCCTTAAAAATGAAATTTCAGTATTTGTAGAAAAAGACCTTTCTCAAAATTCATAACATATTTACTTTTCTCACTTGAAGAACTTATAATACCTTCTTAACATGCTGTGCTCTACAAGTATGCACAGTCTATGTTCTTTTATAACCAAGTTGGATTGTTCTGTGCCCAATGGGTACAGGATGAAAGGAGAAACTCTGATGTGCGAGCTAAATGAAAAAAGAGCTGCACTCACCGGACTCATGAAACATACTCAGTTACGTAGGCAAAACCTCAACCCAGATTTCCATGAGGTTCTCATGCTCCTCCCTCCTGATTATCAGAAGATGATACAAGAGGAAGGGTTTGAAACAACGCTCAAGGAGGCATACAACTCCTGGCTTCACCAGCTCTCTGATGAAAGAACAGGTGGCCAGAACGAGGCTTTCCAGACACTTATTGCGTACGGTATTGGTGGAGAACTCCACGAAAGGATGCTATCACTTCAGTATCTCTATATGAGCCTAGCAAATATAGAGAAGAAGCGGATAAACTAGCTTACTGACAATTTGGCCACACAGAGCCCTAGTTCCCTAGGGCTCTTTTTTTACGTTCTTTCATTATATTTGACAAGGTGTTCTCCTATAGTATAGAATGCTGCTTTGGGGAAAATTATCTTTCTGATATACTTATTACTCATGAAAGCCTCCTGTCTACCTGAAGCAATCTATAAATAGGAGTAAAAATATTATGAAACAAGTCATCTTAGTTGAATCACCTACAAAAGCCAAAACATTAAATAGATTTCTCAAAGGAAAGTATGATATTCATGCATCTTTGGGCCATATTCGCGACCTTCCAAAAGGAAATTTAGGTGTTGAGATTGAAGACAACTTTACCCCAAAATATGTTATTCCTAAGGAAAAAAGAAAAACAGTTGAAGCATTAAAACATGCAGTAAAAAAAGCAGATACCGTAATCCTTGCAACAGATCCTGACCGAGAAGGAGAAGCTATTGCATTCCACCTAAAAGAAATTCTAGATAAGCAAGTAAATAAAAAAACCGAGTTTAAACGAATTGTTTTTCATGAAATTACAAATGAAGCAATTAATCATGCGCTCACAAATCCTCGGGGAATTGATAATAATCTTGTTTCTGCACAGACTGCCCGAAGAATTCTTGATCGTATTGTAGGATACAAATTATCGCCTGTGTTATGGAAAAAGGTCAAACGAAAACTTTCTGCAGGACGAGTTCAATCAATTGCACTAAGACTTATTGTTGAACGAGAAAATGAAATTTCAAATTTCCAGGCAAAAGAATACTACCGTATTTTTGTACATCTCACCAAAGATGGTGAGAAATCCCCTATTGAGTTTGAGCTTGTAAGTATAAATGGAGAAAAAATTGAAAAATCAGAAAAATTATCATTATATGATGGAGAATATAAATACGCATTTAATCTCTTATCAAAAGAAGAAATTGATTCAATCAAAAAGACCCTTGATACTGGGAGATACCAAGTTCATGATGTTATTCAAAAGGACACAAAAAGATCTCCTTATCCGCCATTTACTACCTCAACACTAACTCAAGAATCATATCGCAGGCTAGGATACTCAAGTAAACGCACAATGAGTATTGCACAAAGACTCTACGAAGAAGGATTTATTACGTATCACAGAACTGATTCCTTTAATCTGTCTCAAAGTTTTATTACATCAGCACGGGAATATATAGGGAAAAACTTTGGAAAAGAATTTCTTTCAACTTCACCCCGTACCTATAAAACAAAATCAAAACTTGCTCAAGAAGCTCATGAGTCAATTAGACCTACTGCAACAATAGATAAAACAGCAGAGATTACAAACACCATGGGAAAAGAGTATGCAAAATTATACGGCCTCATTTATAAAAGAGCTATTGCAACCCAAATGGCAGATGCACTCTATGCATCGACAAAAATACAAGTAGAGACAAAGGATGAAAAAGTGTATATGTTTGAGACAAACGGACGAGTATTAAAATTTCCTGGTTATTTAAAGCTTTGGTATTTTGAAGAAGAAGATAACATGTTGCCCCCGCTTGAGAAAGGTGAAACTCTAACACACCAAGATACAAAAATCACCTCACACACATCAAATCCTCCCCCACGATATAATGAAGCATCACTTATCTCCTCCCTTGAAAAACATGGTATCGGACGTCCGTCTACCTATGCACCAATTATTTCTACCATTACCGATCGGGGATATATTGAAAAAGTTGAGAATAGATTTATTCCGACAACTATTGGGATTGCCATTACTACCTTTCTCGTAAAGCATTTTCCGAATATTGATGATATTCCATTTACGTCACAAATGGAAGATAAATTAGACGATGTTGCAAATGGTGATCAAGAGTGGACAAAATTACTTAAAGATTTTTATACTCCATTTGCACAAGATATAGAAAAAGCACAAGAGGTTGAGAAAATTACTGTTGAAGAGGAAACAACCGGTGAAAAATGTCCAGAATGTAAAGAAGGAGATATTGTACTTCGCCGAAGCAAATTCGGGAAATTCTATGCATGTAATCGATTCCCAGAATGTACATATAAAAAATCGTTCCGTCTGGAAACAGAATACTTATGCCCCAAAGATTCAGGAACAGTAGTTTTGAAGCGAACCAAACGAGGAAGAACTTTCTTTGGATGTGCGAATTATCCAAATTGTGATTTCGCAGTATGGAAAAAAGAAGACCTGGAAAAAGAAAACGCAAAGAAAGTAGAAGCCGCTGAGAGTAGTTAGTTAAGTGGTTGATGGTTAATGGTTTTCCTAAGGGGACTAGCTTTGATGGTCATCGGAGCGGCCACAGAAATATTGTTTTCCAACTTATCGTCAATTTGCAGCGAACACATAAGGAAGCAAGCGAGTGAATGACCCCGATGCACATCGGGGTGAAACATGTAAGGCGAATCCCGATCACATCGGGATGAGTCCGGATGCGCCACCATGAAATGGCAAGTACTCATGGAGTGTTTCAATGAACGAGCGCAGATTCCGATTGTTTGAGCAAAACTTGACAGGAGCTTTTGGTTCTTTTGTCGGCACAAAAGAACAATAAATAAATCTGAAATTAATTAAAAATAAAAATTATGAAAAAATTAGGGGCACAACAGCTACGTGAATATATTCCAACTGATGCAGATCTTAAAAAAATTAAAGCAAATCGACAGGATATTTATATTATCTTAGATAACGTACTTGATACTTACAATGTCGGTGCGATATTTCGATTAGCAGATGCAGTCGGAGCAAAACGGGTATATTTATGCGGTGATACTGAAACGCCTCCTAATTCACGTATCAAAAAAGCTTCTGTCTCAACCTGGCAATGGATAGATTGGGAATATGCTTCAACAGCAGTTGAAGCAATTGAACATTTAAAATTGAAAGTCGAAAATTTAACAGTAGTCTCTGTTGAACTAGATGATAGAGCAATTGCGTATGATGAGTATGACTACTCTCTTCCGATAGCAATCATAGTTGGACATGAATCATATGGTGTATCCCAAGAGGCAATGGACGCAAGTGATGCTATTGTGCAACTCCCCCAGCTTGGCATCAATATAAGCCTGAATGTTATGGTCTCTCTTGGAATTGTTCTCTATCAAGTTCTTGAGAAAAATAACATCAAGAGTTAAAATCTATCCTATGAAAAAATCAACTATCATTCTCGTAACAACTGCATTTATTAAAGATAATAACGGTAAATTTTTATTTGTAAAACGTGCTGATGATGATGATTTTTTACCAGGATATTGGGAAATGCCAGGAGGGAAAACAGATTATGGCGAAGAATTACGCGCCTCTGCAGCCAGGGAAGTGAAAGAAGAAGTCGGACTTGATATTGATCCAAAGTATCTGTTAACAACCCGTAACTATCTGCATGAATCAAATCCCTATAGACAATATGTTGAAGCATTTTATATTGGTATTAAAAAAGATCCTCTTCAAGAAGTTACCTTAAGCCATGAACACTCAGAATATAAATGGGTAACATTCGATGAAGCAAAAAAAATGCATACGACCCCGTATATTTTGGCAGTACTTGATGAAATAGCTCAACATCCACTCGCCCAGTATTCCATGTGATACAATACAATGCACATGGAATCTACACTGCCTATTATTTTTACCTTAATTATTGGATTTGGATTAATACTTTTTTTTATCACTAAAAAATCCTCCCAATCAAATCTTGATCAAAATCTTGTTGAGTGGTTAAAGTCTATGCAGGAAAGCATGGAACGCAACTCTACAAGTGTAAATGCTTCACTACTACAAAATTCACAAGCTCTCAACGAACGGCTTGATAATGCAGCTCGCGTCATCTCAAGTGTACAAAAAGAAATTGGTGAGATGTCAGAAATTGGACGGTCAATGCGTGAATTACAAGAATTCCTTCGAAGCCCAAAACTTCGTGGAAATATCGGTGAACAAGTGCTCAGAGAATTGTTGGGCCAAATGCTTCCTAAAAGCTCGTTTCATCTCCAATACGCATTTAAAAATGGAACTATTGTTGATGCAGCAATCAAAACAGAAGCAGGAATTATTCCGGTTGACTCAAAATTTCCCCTTGAAGCATACCGGAAAATGCAATCAGCAAAAACAGAAACTGAAAAAACAACAGCTGAAAAACAGTTTGTATCAGATGTTAAAAAACATACTGATAGTATTGGGAAAAAATATATTCTCACCAGTGAAGGAACAATTGATTACGCACTCATGTATATTCCATCAGAAGCTGTATATTATGAAATTATTAATAACCTATCGTTGTATGAATATGCATCTGAAAAACGAGTACTTCCGGTATCACCTATGACCTTCTATGCCTATCTAAGAGCAATACTCATGGGATTTGAAGGTCAAAAAATCAGTCAGAAAGCGCACGAAATACTATCAAGCCTTAAGGCAGTGCAAAACGAATATCAAAAAGTTGATGCACAAATGCTCACACTTGCAAAACACATTCATAACTCCAATAACATGATGTCAGAAGTACAAACAGGCTTTAGCAAATTAGGGCAAAAAATAACAGCTACCAATAGATTACAAATAGAAGAGCAAGAGTTATTGGAAAGTAAAGAGGAATTGACCTGAGTGCCTTAATTATAGATAATTTACTAGTTCTTCTCCGCATCAGAGGCACTGTATGTAATTTCCAATCTATTATGTAGCTTTACAACATCGCCAACAAGTTCAATGAACATATATCGCTCATCATCAGTAATATCTTCGGGGAGATTTGTCCATGCAAGCTCTAAGCTTTTGAGGCTTTGTGCAGTATCATCGTAGTCACCAATGTAATTGATGCGTCTATGTCTAAGGAGTTCACGTAAGATTCTTTTTTTCATTTGCTGTGGTAGTACGTATATGTAGTGTAGAAGTATTTACAGAAAATTGCAAGCACAAAAACAACATTGTCTTAATGTATTCTTCTGGTATAAAATGAATAAAAGTATGACTAAATACATAAATATGTCTCATTTAATTTAGATTGAATTAACAGTCCATTTTGTTATTTATATCTGATTATCACTAAGTTTAATTAACTGCTAATCTTTGGTACAATAGTACATATGGCTACCCAAACCTTAAATTCAGAACAAAAAAAAGCAGTCTACCATGGACAAGGTCCGCTGCTTATCATTGCGGGAGCCGGAACTGGAAAAACAACTGTTATAACTGAGCGCATAAAGCATTTAATTTTGGAAAAAAATATTGCTCCTCACGAAATCTTAGCCCTTACCTTTACAGAAAAAGCTTCGAGTGAAATGGAAGAACGAATTGACCGGATAATGCCCTACGGCTATTCCCAACTATGGATCTCAACGTTTCATTCATTTTGCGACCGACTATTACGGGAAGAGGCAGTACATGTTGGAATTAATCCAAATTATAAGTTAATGACAGAATCTGATAGCGTGCTTTTCTTAAAAAAGCAGCTCTTTGCGCTTGATCTCACGTATTTCCGCCCGTTAGGAAATCCAAATAAATTTGTAGAGGCAATGCTTGCGCATTTTGCACGTCTCCAGGATGAAGATATTGCACCATCTGAATATCTTCAATGGGCTCAAACTCAAAACTCACATCTCAAAACTCAAAGTGATGAAGAAAAAGAAGAAGCGGAAAAAAATCTCGAACTAGCACGTGCCTACAGTATGTACACTGAGATGAAGTTAAAAGAAGGGATGCTTGATTTCTCAGATCTTATCGCACAAACACTTGCACTACTCCGCAAAAGAAAACAAATACTTAAAAAATACCAGGAACAGTTTAAATTTATTTTGATTGATGAATTTCAGGATACAAACTTTGCGCAAAATACTCTTGCTATGCTGCTTGCAGGTACCCGTCAAAACATTACTGTTGTTGCTGATGATGATCAGGCAATATACCGATGGAGAGGCGCAGCACTCTCAAATGTAATCCAGTTCAGGACAAATTTTCCTAACACCACTATCGCATCACTCACAAAAAACTACCGATCTACACAAGAAATACTTGACCGCTCATATCAAATGATCCAACATAATAATCCTAATAGATTAGAAACGCTTGAACAAATTAGTAAAAAGCTAACAAGTCAAAGAAAAGTAAAGGGATCTCCTATAGAGCTCATATATACCACCCGCGTTGATGAAGAAGCAGAACAGGTTGCTAGGAAAATCCAAGAGCTTGTAGAGAGCGGAAAATATACATACTCAGATTTTGCTATATTAGTCCGTGCAAATAATCATGCACAGCCATTTATTCCCGCGCTGCAACGTCTGAGAATTCCGTATCAATTTTTAGGGCCTGGACAATTGTTTGCACGAGAGGAAATTAAAGATCTCATTGCCTATCTTCGAGTGCTTGCTAATCTTGAAGATACTGTTTCACTTTTCAGAGTGCTGCAGATGAATATTTTCAATCTCTCAATGCGTGATTTAACGATGCTGTTACAATTTGCCCGAAAACAAAATCTCTCACTTTTTGAGGCAATGGAGAAGATATCAGAAGCAAATATCAGTGATCAGGCAAAAACAAAGATTGAAGAAATATCAGCTATGCTTGCACGCCATTTAGAACGTACAAAAGTAGATACTGCAGGACAAATTCTATATTACTTTCTAACTGACACTGGACTCTTTAATACATTTGTCGATTACAAAACACAGCATGAAGAACAGATTGCCATGAATATTGCAAAGTTCTTTGACAAAATCAAAACATTTGAGACACTGAACCGCGATGCATCACTCTATGGTGTTGTTGAGTGGATTGATCTCATGATGGAAATGGGAGATAGTCCGATGGTACAAGAAATAGACTGGAAAGAATTTAATGCGGTAAACATCTTAACAGTACACTCAAGCAAAGGATTGGAATTTCCAGTCGTATTTATAGTTAATTTAGTTGTTGATCGCTTCCCTTCACGAACCCGCCGTGAAACACTGCCAGTTCCGGCAAATCTTGTAAAAGAAGTCGTACCAGAAGGAGATTTTCATTTACAAGAAGAACGACGTCTTTTCTATGTCGGCATGACACGAGCGCAAGACCTGCTCTACTTTACCGCATCCAAATTTTATACAGAAGGCAAACGGGAAAGAAAACTTTCTCCTTTTATTCTTGAAGCTATCCCTGAAAAATTAGATCAGCTCACTGAAAAAAAACGTTCAACACAGCTTTCACTTATTGAAGCAACAAAAGACTATACACTAGAGCAACAAAATATAAATATCGATAAACCAACTCCGCTTGTGATTTCATCTCTGTCATTTTCTCAACTCCAATCGTTTGATATTTGCCCGCTTCACTTTAAAGCAAAATATCTTCTGAATATTCCTACTCCATTCACCGCACCACTTAGTTTCGGATCTTCGATGCATAATACAATAAAGGATTTGTACGACCAAGTAATGCAGTCAATACCTGTTTCAAAAGATGACCTCATGCTTCTCTTACGCAAAAACTGGAAATCCCAAGGATACCTTTCAAAAGCATATGAGCAGAAAATGTATACTCATGGAGAAAATATCTTGAATAAATATTATAAAGAAAATTTTGACCCTGACACAAAACCACTTGCACTTGAATTACCATTCTCATTTTTTCTAAATAAAAGTGATGATAAAGCAGAAAAGCCTGTAAAAATTCTTGGTGCAATTGATCGAATAGATCGTCATCCAGATGGAGGAATTGAAATTATTGACTATAAAACTGGTAAGGCAGAGAGTTTGTCAAAACGTAAATATCAGCTCCAACTAGGTCTGTACGCGCTGGCTGCAACAAGAGTGAGGAATGAATTTTTAGGAAAAAAGCCAGAAGATATTACTATCACACTGTTGTATCTAGAGTCTGGTATTAAAATAACAAATCCTGTCACACTAGAAGATATTGAGCGAACAGAACTCGCAATCCGTGATAAGATTGTAGAGATTGAATTAAGTGATTTTAAATGCAGTAAAAGTATCCTGTGTAACAACTGTGAATATAAAATGTTGTGTAATGCATAATACTATATATAGTTATGTTCACTGTTATTAGTTAACAGTTCACAGTTTTAGAGAATTTTTATTTACAATCAAAATGCAGAGATTAGTATTTATAATCATATTCTTTATCGGACTTGCTTTTGCTGTCTTTGGGTTAATATCATTTCTAAATAAACAAAAAGTAGCTGCAATATCAAATTTTCAAGAATGTGCTGAAGCGGGTTATCCGATTATGGATTCATATCCAGCACGTTGCATGACCCCTGATAAGCGCTCATTTACTCAAGAACTCAGTGATGAGGAAAAAAAGAAATTAATACCTCCGCAAGACACAACAAGTTGTGGTGATGGTATATGCCAAGAAGTTACGTGTTCTGCAATTGGCTGCCCAGAACATGAAACTAAGCAGACTTGCCCGCAAGACTGTTTAAAATTGCCCTTACCGAAAAACTATTGATGTCTCTATTATCCATAAAAAAATCCCGATAAATATCGGGATTTTAAATAGCTCTAGGAAGAGAGTAAGCCAGATTCTGTTTCTCACTGCTATTTATCTAATGCCCTCAAGCTTCGGCCTAAACTAGCGAGATAAAGCATCTCTCGGCCAATCGGAGGTTGCAGCGGGTGGGATTGTCATTCGTTTCACACTCACTCGTCTCTGTGACTCTCAGGAACTGTTAATTCAATTCCTGTTTCCAACTCCATATGTGAGTATATTCTGACGAAATCAGAACAAAGAGTTGGAACACCAGCTATTGCTAGTCGGAGCTTACGCCCCGATCCCGGCTTTAAAACTGTCTGGACTTTCCTCCACATGATAACTACTCATGCGGTAGCAGCTCTTCTTCCCAGAGCTATACCCATTATACACTTTTTAACAAGAAATATCAACTTATAGTAAAATGCTAATTTCGCAAATTTCGACAATTCGTGAGCGAGCGTAAAGAAAATTGTGACGAATGAACGTATCAGAAGCTTAACTGTTTGACCCCGATGTACATCGGGGGAGTTTTAAGCTTCAGTGAATGAGGAAGCAATTTTTAGCGAGTAGACTTGTCGAAGAGTTTTGGTACTTTTGCGGTCAAAAGTACTATAAAAAATAATTAATTTACTTATAATTCTTTTGTACCGACAAAAGAATCAAAAGCTCTCGCCAGCTCTTGTTCATGCAGTCGAAATCTTCATTCGTTCACTAAAACACTCCATGAGTACTTGCCATTTCATTGTGGCGTATCCGGACAAGCCTTTCATGTTTTACCCCGATGTTCATCGGGGTCGTTCACTCAATTGATTTCCCCAGCTTTCACTGCGAAGTGGCGAATTGTGGAACATTAAAAATTATTACTCTTGGATAAAGCTGAGGATATCTTGCAAAACTGTATCAGGATAATGTACATCAGTAATTGAGTACTTTTTAATCCTGCTATCTCCATGAATCCAGGTCAACTGCTTTTTTGCATTATGATACTCAGAAAACTTCCATTCTTTTATTGCTTGTCCAAAAGATATATTTCCCTGAAAATAATCAAAAAATTGTTTATATCCATTGGCTGTTTTAACGTTACTAGATAATGATCCAAATTTTTTAAATAATGCTTGTGCCTCCTCCTGTGCCCCTTGGGCAAGCCTCGCATCGACTCGGGAATTAATTTTCTGACGAATATATTCAAGCGGTGCAGTCAAACCAAGATGTAATACTGAATATGTATCTAATACTACAGAAGTTGTCTGTACCGTATTGTCTCTTTTGAAAAGAGCAACTTCGATTGCCCGAATAAGTCTCCGAGGATTTTTTCTATCTGACTCATTCATCCCAGATAATTTTCTTGGATCATATTCATGTAATCTGTTCTGCAGCTCTCGTACTGACAGTCCGGCAAGTGTATTCCGCAATTTCCTGTCTGGAGGGATATTTACTGTCTCGATTTCATCTCTAAGAACAGAAATATAAAAATTTGAGCCGCCAACAAATACTGGCACAACTGTATCTGATAAACTTTCTATCACGGTACGTGCAGCTTTTGCATACTCATTGACATTAAAATCCTGGGTTACGTTAACTACATCAAATAGATAAAGCTGCGTGTTTAAATATGAGTAATACCCTTGAGGATTATATTTCGCGTCTGAAGGAAGATCTTTTCCCGCAATAATATTGAGTCCTTTATAGACGTGACGCGAATCAGCATTCAGTAGTACTACTGATGTATTGTGTGCAATAGTATAGGCAAGATCTGTCTTGCCACTTGCAGTAGGGCCGCTTATAATTATTGCTTTCTGCATACGCCTCATTATACCTTATCGGATATATTTCTTGAGGCTTTTACCAGGAGTAAACCCTGGAGCTTTACGAGCAGATAATGTAATTGTCTCACCTGTTTTTGGATTTCGTCCTTTTCGCTGTTTACGAGAGCGGACACTAAAGGTACCAAAACCAGTTAATACCACCTTTTCCCCTCTTTTCAGTGAATCACGAATGCCATTAAGAAATACTTTTACTGCTTCTTTTGAAGCTTTGTTGGTAAGGTTGGCTTTTTTTGCAACAAGTTCAGTTAAATCTTTTTTTGTAACAGACGCCATGGGCAGAACACCTCCAATCTTTCAACATAGATTGATATAACAATACAACCTAACAGCAACCAATGTCAAGTGGTCTTTTAACACCCACATATTTCAAACATCAAATTTTAAAGTATATAAGAAAATGTAATCCAAAAATTAGCACCTATTGGGAAATTGGAATTAGAATAGTAAACTTGCCTAAAAGAGTAATTATTCTTTTGGCTCAGAAACACGAAATTCGCGGATAGCAGTAACTTTTACAACACCAGGAACAATAAGTTTTCGATCAACTTCTTCTTTAATCCGTTTTGCAACAATAGTTGTTTCGACATCATCCATTTTACCAGGATTTACGATCACCCGAAGCTCACGTCCCGCTTCAAATGCATAGGCATCAACAACTCCGTCATAGCTTTTGGCAATATCTTCCATATCGCGCATACGCTTGAAGTAATCTTCTACGTCTTCATGTCGCGCACCTGGTCGTGCTCCTGAGATTGCATCTGCAATATAGACAATAACCGACTCCACTGAAGAGAATGGACGGTCTTCATGATGTTCGAGTACTGCATTAATAACCTCTTTTGGCATTTTGTATCTCTGCAAAATTTCAGCACCAAGTGTTACGTGACTTCCTTCTTTATCAAAATTCACTTTTCCGATATCGTGGAATAAACATCCAAGCTTTACAATCTCAACATTTGCTCCAATTTCATGAGCAATCTGCATACCAATCTTTGTCTCTTCAAGTGTATGTGCGATCAGATTTTGTCCGAATGAAGTACGGAACTTGAATTTTCCAAGCATTGCAATAAGATCAGGATGGATATTGTATGCATTCACTGCATGGGCTAGCTTTTCACCTTCCTCAAACATAATTTTATTTACTTCTTTTGTTACTTGCTCAACAACCTCTTCGATACGAAACGGCTGAATTCGGGTATCTTTAATTAATAACTCAAGTGACCGTCTCGCAATCTCACGGCGGACTGAGTCAAATGAAGAAAGTCTGATAATTCCTTCTTCATCAAGATCAACATCCACTCCTGTTGCATTTTCAAAAGCTCGGATATTTCGTCCTTCTTTACCAATAATTTTTCCTTTTACTTCTTCGTCTTGAATTTTTACTACTGAAATTGTATATTCGGGGATAATATCAAGCGCACCATGTCGCATAGCATCCACTAAAATCTCTTGTGCGCGCTTGTGGGCAACGAGTTTTGCTTCATCTTCTGACTCACGAATAATTCGGGCCATATCTGCTTTTGCATCCTGTTGGACTTCTTCAAGCAACAATTTTTTGGCTTCATCACGAGTAAGTGAAGCAACCTGTTCTAGTTTTTTAATGTAATCATCACGATTAGCTGACATAATTTCGATTTTGAGAATAGGATAGAAAAGCCTTATGAGGGTTTAATTATGAGCGAGATGATAGAAATAATACTCTGCTATTCATAAACACTAAAGACATTTTGCCTGTTACTGTTCTCTTCTTACATTATACGGTCAGAAAGGTAATTAGTCAATCCCGACCAGATCGGGGTCAATAAGTCCTTCCTTTTGTAAATCATCCAATACTTCACGAATATACGTTTTTTCATATTCTCGCAGTACCATATGATTCTCAGTTATTTTTCCTTCTGCAAGATATAACCGTAAGATTTTCCCTCTCAGTTGTCTGCGTGATCCCTCAAATTTTGATTGCTTGATATAGTGCTTGCTTCGCCGATTAGGATTTGGTACTGTTTTTGCAAGAAATGCTCCATAATCCATCAATGCATAATACCACTCTCTATAGTTCCCTTGAGGTAATGTCTGTTCAATGAGTGGAATTAATTGGTTATCTGGAATTTTTTCCCCATCATGAAAGAAAAAATGAATAAATGTACGGCGGATATTTGTTTCTATGAAAATAGCGCGCTTGTTATAGGCAAATGCCATAATTGCTCCAGCAGTGTACTTTCCCACTCCTGGCAACTTAATAAGATCGTTCTCACTTGTCGGAAATTCACCATTTGCAGCATCTATCATTTGTGCAGCCTTATGCAAATATAATGCACGTCTGTTATATCCTAGCCCACTCCAAAGTTTCAAAACTAAGGTAATTGGCGATTGAGCAAGAGCTTGTACAGTAGGGAATGCAGCAATAAATGAGGTGTATTTGGGAACAACCCGATCAGTCTGTGTCTGCTGCAGCATAATTTCAGAAACAAGAATTTTATAGGGATCACGGGTCTTGCGCCAAGGAAAATCCCGACTATTTTTATAATAATAATCCCAAACAGTTTTTTTAAACTCTTCTGATGTAACGTCAGTCATATTTTCTAAGAATAATATAGTAGGATATGTAACAATTTAATTACTAACTTATAAATGTTTTGAGCATATCAATATTTTTCTTGTCTGGTCCTTTTTTATCAAATCCAGGTGTCTCAATAATAAAAGGAAGATCCCGTGTATGAGGACTCTGCAGTATATTTTCAAATACAGACGGTGTAATTTCTCCTTCACCGATATTTTCGTGTCGATCCCGATGCGAAGAGAACTCATCTTTACTATCATTCACGTGAAATAATTCGAGCCTTTCCAAACCTATTTTTTTATCAAACTCTGAAAGAAATGTATCAAATGATGCACTTGTCGAAAGATCATACCCTGCTGCATGTAAATGACATGTATCAAGACATACTTTTACTCGTGAGTCTGCTAGGTCATGAACAATCGAACCTACCTCATCGAGTGTTACTCCGATTTTACGACTCCCTGCGTTTTCAATGATAAATAGCGTACTCTCAGAAATTTGTCCAAGCACTTTTATACAGTTTTCAATCAGTGTACTATATGTGCCATTTGCAAATGATCCCAGATGAATAATACTGCCCCGTATATCCATACGAGCAGCAAGATTTAATTCATGGATTAATGATTGAACCGATAAGTCACCGCCTGCATTAGGATTTGCAAGGTTTATAAGATATGAAGCATGAAAATAAATAGGATCAATATTCAGTTGTTCTTTCACTGCTTTGAATTCTAGGATCTGTGAATCCGTAACATGTGGACGTTTCCAGATACGGGGAGAGGAAGAAAAAATCTGCAGACAATTGCCCCCTTTCTCACTAATATTCTGCATTGCAGCAGTGTACCCACCTGCAATAGAAATATGTGCGCCTATTTTCATTGATTACTCAGAAACTACTGAGGAATCTATTTTCGCATCAGGAGAACCTGCCTGTGTTATATCCTCAGTTGATTTACCACTCAACACTTGAACTTCATGCAAGATTCCTCTATTTGCTTTTTCTAGTTCTAACAGAAATCTCCTTCTAAAATTGGTCTCTTCCTGAGTACGCTCAGATGAATTTTTAGACATTATGTTTTGAAAATACTGTAATTTCTCTGGATCAATCTCTTCCATTTGCATTGGGGATCCAATTCTTACTACTGCTTTTGGACGATTAACAATATTACTTACTGTCTGTTTTAAATTCTTTACATTAAACATCGTACTTCCTCTTGAGACCTGGTTTTCAGACAATATTTCAACCCCAATTGGAATAATAACAGTATCTTCTACTCCTGCAATTTGAGCAAGATATCCTGGACCTAGACCAGCATGATCAGGTGTTTTTCCTCCATATACTGGATTATGAGCCGCTATTACAACTGCATAGCCTTGTTCCATTGCTTCCTCCATGGGAATAAAATTATCAGGATTAAAATCTCCCATATACTCCACGGCTCCTGGAATATCAGAGGGTTCACTATACTTCGAGTCTATAGGCAAAAGCATATCTTTTCCTAAAGCCAGACCAACAATACCTGCGAGATTTTGGTGAAGGCTAAGCTTGACAGGGACTTCTCTTCCGGTTACAAGTGTTGAAAGGGGGACATCACAATCAGTATTGTGAGAAGTCGCAAAAATATTTTTTTTTCCTTTTGGTAGTACGTCTAAGGCATCTTCACCTACCACATCATAGCCACTAATGAATGCTTTTATCTGACCTTCAAGTGCCAGTTGTTCTCGTTTTGAGAGTAACTCTGGATGAACATTATCCTGTTTCTGCTCTGGGTTAAAATCACTTTCCATAATATTTATATAATACTATACATTTATTATTTTTTTCTAACACTTGGATTTAATGTATGAAACAAATCTAAAGCATTTTTGAATGCTTGGTCCATATTAAAATACTTATAATTTGCAAGCCTGCCAACAAAATATATTCCCTTTTGTTCTAAATCTTCAGCAGCCTGCTGATATTTTGCATATATCTCCTGATTGCGGGGATTTGGTATTGGATAATACGGTTCATTTTCTCCCCGAATATATGGGGCACTATACTCTTTTGAAATAGTGGTCTTGGGATGTTTTTGTTTGGTAAAGTATTTGTATTCAACAATACGGGTATACTCGTGCTCATTTGGATAATTAATCACCGAGTTTTCTTGAAAATATTCTGTATTGTGTGTTTCCCAAACAAAATTCAACGATCTATATTCAAGTTCTGCACCTATACTAAATTTAAAGTCAAAAAATTGATCAATTGGCCCTGTATAAAATAACTTCTCATATCCAAATAAACTATCACGTAGTGCAAAATAATCCGTATTAAGCATCACTTCGATATTTGGATGATCAAGCATTTTTTCAAATATTTTTGTATATCCATTTTTTGGTAATGCTTGATATTTGTCAGTAAAATACCGATCATCAAAGTTGTTACGTACTGGAATTCTATTTAATACTGAAGCGTCAAGCTCCGCAGGATATCTATCCCATTGCTTTTTTGTATAATTTTTAAAAATCTTTTCATATAATACTTTCCCAACTCGTGCCATTGCTGCTTCTTCACCATTTTGGGGATTATTAATCTTGACTTGATTTTCCAAAAGCCACTGGTCCATTTCCTCCTCATTCTTTAAATTAAGACCAAGCAACATATTGACCGTAGTTATATTCACCGGAACTGGAACAAGTTTGCCATCTACTGATGCAAGAACTTTATGTTCATAGGGGTACCATTCTGAGAATAGATTCACATATCTCCATACATCTTCATACTGCGTATGAAAGAGATGTGCTCCATATTTTGAAACCAAAATCCCATCATTGTTAATAAAATCATAACAATTCCCACCAATGTGGTCTCTTTTCTCAATAATGAGCACTTTCTTCTGTAACTGAGTTGCATAACGCTCCGCAAGCGTACATCCAGAAATTCCTGCTCCAACAATAATCACATCATATTTCATCTTAGTCATTATAGCATCCATTAATTTCACCATGTTCGTGGTACAATATTATTATGAGTAACGAACTCCCTTTTATTTCAGTGGTTATACCTGCATATAATGAGGAAAAACACCTCCCTATATGTCTCACAGCGCTTACCAAGCAATCATATTCACGTAATAGATATGAAATTATCGTATCTGATAATAATTCTACTGATAACACAGCTGCAATTGCAAAAAAGTTTGGCGCCAAAGTAGTAACAACGAAAGAACAAGGATATGCATATGCAGTAAAAAAAGGAATATCTTCCACAAAAGGTGAAATTATCGCCTGCACTGACTCTGATACTCAAGTCGGAAAGCAGTGGCTAAGTGATATTGCTCATGTTTTTAGTACCCAACCAACTACCGTTGCACTTACTGGATCTGTTGAATCGGATTTCACACCGTTAATCCTCCGCAATATTATTGATTCTTTCTATTCAATGATGCTAACTTTTACCTTTGTAATCGGGAACCCAAATTTAGGTGGATATAATATGGCATTTCGTAAAAAAAGTTATGAAACAGTTGGTGGCATCAATACATCGTATGGAATCGGAGCTGATACAGAGCTTGGCAGAAGGCTCCGAAAGACTGGATCTGTAGCATATATTCGACATATACAAGTGCGTACATCTGCAAGAAGATGGAAAACTAATTTTTTCAAAACATTATGGAAATATTCTCAGGCATATTTTTATACTCATTATCTCAATAGACCAGTGACAGAAAAACTCCCAATCTATCGCTAATTCTTTGCGAAGTATCAAAAGAAGACGTATAATTATAAACCGAAATTATGAAAATTGGATTTTTTGCAGATGGATATCTCCCTCAAAAAAATGGAGTTGCAACATCAGTTGCAGAGTATGCTGATGGTTTGCAAAAACAAGGTCATTCAGTAACAATCATTGCTCCTAAATATCCTGGATACAAGGATAAAAGAAAAAATGTGATCAGGCTCTCCTCAATTAGCTACAAGAAACAGATTGGTGTCAGACTTGCTATTTATCTACCGGAAAGATCATTTAGAGAATTACTAAAACTTGATTTTGATATTATTCATGGACATGGGGATGGACCTATTACCATGCTTGGATGGACCATTGCTAAACGAAAAAATATTCCTTTTATTCTCTCCCACCATACATTCTGGAATAGGTATACTCATTATCTTCCTGCTGGAAAACTCATCCACCCAAGAATTGTAGAGAAGATCACTCAAGTATTTGCAAATTCCTGTAGTTCAATTATTTCACCCAGTAATATGTCTAAAAAAGAGCTTCTTAATTATGGAGTAACAAAACCGATTACAGTTATTCATCATGGACTTGACCTTTCAAACTATACAATAGGTAATAAAGATTTCTTACGAAAAAAAATAAAGATTCCGGCCGATCACAAAATCCTCTTATACGTTGGGAGACTCGGAAAAGAAAAATCAGTTGATCTATTATTGCATGCATTCAAAGAAGTGCATCAAAAAAATCCTCATACGACACTCGTACTTGTCGGTGACGGTACAGAGAAAAAAAACTTGGAAGAACATGCATATGAGTTAGGTATTGCTCAAGCGACACATTTTCTCGGGGAAGTTGAGTATAAAAATATTCCTTCTGTTTTTCATAGCGCAGATTTATTTGTATTTGCTTCAAAGACAGAGACATTAGGAAAAGTAGTATTAGAAGCTATGGCAGCAGGATTACCAATCGTCACGTTCAATATTGCACCATTTAAAGAACTGATCAAAAATAATAAGGAAGGACTATTAGTTCCTTCGCGTATACAATCTTTTGCAAACGCTGTACAGAAAATCGTTACTAATGACGAAATGCGTATGGAAATGAGCAAAAACGCAAAATTAAAAGCAGAACAATTCTCTATTATAAATGCTATTAAAAAAATTGAGACAATTTATGAAAAGAATATCTCACTATATGAAATGCGCAGACGAAGAGGGATTACAGAGATTATTTCAAAAGTACGCAATTTTCTTGATGTAGAATTTCGTTAATGTCGGGATACTCGGAATCGAACCGAGGCTGCACCCCGTCAATACGGGGCAAGCGCACTAGTCGGGGAACGGAGAGTCGAACTCCGGCCGTACGACCCCCAGCCGTACATTCTACCGTTAAACTATTCCCCGAGCACCTTTACCCCGTTAGACGGGGCCATGCGTACATACTGCCACTATACGATATCCCGTGTTAAGTATTGTAGCACTTAGCTTACAAGCAAATAAAGATTTCCCTTTTTCTCATTTCGAAAAAAATACTCGCTTGATTTTTATCATAGATCTGTTATATTTAAATCACCCTATGGCACGAACACCAAAAGTACAAATCCCCTCAGGAGAACAAAAAGAAGACGCATCAGAAAAAATGAACGCCATCAAGATGGCTATGGAACAAATTGAACGCCAGTATGGAAAAGGTTCAATCATGCGGTTTGGTGAAGCAGCAAAGAAACTTCAAGTTGACGTTGTTCCAACAGGCGCTCTTCCTCTTGATATTGCACTAGGCATAGGAGGACTCCCTCGTGGTCGTATTGTTGAAATTTATGGACCTGAAGCATCAGGTAAAACAACAATTTGTTTATCTGTTATTGCGGAAGCTCAAAAAAATGGAGGAACCGCTGCATTTATTGACGCAGAACATGCCCTTGATCCAGTATGGGCGCAAACAATCGGGGTTAAACTCGATGATCTCATTATCTCTCAACCTGATACTGGAGAACAGGCTCTGGAGATCACCGAACAGCTAATCCGAAGCGGTGCAGTCGATGTACTCGTTGTCGACTCGGTTGCAGCTCTTGTTCCACGATCAGAACTTGAAGGCGAAATGGGAGACGCTTCAGTAGGTGTACAAGCTCGTCTAATGTCTCAAGCTCTTCGCAAATTAACTGGTGTAATTTCCCGCAGCAAAACAGTATGCATATTTACAAATCAGCTCAGACAAAAAATTGGAGTCATGTTCGGAAATCCAGAGACTACTACCGGCGGACTTGCACTTAAATTTTATGCTTCAGTACGTCTTGATGTCCGCCGTATTGAGCAACTAAAAGACGGAGACAAAGTTATTGGTAATCGTGTCAGAGTCAAAGTTGTTAAAAATAAAATGTCACCTCCATTTAGAGTTGCAGAATTTGATGTAATGGGAGGAGAAGGTATCTCCAGAGAAGGCGGCTTACTAGACGTTGGAATCGAGACTGGCGTTATCTCCAAATCAGGTGCATTTTTACGCTATGGTGAACAAATGCTTGGACAAGGTAGAGAAAATGCCAAGGCATATCTCAGAGAAAATAAAGATCTTACCAAAAAGATCCACAAAGAAATCATGGCAAAATCTCAAAACGGCAAACCACTTCTTGAAGTAGGCGTAGAAGACGAAGAAAATAATGACGGAGAACAAGATCCCAACGCACAATAACACACCATAAACGCACAGTAAAATAACACAATTAGTATCGTAGACTAGACTACGATACAATTTACAGAACTGTAATGAATAGATATAATTTTTTACCACAGGAAGATGTGTATGAGGCTTTAAATAAACTCCGTAATGCCCTTCTTGCAGCCAAAGATGGTGAGGAAGTAGAACAGATTTTAAATGGATTATTCACGCATGATGAAAGAATGAAAATTGGGCGGAGAATACTTATTGCAGAGCAAATAAGAGCAGGACTAACACTTGATGAAATAACGAATTTATTACATGTAGGAAAAAATACAATAGCCTCAGTTACTAAAAGTATAGAAAAGAATCCCCATTGCTTTGATCTTATCGAAAGACGTGCAGAAAAAGTTGAAAGAGAATACAATACAAAGAAATATAATTTGACCGGAGGGTCAAAACTGATATTCAAGAAGAAAACGTATTCTGGTTTTAAAAGAAAAGATGTAAAACGATAGTATCGTAGACTAGACTACGATACTGAGGAGGAAGTATGGATAGTTATGATGTTGAGAAGATTAAAATTGAGGTTTTGAAAGCATATACACGTGCGCTCAAGTTACTATCATATCGTCCCCGAAGTGAAAAAGAAATCAGAGACAGGCTTTCACGAAAGCAATTTGACTCCCTTATTATTGATCAGGTAATTTCAAAGCTCAAAGAAGATAATTTACTTAATGATGTAGAATTTGCTACCTGGTGGGCTGAGCAACGACAAGAGTTTCGAGGAAAAAGTAAATACGTTATTAAAAGAGAGCTCTCTGAAAAAGGAGTCGAACGAGAGACTATTGATACCGCTGTTACCAATGCAAAAGACGATTATAATACTGCAAAAGAGTTCTTACAGAGAAAAAGCCGAATGTTTGAAAAATATAGTGGTGATGAATATAGGAAAAAAGTAACTGGATTTTTACAACGGAAAGGATTCAGCTGGGATATTATTCAGAAAATATTAAAAGAGAAAAACATTTAGATAAATTCTCTATAGTCCTTATGATGCAATAGCAAATCTTTAATTTTAATTACGGTATTTTTATCTAATATAAATTCTGTCTCCAAATTTTCTTCATTGATTTTAGTAAGGAATTCTCTACATCTTCCACATGGAGGAATAGTATATAACTTTCCTTCATCATTTCTAACCACTACAATTTTGTCGATTTTGTATTCTCCAGCTGTAACCATTGCTCCTGCTGCTGATTGTTCAGCACATATTCCAACATGACCGCCAATGTTAACACCTGTATATACATTTCCCTTATCAGTAATTATTACACAAGCTACGTCACCGATTCTTCTCCTTTCATTAATTACTTTAACATTAATTAATGACACTGCCTTTTTGATCAACTCTACGTTAGAAAAATTGTTCATATAAAGGATTATAACAAACTGAAGAAGATTATTTTTTGAATAAATAAAACTTATCGTTTTGGAGATTGCTTTTGGCGTCGTGCTTTTCCACCTGTTCCAACTTTGCGGCGTTCGCGTGTTCGTGGGTCACGAGTTAAATAGCCGTTTGACTTCAATAGTGTGTGATATTTTTCAGTATCAATTTTATCAAAAGCTCGTGCAATTCCATGCAGCATTGCATCTAACTGTCCACCAATTCCTCCGCCTTCTACTTTTACTGAAACAAAATATTTTCCAAGTGTATCTGTCAATTCAAAGATTTTCTTATATTTTGGTTCGTATGGTTTAAATCGAAAGTACTCTGCAGCTTGTTTACCATTCACAACTAAATCACCTGTTTTGTACTCATTACCAAAAACACTAATTGTAGTACCTTGCGGATTATAGACACGAACACGTGCTACAGATTCCTTACGCCGTCCTACAGCATAGGTAAATGGAGCTGACTTCACTTGTTTTGTTGTTGTTGCTTTTGCCATAAATTATTAGCGTAGAGAGTATAATATGTAGTTTTATCAACTATTTACTCTCTGCATTTCCTCCTTCACTTTTTATTTTCTCTTCATATGGATGTTTATCATCCGCAAATACATAGAGACGTTTCAGCATTTTATCACGCAGCCTATTCTTAGGCAACATTCCTGAAACAGCATGACGAATAACTTCTTCTGGCTTTCTATCTCGAAGCCGACCAAGTGTTTCTGTCTTTAATCCTCCTGGATACCCAGAATATCGGGTATATACTTTTGCATTTTCTTTATTTCCTGTTGCGATAAAATTTTTTGCATTCACCACAACAACATGATCTCCACAGTCAAGATTACGAACAAAATATGATTTGTTTTTACCCATGAGCAGTTCTGCAATCTTTGTTGCAACCCGACCAAGCGTTTGATCAGAAAGATCAATTACATGCCATGAACGTTCAATTTGATTTTCTTTTGTTGATACTGTTGTTTTCATATGTTACTTTTTCTCCTTTTTTGGAGCTGCTTTTTTAGCTGGTTTTTTTGCTGTTTTACTATCAGCACTTTTTTCTTCTTTTCCTTTCTTTGCATCAGCAGCTTTAGTATCATTTTTCTTATTTCGTTTTTTAGGTTCATCCTCAACTACAACTGTTGATTTTTCAACCCACTCGATATATACCATAGGAGCGTTATCTTTTACTCGGTTACCTAACCGTACAATTCGGGTATACCCACCTGGACGACTTTCAAATCGTGGTGCAAGATCATTAATAATTTTGTCGATTACATCTTGCTGAAAAGTTTTTTGAAGATGTACACGGGCTGCATCTCCCTGCACTTTTGCTTTTGTAATATGCTTTTCAATCTCACCTTTAATAGATTTTGCTTTTGCTTCAGTAGTTTTAATGCGCTCTTGTAATACAAGCTCACGCATTAGACTGCGAAATAATGATTTTCGCTGATTTATATCTCTTTTAAATCTTCGACCAAATATTTTCTTTCTCATAATTGCCTCCCAGATATGTCCACCATTATAAAAAGCCCTTTTTAACAAAAAATGCGTCAGCCTTGACGCAAATAGCACTAAATTTATATTTTTGAATTAATTACTTATACGTAATTCCTTTTTCTGCCAGGCTTTCGTCAATAATTGACAATGATTTTGCACCCAAATTTCGATAGGTCATAAGTTCCTTACGTGGTGTATTTAACATATCACCAACTGTCTCAATTCCTGCATTACGAAGACTGTTATAAATTCTTGTTGGGAGATCAAGCTCATCAACTGTCATGCGCATAAGATCATCTGAGATTGCAGGAGTAGCTGATGCACCATCTTCATCAGAAGCTGTAACAGCATCTCCCTCAGTTTTTGGCTGAGTGATCATTGAGAAATAAGAAACAAGAATCTTACTTGAATCATCAAGTGCTTGTCGAGCATCAACTGTTCCGTCTGTCCAAACTTCAAATACAATTTTGTCATAATTTGTTTGGCGTCCTACGCGGGTTTGCTCTACTTTATAGTTAACTTTTTGAATTGGAGAGAAGATAGCATCAATTGGAATTACTCCAACTGTTGAAACTTTTCGTTCTTCTGCAAGTGAATATCCAAGACCTCGTTCAACAATAAATTCAATTTCAAGTTTTGAACTTTTATCAGCTAAACTTCCAAGGTAATGTTCTGGGTCAACGATTTCAACACCTTCAGTTAATTCAATATCCTTTGCAAGTACTTTACCTTGACCTGATTTAGAAAGTGTCATACGAGCTTCAGATTGACCTTCAGCTAATTTTACTCGAAGAGTTTTAATATTAAGGATTAATTCTATAACATCTTCCTTTAGTCCTGGGAGTGTAGAGAACATGTGTTTTGCCCCTTCAATTTTGACAGAGGTTACTGCTGCACCTTCAATGTTGTTTAACATGACGCGGCGAAGCGCAACACCTAATGTGTGTCCGAATCCTGGCTCAAGAGGTTCGATAATAAATCGGGTATATCCACCTTCTTGTGCTTCTTCTATAACTTTAAAATTTGGTTCAATCATATTTTTTATCCTAAAAATCCTGCAAGCCACAAATATATTATTGCCTGTTACGGCTCACAGAACACTATTGTACTATTATCTTGAGTAAAATTCAACAACCAAAGCGTAATCAACTGGATTTGCTACTTCATCACGCGTTGGCATGCGTAAAACTTTACCTTTTCCTTTTGTTCGTTTTACAAAATCAGTAATTGGTTCTTCCTCTAATTTTGATTTAATAATATCAAGTTCTGCAAGTTTTGGACGAAGTGATATAACATCTCCTTCTTTTACTCGATATGAAGGAATACTTATTTTACTATTGTTTACTAGGATATGACCATGAGACACATATTGACGCGCCTGAGCACGAGAATTAGCAAATCCCATACGATAGACCATATTATCAAGTCTTGATTCAAGTAACTGTATAAGAACTTCCTCAGTATTTCCAGTTAACCGTGATGCTTCATCTACATAGTTTGAAAATTGTTTTTCAAGAAGTCCATAAATTCTCTTTAATTTTTGTTTTTCCCGAAGCTGGATACCATATTCGGACATCTTACGTGGACGGCCACGACGATTCAGTCCTCCTGGAGGATTTGTTAAACGGCGATCAAGAGATTGAGAGAGCTTCCCAGTTAGGTTTACTCCTTCTCTTCTCGACAATTTATGTTTTGGACCTGTATATCGTGCCATAGTAATTAGTTTCTTCTTTTCTTCTTTGGTCTTGGACCGTTGTGTGGAATCGGTGTGATATCAGCAATCATAGCAATAGTCACGCCTGAATTGCGGATTGCACGTAGTGCTGCATCACGCCCCACACCTGGACCTTTAATATATACTTCTACAGAAGTTACTCCTACTTCACGAGCTTTTTTTATTGCATCTTCAACTACTGAAGTTGAAGCATAAGGAGTTGATTTCCGAGCACCTTTAAATCCAGCAGCGCCTGCGCTACTCCATGCGACAGCATCTCCTTTTTCGTTTGTTACCGTAACAATAGTATTATTAAATGTTGTGCTAACATATACACGGCCATTACCGGTTGTTACCATCTGCTTCTGTTTTTTTGTTGCTTTTTTTGCTGCTCTTGGTTTAGCCATATTAAAATTGATAATTGAGAGTTGAGATTTGAGAATTATTTTTCAATTCTCCATTTTCAATTCTCAATTTATTTTACCCCCATTCTCTCTGCTACTTCTTTTCGGATAGCTCCAATAGTTACTCTCTTTCCTCGCTTTGTACGTGCATTAGAACGAGTCCGCTGTCCATGTGCCGGAAGACCACGAGTATGTCTTATTCCCCGATAACTAGAGATTTCACGAAGTCTTTTGGTATTTTCAAATATTTCAGCACGAAGATCACCTTCAATTTTGTAAGGCTCAAGTGCTTTTTGTAATCTTCCTAATTCTTCTTCATTAAGCGTATGACTCCGTACAGCTGGATCAATATTTGCTTTTTTTAATATTTCGTACACATTAGTACGCCCTACCCCATAAATATAGGTAAGTGCTATATCAATCCGCTTGTTATCTGGTAAATTTACTCCTACTAAACGCATAATATATAATTTAAAGCTTAAATCTTAAAGTGTAAAACTGAGTAGTATATTTATAAATCTACATAAGCTTTACGCTACTCGTTCTCCGTTCTCCGCTTAACGAAGTCTGTATGTTATTCTTCCCTTCGTCTTATCATATGGTGTCACTTCGATCTTTACTTTGTCTCCTGGTAAGATTTTGATGAAATGAATTCTCATCTTACCTGATAAATGACACAACACCTCATGCCCACCCTCAACTTCTACTCGAAACAATGTATTAGGCAGCACTTCCTTTACCACTCCGTCAATTTCAATCGATCCTTGATGTGCCATATTTAGCCCAAATTGGAGGATCTATCGATTCTTAATGAATCCACACAAAACTACCCTACAAATACTGGGATGAGTTATTCTAACAGATTTCTTACAGGTAATCAATACTATAACGCAAGGGTACGCGTGATCTCATCTGAAGGCAATTTCGTCAATAATATAGGCCCCTCATCACTGACCAAAATAGTCCGTTCAAATACTGCAGATAATGACCCGTCTGCAGTGACGATTGTCCATCCGTCCTCACCTTCATACTCCACATCCGGCTCTCCCATATTATAAATTACTTCAATAGCAAGGGTCATGCCTGCTTTTATAACTGGTGTTTTCTCAATTGGTTGACTGAGAATACCAGGAATTTCTGGTTTTTCATGTAATGTTTTACCTACACCATGGCCAACTAGATTACGAACAACAGAATACCCTGCCCCTTCAACGTTTTCTTGAATCACTTGTGATATATGACCAACTCTATTCCCTGGTAGTGCCTGTTCTATTGCTCTCCACATTGTTCTTTTACCCACAGAGAAAAACTTTCCAACTTCATCTTCCTCATTAACAGTATCTACAATTTTTCCACCTATCTTAATAGTTTCACCCATATCTGTGTGATATCCATCTACATACACTCCTGTATCAATACAAATACTATCTCCCTCTTGTAGCACACGATTTTTTGGAATTCCATGGACCACGACATCATTGGTACATGCACAGATAGCATGTTTATACCCAGGTACCTTTTTAAATCCAGGAAATCCGCCATTTTTTGTAATGAAGGTATCAACAATCTTATCTAATTCTAGTTCTGTTACGCCTGGTTGCGCTTGTTTTAACACTTCATCCATAGCAGCACCTAAAATATTGCCTGCTTTAGTCATTGCTTCAATTTTTTGCTCTATTTTTTTATCCATATACCTTTTTTTTGCAAAATTGTAAGAATTGCATCCAATGTTTCCTGCTCAGTGAGCTTTGAGTTATCTATGATAACATATCCTAACTTTTCAGGATAGCGGGGAAGCGCACCAAATTCTCTGCTCATATCTTGTTCATCACGTTTACTTGTCTCTGTTATAACCTCTTCAATTGTTCGAGCGATATTATTAGCCTGATATTGTGTATACCGCCGTTTGGATCGTGTTTGTAAATCAGCTGTTAGAAATAGTTTTACATCTGCATCAGGGAACACATCCGTTCCTATCTGTCGTCCTTCCATAATAATACCAAGGCCCAAACTTTCATATTTTTTTGCTATTCTTCTCAATTCGCTACTTATAAATTCTACAAACGCTTTACTTTTACCAAAATCTGATGCAGCCATTGAGATTTCAGGTATAAGTAACTGTTCTGTTACGTCAACGCCTTCAAGCGTAATAACAAACTCATCATGGTTTTCAGGATCAATAATAATTTCAGCTTCTCCTGGCTTGAGGGTTTCTTGAATGGCCTGTTCATCGTTTTGATGTATTCCATGACTCAGCAACTTACTGGCATATGCTCTATATATTCCACCGGAGTTAAAATTCAGAGCATTAATTATTTGAGAAAGTTTTTTGGCAATAGTACCTTTTCCTGAAGCGACTGGTCCATCAATTGCTATGATAAATCCTTTTTTCATTTGGCAGCTTTAAGCTTTTGCATAATCTCTTTGTGAATTTTTTTAATTTCCTGTTCACCGTTTATTTCAATAAGCTGTCTTCTCTTTTTATAAAACTCTAATACTGGCTTTGTATATTCATGAAAAAGTTCTATTCTTTTACGAATCGCAAGTAGCGTAGAATCTTCACGATCGTCTGTATCGTTTTCTTCTCGATATGACAAGCGCCATAGTGCCTCTTTGTCGGAAACATTTAGATAGATAACTTTGTCTACCTCTCCATTAAATACTCTTGCTTGTGCAATAGTTCTGGGGAATCCATCCAAAATATACCCTTTTTCATATTCAGAACGCTGTAGATATTCCTCAACAATAGGAATCATGCGACTGTCAGGTACAAGTACTCCGGCATTGATTGTCTCTTTAATATACCGACCAAGTCTAGTTTTCTCTTTTGATAGCTCTCGAAGAATATGTCCTGTAGAAAGATAGGGGATTTTTAGCTTTTCTGCGAGCAAATTCCCCTGTGTAGATTTTCCTGATCCTTGTATTCCAATTAGTACTAATTTCAATACGTTATTCCTATCTTTTTATATGATCAATTAAATTATTGGAATTGATCATAACTTCGTGTCGTCCGCTGTACTTCTAAGATTTTAATAGTCTCAATCACCACTGATACTACAATCAAAATACTTGTACCACCAATAATCAAACTTTGTGTATTTGTGAGTAACCCAAGTAAATTAGGCAACACAGCAATTATACCCAAAAATAGTGCACCAGCAAGAGTGATTCTCGTGACAATCGTATTTAAAAATGAAGCAGTTGGCTTACCTGGTCTTATTCCAGGAATAAATCCTCCCTGTTTTTGAAGGTCTTCTGAGATCTTCTGAGGGTTGAAAATAATTGCAGTATAGAGGTATGTAAACCCGACTACCATCACAAAATAAATAATATTATATACTGGATGCTGTGGGCTGAAATAGGTAGCAAAAAAGCGTCCAATTTCATTCATTGTTTGATTACTTGAAGCCAAAAAATAATTTCCCATCATTGATGGAAGCAAAACAAATGATACTGCAAAAATAATCGGAATAACACCTGCTTGATTTAATTTAAGCGGTAGATGAGTACTTTGTGCAGATACAGATTGCGATCCACGAACACGGCGAGCATAAAATATAGGAACACGGCGAACTGCTTCATTAATCATTACAACTGCTGCAACCATAGCTACTCCAATTCCTAGGAATAATAGAATATTCATAATATCTGCCTGTCCGAGCGTGCTTAGTGTCTGTCCTGCAATTACAGGAATTCTATTTACAATACCAGCAAAGATGAGTAATGATATTCCATTTCCAATCCCTTGTTCAGAGAGCAGCTCACCAATCCACATAACAAATAATGTTCCCGCAACAAGCGTAATAATAAATGATGCGAGATCAACAATACCTAAATTACCAATGAGATTTTGAGATCGTAATAGCGCATATATTCCAAATCCTTGGATAAGTGCTAATGGGACAGTCAAGTAACGGGTATATTGATTAATTTTTTGTCTACCATACTCACCCTCTTTTGAGAGAGCTTCCAATTTAGGATATACAACTGTCAAAAGCTGCAGCACAATTGAGGCATAAATGTAAGGACCTAATCCTAATGCGAGAACTGAAAAGTTTGAGATTGTGCCGCCAGAGAAAATATCAAGTAAACCTAAAAATTGATTTTGTGCAAAAAGAGATTGCAGCTGTGTAATATTTACTCCGAAAACGGGAATATGTGCAAAAAAACGAAAAACCAGAAAGAGAAGAGCAGTGATAGCAAGTTTTCGCCGAATCTCCCGATCCTTCACGCTATTCTTAAAGAGACTAAAAAATGAGGCCATATATTTTTATTGACTATTTATTATTGATTATTGACTATTACAGTTTAATCGTCAATTATAACTAGTCAATCACCAATCTATTCTACTTTTCCGCCTGCTTTTTCAATTGCTGCAATAGCACCTTTTGAAGCAGGTATCTGTACTGTTACCGCTGTTTCAATTGTTCCTGTTGCAATAACTTTGACGCGCTTTGTATTTTTTTCAATAACGCCTTTTTCTATAAGAAAATCTTTGGTTACTGTACTCTTTGCTTGCAATTTATCTAAGTCTGATAATGTAATCTCAACCGCTGGTACTTTAATTCCACTATTTCGCCCTTTTCCTCTCAGAAAAGGCATACGTTTGATAAGCGGGAGTGCTCCACCTTCAAATGATAAGCTAATAGCTCCTCGTGCTTTTTGTCCTTTGGTTCCACGACCAGATGTCTTTCCTCGCCCTGACCCATGACCACGACCAAGCCGTTTATCACTTGCTGCAATTAATTTTGGACTTTTATGTAATTCCATTATTTTATTCCTCCATTTTGTTTTGCAAGTGCTCGCAATGCTTCAAATGTTGCATATACATTACTTGCTTTATTAGATGTTCCAAGTATTTTGGATGAAATATTTCGGATTCCTGCTGCTTCTACTACACTTCTCACAGCTCCACCTGCGATAATACCAGTTCCTTGTGGTGCAGGTTTTAACATAATAACTGCAGCTCCCTCTTTAATTTGAATCTTATGAGGAATAGTTTCATTCACAATCGGTACATCAATAAGTCTATTTTTTGCATATGCAACTGCTTTAATAATTGCACTTGCTACATCTGCTGATTTTCCAAGTCCCACTCCAACTTTACCTTGCTTGTCTCCTACAACAACCAAAGCAGCAAATCTCACCTTATTTCCACCTTTGGTTTTCTTTGAAACCCGGTTAATTTGTACTATTCTTTCTTCGTATTTTGATTGATTATTATCCATATAAATTATACTCCTAGCTATTTATTATACACCTAGAACTTAAGCCCTCCTGCACGTGCTGCATCTGCAAATGCTTTTACACGTCCATGATATTTGTATCTACCTTTATCAAAAACCAAATTATTACCTATTTTTGCACTTTGTGCTTTTTGAGCAAGCAATGTTCCAAGACTTGCTGCAATATCTGATTTTGATCCTTTTACAGCTTTTACTTCTGATGCAGAAACACTAACGAGAGTTACACCCTTTGCATCATCAATGATCTGTGCATAGAGATGCTTATTTGATGCAAAAACTGAAATCCGCAATTTTCCTCCATTCTCCAATAATTTACTTCGCACTCTATTAATGCGTCTTATTCGTCTTTCTTGTTTTGTTAGTAATTCACTCATATTTCAAATGCAAAGCTTAAAGTGTAAAGTGTAAAATTATTTTTATTATCTTTAAACTTTTCGCTTATTTCCTTTCTACTACTTTCCAGCTTTTGCTGATTTTCCTGCTTTTTTCTTTAATTTCTCACCTGTGTATCGGATTCCTTTGGATTTATAAGGATCCGGCGGACGAACTTTTCGGATTTTACTTGCAATATCGCCTACAAGAGCTTTATTAATTCCTGACACATAAATATTATTATCAGTAACCGTAAAAGTTACTCCCTCAGGAGGAGTAATACGTACTGGATGAGCAAATCCAACATTTAATACCAGATCCTGTCCTTCTACTTTTGCACGATAACCAACTCCGTGTAACTCTAGTTGTTTAGTAAAACCGTCAGTTACACCAGTTACCATATTTGCAAGCAAAGCTCTGGTTAATCCATAAAATTTTTCAACTTCACGACTATCACGTACTTTTTTAACAATTAATTGTCCGTCTGTTTGCTCAATTGTGATTCCCATAGGAATCCGCTGTTCAAGCGTTCCTTTTGGTCCGGTAATCACTGTATTTCGTCCATCAATCGTGACTTGTACTCCTGCTGTAATTGTTACTGGTTGTTTTCCGATATTTGACATAATATTTTATTGACTATTTATTATTGATGATTGATTATTTAATCTCTCAATCGTCACTTCTTTCTTACTGTACTTGAAACAGTAATTTTCCTCCTACTCCATTCTTCATAGCGTCTTCATCTGACATAATTCCTTTACTGGTTGAAACAATATGAATTCCAAGCTCTCGAACTTTTGAAGGCAACTCATGTTTTTTAACATAAATATGCAGTGATGGAGTTGAGATGATCTTCACATCATTTAAGGCTGGATTTCTTTTGTTATAACTCAACGTTACTACAATTTTTTTCCATCCATCAACTTCTTTCTCCTCAACTTTTTTTACAAATTTGTTATCAGCCAAAATCTTTGCCAATGCAAGAGATGCTTTTGAGTACGGCGCCTCAACTACAGGCAGATGCGCCATATACGCATTTTTAATTCTTATCATAAAATCACCCATTGTATAATTTGTCATAATATTTTTCCTTTCTCTTACCAGCTTGCTTTTTTCACACCTGGCAACTGTCCTTTCAGTGCTTTCTCTCTAAAGCAGATTCTACACATTCCATACATTCTAATAAACGCACGAGACCGCCCACAGATCGCACATCTGTTTTTCTCTCGTGTACTATATTTTTGTTTTTTTTCAAATTTTACTACGTCAGATTTTTTAGCCATAATTTTTAGCGTATAGCTTATGGCGAATGGCTTGTAGCTTCTATAAGCTACGTGCTACCCACTATTTGCTACTTGCTTCCTCCTTTTGTACTTTTTTAAACGGCATTCCCATTTCTTCCAATAATGCAAGTCCTTGTTCGTTAGTTTTTGCAGTCGTTACCAACACAAGCTGCAGACTTCGAATACGGTCAACTCGCCCAGGATCTATCTCTGGAAAAACTGTCTGTTCTGAAAACCCGATAGTCATATTCCCATGACCATCAAATGATTCACGACTTACTCCTCCAAAATCTTTCACTCGAGGAAGGACTATTTTAACAAGTTTCTCAAAAAAATCATACATCCTGTTACCACGCAATGTAACAACCAATCCAATATCATCCCCTTCACGCAGCTTAAATGTTGCAACAGAAATCTTTGCTTTTGCAACTTTTGGCTTCTGGCCTGTAATAGTCACTAACTCTTCTGCGTACCGTTCAATATTTTTTTTGTCCTGCAAAAACTCACGAGTACTTGTATTTACCACAATCTTTTGCAGTTTAGGTACTGCCATCGGATTTTTAATATCCAACCGTTTTTGCAGCTTTGGTACTATTTCTGTGTTATATGCTTTTTTATAATTACTCATAATAATTTATTGCTTATTTATTATTTGATGATTGAATATTTGAAATAGTCAATCGTCACTAATTTTCTATCCCTGTCGCTGTTTGTGCTTAGGGTTCTCACATATTACAAATATTTTTCCTTTTCGTCGTACGATTTTGCATTTCATACAACGTGGTTTTACTGATGCTTGTACTTTCATAATTTATATTGTTTGGCCAGATTTTTTGGCAACTCTTACCTTTGCGTCTTTTTCAATTTTATAACTCACACGAGTAGGCTTTTTAGTTTTAGGATCAATAAGCGCAACTTTTGATGCCGGAAGTGGCCGTGCTAAAGTTTTTATCTCTGATGCTTGTTGTCCACCAAATCCTTTAATATGCTTTTTATACAGATTCAGGCCTTCTACCACTACTTTATTTTTGGCAGGCAAAACTCGTTCAACCTTTCCGGTCTTTCCTTTATCTTTACCCATCATTACTTGTACTAAATCACCTTTTTTTATTTTCATAACTATATACTATTATACTATAAGCCTCATTGCAAGGCTACTTATACTACATTTTTTGCCAAACTCGCAATTTTTGTAAATCCTTTTTCTCGTACTTCGCGTGCAATTGGACCAAATACACGTGTTCCAACAGGATCTTTATTTTCAAGACTATTAATAACAACTCCAGCATTCTCTGAAAATCGAATGTATGAGCCATCAGAGCGCCGGACTTCTTTTTTTGTTCGTACTAATACTACTTTTACTAAATCTCCTTTTTTATACTCACCATTTGGTAACGCCCGTTTTACAATACATCCAAGCGTTTCACCAAGATATCCAAATCGGCGGCGTGATCCGCCATATATTTGAATAACCATAAGTTCTTTTGCACCACTATTGTCAGCGGATTCTAACATTGTTCGTAACTGTACCATATTTTTTTAGCGTATAGCTTTTGGCGTGTGGCTTGTAGCTTCTATAAGCTACCTGCTACCCGCTATTTGCTATCTTTTTCTCCTTTCTTTGCCCGAGTCTTTTTGGCAGGCTTTTTTTCTTCAGTTGATTTTTCGTTTTTTTGTGCCGTTGTCTTTTCCCCTTCTGGTGTAATTTCTACAATCTTTTCAATTACTTTAAAATGTTTTGTCTTACTCATTGGCACTGTTTCTTCAATTTTTACAAAATCACCAACTGCACTTGCTATACCATTTGTGTCAGCACTATATTTTTTTGTGATTTTAATCCGTTTTTTATAGAGCGGATGCACGATGCGTCGCTCCACTTCCACTACAACGGTATTTGTCATTTTGTCTGAAACTACTGTTCCTGTTAATATTTTTTTAGCCATATTTTTTTAGCGTATAGTTACTTTCTAACTAGATGTTAGACGCTGCTGTACTAGTCGCCTCCTCCTTTTCTTTTTGATTAAGCACGGTCATAACACGTGCAATATCTCGTTTTATTTCTTTAAGTTTTGCAGTATTTTTACTTCTTCCAAGCTTTAAGTCAAGCTTAGTAGTTGCAAAAGACATTTGCAATTCATCAAGCATTTTTTTTAAATCTACTACTGTTTTATCTGGTAGTTCTTTTACTTCTTTTGTTTTCATATTATTTCCCTTCTCTGGTTACAAAACTGCTTTTTACTGGCAGTTTGTGAGATGCCAAACGAAATGCTTCTTTTGCAATTTCCTCACTTACACCGCTCATTTCAAAAAGCATTCTTCCAGGACCAACCTTTGTCACATATTCATGAATATCACCTTTTCCGCCACCCATACGAGTCTCTGGTGGTTTTTTTGTGGTTGGTGTTGCTGGAAATATACGAATCCAAATCCGACCACCACGCTTGGTAAAGTGTGTCATTGCACGTCTTGCTGATTCTATTTGTCGACTCGTAATCTGTCCTGATGACTCAGATCGAAGACCAAATGTCCCGAAAGCAATAGTAATTCCTTTTTGCTCTACACCTTTATCTTCACGTTGTTTAAATATTTTTCTATATTTTAATTTTTTTGGCATTAACATACTGTTTTTACTCCTATTCTTTATTGATCCAAACTTTTACTCCTACGTATCCGCTTTTCGTTAATGCAGGGATCTCTGCATAGTCAATATTTTCCCGTATTGTTGATAGTGATACTTTTCCAATTTGTGTTCTCTCTTTCCGTCCAATTTCAGCTCCGCCAATTCGGCCTGAAAGAATAATTCTTACACCTTTTGCACCTGCTGCCATAACCCGTTCTGCAGATTGTTTCATAATACGTCTGTGCGGCATACGGCGATTTAACATATCTGCAATATTACTTGCCACTAAATGTGCATTGAGATTTGGGTCTTTTATCGGCTCAACTTTCAGTTCAATACGAGGCGAAACTTTTTCTTTACTTGTTTCCTGCATAACACGAATAATTGCTTTTTTCAGTTCTTCAAGTCCTTGTCCTCCACGTCCGATAACTATACCAGGGCGCACTACATGAATAGTAATTTTAATACCAGTAAGTGTTCTTAAAATCTGTGCTTCACCAATACTTGCCTGCTTTAATTTTGAAAAGAGCATCTCACGAATTTTAATATCCTGCAACACAGTCGCAGCATAATTTTTTTTCGAGTAATATCCTACGCTTTTAAAGTCATGGTGAATACCAAGTCTTAATGCAATTGGATTAACTTTTTGTCCCATAGATTCTTTATTGACTATTTATTATTGATTATTGACTATTGAGTGATCATTCATTACTCGTCATTAGTCATTCGTCAAAGTTATTTTGTCTTATCTCCTTTCTTTTTCTCTGTTTTTTTTGTTTCTTTTTTAACTTCTTTTGCCTCTTCGACAACCGGAGCAGGTGTACTTGTCATTGGTACTCGCTCAATTTGATCTTCCAAGATTACCCGAATGTGACTAGTACGACGCAGATATGGCCGAACACGACCTCGCGCAGCAAAATGATACCGTTTATACATAATACCTTCACCAACCATGATTTCTTTAATTTTCAGATCACCTCTACTTGCCTGAAAATTATTAATTGCATTTGCAATCGCACTTTCCAGTGTTTTACGCAATGGATCAGCTGCTCTTTTATTTAATACTGTCAAGCTTGCGATAGCCTGATCAAGCCCTAAGTTTCGCACACTATCAGCAACCAATCGCACTTTGCGTGGTGACATTTTAATATTTTTTGCTTCTGCTTTATATTCCATATATTCTTTATTTATCATTTATTACTTATTATTTATTGTCTATAATCAATTCTTTATTATTGTCAGATGCAAATAATAAGTTATCAATAATTCTTTATGTCTTACTTATTTCACGAGCAACAATACGACCGTGACCTTTAAAGTGTCGTGTTGGTGCAAATTCACCAAGTCTATGCCCTACCATTCCTTCGGTAATACGAACAGATATAAAATGTTTTCCGTTATGTATCAAAAAGGTATGTCCGACAAATTCTGGCGGAATCTGGCATGCTCGAGACCAGGTTTTAATACCGTCACGGTTTCCTGACTCTTTTTGTGCGCTCACTTTTTTCATGAGCCGTTCATCTATTAATGGTCCTTTTTTACTTGATCGTGCCATAATTATTTTGTTCCCCTTCTCTTTACAATATACTTATCAGAATATTTCTTTGGTCTTCGGGTTTTACCAACTGCTAATTTTCCTGCATATGTCTTTGGTGATGGCATACCAATTCCTGATCGTCCTTCTCCTCCACCATGTGGATGTGAGCGAGGATTCATTGCCACACCACGAACAGTTGGCCGTTTTCCCATTCGTCTATTTGCTCCAGCTTTTCCAAGTACGCGATCTTTTCGCTCAACATTGCCAAGCTGGCCAATTGTAGCATAATTTTTTCCGTTTATCTTGCGTACCTCACCACTCGGCAACTTAACTTGTACATAATCTTCTTCCCGTGACTGGATGATTGCCTGGTTTCCAGCAGCACGAACGATTTGTCCACCTCGTCCTCGTGTTAATTCAAGGTTATGAATTAAACTCCCAACTGGCATATTCATTAATGGCATTGCATTTCCAGTCCGTACTTCCACTCTCTCACCAGCTATTACTTTGTCTCCAACTTTGAGTCCTACAGGACAGAGAATATATCGTTTATCTCCATCTATATACTGTACTAATGCAATATCCACTGATCTATTAGGATCATATTCAATAGCAGCAACAGTTCCAACCACATCAAACTTATTTCGCTTAAAATCGATCATACGATAAAATCGCTTATGACGTCCGCCTTGATGTCTGACTGATACTTGTCCGCTTCCATCACGACCACCATGTTTCTTTAATAATGTATGTAATTTTTTCATTTTATTCTTTTACCTCCTCAAAAATATCTATTTTTTGATCTTTAGCAAGCTGTACACGTGCTTTTTTATACGTAAGATTTTGTTCATTACGTCCTTTTTTAGTAAATCGGGTCCGTGATCCTTTCACAATATTTGTTGCAACATCAACTACCTTTACATTGAACATTTTTTCAACTGCATGACCAATTTCAGTCTTATTTGCAAATTGATCAACCACAAAAGTATATCGACCACGACTTGCCTCTGCAAAAGATTTTTCGCTAATAATAGGTTTTTTTATAATGTCATGTACTGTTTTCATTGTTTTAATTCATTTTTTAAACTTTTGTATTTTTATCTCCATTTTTGACTTTTGAATTCTCACTTTTAACGTTTTTAAGATATACTTCTTCCATTTTTCCAACTGCTCCTTTTACTAATAAAATATTTCGATGATTTAATACTGTATACGTAGTGAGCGTTGAAACATTAACTATGTTTACTCCCTCTATATTTCGTGCTGCTTTTTTAACAAGTTCTGCATTATCTGTAACAAAAAGAACCTTGTTACCTTTCCCTTTTTTATTTACCATATTCAGTGCTTTGAGTGCCCCAAATATTTCTTTTGTTTTTCCAGATATTTCATTTGCAGTATCAAGTACAACTAGTTCTTTATTTGCAACTTTTTGAGTCAATGCACTAAAAAGTGCAGCTCTACGCATTTTTGCAGACATTTTGAGCGAAAAATCACGAGGTTTGGGACCAAATGTGGTGCCTCCTCCGATAAAAAGAGGTGCAGATAACGCACCGTGACGTGCACGACCAGTACCTTTTTGTCGATAAATTTTGCGTTTAGACGCATTCACATCACTACGAGTCTGTGTGCGCACTGTTCCCTGTCTTTGATTTGCTAGATATACTCGAACAGCTTGTGCCATAAGTATTGGATTTACTTTTGCCCCAAAAATCTCAATCGGCAGCTCAATTGTACCTGCAGCTTTTCCAGTAACATCAACAACACCAATACGAAGTTCTGCTTCTTTATTCTCTTTTTTCTTTACAGCAGGCGCTTTTGTTGTTTTAACTGTTTTTTCTTTACTCGTTTCTGCTACTTTTTTAGTTGTTTTTTTCTTTACTTCTTCAGCCATAATTTTATTGACTATTTAGTATTGATTATTGCCTATTGAATGCTTTAAATCATCATTCATCACTGGTCAATCGTCAATCTTTACTTGTCTTCCTCCTTTTCCTTTGGTTCTTCTGGTTGCTTTTCTTCTTTTACCTCGTCTGTTTTTGTATCATCTGTTTGTGCTTCTTTTATATCTTCCTGGGTTGTTTCTGGTGTTATTTCCTCTGTTACTGAGGCTTCATTTACTGCTTCTGGTGTTGCAGCTTCAACTGTTGGTTCTTCTGTGACCTCTGAAGCCTCAGGAGCAACTGTTTCATCCGCTTTTTTAAATAATGGAATATATTTCTTATCTTCTCCAACTTTTTTAATCTCAATTAATGTACCTTTTGGTCCAGGAATAAGCCCTTTTACATAAAGTACCCCATCAACAATATCCAAAACCAATAAATTACGCACAGTAACGCGTTCATTACCCATACGTCCAGCCATTCGTTTTCCTTTATATACCCGTCCAGGTGTTGCTGATTGACCAATAGAACCAGGAGCACGATGACGATCTGATTGACCGTGTGTCTTTGGACCGCCATGGAATCCATGCCGCTTCATTACACCTGCATATCCTTTTCCTTTTGAAGTACCAGCAACATTTACAATGTCACCAATAGCAAATACCTCTTCGACTTTTAAGTTAGATCCGACAACAGCATCCCCGTTATCATCAACACGAATTTCCCGTAAAAAACGGGGTGTCTTTTCTAACCCCGCTTTTTTTGCCATTCCGTTAATTGGATTTTTTGCCTTTGTTGTTGATCCTTGACCAATCTGAATAGATGTATATCCATCTTTTTCAACAGTTTTTACTTGAGTAATAATATTTTCACCAATTGAAATGAGAGAGACAGGTACGCGAGTACCGTCCTCAAGGAAGGATTGTTTTTGATCCAATTTTGTGCCTATTAATGCTGTAACGTTCATAGTTAGTACAGTTACCTATATATGTCATAGAGAATTTATCCAAAAAAAAAGCGACTCCCTGAGTCGCTTCCTACTAGTCTCCAAATGGAGAGTCCAGTGTCAGGAAATACAACTCGCATAACAATTAGTCAAATCAGCCTGATTTAAACTCATGACAATACGAGTAATTATATTAGATTTGAGCTGAGATTGCAAGAGAGCGGTAAGAAAAATAAATGTTTGGTATAATTGCCATAATTCGGGTGAAGTCCACTCGATTTAACGATCCTTAAAAAGGAGATTGCAGTGAGGTTCCACAGACATAAATGGATAACCAAAAAAGAAACTGTAGAATTCCTTATTCAGGAATGTGCATGCGGAGAGACACGAAGTGAACCTCGTGTACAACGAATGCTCATGAGTGTCCGCATGTATCGGTGGATGGGGTTTGTACCAGCAGAAGTCGGTGCAGAGCTCTTATCCATCAGAAATGAAAAAAAACATCCAAGCAAGAAATAGCCTGGCAAACGAAGCCGTGTTGTTAGTTCTTGTATAGGATACTCGCGCTGGGGTATGTACTACCCCAGCTTTTCCCAACCTAATAAAAATTTTTGAGGGATTAAGAGAGAACAAGTATTACACTATAGCTTTGTAAAATACAAGTTTTAAGCTTTATTTAAGTGATATTTTCGTTTTAAGTCTTCTAGAAATTCTTCTTCCATGCTTCCCAGTGGGAGTATTCCATTAATGTATGAGATAGGAAGACCTGTTCCTGTATGAATTCTGAGATCTTGACCATCATCACCTTTAGATACTTGAAAATCGTTTTGTATTTCCTTACTAAAAGAAAATATAACTCCTTTTCTTCTTTTAGCTTCATTTAGTAATTCAACTAATTCGTTGTCAGTTAGCGAAAGATTATTTATAATATTATTGATTTCACGAAAAATCTCCATTTCAGAAGGTTCAGTTGGCATATTGTCGCTTGAATATTCTAACGTTATATAATCAACTATTTCCATGGTCTTAAATGACCTTACCTCAAGTCCTAATTTTATTGCTAAATAATCTTCGAAAGCATTTGTCTCTGCATAATCTGAAACTTCCCATAAATGTTTAGGAATACCTTTATATCTTTTCTCTACTTGTTCCTTTACATAAGCAAATTTGGAATAACGATCACTAACTTCTACATCAGGTGGCATAAAATATAGATCACCTTGTTGAGGGAGATTTTTATTATTATTACTTTCCTTGCGCCCTGGAAGTCTGCCAAATTTTATCAAGTGATCAAGAGTTTCAAGACTTGCACCATGGTATCCCAAAGCTATTTCTGTTGGGAGTTCACTTCTAGTTAATTCAGCAACAATTCGCTCATTTCAGAATAATTACTGAATTCGTATTCTCTTGAGTGAATTCTCTCTGACATATTAGGAGTAAAAGAGGGAGTTTACATCTTAATCTCTACATCTACACCTGCAGGGAGATCGAGGTGGATAAGAGATTCAATTGTTTTATCAGTCGGAGACATGATATCGATAAGTCTTTTGTGAGTTTTAAGTTCAAAGTGTTCGCGTGCGTCTTTGTCAATAAATGGAGATTTGTTAACTACTGTGAGTGATCGCTTAGTAGGCAAAGGAATAGGACCGATGACTTTTGCACCGGTTCTAATAGCAGTGTCCAGAATTTGCTGGCACGTTGAGTCAATGATTCGAGAATCATAACTCTTGAGTTTTACTCTAATTCTACCTTTAGCCATAGGTTGTTTCCTTCTTAAGCGATTTAAATGTGCAACAAGTGTATTTGGGCGGGATTTATTTAACTTACGTTATTTAGTTATCTTAGTAACTACACCTGCACCTACTGTTCGTCCACCCTCTCGGATAGCAAATCGCATTCCGTCTTCCATAGCGACTGGAACGATCAGTTTAACATTCATTTTAGCGTTATCTCCAGGCATAACCATCTCTACACCTTCTTGGAGTTTGATCTCACCAGTTACGTCAGTTGTTCTGATATAGAACTGTGGTCGGTATCCTGAGAAGAATGGAGTGTGTCGTCCACCCTCTTCTTTAGTCAAAATATATACTTCTGCTTCAAATTCTGTGTGAGGAGTGATAGATCCTGGCTTTGCAAGAACTTGTCCACGCTCAACTTGCTCTTTTTCAATTCCTCGAAGAAGAAGTCCAACGTTGTCTCCAGCCTGACCTTCATCAAGAAGCTTTCGGAACATCTCTACACCTGTAACAACTGTGTTCTGATTATCTTTAATACCAACAATATCTACAGTTTCATTTACTTTAACCACACCGCGCTCAATTCTTCCGGTTACAACTGTTCCTCGACCTTTGATTGAGAACACGTCCTCAACTGGCATAAGGAATGGTTGATCTACTGGTCGCTCAGGAGTTGGGATGTAATCATCAACTGCTTTCATGAGTTCCATGATTTTTTCTTCGTACTCAGCTTCACCTTCAACAGCTTTCAATGCTGAACCTCGGACGATTGGAGCATTATCACCGTCATACTCATATTTTGAGAGAAGTTCTCGAACTTCCATTTCAACAAGATCAAGAAGTTCTGGATCTTGTACCATGTCAACTTTATTCAAGAAAACAACGATCTTAGGTACACCAACCTGATTTGCCAAAAGAATGTGTTCTCGAGTCTGAGGCATTGGTCCGTCAGCAGCAGATACAACGAGAATTGCACCGTCCATTTGAGCTGCACCTGTAATCATGTTTTTGATATAATCCGCGTGACCTGGAGCGTCAATGTGCGCATAATGTCGATTTTCTGTTTCGTATTCTTGATGTGAGATGTTAATCGTAACACCGCGAGCTCTTTCTTCAGGAGCACCGTCAATTTCAGCATATGATCGTGCTTTTGCAAGACCTTTCTTTGACAAGACGGTTGTAATAGCAGCGGTTAATGTGGTTTTACCATGATCAACGTGACCAATGGTACCAATATTAACGTGTGGTTTTGTTCGTTCAAATTTTGTGTCAGCCATATTTATTTCCCCAAATAAAAACACCTTTTTTATTAGGTGTGTTGATAATATACAGCATATTTTAAAATCCGTCAAGAGGCATTCAAGATTTACATGCAATTTCTTACAATTAAGGCTAGAATTTTTCTCATTTGACAATGATTTTAGAGATAACTACTATAAATATATGGCTCTCCTTATACAATTACTTGTTTCAACAGTTGCTATTTTGGTTGCCTCGTACATATTATCAGGGGGTGTACAGGTCGACGGATTTTGGACAGCACTTGTTATTGCCATCGTGTTAGGAGTCATTAACATGTTTATAAAACCTGTTATTACAATTCTCACCCTTCCGATTACTATTGTCACACTCGGTCTTTTTATGTTCGTACTCAATGCATTACTCATAATGCTTGTTAGTGTTATCGTACCAGGCTTTCATATTGCAAACTTCTGGTGGGCATTCGGATTTAGTTTGATTGTATCCGTCATCTCATCTTTTATGAACGCTCTTATCAAAACCCCTTAAACTGCTATATCTTCCATTTCACGCGCGCGACCAATTTCTTCTGTGTATTCTCGTACCTGCTGCATAGTATAATCAGCTAAATCTACTTTATTTTCATGTGCAATAATAAGCCCCATAATTATTCTGCGCATCTTGAGTGCCTCCTCTTTGTTAAGATAAGACACTGTTATTCTGTCTTGCACAAAATTACGGTCAATCAATGTCAATTTTGCAAAAAAAACACTCGTTTCTACACTCACATTAGATATATCTTGAATCATAACGCTTCTCAGATAGCCACTCCGGAAAAAATTACCTATAATTACTGTTACTTTTTCTTCATCGGTAATAACCTCATCAGTAAATAGCACAAATGGGAATATAGTCTTAATTCGAAAAATTGTTCTCGCACTGTTTACAGCAATACCCTCTAACGTGCGAGATGGATCTGCAGCCTTTTTTTCCGCTATTGATGGATTATTCTTTTCTGATTCTCCTGCATCTGCATTTTGTACGCTATCAGCCTTAACTCTTTTTGTATGTTTCTTGTGTTTTTTTTCATCAATAAAAATGGTGTCTCCCGATTCCTGAGAGACACCATCTTGCCTTCTGAAAATGGTCCCTGCCCTGCTTTTCATGACCATGCTAAGAATTTATCGTTATAGTACTACTATAGTGAGTACCAATAAGACAGGGGTTAAGAGTCTGTAAGAATACGGAAAGCAGGAATTGGTTATTGATTGTTGGATATTGGCTATTCGTTAGTAGTTAATAATATGAATATGTCCAATAAGAAATTTTTGAAATTCCTTTATTCTGTATGTACTCTTTTTTTCGCTTGACTGATTCTGCATCCTCAAACCATATAATATGTTTATTGTTATCTATGTCTGTATACTGAATTTGTATTTCTTGTGCAGTACTATCACGCTCCCAAGAACATTCTCTATGCTTACAGTCATCAACATAACCATTCATTACCTCTTGGGCAGTAAGCGCCTCACCAAAACCTGTTGATTCTCCTTCATCATCCACTTCCCAATCATATCCAAACATTCCAAATATTATCTCAATTTTCTCTGGGTCCACATCAGTGGTAAAGTCAGTAATCATTTGCCTAAAGTCATATCCATACTTTTCCCTTCCATTCAATGGAAAATTAGGTCCAGGATTTCCCCGTGATTTATGAAAGTCATATGACATAATAAGCACTTTATCTGACAGTTCACCAATTTTTTTGATGTCATACGCACGGACTCTATAATAGGTATCACCATATAAGGTAGTGTAAAATGCAAGATCAGTTGTTCTCACCTGTTTTGCAAAAGTAGTATAAAACGTACTAACCCGATTTGTTACTGCATCAAATGAAATACTTGATATTTCAAAATCAAGTACGATTCCATCAAATCCATACTCTGTAGCTACCTGTACTGACTCTTGTGCAATACGCAACTGCGCATCTCTATCTTTTAGAACCTCACTATTTACCTCTTTATCTACCATACGAATTACTAACATCTGTTTATCGATTTCACTTGTTTTATCAAGAAATGTCTGTATACGTTCATACCCAATCTCATCGGTATCAATTCCATTTTTGTCTGCAGCTACACCAAAATAATATGCCTCAGAGTAGTGAGAAAGTGGTTTTTGTGATTGTAAGGTCCAATAGGGAATAAAAACTGATTCTTGTGCCTCTACACTTTTTGGTGTTATGTCCTGTGAAATTTTTTGATTATCCCGGTCTGAAAGTACCTGGGGATTTTGAGTCTCATTTCTGCTCAAAAAAAAGAATACTCCTCCACCAAGCATGAGTAATAGTACAAAAAACTTTTTCATAGATGTCTATTATACTATGATTACACAAATTTCACGGTTGACATATATCCTGATATAATACGAATCAAATGAAGCTCTATTTTGTCAGACACGGAGAAAGTAAATATAATGCACTAAATATACATCAGAGGGCAGATACTGAACTCTCTGCAAAAGGATTCCAACAAGCGAAATTTGTAGCTAATAGATTTCGTGATATAAAAATTGAGTTAATTATTGCAAGTGATTATCTACGAGCACAACAAACTGCTGAGGAAATCGGAAGAGCTGTTCAGAAAAAAACTGTTTTTACTCCATTACTTCGTGAAATTAAAAATCCCTCTGCTATTGAAGGAAAACATTTTGATGATCCTGATGCAATTCAAGTAAAAGAAATACTAAGAAATAATGTAAAACTAACTGACTGGCACTTTTCTGATGAAGAAAACTTTCATGATGCAAAACACCGTGCAGCAAAATTTTTAGATTATGTCAATTTACTAACTGAAGAAAACATACTTGCTGTCACTCACGGTAAAATACTTTGCATGATAATTTCTCTTATTATATTCGGAAGAGGACTTTCATTTGATGAATTTAGTAGATTAAAGGCTGTGCTTGACCTCAGTAACACAGGTATCACGCTTTGTGAAAAAAATCAGGATGGAGAATGGAAATTAATCACCTGGAATGATCATGCTCATTTGGGGTGAAATTAGTATCATGTATTTAGTATTATGTATGAAGTATACTAATAGCTTTTTACGAATAGTATGAAAGTAATTTACGACAAAGATAACCGTTATGTTCTGAGGATCCTCCGAGGAGAAGAACTCGTTGAAAAAGTTCTTGAATTCTGTGATGCAAAAAATATTGATGCAGCTTGGATCTCAGGACTTGGTGCTTGTGATAAAGCAGAACTGAGCTACTATGATTTTGATACGCGTGAGTATGTTAAGAAAATAGTGAATGAAGAATGTGAGCTTCTTAATCTAACCGGAAATATTGCGTTTGCAGATGGAAAACGTATGATGCATGCACACGCAACTCTCAGTCGTAAAGACTACACGACCATCGGGGGACATGTACACAGCATGCAAATTTCAGGAACAGGAGAAGTAATGATTACACAACTTTCCGGATATTTTGAACGAGAATACGATCAGGACACAGGATTGAAATTATTGAAAGGAGAATAGCTATTTCTCTTTATTACGAGTAACCCACCAATCATCTTCTTTATTTGAGAACCACCACTCATCTGATTTTGTTTGTATTATTTCTGCTGCGATTTTTTTTGCCTGCTGGGTTTTTAATCGTTTTATAGCTGATGGTAGCCAGGTTTCAGCACGCTTATTTCCGATATCTACTTGCTCCTTAAGTGATAAAATCCATTCAAGATTATCCGCGTCTTTTGCTATAAGTGATTCTCTGCTTTTTCGCTCTTTATACTCTTTTAAAAGCTCTTGAAGATCATCACCAAATGGGACTGTAAGCGCCAGATCATTAATCGCTTTATCTTCATTCACCTGTGCATATTGCTGATGGACATAATTTAAATCACTCGTACGCGCTTCAGCAACATCATGAAACAAACACATTTTTAATACCTTTGCCTGGTCTATATCTTTTTCAAACGTTGATAATACATATCCGATATAAGTTGTACGATTGAGATGCTCTGACACCGATTGTTGACCGCTTCCGAGAAAATGAAATCCTGAGCGTGGAGTTTTAGAGAGAATACCTACTTCAAAGAGGAAATTAACAATACCTTTTAGCTGTTTCTTCACACACTCATTCTAGATCTGAAGTAATTAAAAGTCAATTACCAGCTTCCGCCGCCGCCACCACCAAATCCACCTCCTGAAAATCCTCCTCCGCCTGATCCTCCGCTGCTTGATGGCGTTGAAGTCATAGCAGAACTCATTGATCTGGAAAAATTTGATACACTACTCTCAAATTTCATAATATTGAACGCATGTACACCATGATACCAACCGGCAGTAGCTGTATCAGGTTTGACCCCCATATTTTGCATTGCTTTGGCAAATTTTCCAGTTAACCCAAATACGATGGCATAAGGCAGAACCACATTGAACATATTTTTCTGCTCAAAAAATTTCTGTCTATGCTTCTCAACATTCTCAATAAAGAGTCTGTATCCTTGAATTCTGCGATACATTTCATATCCTTTTGCAGTACGCCGAGACATAAATCGAGAAAAAATTAGGAGATTAAATCCAGTAAGTATACCTGCAATTGAAATAGCTAAGATATATTCATTTTCTTGTGCAAACGCAAAAGAGGCTAGAAATCCTGCAACAACCATACCAATTATCGCAGTTGCCAAATACCCATTCCGCACATGCTCAGGATTAGAAGGGAAAAATCCTTTCTCAACCATATCTGTATATAACTGGCTTTTTACTTTTTTAAGATCAGTATAGAATTTTTCCTTTAACTCTGACATTTTTACACTCTCTCCGGTATCAAAAAGCCGCTCAAATAGTTCTGCCTCATATGTGAGCAGCTCTTTCGTGCTTTTATTCTTTCGTGTCAACGTATAGTCTGTTGATCCAAATGCCCATTTTTTCTTTTCCTCAGTTATAGTCAGATATCCACGCGTAGCAAGATCAATAATAGTCCCTGTTACATCCAATGTATCTGCCCGCTCATCTACGAGTACTCCGATCTCTGCAGGTCGAAGATTCTCTGGAGGCAAGTACTCCACCACAATTGTATCCTTATGAAAGAGAGGTCTTCTTTCTTCTTTTGCCTGATGATCAAAAAGATGTTTTCCTCGCATCCATAGATCTCTGCCTTTGTGTGACCAAACCAGAAGAATTCCTCCGATTCCGAAAGCAAGTGTCACCACAAAAGTTAGCAGGGCTGGAATTGAAAAAACTCTGTCTGAAAATGACTGTACAACAGGGAGTTCTGTTATACCTTTTGGATATGAGACAGCTATGGTCATACCTTCATTTGGATGTAAATCCTCTGCAGAAAACTGTGCAGTAGCACCTGAATTTTGTGCAAAACATGTATCTATTGATTCTATCTCTCCAACATAGCAAACAGTATTTTGTATCTCTCCTCCTTCAAGTCTAATTCCGGCAAGAACTTGCTCTATAGGGACATCCCAATAATTTCCCGTAACATTCCAGTACAATTCGTCATAGTCCTGGAATCCACGCAGCACACCAACAACAGTATAGGAAATACGATACTCATGCTTCCTTGAAATCGTGCGATCAGGATCACCTATACGAATACGTAAAAAATCCCCGTCTTTACTCACTTTGTACTGATCACCTGCAACTTTTATATCATTAATTTCAGTATAAAACTTTGACCCATCTTCATTGGTATATATCACAGGAATATCTCGGTAAATCCCATGTTTATCAAGATCATGGAAGTCAACAGATATTATCTCTGTAACCTGCACTTCCCCTGATGTTTTAATGAAGATATCGCTCGTAAATTTTGTAATTTCCCATGCTTCTTGTGCATGAACTGATTTCGGTACAAAAAACAAAAAAACAATGAGCGCAAGGAGTATTTGTTTCATAGATAGATTGTAATACAGCTCTATTCGATTGTCTATGAAAATGGTATATGGTAGACTTTCATATTATTTATGTCAAAAGAATATTTTGATTATCACAAAAAAGAAGAGATAGTGCAGCGTTCATCTGTTCTCAAGTATTTTCTCAGCGATAATTTCGATTTTAATATTGATAATTGGGATTCGGATGCAGCCAGCAAGATTATTGATATGTACCATGAGATCGAAAAAGAACAAGGAACTGGGTGGGATATTGATATTGTAAAAAATTTCGCACTTGCTTGGAGAGTAAGTAATCATACAAATCCAGATACTCCCTTGCCACATATCAGTGTGGCATTTGGGACACTCATTATGTCAGGATACGAAATCGGAAATACTGCAGATGCTCGTATGGTGCATGATGATGTTTTTAAAAAAATTACCAAACTAGGATTTCTCAAAGATCTAGATCAAGTAAATTATGAATTTGAGTATGAAAAAAATGCAATAGCTCATCTTATGGGAATGGGAATACAACTTAAAAATATTAAAAGTGAACAATCTTCCGCTCCCTTGGAACCAATGGCCTCAAAAGACAGTGAATTTGGAGTATTTCGTAAATTTATTAATGAAGAGCTTAATCTAGACGGTATCTAGTTATTTTTTTTCAAAATAGAGCGTTACTACTGAGGTAATTTCCTGTGTTCCTGGTTCAAGTACTGGAGCATTTGCACCACCCATTGCATCTCTGCTCATCAAAGCTCGTTCAAATGGTAATGGGCCGTTTGCTGGAGTAGACTCAACTATATTCACAACTCTTCCAAGTCTAATACCTAAAGAATTTGCCAAATTTTGTGCTTGTTCTTTAGCATTTTCGATTGCTTTATTTCGTGCTTCTTCCCGGAATTTCTCAGGGTTTTCAACTGAATAACTCACGTTATATACCTGATTTGCTCCAGCTGTAGTAACTGCTTGAGTAACTTGTGGGACAAGATCTATCTGCCGCACAGTAATACTAACCGTTACATTGCCATTATACCCGGTAATTCTTCCTGCTATCCCTGGATTAAAATCCTGATTTGGATTTATTGAATAATTTGATGTTTTAATATCTTCCTTTGGAATACCTAATTCTCCAAGTGCACTCACAATTGCATTGTTTTTTTCATCAATTTCTTGTTGTGCAGCCTCAATTGATGCAGCATTGGCAACGAGAATCCCTGCTTCAAGACTCGCACGGTCAGGAACTACTTCTACCTTTCCTTCTCCTACAACTGAAAGATCAGATGCTTGAGTTGTAGTGACCCGTACAGGATAGGAGATATTCAGCTCTTTCACGAGAACCAGCGCCAAAAGTGTAATAAGAACGAGTGCTGCATAGGTAACAATGAGATTTTTGTTTAAAAGATTTTGCATATATTTATAATAAGCAAGCATCTGAATAAAAATCAAGTAAGATTTCTACTGGTCAGACTGGTAGTAGAGGGATATAATAGGAAAGGAATGAAGAATATAGGAAATATCATAAAATTAGCAAAACCTCTGCACGGTCTTATTAGCATCATTGCAGCGTTAATTGTTCTTGGCGCAGGACTCGAATTAGTCACTCCAATTATCTCAAAAAGTATTGTCGATCAGATCGTAGCACGGGTACAGGATGGACAAGGAGATATCAATACTCTTATTACATTGATTATTGCTGCCTTTGTCGTGAGCTTACTTGCGCTTATTACACAGACGGTAAGCAACCGCCTCGGTGACCATTTTTCAGCTAAGCTCGGAAAGTTCTTAACTGAAAAATACTATGATAAAGTCCTGCGCCTTCCGCTCAATTATTTTGATTCTGAGATTTCTGGAAAAATGATAAATCAACTGAGCCGTGGTATTTTCTCAGTTCAAAGTTTTATCCAGACAATGACTAATTTTGCACTGCCGTCTCTTCTGCAAGCAATATTCACCATTGCAGTACTTGCTTACTATAATATTCCAATTGCAATTGTCACGTTTCTTCTCTTTCCTATATATATCTCTATTTCATACTACTCTACTAAAAAATGGGGTCAGGAAGAAGTAAAGAAAAATAAAATTGAAGATGCATCACGAGGAAGAATTCAGGAGGTAATCGGAAATATTAGATTGGTTAAAAGCTTTATAACTGAACGAAATGAATTTAATAAGATTGTCACTAATTATGAAAATATTAACAAGATTTATGCGAAACAAAGTCAGACATTTCATTTATTTGATTTTTACCGTGGACTCTCTCTCAACATCGTACTTTTGATTATTAATATTGTAGTATTCTACAACACATTCCAGGGAGATCTTACGATTGGTGAAATGGTACTTATATTACAGCTTGTAGCCCAATCTCGTCGGCCGCTTTTTGCTATGTCATTTATTCTCACCAACATACAACGAGCTGAGAGTGGATCAAAAGAATATTTTGAAGTTTTAAATCTTGAGTCTGCAGAGGACTACACAAAGCCAGTTGATACAAAACGAATAGAAGATCCGACACTCACATTTGATAAGGTGTCATTTGCGTATGAGAAAAATGAAAGAGTACTTACCAATGTATCATTTACTATTAAGCCGCATGAAACAGTCGCACTTGTTGGGCACAGTGGTGCTGGAAAATCAACAATAATCAATATGATTCTAAAGTTTTATGCACCAACTGAAGGGAAAATTCTTCTTAATGGAGTCGACTATACTGATCTTGACCATCATTATATACGTAATAACATTTCTCTCGTTTTTCAAGAAAATGAACTCTTTTCCTCAACTGTCCGTGAGAACGTAATGTATGGGACACACCAAGCAAGCGATGATGCAGTAATTGATGCATTGAAAAAAGCAAATGCATATGAATTTGTGCAAAAACTTCCAAAAGGAATTAACAGTCTTGTTGGCGAACGAGGAGTCAAATTATCTGGAGGACAAAAACAGCGTATTCAAATAGCACGTGCAATTCTTAAAAATGCACCAATCTTGATTATGGATGAAGCAACTAGCTCTTTGGATGCAAAGAGCGAGAAAGATGTACAAGACGCACTTGAGACTCTCATGAAAGATAAATTAGTAATTATTATCGCGCATAGATTCTCAACTATCCAAAATGTAGACAAAGTTATAGTAATTGATAGTGGAAAAGTAGTTGATTATGGCAGTCCACAAGAGCTCTCTAAAAAGAAGGGTATCTACTCAGATCTGCTCAACTATCAAATCGAAGGCAATAAAAAGCTCCTCGCAAATTTTGAGATATACTAGGCCAGAGGCTATTTATTATTTATTACTTATTATTTATTATTTATTACTTATTATTTTCAAAGATATTGATTACTTATTATTGATTATTTATTATTGATTACAATAATAACTCCTTATACTTTATGAACTTTAGAAACTTTAATTCTTATACCGTGGTATTGATTATTTATTATTGATAATCAATACTAACTCCTCTTACTTTATAACTTTATGAACTTTACAAACTTTATAACTAAAACGACTTTATGAACTTTACAAACTTTATAACTTTACAAACCCTATACCTTTACACCTTATTTCGCAGAATTACTTTCCTAAACTCTTGAGTACATGTTTGAGTGTTTCATCTACCGATATATCTTGCGGAACAGATTTTAATGCAGTTTGAATCTCACCGTGGGAAAATCCCATACTTTGTAATGCAGTGACAACATCATGATGAATGCTTGCATCATCAAGCAGTGCAAGTTCATCACCGCCTTGTGCAAATTTACTTTTGAGCTCTAAGATGATTTTTTGTGCATTTTTTCTTCCTAAACGAGGAACTGCAGTAAAGAAATTAACATTCCCTGCGATAATTGCTTCCACAATCTCACGTCTGCTCCCAAATGAAAAAATCTGTACAGCAGTTTTGGGACCGATACCAGAAATAGCAATAAATTTTTCAAATAACTTGAGGTCTTCTGTGTGTAAAAATCCAAATAATTCTAAGGTATCTTCTCTTACGTGGGTATAGGTATATATAAGTATTGTTTTTTCTGGATCATTACTTGCAGTAATAACCTCTCGTGTTGCAAGCACTTTATACCCTACTCCTTGTACATCTATATAGACGTACGGATCATCGCGGAAAAGTACTTGTCCTCGTAAAAATCCAATCATATTCTAAAATTAGTTTATAGCTTATAGCTTTAGGTTTTCAGTTTTAAGTTTTGCAACTTGTTGCTGAATGCGTGCGTGAGTGCAATTGCCAAGGCATCTGCCGTATCATCAGGCTTCGGAATTGCTTTCAAATATAGCAAGGTTTTTACCATATGTCCAATTTGTGATTTATCTGCGCGTCCATATCCAGTTAAGGCCATTTTTACTTGTAATGGAGTATACGAGATAACTGGTATCTGATGAACTGCTGATGCAAGCAACACCACACCTCGGGCATGTCCGACTATCAACGCAGTTTTGGCATTAGAATTAAAGAATAGTTCTTCTACTGCGAGTGCATCAGGGCGATATTCTGTAAAAAGCTGGGATAAAAAATTATATATGGAAAGAAGTCTTGTTGGGGTTGTGTCTGATTTTGAAGTTTCAAGACAGTCGAATGCCAATGGTTTTATGGTATTGGTACGTTGTTCAATTACTCCCCATCCTACTCGTGCAATTCCAGGATCGATTCCGATAATACGCATAGAATAGCTTCATTATAGCATTTGTTATAGGGTTTAGGGTTTAGGGTTTAGGGTTTAGGGTTTAGGGTTTAGGGTTTAGGGTTTTGAAAGTTTTTGTCTAAAAACATTTGTGAGGATTGAGAGGCTTTCCTGATCATAGGTCGATACTGTGTAAATCTGTTTTCCGATTTTCTTTAATGTGGAGATTTTTTTATCATATACATTGGTTTGTACTAAATCTGTCTTGGTTAGTACAATAATTTCTTCTTTTTCAAGCAAGATACCATTATTATATTCTTCAAATTCTTCTCTGATGGTTCTATATGCTTCAACTGGATCAGGTTCAGTAATGTCTATACAATGTACGAGTAACTGTGTCTTTTCAATATGTTGCAAAAATTTAATCCCCAGTCCTCTTCCAGTATGTGCACCTTCAATAAGTCCTGGAATGTCTGCAATAATATATTTTCTCTCGGTCATATTTTTTGATGCTTGTAATACTCCAAGATTTGGTTCAATTGTGGTAAAAGGATAAGCACCAATTTTAGGCTCTGCATTAGTGAGTGCTGCAAGCAAACTACTTTTTCCTGCATTTGGTTTGCCGATAAGTCCAATATGTGCGATAAGTTTGAGAACAAGTTTTACTTCTTTCTCCTCGCCTGGCCTTCCTAGCTCTGCATACTGCGGCTGTCGATTTGTTGCAGATTTAAATTCATCATTTCCTCTACCGCCTGCTCCTCCTTTTGCGATTCGGAATGGCTTGTTTTCGTGTATAAGTTCAATTACTTTACCCGTTGTAAGATCAGTTATTGTTGTACCAAGTGGAATTTTAATAGTAACATCATCGCCATTTTTTCCGTGCATTTTTTTACCTTTTCCGTCAGTACCATCAAATGCTTTAATTTCTTTTTTATAGGTAAATTCCGAAAGATCAGATACGTTATGGGTTGCAGTGATATAGATATCTCCGCCTTTTCCGCCATTTCCTCCATCTGGTCCGCCTTTTGGATTATGTCCTGAACGATAGAAATGGACTGATCCATCTCCTCCTTTGCCTGCTTTGAGTGTAATTGTGACTGTATCAATAAGCATATTGTTGTATTTTATCATGATATCGCATATTGAACCATGAAGGACTATTTTTGGGATATAGAGGCTGTTTTACCTATATAATAAAATATTTTTAATTTGATATACTCATTAGGTATGGTCCCTGAATTTACCACTGAAGAGTTTGAGCAGCACGTAAATCGTGAACACAGACTCTCTGCATTCTCAACATATTTAAAAGAAATAGTGTACGGAGGGGTTGATGGAATTGTGACAACTTTTGCAGTCGTAGCTGGATTTACAGGAGCACAAAGTGGAGACAGTACGATTGCTGCACTATCAGTTACAGCAGTGCTACTTTTTGGCTTTGCTAACCTCTTTGCTGATGCGGTATCAATGGGGCTCGGAAATGTTTTATCTGTCCGGGCAGATCAGGATGTATATCGGCGGGAAAAAGAAAAAGAACGGTTAGAAATAAAAAAGAATAAAAATTCAGAGATCGCTGAAACAATATTTATATTAAAACAAAAAGGATTTTCAGACAAACAGGCTCGTGAAGTAGCACAAATTTATGCGACTAATGAAGAATATTGGCTGGAATTTATGATGAATCATGAACTTGAAATGACAAGCCCAGAAGGAGACAAACCTGTATTAACTGGTCTTTCAACAACTCTTTCATTTATGTTTTTTGGTTCTATTCCTATAATTCCGTATCTACTGCTTCGCGAAGATCCAAATATTTTTTATATATCAAGCATTGCAACATTCATTGCGCTTGCGATGCTTGGGTTACTGAGATATAGAGTAACGAAAGAGGCAATCGCACGATCAGTAGGTGAGATAGTGGTACTCGGTGGAATATCTGCTGTTATTGCCTATTTTGTGGGAACACTCTTCAGATGATAATACACGCAATCGACAAACATTAGGATTTTGCCATATGTACGACATGTTGAGGAAGCGGAATCTCAATTTTTTCTTTATCAAATGCAATCTTGAGTCGTTTTCGGTACTCACCGGCTACTTCCCATTGCTTGAGTGGTTCTGTTTTTCCAAGAATTTTAATAATAAGTGCTGACTCAGCAAAGTCATCAACACGTAAAAAATTTGGTGCTTCTCTAATTTTGTCCTTCCATTTTTGCTCACGAGCAAGCTTGTCCCCAACACTATTTACTACTGTTATCACTCTCTCCAAATCTTCTGCATATGAAACTCGTAAATTGATATTCACATTAGAATATGTTTTTGTGAGATTAGATGCTTTGGTAATTTCTCCATTTGGAATGTGATGAACTGTCCCGTCAAGATCACGCAGAACTGTAATTCGAGGAGTAATATCTTCAACAAATCCGCAAGTGTCACCAAGACAGGCAACATCACCTACTCTATATTGATTTTCCATAATGATGAAAAATCCAGTGAGTAAATCACGAACAAGATACTGTGCACCAAATCCAATTGCAACGCCTGCTACTCCGGCAGCTGCTAAAAGTGGTCCAATATCAAGACCAATCTCCGATAATAGAAGCATTCCTGCAACAATAAATACGAATGCATTAAATGCAGTACCGAATATGCGTATAAGTGTTTTCTCTCTTTTTTCTTCAGACGAGCGTGAGAGATTTTTTGATTTTATCGCTCGTTTAATTATTTTCTCTATAAAAACCTTGGCAAATCGAAGTGCAATAAAAAGCACAATAACTATGAGAAGTATTACTGGTCCGCTCGTTATAAGCCAAGAAATAAATTGTTGCTGTATATCGTTCAGAAAACCCAAGTGTCTATGGTATAACAGATAAAAATATTTTGCAAGATTATTAGTACTTGAGGAATTGCTCGGTATTTGTCTACAATGAATATATGCTTGATAATGTTACATTGTTTTTTGTTTCATTCTTCTTTATTTGGATGGGAAGCGGATTGATTGTCTCATCAGCAGATAAGCTTTCTAAGAAAATGAAACTTTCTTCCTTTGCAGTGTCTTTCTTTGTTCTTGGATTGTTTACCTCGATTCCTGAATTTGCACTAGGATTAACTGCTATTAATAACAATGACCCTGAGATTTTTGCAGGAAATTTGCTCGGAGGAATAGTTGTTATGTTTCTTTTTGTCATTCCGTTGCTTGCAGTGTTTGGAAAGGGAATAAAGCTTTCACATGATTTTGATAAGAAACGCATGCTGACTGCACTTTCGGTTATTATTTTGCCGTCTATGTTCATGCTTGATCAGACGATTACACAATTTGAAGCATTTATTTTAATAGGAGCATATATTGCAGGACTCATTATCATTCAGTCAAAAAAAGGAATATTTTCTGATGCGTCTGCAGATGCTCTCGCAAATAAATCATATTCATTTATTGATCTTCTGAAAGTGATAGGAGGAATTGCAATTGTCTTTCTCTCAAGTCATATGATTGTCGAGAAGACCTTGTATTTTTCAGAAATATTTAATGTTGCACCGTTTTATATTGGTCTTCTTGTATTATCTATTGGGACTAATCTTCCTGAGCTTTCTATTGCACTTCGTTCAGTTCTTCATGGAAAGAAAGATGTAGCGTTTGGTGATTATCTTGGATCAGCTGCAGTCAATGCGTTGCTTATGGGTATATTAACACTCTTATATCGAAAGCCTGTATCAGCTGTTAACCATTTTCACATAGTTTTTCTCTTTACTGGTATTGGATTAACCCTCTTTTATTTCTTTGCAAGATCAGAAAGGAAAATTACCAGAGGGGAAGGTATTATACTCTTGTTAATGTATTTCTTGTTCCTGGTATTTGAGTTTGTCATTTAACCCTCTAGAAGTAAACAATCATATGTTTACACGCTTCTTACCTGCATTTTCTTATAACCTTACGCTCAATGACTACCATGAGTACTATGCCAGATACAAGAAAGAACAGAACAATTCAGAATCCAAATCAGTCAAGTATGCCTGGTAAGCATCCGATAGGACAGACACCACTTGATCCCACTGATAATGCCCAAGGAATGATGAATGACACTACTGGTATGACAGGAGTCAGCAAAGACACCAATGATCCTAACACTCCCCCTCCAAGTAGAGAGCCTGTTTCTCAGACTATGTCAGACTTTAAACATCAGGCAACACGTGATATGCCATCGCAAAAAGATGAGTTTATGTCAGATGCAGCTGATGAAGTCCCGCAAGCTACACCTGGTAGTACACCAACAGGAAATAAAACACTTGATGAAGAGACTCCTCCACATGTTGCGGGAGAACAAGGAATGAATGCAACAAATCCAGATCCAGCATCAGATGATGATACACTTGCTAACGCGCAAAATGTAGGACTGAGACTTGATGAAGATGAAGAACATCCACAAGAATTAGATATTGGTAGCGATATCGATAAAGCAGAAGAATTCCACAGGACACATTAAATATTTACCTGTGCGATGAGGGGCAGATGATCAGAAGCATCAGATTTTCCAAGATGAAATTCATGGGTAGTAATATCTGGTGTGGTAAAAATATAATCTATTCTATATTGTGGGTTATCAGTTTTTTTTAGGTTTGTCCATGAATTTGCTGACAAATCAGTATCACTATGAACAAAATGGTCAGTCACCCTTTTAACTATCGAGCTATTTGGAGTACTGTTAAAATCTCCCATTAGAATGGTGTTTTTTTTCGGTACATGTTGTAATAATTCTTCTATTTGTTTTTTTTGCAGCTCTCCTTCTCCGAGTAAATCATCATATCCAATATGAGTTGATAAAATATGGAGATCTTTTTGGTTGACTGAGATTGTTATCTCAACTGCGTTACGTGGCTCAGTAGTAGAATTTTTTTTATAGGAAGACATATCGCTCAGCGTATATACATTGCGGTCTTTGATCGGATGTCTGCTTAGAAGTGCATTACCAAGGTCATATACAGGAGTATGTCTATCGGTTCTAAAAGACCGTTCATAATAATACTCACACGCTAGTGCCTTTGCTAATTCTTCTGCATCATTAATTTCATCTCCGTTTATTTCTCTTTGTGTAACTTCTTGTAGTGCAATAATATCCCATGTATTTTGTTGTAAAAACTGAATAACAGCATTACGGTTTCTCCCTCCCCAAATATTCCATGTGAGTACTGTTAATTCCATGTCCACAGTATAGCAAAAAAATCTAATTGCTTGTTTTATGAAGACCTGGGGCAGTATAATCAATTGAGGAGGATACTATGATCGAAGTATATTTCAAAACAATAAAAGATCGAAAATTTAAGAAAATTGATACAGTCCGTGCAGGCTGTTGGATCAACGTGGAAAATACTACTGAACAGGATCTTGCGAAATTAGCAGAACTTACTGGGCTTAATATGCATGATCTTCAGGATAGTCTTGATAACTATGAAGTACCTCGTCTTGAACGACAGGAAGAAGGAATTCTCATGTATGTGAGAACCCCAGAATCGTCTGTCGGAGAACTTCATACTGAACTTCTGACAATTGTAATAACTGATAAATACCTAATCACCATCTCAAAAGATAAAAATAGAGTTATTAATTACCTATTAGATCAGAAGACTTCAATTGCGACTACTCAAAAATCAAAAGTAGTACTCAGGATGCTGCTGCGTCTCGCACATGAATATACAGTACAGATCAAACGACTTCGTACTAGTGTCTCACGTAGTACGAGTGACTTTACGAAGATTGATACACAGGACTTTATCAGGCTTGCACAGATTGAAGAAGTATTAAATCAGTATATTACTGCATTAGTCCCGATGAATAATGTATTTGAAGCAATTCGGTCAGGAAAATTTATCCATCTATATGAAGAAGATGGAGATTTAGTGCAGGACTTGCTTGTTGGTATCAAGCAGTCTGCTGATATTTGTTCGGTAAATCTACGCAGTATTCGAAGTATTCGTGATTCATATCAGGTAATTTTTACTAACAATTTGAATAAAATTATTAAATTATTTACTTCACTTACTGTTATTTTAACAATACCGACTATTGTAGCAAGCTTGTTTGGGATGAATGTAGATGTTCCTTTTGATGAATATACCTATGCATTCTCTATTATTACTCTTACAACAGTGCTTGCTTCTCTTGGTGCTCTTCTCTTTTTGTACTATAAAAAGTGGTTATAATGATTTTAACCAATTTCTTCAATAATCTTCACAAATGAGCATAAATAAGTGATATTGAGTAATAAAAATACTCATAATTAGCCTTGAGCGTTTTGTAAAACTTGACTTAGCAATTTTCACATGGTATTATCCCCAAGTCTTAAAAAATATGCTAAAAAAGCATGTGATTGCAAGCATACTTGCAATCATCCTAACTTTTTATAGCGGAAGCCAAAATTTTGCATCCGCTACTACGCAAAAAATCCACAACAACAAAAACTCCTCTGCTAAGGCCGCGCTCTGCTCCGGACCTTTCTTGACTCCTTGGTGTGGAAAAATCATCAGCACTTGTACGCTTGAGAAGCGCAATATATCTGATCCTGTATCTGTTGCTTCAGTTCCTCAAAAAATGACATATGAATTATTTGCTGCTCCAGCACAAAATACTGATGGTACTGATAAGAAACCGCTCTTTTCTTATAGTTATTCAGTGGCACAAGCGACACCTACGCCAACAGCTGCTGTACCAACACCTACTGTTGAAGTTCAGGCTGCTGTAGCGTACAACACTGAGGTATCACCGGCTTCGAGCACAGGAGGACTGAATCCTGAGGTTATTTTCTCTATGGTAAATCAAATCCGTACTCAAAATGGTCTTGCACCTTTTGCGAAAGATGATCGGGTATGTGCAATTGCAGATGCACGTGCTCCTGAGCTATACAATGAAATATATGTAAACGGTAATATGCATGCAGGTATTGCACGAAGACAGTCAGAAATTCCATATTGGATAACTGAAAACATGATTTCCCAAAACACAGAACAACAAGCAGTAAATTGGTGGATGAATTCGCCAATTCATCGTAGTGCAATTCTTGGTAATCATACCCACAGCTGTGTGAGTTGTTCTGGAAATAATTGTGCGATGTTATTTACCAGTTTTATTGCAAAACAATAAGTGCTTCTTAACTATTTCTTACCGTATCTTCGAAGATTCATTACATAGAGAGCTCTATAGTAATAAGTAGCGCTTATATGTTTCGGAATCATCTTCGTTTACATCCACGGTGGAATACCCGTGCATTTACCTACGACCCTTTATTGCTTTATTCGCTTGCTACTCTTGTCTGTCTTCTTGCATGTCTCGCAAAATTACTACTAGTTTCAGTACACGGAAATGAATATCCCTATTTACTCTTTTTTGTCTCAGTTGTGGTGAGCGCATGGATTGGCGGATTTCGGACTGGGTTATATGCGACTGTATTATCAGGAATATTTGCGTATTTTTTATTCCTTTCACCATTATATACATTCACGGTAAAAGATCCTTCTCATCTGATAAGTCTCTCTATTTTTACACTTGAAGGAATGTTGATAAGTATTCTCAGCCAAACTATGCACACTGCATTAAAAAAAGTTGAAGTAAATAATTATGATTTGATTAGAAGCGAAGAACGGTATCGTTTGGTGGTTGAGTCAGTAAAGGATTATGCAATTTATACACTGGATAAAGAAGGTTATGTTACCAGTTGGAACCATGGGGCTGAAAACACAAAAGGATATACACAGCAAGAAGTGTTGGGAAAGCATTATTCTCATTTTTTTAGTCCAAATGAAATTGAAATCGGCAAGCCATGGACTTATTTAATTTCTGCAATGGAAGATGGAAGATTTGAATTTGAAGGATTGAGAACAAAAAAAGATGGAAGTAAATTTTGGGCTAATACTATCATAACCCCTATTATTGATGAGGCAAAAAACGTTTCTGGTTTTTCTGTTATATCGCGTGATTTGACAGAAAGACGGGAAGTCGAGAAAAGAAAGGATGATTTTATCAGTATTGCAAGTCACGAGCTCCGTACTCCAGTTACAAGTGTTAAAGTCTTTACGCAAGTATTGATAAAACTCTTGAATCAGCTTCCAGATAAAACTCCTGTTAAATATTTATTTAAAATGGATGCACAGATTGATAAACTTACTCTTTTGATAAATGACTTGCTTGATGTCTCTCGGATCCAAACAGGGAAAATTGAATTTAACCAGGATACTATGGATCTTCGACAGTTAGCATATGAAGTTGTTGAAAATATGCAGGCAATCTCTGAAAGACATAGAATAATTTGCAAAGGGACAGTTAATGATATGATAATAGGAGATAAGGAAAGAATCGGACAAGTGCTCATAAACCTTATCACAAATGCTATAAAGTACTCTCCTAATTCTGACCGTATTGAAGTGTCACTTGCACAAGATATGTCTCAAGCGATTATTTCAGTCCGTGATTATGGTGTGGGAATTCCAGAAGAATATAAGGAAAAAGTCTTTGAGCGGTTCTTTCGAGTATATGATAAAAAAGAGAAAACCTATCCAGGACTTGGCATGGGTTTATATATATCACAAGAAATTATTAAAAGACATAACGGAAAAATTTGGGTTGAGAGTGAAGTTGGAAAAGGTTCAACCTTTTATTTGAGTATTCCTATAAAAACAGTATGAAAAAAATACTTGTCGTTGATGATGATAGCGCAATACTGGAAGCAGTTCAGATTTCACTTGAACTTGATAATTATATTGTTTTTACTGCAGTTGATGGAAAAAGTGCTATTGAAGCTGCACTACAAAAACATCCTGATATGATTATCCTTGATGTGCTGTTATCAGGAGACGATGGTCGTGATGTAGCACAAACATTAAAAAATGATACGGCAACCGCTGCAATTCCGATTGTAATGGTATCAGCACATCCTAATGTAAAACAGACAGTTCTTGATGCAGGAGCTGATGATTTTCTCTCAAAACCGTTTGATATCCATGATTTACTCGAAAAAGTATCAAATTATACGAACAGATAAATTAATATATTGCAATTGAATTGTTTTTGATATAATATCGGGTAATGGCAACAAGCACTAAAAAAACCACTAAGAAAACTACGAAAAAAACAGACATTAAACCGTCTCCTTTATTTTTCTCTCGGGTATCATCAATAAAAACACGTTTTCCAGCAATAAATCCAGTGAAAATTACGATTGTATTAATTATTATTGGTGTTGCTCTGCTCCTCTATTTTTTCCAAGATAAATATTTATTTGCAAAAGTAAATGGCAAACCGCTTACTACTTTTGCGGTTTTAGACGAGCTTGAAAAAGTAAAAAGAAATGAAGTTGCAGAAGTTGTAAACATTATGATTGATAAGTCACTCTTGCTGCAGGAAGCAGAAAAAAGAGGAATTACAGTTTCAGAAGAAGAAATTAATCAAGAAATGAAAAAGACAGAAGAAGCTTTAAAACAGTCAGGTCAATCTCTCGATAGTCAACTTGCTTTACTTGGTATGACTCGGGAAGGATTACGAGAGAATTATCAAATACAGAAATCAGTCGAAAAAATGATTGGTACAACAGAGGTAAGTGAAGAAGAGATTAACAATTATATTGAGCAGAATAAAGACCTATTGCCTCCAGATCAGGATGAAAAGCAATTACGTGAAATGGTAAAACAACAGTTATCACAGCAAAAATTAGGAGAACAATACCAGAAATTGATTACAGAATTACGCGCAAATGCAGACATTCAAGAATTCAGACCTTACTTAAACCAAGCTGCGCCTTTACAGTAAGCCATAATTTCTTCCAAATAGAAGCATTTTGATATTCCCGGTACGCTTTCTTTTTTGCTATATCAATTGATCCTGGCATAGGCGGATCTACCCAACAGGATAACACCACCCATTCATTTTGATCATTTTTCGTTGCAATAACTGTTACAAAATATTTCTTAATTTTTTTTTGAAATTCAGTTGTATGTGATTTTTTACCAGGAACAGTACGGTCTGGGGAAGAAAAAGCACTAAATGCCATGTTCTGTGCTAAATTTCGTTGAGTAAGTCGTTCTAATGCGTGATTAGTCCATATTACTCCTCCATATCTGTTATTGTGTACCATTTCGTTCATTATTATAATTACTTTTTTGCAATATAACAAATCATTTATTGTATTGAAGTTACTTTTACTACTTGATTTTTTTTAGTTAATTTGAGTATAGTGGATACCGATGGACGAAAAATCTGACTCAACAATTCTTGCAGTAGAATCAGAAACAGTAACTGTTACGACTGATGATGCAGTAACTGAAAGTACTGATCAGAGTACTGTATACCTAAGCCTTGAAAATCTCATAAAAAGTAATCTTACTACAATAGATACTCTTCAGAAACAATATAAAGAACAAAAAGAAATGGTCGATAATGTCCTGGAAAATGACCAGACATACAGACAGCATCTTGAGACAGCAAAGGAAGCAAACAATGTTAAATCTGCTACAAAACAGCAAATTATGAAGCGGCCTGATGTTATTAGAATTGCTGAAAAAATGAAGGCGCTTAAAGAAGAAATGAAAGAAACACAAGCAACGCTTTCTGATCTTCTACAAGAATTCCAACGAGTATCAGGAAGCAATGTTATTGAACGTGAAGATGGTCAGATTCTAGAGATTGTTTCAACCTCCAAACTTGTCCGGAAATAATCTTCAAAGCAGATTATTCTGTATATAACGGCATTCTATTTGTTTTCATTACACAGCCTTTTAACCTACGAATTCTGCTCTGCAGAATTGCACTATTCTTACACATCCTTGCGTTCATTCTTATTCGGAAAAAGTACTATAAATGCATGACAATGATTGCATTTAGTATGTTCATCTCTCTAATACTTTTAGTCTTCAACTCTCTTGATCCCCGAACTAAAAGTCGCAGTGATATTTATATGTCACTCATGAAATTAGGGATTGGTGTAACACTCGGTTTTATAATTATTCTTCTATATGGTATTGGAATTCCCGGCTTAAAATATCTTTTTATGTTCATTGGATTTGGTGGAATAGTGCATTTGTTTTTAACCTATAAAGTACCCGAAGTATCGAACATATAATATGATTCAAGCAACATTTAAATCTGCTCCACATCGTGTTACGCCACATATTGGACATCTACTTTTACTTATGTGGATTGAGGAAAGTAATGAAAAGCAGCTTCTGTTTACTACTCTCTTTGAAAATATCCGAGAAACTTTTGAGTTTGAGTTACTCTCAATGATGATAAATACTGCGGCTCAACGGTGTTTTGATGAATACCAAGAATTATATGCATATATGGACACCACTGATAATGAGGATATGTATCAATGGTACCGAATGGTAAAAGAAAGCTTTCCAAATTAACGGTCCATTTTCACTCGATTCTCTTCATGTGCTCAATCTTTCTTATTTCTTACCTATTCTTTTTTAAGACTTTATCTTGAAAAGCTAGCATATCTGTGTAGATAAGCAACGCTCGACTGTCACACGAGAATAATTTGCACGGTGTTGCAGGCAAGGAGGTGAATATGATCATGATACAAATTGGAAGAAGAAATACAAAATCAACAACAGCAAAAGCGATGATTGCAGGTGCTGTAATAGGAGCAGCAGGGACTGCCATAGGAATTGCCATGAGTGATAAGAATAATAGAGAAAAGGTAAAGAAATCGTTGGGTAATGCCAAACAGTGGACTGAAGAAAAAATGTCTACTGGACAAAATAATCCCAAGGACCCTGCAGAGCAGGTAAAAGATGAGGCAAAAAAAGCGCGAGCAAAAATCGAATCTCCGGAACAACGAGTAAGGTAATGTGAGAACTACAAAACAGCCCTTTTGCAAGGGCTGTTTTTTGTGTATATACTGTATTTATCGGTATACAGCTCGACCGATTGCTATCAATGCAATCGCACCTACGATTGCAATAATGATACTGTATGCGTTAAATCCAGTTACACCTGGAGCACCGAGAAGGTTCATAAGGAAACCTCCGATAACGGCACCTACAATTCCAAGTAATATGTCTCCGACAATTCCTTGTCGTGCATTGCTTCCCATGATAAGTGATGCTACCCATCCAGCTATTGCTCCAAATAGAATCCATAATAATATACCCATATATATCACCTCCCTTTAAAAAATTACTGTATATTTTCTTTCAGTTTTATCCTTGCAACTAATACTGATACTAATGCTTGCTGGTTAACAGAGAATGTGGAATTTGTAAGAATCGATTAAGAATATGCAAGATTATGCCTGATTATTATTTACTAAATACAATATTTTTGGTAAGATTTGGAACTGGAAATGGAAAATACCATAGAACGTGTATATAAATCCAGTTTAAAATTCCTTGATCCACTTTCTCCTATGAAAACATATGAGACAATTGTCGGCGAGGCGATAAATTTAGTTAATGGAGAAGACGGTCTTATCGTTCTTAAAGAAAAAAGTAAGCTCAAGAATGTATACGGTTCATCACAAGATGCAAGTGCAGTAAGAGTAAGAAGTAATGGGTTTACCTACACATCTTATAAAGAGAAGAAAGCATTTGTGATCACCCGAAAAGAATTTGAGAAAGTTCATCCAGATATTGTAGAGTCTGGAGTAAAGTCTTCCATTTTTCTCCCCCTATCATATAAAAATAAATCCATTGGTGTATTAATTATCCGTTCACGAGCCAATATTGATTTCTCTCAAAAAGAATTAGAAATTTTAAAATTATTTGGTTCAATGGCAAGTCTTGCAATTAGAAAAACACAGTTATACAGTGAGATGAAATCTGCTTTGGATCTTCGTGATTCTTTTATGTCACTTGCATCACATGAGCTGCGAACACCCTTAACTGTAATTAATGGCTATGCACAAATGCTCTATAATCTGCACAAAAATAACGATTCAATCGAGTCAGGTTGGGTTAAAAAATTATATAGCGAAAATATACGGCTCATAAATTTAGTGAAAGAGATACTTGAAGTTAATAGAATTCGCTCAGGACAAGTTCAATACTTTTGGGTCGAATCAAATATAATTGATATTATTAATGATTCTCTCCGAAGATTTCGCTTGCAATATCCTCAGCGAGTAGTTTCATTCACGAACAATCTTTCTAATGGATTTATACATATTATTGGAGATAAAGAAAAATTAATTCTCATGCTTATAAGCATACTTGATAATGCTGCTAAATTTTCCTCCCCAGAATCTGTTATTTCATTTGAAGTGAAAGAAAAAAATTATTATTACTATATCAGTATTAAAGATAAGGGTTCAGGTATTACACAGGAGAGTCTTAAGAAAATATTTGAAAGTTTTTATAAGGGAGAAATACATAAAGAAGGAATTGGAGTTGGATTATATTTAGCAAAAAGTATCGTAGATAAACATCATGGCACAATCAAAATATCCTCAAAAAAGAATAAAGGCACAAATGTTTTAATAAAGCTTCCGATTCCTAAAAAATAGTATGATGTCATCAGAGGGAAACATGTATCAATCACAAGAAGCATATCAACATATGCGAAAGGAAGATACTGCAGTATATGATCGGTTAGAAGGATCACGGCAACTATTCCCTCGTATTCGTGATTATATGATTAACCATCCAGATAGTGTAACAAATGTCTCATTTGTTGGTGCATCTGGTGCTGGGAAGGAAACAGCAATTGGCCAATTTGTCACAAAATTAGAGGCGAACAAAAAATTTCAAAAATACTTACATGAATCAGGAAAAGAACTGGATATTGCTCATATATCACTCGGAGGAGTGATGGAAGCTGCAGATGAATTAGGCTGGTTGCAATCAGAATGGGGGAAATATTCACCACGTGAATTTACTATTGCATCAATTCTCATGCGTGATGCTGTTGCAGCATTAAATGGCGAGGGATATATGCAACAGGACAGTGAGGTTGATCATGATCCTTCAAAAATACGGCTAGTTATCGTAGAATCAGTAGCTGTGGCAAAACCACTGAATCTTGGTACTGCTGCAGTCAAATATCTAGGAGATAAGCCGAATCATTTTTGTCACGCTCTTGTCAGAAATGATGAAGTACAAGAACGTGCCCGTCAATTTAGGGATAAAATATGGGAAGATACTATTAATCCGCAAGAAATTCAGCAAACACTACAAGAAATTGGGTCATCATGGGATACAGAGATTAAGGAAGGACAAGTAGTTGATGTCAGAAGATCTATGGGAAATTCATATGCTATTGATAGGTTAAATGCATTAATAAATACGGCAATTATTGAATCACAAGCACAAGGTTCTCTACCCGATTATTTACTTCAAGTTACTGAAGAAACGCTTGCTGAAAATCCTGAGGCACGTGTAGAAGGTGAAAAAGCCCTCTTAAAGCACTTTGTTCATGATGTATGGAAAGTCCGTCCAGCAAATGCAATAGTTGCTGAAAATACAGTACTTGATACCCAAACAGTAAGATTCTTTCGTGGAAAAATGAGACAGCACAAAGTGGATGTAATAAAATTATTACAGTTACAAAAATAGTCTTACTCTTTAATCATGTAACCAAACCCGCGGACTGACTGGATAAGCTTTTTCTTGTGATCACTATCAATCTTTTTACGAAGATATCCCATATACACATCAACTACTCGTGTTTCTATATCAGGAGAGTACAGCCAGATTCTGTTTAAAATCATCTCACGAGTCAATATTCGTCCTTTATTCCGCATTAAGTATTCAAGAAGCTTAAATTCTTTTGGGGTAAGTTGGATTTGTTTTCCATTGCGTAGTACATCCAGTGTGTTTGTATCAAGTTCGAGATCAAGTACTTTCAATTTTGTATCACCACTACCCTGCTTTCGTAATCGTACTTTTATACGTGCTAATAATTCATCAGCCACAAATGGTTTTGTCATATAGTCATCAGCGCCTAAATCAAGTCCTTGGACAATATCAGAAGTTGAATCTTTAGCAGTTAGAATAATGATAGGAAGATCTGGATATTTTTTGCGGACTTCCCTGCATACTGTCTCCCCGCTCATATTTGGCAACCCGAGATCAAGGATAATAATATCAGGTTCGATTTTTTTGAGAGTATTGAGAGCTTGAATACCGTCTGATGCTATTTGTACAGAAAATCCACTGTCAAGCAATAATTCTTTGAGATAGCTTTGCAATCCAGCATCATCTTCAACTAATAGAACCGTGTTTGTCATGTACCCGATTATAACAAGAACTTCTTACAATCTCAACACTAGTATGTACCTATTTTGTCTTTGTTTCTTGCAGGTTCCTTACCGGTTTTTAGTGGACTTCTAAAGGGAGCAATTTAGTATTATCTTTCAAGATATATAATCTTGTAGCAAAGGAGTACCTTCTTATCATAGAAATTATTAATAATGGAGTTAGCTATATTAGCAGTATATGAGAAATATCAAATATATCCCGCCAATGTCGGGAAAATAAGGAGGTGAATTACTATGGCATATGCATATACAAATTCTCGAGGACAAGAATACTTTTTACACTCAAAAGAAGTAAAACTCCGTGGAGGTGATCGTAAACAACGGATATTCTATTTCGCGCCTGATAAACGACCTGAAGCCATTGATACGGTTCCTGAAGGATTTACCGTTGTTGAGAGTCAAAAAACCGGGTTGCCGGTATTAAAAAGAAAATAAAATCCTAAAATCAACACCAGATGTACTTATCACACATCTGGTGTTTTTTATGGGCAAAGCAGTCATTACTCTTCTCTTACGATTTATTTGTTTTATTTTGATGATGAAAAAGTATCATGGAAATAATAGGGCTTGAGTAGGAATCAGGATAAATGATAATAACTCACATGCGTGAGAGGCAGGTTTTTCTTGTTCCTACCCGAGCCTTTAAATTTTTTCTGCAGAACAGAATATTGAGAAAACAAGCCCCGATTAAATCAGGGTGAAGGAGGTGAATTTTATATGGCTGATATGGTAATAGGAGTATTCTCTGACAAAAATACAGCAGAAGACGCAATAGAAGATCTCAAAACAGAAGGATATGACGCAAAAGATATTTCAATCGTTATGCGTGATGGAGAAACTACACAGACAGTTACCCAAGATACTGGTGCAAGTGTTGCGGAAGGAGCTGCATCAGGTGCTGTAACAGGAGGTGTTCTTGGTGGTCTTGCAGGGTTACTTGTGGGGATCGGAGCAATTACTATTCCCGGAATAGGAGCGATTTTAATTGGAGGGCCACTTGCTGCTATTCTTGGCCTGACGGGAGCAGCTGCGGTAACTGTTTCAGGTGCTGCAACCGGAGCACTTGCAGGAGGACTTGTTGGTGCACTAGTAGGATTAGGAGTACCAGAAGAAGAAGCAAGGGTATATGAAGAACGAGTTAAAGAAGGCGGTGTGCTACTTGCTGTTCCAGTACGGGAAGGAAGTACACGTGAAGCACGTGTTATTTTAGAAGATAATGGTGCAGACTCGATCCGCTCACTTAATGTAGATTAGAACTGGTATGCACGATTCTACTTTTGTACAAGAATAAGTGTCCAGGCAAAAGGAAGTTTTTTATCTTTAATTTTTAATTTGTTTTTTTTCAACAATTGAGTAAATTGTGTATGAGTCCAGTTCTGAACATGTTCAGGATGATTACCAAATCGGGTGACATGGCGACCGCGGATAAAGTTAGCAAGACGAAACCATGGTTCATTTGGTACTGAAAGTAAAAGGTATTTATTACTTACTCGAATAAGTTCTTTTAATGCATCTTGTGGCCGTTCTAGGTGTTCCAGTACTTCATTGCAAAGTACGAGATCAAATGCATTATCTTTATATGGGAGTGAATAAATATCTGCTTTCTTTAATGTAAGATCAGGAAACATTTTTTTGCCTATTGCGATTGCGTCATCTGAATAGTCAATACCTTCTAATTTTTTTCCTAACTTTAAATGCTGGATTCTATTGAGTGTTATACCCTCTCCGCACCCTACATCCAAAATCTTATCAGATTTAGTCCTGCGTAAAATTTTGAAAAATTCAGTATAAAAATTATTAATCAAATATCTTTGAATAGGATTTCTATGTTGGTGTTTTTGAAAGTTTGATGTTGTCTGTTTCATATGCAAAAAGTGAATAAGCGCCTACTAGTTATAAATATATTTCTCCTACTTGTCAATACCAATAGTACCTTGAGCTGCCGAATGAGTCATTCCAATAATACCCTGAGCTTGTCGAATGGGTCAACCCCGAGTTATTCAAAAAATTATAAATATAACTTGCATGATTTTTTTTCTCATTTTATACTAAAGGTTGCCTATGATTAGATCAAAGAAAATTTTTGTGTTCTTAGGTATTCTTGGGTGTGCAATATTTGCGATAATTTTCCTAAAACCGCAGGTTATTGAAACAAGCTCCTTTCGTCTCACTTCCCCGCTTCCTAATATTTTTACTGACAAAACACAACAAGTATTAGCAACTCATGAGTATTGGAAACCACATATTTCACCTGTTCTCTCGTCATCAAAAAATATTCCTGAGTTTTCAGCACGATCAGTACTTGCCTATGACCTTGCAAGTGATAAGCTCCTTTATGAAAAAGACATAAAAAAGCGATTACCGCTTGCGTCACTCACTAAAATTATGACCGCAGTTGTGGTGATAGAAAATGAACAGTTGGATGAGCTGGTTACTATCAGCAAGCGTGCTGCAACAATTGGCGAAAACTCTATGGGGCTAGTTGAAAAAGAGCAATTTACTCGCCGTGAGTTATTATATGGATTAATACTTCCGTCAGGAAATGATGCTGCAGAAGTACTTGCTGAAACAAGTTCTGTTGGGCGGGAAAACTTCTTGTTCTTGATGAATAAAAAAGCAGAACAACTGGGACTTTCTGATACTCGTTTTACTAATCCAAGCGGACTTGAAGGAGATGGAGAACAGTATTCTACTGCATATGATTTGTTGGTAATAACCAAATACGCATTAAATATTCCTGAATTTGCTGAAATTGTAGCAACTGTTGAGAAAGAATTGCCTGAGAATAAGTACCATGGCTACTATCGTCTGTTTAATGATACGAATTTGCTCACTACCTACCCAGGAGTAAAAGGAGTAAAAACAGGATATACATACGAAGCAGGTATGTGTCTTGTGACATATCTTGAGTATGGAGGACATAAAATTATTGGAGTTATTCTTAATAGCGAGAACAGACGGCAGGAAATGAAAGATTTACTGGACTACTCTCTTACCACTCTCGGTGTTGAACCACCACATCATCCTTAAGATCAGTATTAGGTATACGGTATTCCGTATACTGTATTGAGTATGTGATTTATGTATTTTGTTGAATACACTCTTCTCTTCAGGTAAAATAATGAGGTTATCGCCCGGGTGGTGGAATGGTAGACACGCAGGACTTAAAATCCTGTATCGGCTTTCGATGTGCGGGTTCGAGTCCCGCCCTGGGCACAAAGGGACGAGAAGTTTACCCCGATGGACATCGGGAATTTCCGCCCTGAACACACTTCGGTAAGCTTGAGATAGTGGTAAATCCTATTGAATCAAACCTCTAATAAACTCAACAAAAATGGGGTAATGAGTATATATTACATACCCATTGAGTACTAACAACCCTGGAAATAGAACTGATTTTTCAAATAATTCACCAGTTGTGATCCGCAGTGCCCGAATTGGAGGAATCCCAAAATTTATTGGAATAGGAAATAACCATGGTACTCCCTCTTTTGTCAACATATCAATAAGGAGATGAGAGATAAATCCCAGCATAAATGCCCACCATACAATATCCATGTTAACGAGAAGAACATTTGATGCAAGAGATAATAAAAAATCAGAGACAACTCCAAAAACTACTATCCCAAAGATGGAGTGTGAGATTAGCCTATGACCACCAAGAATTGGGGATATTGCACGTCCTATGACAGACCCTGCCGGAATTCAATTCCAAAACTTTGCTGTTGGTTGATCAATATCAGGCGCTAGTCCTCCGAGCATATTGGCTGAGAACGCAACAATAGCTGTAGCAAGCGACATCTGAGGAGTGTTACCTTGTGCAATGACAAGTGTTAGCGCAGTAAATGCAGCTAAATCGTGTGTGCGGCCTGTCATATATACCAGAATAGCAAAATGACACAGAAATGAAAATGCCAGAGAGGAAGAGTTACTACTCTCCTCCCTGGCGGGGTACGTGATCCAGACATACGGGCATTTCCTAGTATTCGTCAATGACGAGCCAAAAAGCACCTCTTTGCACTGTCCGGTACAAAATCCGGTCCATTATGGTTGCTGCGCCAAATGTTGTTCTGGCACTTATCATAACTTTCCCGAAATGATCATAGCTGGGATTGCTGCTGCCGGACAAGAGTTTCACGAGGAAACTACGTTGTGCTTTGTGCTTAAATACCAGTGACCCACCATGTGGACCAATGGATACTCGAAAGCCCTCTCCGATGTCAAGTTCTGATCGTGCTTTTTTCGGTAGTCCTTTATTCTCCTCATACCAGATGAGAAGTTCTAGGACATGACATTGAGTGTAATGTCGAGGCTGCTTTGCTGACATCTTTCAGTCCTTTCTGAGTATCAGCTATCCAAACAAGATCTGGTTGTACGGGTGTATTATATCAGGGGAAAGCACAAATATATAGGTTACCAATCTTTTTTATAATATTTCTTTCCCAGAAGGTTTTTGGGAAGATATTCTTGTTCGATTTTACGTCCTTTTTTTGCTTCTTTCCAGGTATATCGCACATGGCCTTTTCCGTATCCAAGATTTTTCATGACTGTATTCGAGGCATTTCGTAGGTGAAGAGGAATGGGATCAAGATTCTGGACATCAATATCATCAAGCGCTGCAAAGATTCCGTCAGTTGAAGCAGTAGATTTTTTAGCTGTAGCTAAAAATGTGGCTGTCTGTGCAAGCATATAAACCGATTCAGGCATTCCAACCATGTGTACTGACTGCATGCAGCTTGTAGCTACTACAAGAGCTGTTGGCTGCGCATTACCTATGTCTTCTGAGGCAAAAATTACCATACGGCGTGCTATAAAAAGCGGGTCTTCTCCAGCTTTTATCATTCGTGCAAGGTAATGCAGTGTTGCATCAGGATCACCGCCACGCATACTTTTAATGAACGCAGAAATTGTATCGTAATGGTAATCACCTTTTTTGTCATAGTATATTGCTTTTCGTTGTACAGCAAGCTCTGCAATCTTGAGTGTGACTTTTTTGGCAAGAGTTGCAGCAAGTTCAATGGCATTAATGAGTGATCGAGCATCACCATTTGTTGCATGGATCAAATGATCAATAGCCGATGTATTCCACGTATGTTTGGGATATTCTTGTATCGCAAGTTGTGCAATTTGAGAGAGGTCTTTATCGCTGAGGGTGTTGAGTACAAATACTTGTGCGCGTGAAATAAGAGGTGCATTTACTCGAAATCCTGGATTCTCTGTTGTTGCACCAATAAGGATAATAGTCCCGTCTTCGACATGTGGAAGAAAGGCATCTTGTTGTGATTTGTTAAAACGATGAATCTCATCAACGAATAAAATAGTTGGTGTATTTTTTTCTTCTTTTACTCTCTTTGCTTCTTTTATCACTTGACGAACATTCTCAACTCCACTGGTAACTGCTGAGAAAAAAATGAAATGAGCATTAACACTATTCGCAATCACATGTGCAAGGGTGGTTTTTCCACTTCCTGGTGGTCCCCACAGTATCATGGATGAAATTTTTCCAGATTCGATCATTCGCCGTAGCGGTCTGCCTTTACCAACAAGGTGTTCTTGACCGACATAATCGGAAAGCTGTTTTGGACGGAGTTTTTCAGCCAGTGGCATATCCATAGCTGTATTGTACCAATATAAATGTAAAACTTAAAACATAAATTGTAAAAGACAGCCCATCCTCACTTCAGCACTCTAGAGTGCTGAAGTATCTATGCATGGGGTAAAGGTATGATAATCTTACAGAGTTTTTTAAATCTATTTGCTACAATAAAGGGGAGTTTTGGGCTCACCTCGTTGGCAGGTTTCCCTGCCTCTTTGAGGTGGGGATTTGGGCCTATAGCTCAATTGGTAGAGTGTCTCTATGGCATAGAGAAGGTAAGGGGTTCGAATCCCCTTAGGTCCACAGGCGCAATGGATCGGACTGATCTGCCTTCTGGCAGAGAGGGAGATCACTTGCTTGACAAGTGTGGAAGCACTTCCATGGCATGGAAGAGGTTGAGAGTTCAAATCTCTTTCGGTCCACAGAGTCAAATTTATTACATTGTATGTCAAAAAAATGGCCTCTTTCAGCAGATGAGTTTAAGGCGATATATTCCAAGGTCCCTCGGATATGTGTTGATCTCGTTATTCAAACTGAAGATGGTATTCTTATGACAGAACGAACCCTAGATTCATGGAAAGGCATGTGGCATATTCCTGGCGGTACTATCTATTACAAAGAAAAAATATCTGATGCAGTACAGCGAGTTGCAAAAGATGAGCTGAATATTTCTGTAACGGTACAGAAATTATTAGGGTATATGGAATACTTCTCAGAAGAACGTGAAAGGGGTTTTGGGTACACTATTAGTATGGTATTTTTGTGTTCAATAAAAGATGGTACACCACAAGGGGGAGAACAAGGAGAAAAAATCGGTTATTTTAAAGATATTCCGGAAAATATAATAGCTGAACAAAAAGCATTTCTTCAAAACTATTTAAAATAAAATCTTTCTAGAGTTCGGTTTGTTGTTGAGATAATTAATGGGAGTGAGATAGCACTTCTGATACAACCCACATGAGTACTACCCCTGTGATGAGTAAGAAGCTTTCAATATAGGCAGATTTTTTATGACCGTTGTGGTGTATACCAGGAATCAGATCAGCAAGAGCTATATAGATGAAGAATCCTGCAGTGAGAGCTAGTAAGTACGGTAGCAGTTCTTCAACATAATCTCCAAGAAATATAACTAGTGTTGCTCCAAGTACTGCAGATAGTGCGCTGAGTACATTTATGAGAATAACATTTCTTGCTCGGATACCTTTCTTAAGCAGGATACCAAAATCTCCAATTTCTTGTGGAATCTCATGAGCTGCAACTGCGATAGTGGTAGCAATTCCCAATGGTATGCTAATAAGAAAAGTTGCTGCTATGACCATTCCGTCAATAAAATTATGCACACTATCCCCAATTATGATAAGAGGAGCGCTTTGTTTTTCCTCATCATCGACTGTCGTATGAGAGTGATGGAACCATGATATAAATTTCTGTAGTAGAAAAAACAAGAGTATTCCTAATAGGGCGATAACAAAGACTGTGTTCTCTGAAGAATGCCCATGTTCATGTAAATGGTGACTTGCTTCAGGTAACAACTCAAAGAAAGAGGTTCCTAAAAGAGTTCCGGCTGCAAAGGCAGACACCAAATGTGAAATTCTAAATGCAAATTTTTCTTTGACAAGTAGTATTAACCCTCCGATTAGAGAGAAAAGGCTTCCTATTAATGTAAAAAGATAAATAAGTATTATTACTGACATGATTTACATAATCCGAAAAATTCTAATGAATGATTTACAATAGTGTATTGTAGTTTTTTTTCAATACTTTTTTCATATTGTTCTACATCTTTTTGAATCGGTACATCATCTACCCTCCTACAGGATACACACATTATATGATGATGGTGATCTGTATCTGCAATCTCATATCGGATCTTATTAGCTTCGAGGTAAACCTCTTTTACGATATCATGATTGAGTAATTTTTCGATTTCCCGGTACACAGTAGATTTATTAACCACAGTATTTCTTGCTTTCATGTGGCCAATAATTTCCGGCACTGAGAGAGGCTGTGTTGCGTCTGTTAGAATATCGATAAGCATATCACGGGTAACACTTGCCCTGTGTCCACATTTTTTCATTCTACTTTTAACTGCTATCTTAATACTCATGCTTTTTATACTAACGCAACTAAGTTGCAATTACAAGCCATCTGATATTTTCTTACAAACAAGCTTTATAACCTCTCAGTTGTTATTTCTCCAATTTATTAGTAAAATTGCAGGTGAAAGAATAAATAAAAAAGAGATGGAGAAAAAACATTAGTTTTGTCTCCAAAGTAAGAGAGATCGCGAGCAGTAAGGTTGAGAACAGTAGTAAGTAGTTGCCAATCACACTAAATTAGGAGATAGTGCTGCGAAGCGATACAATATAGGAAAGAAAGATCGAAAGAAAACGTTAGTTTTGTCTATAAATAGCACAGTGTTGAATGGTTAAAATCAGAAAATAGTAGTTGCCAATCACGCAAGACATGCTAGATAATGCGACGCTGTGAAACAATATAGGAAAAAGAGATGGAGAAAAAACGTTAGTTTTGTCTCCAAAGGCAACCGGGGATTAGCTCAGTTGGTAGAGTGCGCGGTTTGGGACCGTGAGGCCGGAGGTTCGAGTCCTCTATCCCCGACACAAAAGGATGAGAAGTTTATCTCGAAGAACGTCAGGAAGTCCTCTGTCCTCGACATAAATTTATAAATCTCCCAGATTCTTTTGATCCTTACCTTCTCAGATTAACGAAAGTCAGGAAATTATCATCCTTTTTTAACCATATTAGCTAAATTAACAACTATTGCAATTCATTATTTTTCTTGAAATACTGAAAGTATACTTAAATGGATAATCAGATGACCTCAAGTGAAACTAGTAATGTAAATACCACAAATCAATTAAATGATTCTACTCTTCCTGATTCAGTACAATCAAAAAAAAATTTAAATAGTTCCCGATTATATATAGTTATCTGTGTTACGTTTATTGTGCTTTTTATATTAAGTATTGGAGGTTATTTTTTAATAAATAATAACAGTAGCTCAGACAGTTCAGAAAATAAAAGCGTTCAAGAAATTCCTGCAATCACGGGACATCAGAAGAAAATAGATCAACCAAACACCCTGTTAAACCTGACCGATTATAAAAATATGATTGATGATGGTGAAATTTTCTTATCGATAGATGGAACACTGTATGTTCTCAATACAAATTCTATGGAAATGAAAGAATATATGATAGAAAATCTACAGAAGTTTACTGATTTAAATTTTTCAAACGATGGGCAATATCTATTTGCGAACGCTGATGATTATGTAATTATCTATCACCTCGCAAGCAAAAAAATCGTCAAGATAGAAAATGATATACAAAATATTGGCCCTAACCCAAGAGTTGAACGTGGACACCTTTCTTCAAATAATAAATACTTTATTATAACTACATCATGCTGTCCTGGTGATGCCGGGAGAGGAGTTTTTGACTTCAATGGAAAATTAATAAAGCAGCTTATTGGTGGTAGTATTATTTGGTCTCCTGATGGATCAAGATTTGTTATGAGTAAAGGTGAATTTGCATTATCAGCTCTTTCTTATGCGACAATACCAAAAAATAATTCTATCTATCTAGAGGAAGTGAGTGACACTGTAACTGAGAAATTATTAATTAAGTCATCGAATCAATCGAGTTATGTGCCTATTGAATGGATAGATAATACAACTCTTATATATGAACAAACTATTTACAGTAGACCTTTTCCTGAAAACCCATCTAATGAGCAAATTCATGATGAACAATTCGTAAAGGAGTGGGAAGAAATTTTTAATAATCCAAAAATATCATACTGGAAAATAAACATTGATAATAATACGAAAGAAGAAATATTTTCATATACACATGATACTGACACTGCAAGTTACTCGCCTTCTCGAAGATGGAAAATTGTTACTGAAAGAGAAGATCATCAATTTGTTCGTTATATCGTAAATGATGATAATACTATAAAAATAAAACTGGACGTTCAAGATGCAGTGTGGAAACCTACATTATGAGAATTGCGTATTTCTCCTACAAAATTTTCAAATCAGTGAGAAAAATATAAAAAAAGGGCACATGCTTTTTTACATGTGCCCTTGGTTGTCCCGCAGTACGGGATCAAGTGAAGGGTGATCTAGCTGAAGAAGCTCTGGCTTCCTTGCTGACCGATGGTTGTCTGCGATGCTCGAATCACCGACTTGCTAATTGTTCCGAATGCCAGACGTAAGTCATGGCGATCGGCGTTGAAGTCCTTGGTATTCTCGCTTGGAAATCCCAGACGGGATGCAACTGAGTTTCCATTCATCCCAAACGCGATGAACGCTAGCGTGTAGTATTCCTGGTTCAGGAGTTCCTGTGCCACTGTTGCAACTGATGTAGCAGTGTTATAGCTCGCGTTATCATCTCCATCAGAAACGACTACTACTACAATCTTGGTACGCACTCCGGCATCCCGAAGAGACTGACTGTATGCCACGACACTGGTAAACGCATCGAGTATTGCATCGTAGAGTGCGGTATTTCCGCCTGGCCGATACGTTGAACGATCGAGTCGCGGTACGCTCGTCAATGGCAAATAGCCATGTAGCAACGTTGATGATTGATCGAAGACCCATGTCGACATCAGAATCGAGTCTGCTGCCTTTGACTCCACGAGTGCTTCTATATGCTCGTTGTAGCCAAAGATAACGTCATCGGTGAATACCGCCATTGATCCGGTCTTATCGAGTACTTCCACAAAGAGAGTGACCTCATCACCTGCTAAGTCGTCTACGCTAGCCCCTTGGGCTCCGGCAGTAGTAGCCGTGCTTAGGTTGTTAACGAGAATTCCTGCCGCGTGGGCAGATAGTCCTTCGTCTTGTGCATTTGAGAAGAGTTCCTGTAAGTTGCTGATATCTCCTGTGCTCATGTTCTGCTCATTTCTTTAATAAATGCGGAAGTCTAATAGTAGACTTCCGCACATACCGATAGAGTACTAGCTGATGGGATCGGTCGACTTGACGATCTGGACACCGAGCTGTTGCATCTTATCAAGCTCTGTCATGGCAATTTCCTCGAAAGGAACTACCGGGTGAACAACACTTGAGGTACAGTCGATCAAGAATCTGATCTTTCTGATTACCTCTGGCTGGTTGGAAAAGTAAGTGACTAACTGATGCATTGTTTCAAGCACACAGTGGCTCTTTGCTTCTCCTGCGACATAGATAAGATCATGTGTCGCAATTGCATCTAACACTGAGGTATTCATCCCAGTGCTTGGGTCCTTTGGATAGGGAACTTCGGCGGCAAAGATGCCGTAGTGTTCCACTTGTGGACACGTTCCCTTTCCGATAAAAGTGACCTGAGACATACGGCCCGCGCTGTGAAACGCAAATGCTTCTCGCAAGGCAGGCATCAGATTATGCCCCATGCTGCCTTCCATACAATGGAAAGGCCAGATCATGAGATCCTTTTGAGCCTGTGTCTTGAGATGTGGTAAGTACGTTGCCAGTGACCACAGAGGATCAACTACGGGGACAACTCGTCTTCCTGTTGTCAGGTCAACAGCTTCTCCGTTGTTCAACCCGATCTGGGTGTAGGGCGCTGGTCGTTCATCTGCATCCAGGTACTTCCACCACGTATCATAAAAGATCTGAAACTCGTGGTGGGTATCCAAGGATGCATAGATTGACGTGATGTCTTCCACGTTTCGGTAAAGAAACGTAATGAGACGTGCCACATCGTCTTGTGCGCCTGCCACTGATAGTGCTCCGCTTGGATGAACGAAATCCCATTGATTGTCTACGACAATCAATGCTGTTCGCTGTGTATTCTTGTCCTCAGAAGATGGACGTAGTCCTGCTTGACGTCCTTCCTCGGCAAACTCCGAAGTCCGAGTGGGATACATATCCCGATACGGATCCTGCGGATTAAAAAGAGTTGGAACAGCCATAATATCCTCCTAGAATTAAAAGCGTAAGAGACTTTTTTTTGCACAGGGAGTCTCAAGATCCCTCGATACTGATACCAATCAGCCTAGGCTTATGTGTGTTACACTCATTTCTTTGACGATAAGCACTCCCCTTTCATATATATGGAGGACATGACCCTGAGCGACTTGTCCTTTTGTCGCGTCAAATGTTTGGGTCGTCTTTCCAATTATATCTTCACGAAGGATCCCCTCGTCAGTGGCGTGGAGTAAGATACCCGTGCTATATGCTTGCCCATGAAGTGCAGAAGCATAATGATCTTGTTCCCGTATGCGTGGTGATGAAAAGACGACTTTTGCTTGTGCATCAACAATATCCGAACGGATATATGAAACACCGAGCTTTTGTGTAAGCCGTCTGATGAGAACCCCTTGGCTTGAGAATTTGATCATTATGTCAAGAAGTGATTCATCATCTTCCATCTCGGCGATTGCTAGATTGTCATAGCTTTGGCCTTTCCAGGTTAGCCAGAACAATTGCTTGTTCAGGACTTGAAAAAATCCACACGCTGTTGGCTTATCACTGAAGTCATCTTGGCAAACGGTAAACCACGTATGGTTATTCATTACACCCCGAAGTGGTCGTTCAATGATTTGCCCATCTTTCATCTCTGCATACATGAGAGTGCCAGAGGTGATTCGAAAGAAGTACCGATCTGATGTTCGGTACATCGCACGTCTACTCCCCGCGAAAATGCTCGTGTCTGACTGCAATACAACTCGTGGGGTATTGCCTGAGACATTGATTAGCATAAGCTGAGATGTCTGAGGAGGGTTTACCACAAGAATGTCGCCCCATAACTCGAACTTTACACCGGAAGCTTCACTAAAGAGCTCCTTTCTATGAATTGTAGCGTTTGGGCTTCGCGTGTAGAAGACTAGTTTGCCTTGCTCGTTTGCAATAACTGAGAGTACTCCACCAGTGACACGACTATAAATAATCGTTCCACGTGTTTGGAGAAAATCTACTACCGTAATCCCCTTTGCAACATGAGTTGGTTTAAGGAGAGCGACAATAGTTCTCTTATGGCAAACAGGACATTCTTTCCTGCTTCCCGGGTATGAGATACCGCACTGTGTGCATTCGATAAGACTGTGTCGATACTGTGCAAGCACCTCAAGAGGAAAGCGAGAGCGCCTCCCATACTTGAATATTTGCTCGAACGTATGTGCGATGTCGTCATCTAAGATGTCTGGAGACAGTGCGATCTGAGGGTAGGTAACGCTTGGATCGAATACTGTGATTCGATTCTGTGCACGTGCAGTTAATCTTTTGTGGGTCTTGTGTACTCCTCCGTATGGATGAGTATATAGCAAAGACCGAAAAAGCATAACTGCATAAGAGTACCAATCATGTTCTGGTTTGAATACCCGACTAGTACTCAAGTCGATGCCATACAATTCTGGAGCAAGGAACTGTTCTGTCCCTACAGGGCAGCAAAACGAATCAAATTCCCATGCATCCACATCTATGAATAGCATCTCCTTTCCTCGAAATAACGCATTTTGGTCATTGAAATCTCCAATAACCAGACCATTGTGATGTATTTTGTTAATTGTCTGCCCTCCGTCAAGAAATATATCCGCAACCGTTTCTGTAGATACGAGAAATTGGGCGCGAAATTTCTTATTCGCAAGACTGGCAAGTTCCTCAACACCATTGCCCATGTAGGGCATTGTTAGCCCTACCACATTGTTGCTACGTCTATCATAGACAACATGTAATGGTAGTGCTATTTTTTCGGTCGGCAGTCTCCATGAGTGAGCTTGGAATGCTTGAAGCTTACGGGCTCGTTGTGGATCTGGATGGTGGTAAATCTTGACAGCCAAGTCCTGTCCTCGAATGATTTTTCGAAAGACAGTTCCTTCACCGCCTGATCCAATTACTTCACCCTGATTCAAATTGAGCGTTTGTCCCTCAAGTACGACTTGCATTAATTTCCTCCTCAGCGTGAGAATCATGTATCTCAAGCGTAATGATTGTTACATCATCGGCAAACCGTCTTTCCTTTTTGGACCACTGATTGATTTTCCTCTGAAGCCCAGCTGGATGAGAATAATTCCAGATCTGTTCTAAGAGATCTTGTTCCTGATGCCACGCATCACTACCTATTGCAAGTCGATGTAGTTGACCACGTTCAATTGGCCAAACATCAAATGATGCCGGTAGTGTTGATGCACTCTCTTCAAGAGATGTACGATCTACGAGATGGTAGGCAGGATACAGTGGCTTATTGTCTGACTCTACCAGATACCTTTCATCGTTGATGATGATAGTTCCGTCTCCAGTTAAGAAAACGGATGCATCTGTATCGGTAATGATAAAGCAGACGACTGTGAACAGGAGATGGTGTTGAATGAAGTTTACCCGATCAGCGTAATTGCTAAATCGGTATCCCTGAAGCAAGTCTCTCAAGAACATAAGTAATTGAGAGTATGCTATCTTAGGTATTGCCGAAACTGGAAAATTTCGTTCAAGCAAAAAGACTATCTCGCGTACGAGAAAGTCTGCTGCAAGCCCTGCACCAACTTCAGACTTACGACCTTCGGAACACCCATCACAAATTACGCCCACTCTCACAGGATAGTCATAGATATTCCCCTCAAAAGTGGAATATGCATCTTGACGGTTTTGAAAGCTCAAAAGATGAGCTCTTCCAATATGGGTAGCTGTTCGCACCTGATAGGTGTACATGCGACTTTTCTCCTTTTGTTACCTAACTGATAATTGGTAGTCACTATCGAGAGATCCTGATGTGACTCTATTTTTCCCTTCACTTGTTAAAGAGCAAGATCACCCCATTTTCCGCAATAAATTGGATAAGGAATGATTTCCAATAAAACGATCTATTATACCTAAAGCATAGATATTACTATAACTATAGGTTATTTTAGTTTTTTTATTATTCATATATACTTTCTCCCATCCTTAAGAGTGTAATTAATACACTAACTTGTGATCAAAAAAAATTACAGTATTTCGACTATTTGCATTTCTGTTTTTACAAATCTATATAACTGTGCAGGTCGATTTGCTTCTCCTCGTTTTTTACGGGGCGACTTTTCAATCAATCCTAGAGATAGCAGTTTTCGTCTAAAATTGCGTTTATCAAGCACGTGTCCAAGCACATTTTCATATACAGTTTGTAGTTGAGTGAGCGTGAATTCTACTGACATGAGGTGGTGAATTATATTTGTGTAAGTGAGCCTAGAGCGCAATCGATCGAGTGCTGTTGACAAAATTTCATTATGATCATACCCAAGTTTAGGCACATCATTTATTAATTTCCAGCACAGTGCTTTTTCAGAAGAGATGGTAAGAAGTGCACTATGATCTGGTGGAATAAGTGCGATATACGCGACTGATACTACTCTACTTCGGGGATCACGATTAGGATCACCAAAAGTATATATTTGTTCAAAGTAACATTCTGTAATAGTGGTCTTGCGATAAAGATTTCTCTTGACTGCTTCTTCCAAAGTCTCACTCTCTTGTACCAAACTGCCAGGAAGTACCCATTGTCCTTTGAATGGGTCCCGTTCATTCTTAGATAACAATACATGTAATTTGCCGTCAATGATGGTGAATACCACCACATCTACAGCAAGTACTGCAAACTTTAATGATGAAGGTAGAGTAGTCATGTTTAGTTAGTGTATATTTAACACATATTACACCCCGTTTTTTAATATGTCAAGATATAATTTAAATTTTGATGATTTTACATAAAAAAAGGGAAGGCAGTATATTGCCTTCCCTAACTAAATTTCCTTTCTTTTACATATCACTGAGCCCGAGTTCATAGCGTGCGACCTCTACTGCTTTTGGATCTCCTGTCACTTTACCAGGCACGTCTGATAGTTTGACTACGTCTACCCATCGGTTAAAGTCCGGAACATAGACTTTGAAGAGTTTGATCACGATGTTGAGCCGCGGGGCACCAACATCATTACTCAAAAAACTTCCAATCCCATATACAGGCTTAACCTGTTCGTGACAGTATGCGTGGATCGTTTCAACTGCCTCAAGGTCAAGTGAATCGCTAAAGACAAAATACTTTGTCTTAGGATTTACTCTTACCTTTTGGTATGCCTCAACAACTTTGTCAACGAACTCTATTGGATCACCGGAGTCGTGTCTGACTCCGTCATAGAGACGTGCAAACCGAGGGCCGAATACCTTGAGAAACTCATCGGTGGTATAGGTGTCAGTTAATGCAGTTCCAAGGTATCCATCAAACTCTTCTTCCCACGCATGCAATGCGGAATAAGTTGCCTGACGGACACCAAACAATGCTGCATGTCCCTGAATCCACTGATGAGACATAGTTCCTTGTGGAGTCAAGCCATATTTCATGGCAAGCAAAACATTGCTTGTCCCTTTGAAATTGTCTGGTGCTGCCTGCATGAGCCGTGACACCACCTCATCTTGCACTGCAAAGGAGAATGGTCTGCGTGTTCCAAAATCAACGAAGTTTGCGTCCATGTCAGCGAGCACTCTTCCCTTTTGGGAAGCTCGTTGCTTCCATCCTTCCTCTGCTTTGTAGCCCATCATACGATAGTATATTTCAGATACTGCAGCCAAAAGCGGTACTTCCCAATAGATGGTTCTGTACCACGGACCGCGAATCACGATTTCCAGATCTCCTTTGTGTTGTGAGATCGTTACTTCATCCGGGTCAAAACGGTATTGGGAAAGCCAATCAAGGTATCCTCTGCTCAAGTAATGTCCACAAGCAGATTCGAGAAATCTGCGTTCATCTTTTGTGAGACGCATCATTTGATTTTCCTTGACAAACTCTTGTAACTCACGGGCAAACCCCAGTGGATACTGGGTATGTCCACGATCTACGAATCGGTACTCCACGTCTACATCATCGTAGTTATGGAGAACAGCCTGTCCAACGGTGAACGTGTAGAGATCATTGTTCAGAATCGATCGGGATTCTTGTAGCATTGTATGTCTCCGATACGTAATAAAAGGTACAACAGATTGGTACATCCAATCCGAATGGGAGTATTATACGAATATTTTTTATTTAAATCAAACTATGGGATTATATATGACTCGTAATATATTGAGCATATTGCAATAATTTAGTATAATAACGAAAATATAGGAAAGAAGGTTGGGAAGAAAACGTTAGTTGTCTTCACAAAAGCAACATATAAATAACGCGCAGGCCGTAGATAGGAAAATAAAGTAGACATTGATTAAGGATAGGATAGTAAAAAATGCGGCAAGCGAAACAATAGAGAAAAAACGTTAGTTTTGTCTATAAATAACATAGTGTTGAATGGTTAAAGTCAGAAAAGAGTAGTTGCCAATCGCGCAAGACACACTAGATAATGCAACACTGTGAAACAATATAGGAAAGAAAGATCGAAAGAAAACGTTAGTTTTCGTTCGAAAAGCAAGCGGGCTTAGTTCAGTGGTAGAATGCAACTTTTCCAAAGTTGAGGTCAGGGGTTCGAAACCCCTAGCCCGCTCACAGTAGTCATACCGCCAGGTATGAGTAATGAGAGCGGTATATGAGATTCGTAACATTGTTCGCGCCGTCCCGATGTTCATCGGGGCAAGTACCCTTGGGGTGAAACCCCTAGCCCGCTCACAGTAGTCAATACCGCCAGGTATGAGTAATGAGAGCGGTATATGATATTTACGTCAAATTTTAATTTCCTCGTTAGAATACTTGCTTTTCTGTTATAATTTACCCACTTTATCATAAAGAAAAGTACCTTGCCGCTTTGTATTTGTGATAAAGATTGCACGTTCACAGATGTAGAGAATATCTGTACTGTAGGTGGCTTTGTGCGTATTTAGATAAGTACGTGCCAAGCTGCCTATGGAGGTAGTGATTGGCATATGTGCTAAGGAGGCTCTCATGGTTAAGAAGAAGGAATTTCGAATTGACCTTCCGGCTGTTGGAGATATCACTCCAGCACTCTACGAGCTTGAAGACCAAGTCAATCAGTGGGTCAGTGATCAGAATGGGAGAATTTCTGATTTCATCATATTCCCCTCTGATTGTCCGTATGGACAGTATGCACTCACACTACTCTATATCGAACTCTTTGGCGAAAGCCAGATTCTGCAATGCTAGAGAACGGAATTGGGCATCAATAGTGAGAAGATCTATCTTCCCTCTTGTTGCCCTTTTTTTTTGAGATAAGTATTGTTGTATTGCGTCACTATTTTTGTTGGTATATAGTAAAAATAATGGGAAAGTATCTGCAGCTGTCTCACGGTTTTACTCTAATTGAGTTACTAGTAGTAATAGCAGTTTTAGGAATACTTGGTGCAGGATTAGCAGTAGTGATTGATCCAGTTGAACGATTAAATCATGCCCAAGATATGGCTGCTGAAAATATAATGCGTGAATTTGCACAGGCAATGGAACAAAGGCTTGTTACCTCAGGCAGTTACTATCCAGTTCATTCTCCAGGAGGAATTGTCCTTTTTAATGAAGCAAGTGCAAATCTCAAAAATAGTGGACATCTCAAGATAGATATTGAGTCTGTTTACGATAGTTATAGATTTTATTACTATTCTTGGACAAATACAAATCAACTAAGTAATACAAATTTTTGCCTTTCAGGACAGAAATGTACTCGTTTTGTTACGTACTCAACTTCACCATTTAAATCGAAAGCATATGAACAAAAGTATGCCAATGGTGCGGTGAATGTATATTTAATATACGACTCCAAATATGGAAAGATCTGTGGTAAATCTCTCAATCCCCATACAGGAAGCTCAACAACTATTATTGGCTGCGATAACCCAGATCCGAATTCGATTTGATGTGAACTAGCTGTACCTGATTCTTGTTCAGTTTGTAAAAAAGCGGTATACTATCTGTACTCAGATGGATATTAATTACGAATCCCTCAAACTTCACAAACGGCTCAAAGGAAAGCTTGAGATTGTTCCTAAATTTAAAGTAAAAGATAAAGAAGATCTCTCACTTGTGTATACTCCAGGAGTCGCTGAAGTATGCAAAGAAATAGCAAAAGATCCAGAACGTGCGTATGAATTAACCATAAAACATAATACTGTGGCAATTGTGTCAGATGGGTCAGCAGTACTTGGACTTGGTAATATAGGACCATATGGAGCAATCCCAGTTATGGAAGGAAAAGCCTTGCTCTTTAAAGAGTATGCAGATATCGATGCTTTCCCTATTTGTGTACAAACACAAAATACATTTGAAATCATTAATTTAGTAAAAAATATTGCTCCGGTATTTGGAGGAGTAAATCTGGAAGATATTTCAGCTCCTCGCTGTTTTGAGATCGAAGAAGCACTTCAAAATATAGGTATCCCTGTATTCCATGATGATCAACATGGTACTGCAATTGTATTGCTTGCAGCTCTTATCAATGCAGCTAAACTTGCTGGAAAGGATATCAGAGATTTAAAAGTAGTTGTAAATGGCGCGGGTTCAGCTGGCACTGCTATTGCCCAGTTATTGCTGTGTGTTGGACATGACAGAACAATTTGTGAACCAGTGAAAGAAATTCTGGTCTGTGATTCAAAAGGTATTCTTTCCAATACACGACTTGATATAGAAAATAATCCATGGAAAATGCGACTTGCAAATATGACAAATAGAAATAACGTGGAAGGAACGTTGGATGATGCATTGAAAGACGCTGATGTATTTATTGGAGTAAGTATAGGAAATGTATTAAAGCCTGAAGTCATACAGACTATGAATGAAAAGCCAATTGTGCTTGCAATGGCAAATCCAATACCAGAAATTATGCCTGATGAAGCGAAAAAAGCAGGCGCATTTATTGTAGGTACAGGAAGAAGTGATTTTCCTAATCAGGTAAATAATGTACTTGCCTTTCCAGGCATCTTTTTAGGTGCACTTCAAGCTCAGGCAAAGACTATTACCAATAGTATGAAAATAGGTGCAGCATTTGCGCTTGCATCCTGTGTTCCAAGCCCAACTGTTGATGAAATTCTTCCTTCCCCACTCGACCGATCTGTACCGCATGTAATTGCGAAACGGGTTCAGGAGATTTATAAAAAAGAATCTATGTTACTTAATCTTTGATTCAGAGTAATCTACTTTCCATTGCTCACGCCTTGCCTATTTCAATAGTAATTTGTAAAATACTGTATGTATGCGGGTGTAGCTCAACGGATAGAGCAACTCCCTTCTAAGGAGTAGGTTGAAGGTTCGATTCCTTTCACCCGTGCTAGAGTATTAGTTTTACTTTGTAAACAATCAATTCACAGATAAGCAGGTCAATGCCTGCCTATCTGTAACACGGAAGATTACATGCTTCCGCCTTTCTTACCAGCTTCAGATGCCCTCTCCGGGTCATTCTTAAAGTTTCCACCGCTTTCTGAACCTCCTCTACTTCGTTCTTCTTGAGTTAGTTCATGAGCGTTTCCGCTTTTTTGTGCAGCTTGACCACCTTTTCTACCAAGTTCGCTCATATCCTGTTCAGAGGAACTCATTTCTCCTCCTTTTTGGCGAGCATCCTGTGCAGTCTTCTCGTCATATTTTGGTGATGCAAAACCTTTTTTACTTGTATCTGTCATATTTTTCACCTCCTTTGAAGTTGATTTCAATTAACATACTAACCTTTTATAGTAACGATATGTTAAAAACAGAGTACGTTATGTGTAAGAAAAATTATGTAATGTGCTTGTTTATATCGTAATTCTTACTTTCACCAGATATAATCACTCACTATAATTTAATGTATGATCCCTATTTCTGACTCTGTAAAATCAGGCAAATTTCCTCTTTTTAATCTGGTAATTATCGGCATAAATTTGTATGTCTTCTTTCTTATGTTTACATCTCCAAATATTGATGCTTTTGTGAATATGTATGCATTAATCCCTGCAACAGTAGATTTTACAAATATTGATACCCTTACCCCTTTTATTACTGCGATGTTTTTACACGCCGGATTGCTGCATATTGGTTCTAATATGCTTTTTCTCTGGGTCTTTGGAGATAATATAGAGGCGCATTTCGGAAAATTATGGTATTTAATGATCTTTTTTGTATCTGGAGTTATTGGCGGACTTGCCCAATACATCATAACTCCTGATTCAAATATTCCCATGCTTGGTGCATCGGGTGCTGTTTCAGGTATCCTAGGCGCATACTATATCTCACACCCTCATGCAAAAATAAAATCATTAGTTTTTATTTTTTTCTTTGTGACTATTTTAAGAATACCTGCTGGAATATATATTCTGTATTGGTTCGGACTACAGGTGTTATCTGGAGTTATTCAGCTGGGAGATGTAAGTAATGCAGGCGGTGTCGCATTCTGGGCACATATTGGCGGATTTGTGGCAGGTGTTATTCTCGCCAAAATTGGACATAAAGAATATCATGAAGGAGTAATTGAAGGTCAATTTGAGGAAATATAGAGAGGGCTGCGATTTATTATTTATTATTGATAGCTCAAATTTAAAACATAAAACTTAAAACCTAAAATGATTTTTATACTTAAGAGTTTATTACTTATTATTGATTATTGAGTAGGATAATAG
>CAYVAJ010000002.1:8061-132372 GCA_964448725.1 uncultured Gammaproteobacteria bacterium | reverse complement strand
ACTTTACAAACTTTATAACTAATACGACTTTATGAACTTTACAAACTTTATAACTTTCTAACTTTATACCTTTACCCTTTTATCATAATAAATCTCTGTATCTTTTTTCTCATCAGAAAAAGTATGACAAACAATGCGATAAAAATGACTGAGAAAATTTTACTTAGGAAGCGTATTTTAGTATCTTCAAATCTGAGCAGGACGTCATGTGTTCCTGCATCTACCATATATGTAATTACCCCTCTATAATTTGGGTCCTGGAACTGAATATCTTTCTGGACACCGTCTACATAGACACTCCACCCTGGGAAATAAAATGTATAGTCAACAAGCTGTACTGGTGTCTGTGCATGAATCGTATACTTTCTCCATGAGTTGCTTACCTCAGATTTTTCAATAGTTCCCTGTCCACCTATAATCTCTGTTTGTGTTTCTTTTATTGGATAGTCTTCTGTTTCACCAGTCCAGATAGTATTCATATTATTAGAGTGAAGGTTGTTTACGGTAAAAGTATATTCACTCAATGGATACTCAGTATAATTCTTGCCATACAACTGCGGAAATCGGATTCCAACAATAAGCATAATAATTACAAATGCAAGCACAGGCTTTTGTGTTTTATGCAGTGCTAATGCTGCAATTATTGGAGGAATAAATATAAAGGCTGACATCATTCTCCATGGAAATTGAATATTTCCTAGAAAACTAATGGTTTCATATACAATCTGGGAATATTGAGTCGTCAAAAATACAATGCCCACACCAACTAGAACAACTAATTCAAATAGTGTCGGTTTTGTACGAAGTTTTTTTTCAGTTATACGATTCCAAATAACATAGACAGCACCCGCAATAAGAGTCAATATTTCAGGAATACCAGATTTTATAAAATGTCCCCGAGGGAAAATATCATTCTGATAGAAATAATACCAATTGAAATCAAAATAATTTGCAAGATGCATGAACTGATTCTGTACGAGATGATTTGCTTCCCTGCTATAGTAAAAATACTTTATTTCTATGTTGAGCGGTATAACATAATACGCTGCCATTCCAAGAGCCAGTACAACTGTAATCCCAAATAATATATATGCGTGTATTGCTTTTTGAGAAATAAATGATCGAAGATTAAAATCATTCCCGAGAGTTGTGAGAATCATGAATAGGAGATACGGAATAATAATGAAAGAGTTCGTAACAAACATCATCGGATGTGTCAAAATAAGTCCTAAAAGGGTAATAACTAAAAGAAAAAATCCCAACAAATTCTTTTTCTTTAGCCATACGTAAATTCCTATTAATGCTAAAGGCAACAGAAAACTTGAAAAAGTTTCAGGGATAGCACCACGGATGTATAAATTTATAATCCGGTACGGAGCAAAATTAAAAAGAAGTGTCCCGAAAAATGCAAAGTACGGTGATACATACAGTCGTAAAAAGATATAAAAGAAAATATTTGAGAGCAGAACCCCAATAAAACACACAATATTAAATGCGAGAACAGGATCATCAACTAAAATATTGATAAAAGCACCAAAATATGTCGGGAGCTGATGTGCAAAAATAGGAATTGGCATTCCATAATTGGCAAAATTATTTAACCACATCACGGGAAAATCTCCAGCAAGCAATGCTTTTGTAAACTGTGCAATTGTAGTAATATGAACTAGCCCGTCCATATTTGATGAACGGCCTGAGTTGATAAAGAGGTCCAGTACGAGAAGTACTGATATAATAATAATAAGGAGCAGATAATAAATAAATTCTTTTTTTATAAAGCTCACATTTCCAATTATATACAATATGACACAAAAACGAAACGAAGCAAGCAATACTAAAATTTCTCATAAATTTCTTCTGTTCAATCTTGTAGTGATTATAGTACTGTTCCTACTTTTAACTCCTAAAGTATCTGCAAGACTTTTTCCGTTTGCATCAGAATATCGGTTACATACCTTTATAGAAAATACACAGTCTCATAACGCAATCGATGCTGAAGACTATTGGGAATTCCGAGAATTTTACTCACCTGGTTCATTTATATTTAGTAAGACAGGTCTTCCGCAAAAAGAAGTAGATCATGTGCTGAAAGAATTTGGAATTTCTGTTAATCATGAAAGAGTTAACACACCATTCCTTCTTTTCAATTCAGGTCGTATCAAAAGCATAGATTTTCTCACTGATGCACATGAACTGAATACTATTGTCGAACAGGAGCTAGCTAATAATAAAGAGTTGATCATTCAGACAGAAAATATAATTATGTACCGAAAGAGTCCAACAACTTTTATACTTATGTTTCTTAAAACGCCAGAAGAAATGAGAAAGGCAAACGGATTTTTTGATTATAGGGAAGCAGATAAAGAACTGACAGAGAATAAATACTGGTTTAACATTACTCAGATTACGTACTAGAAGCACGCGCAATTACTTGCGTATCTGTTAGAGTAAATAACTTCTTTGCACGATTGCGAGATTTAAGTATTGCAGGCAATTTCCGGAGCGCTGCAATTACTCCGTGAAAAAATGCTGTATCACCTCTTAGCACTGCTTTTCCTATATGCACAGGCAACCACAGTACATGTTCAACAATAAACAACGGTTCTGTAATATTTTTCCAGATAAAAATAAATTGATTACGATATGAGATCGTAGTAATATTTTTTCGAGAGTTTTGAGTTTTGATAGAACCTTTTTCATGTTCGTGTACCACAATACTATTTGGTTCAAACAAGACAGTATATCCAGATTTTACTGCACGATACGAAAGATCAATATCCTCCCAATAAAAAGGATTATAGATTGAATCAAGTCCACCTAATGTATTCCAGACGTCACGTCTGAATGCTCCGCTTCCTCCGCTCACCCATAGCGTATTTGTCTTTGTTACGTCACCTTTTTTATGGGTAAAAAGTCCTTTATGCCACTTTCCCAATCCTCTTCCTCTCAACGTAACGCGTTCATTCTCAATACTTTTATCCATACAGCCCACTGCAAAAACTTTTTCGTCTTTAAAATGAGTGATAAGTGGTTCAATAAAACCATCTTCGGGAATTATGTCAGTATTCAGCAATAAGACAATATCACCTTTTGCATAACCCACACCCGTATTAACCGTTGTAGCAAACCCTTTATTGTATTGATTGCGATATACTGAGATTGATAGATCATTTGTAGAATATTCTTTTTGAATCTCTTGCAAGATCTCCCATGACTTATCAACTGATGCATCATCAACAATAACTATTTCTTTTTTTCCGTTTGTATACTTTTTAAGTACTTCTATAACACGAGATAGATTTGCTTCAAGAATATTTTCTCCATTGTAATTTGGGATAACTACACTTATATTCATATTACATTAATGCATCTAATTGCTTGCAGAATTCTTCTTTACTAAAGTTTTGTACATCTTTCTGTGCTTGTGATGATAAATTTTTCAATGTTTTATCATCACGGATTAATGCGAGTGTTTTTTCTTTCAATTCTGCTTGTGTATCCCAAAGTACCCCGTTTTCTGCATCATTAATAATTTCTTTTTGCCCCCCGGCATTGATAACCACCGGTACTGCTCCTGCTCCCATCGCCTCAACAGTTGAGATACCAAAGTGTTCTGCGCGCTCCGGATTTTTTTCAATATTCTCCCCAAAGCCTGATGCATGCCAATATATTTTTGCTCTATTGTATTCTTTCCATAAATCATCATTTGTCGCATTCACAATAAATGAAATCGGATATCCTGCTGCTGTTGCCTGCATTTTTTGGAACTGTGCAAGGTCGCGTGTCCGTACACTTGCTGCGATTACAAATTTCCAATCTGCTAATTTTTCATCTATCAGCTGCTTAAAGGTCTCAATCATAAAATACTGCTTTTTATAATCATCACCATCTTTATCTGTTTGCATAAATCTTCCGACATGCAAAATAATATTTTCTTTTGGTATTTCTTTTCGCTTGATTTCCACTGGTGGATAGAGAACAGTACTCGCAATTCCCAGTTTTTTATCGACAAATTCTTTCGTAAACTGTGAGTTACATATAACAGAATGTACTTTTTTAAGTTTTACTTTAGTTTTAATATCAGATTTTACCCACTCAATAGGAAACTGAAGATGGAGAATTAGTTTTTTAGAAAGAACGAGCGGAATACTGCCATCACTTAGATACAGTATTACATCATACTGTCTGCTTTGTAACAAACGCTGGATAAATGATACTTGTGGCCCAAATATATTTCTTGAAATCTTGACCTTCGATAAATCAAGATCAAATCGTTCTTCGACACGTTCTATATCCTGAACATCATCCCATAAAATTGATACCTCATGCTTTTTTGACAGACACTCGGCTGCTGTCAGCATATACTTCTCTCCTCCGCCAAGCGCATCTAAATATGGATCATACAATGCAATTTTCATATCTCAAATTAAAAATGTAAAGCTCAAAGCACAAAATAATGCTTAGCAAGCTTATTATAGCAATTTAGCAATACAACAATCTAACAATTCACATTTAACCTAAGCTTGCATATTAAAAAAAGCTATGTGATAATGAAGAAATGGTTGATATACAATCTGTACTCGCATTTGCACTTGCTATTTTTTCTCTCAGTGTTAAAGGAATTGCATTATGGAGAGCTGCAAAGTCTGACCAGAAGAATTGGTTTGTTGCGCTTTTTATTGCCTTCTTATTGCTTATCCCATTCTTAAATTTAGGAGGACTTATTGATGTCATCTACCTCTCAAAATTTGCAAAAAAACCTCTTACCCTAGACGAAGTCCGAGGATGGGTACAGAAGAAACCTACTTCAAAGAAGTAGGTTGGTTCACGGTTCACAGTTATTAGTTCACAGTTATTAGTTCACAGTTTAAAATTCACGGCTCATATTTATTAGCTCATTGTTCACGGTTCATAGTAAATTAAAATGTTTAAATTTGAGGATTTGCGGGTGTACCAAGATTCATTACTGTTTTGTAATGAAATCTATACAGTTTCTCAAACTTTTCCCAAATCTGAAACTTTTGGTTTAACTGATCAAATGAGGAGAGCTGCAGTATCAATTACATTAAATATTGCAGAAGGAACAAGCAGGACTAAAAAAGATTTCCGTCACTTTCTAGATATTGCTCGTGGGTCCTGTTATGAATGTATTGCGATTCTTGCTATATCAAAAAACCAAAAATATATTACGGAACAGAGATATAATGAGTTATACGAGCGATTAAATATTCTCTCAAAGAAAATCAATGCGCTAAAATCTTCCTTGCTGTGAACCGTGAACCAATAACTATGAACAAAGAATAGCACTTACGTGCTATTCTTTTGCCTCTCCCATAGTTTTGCGTAGGTGATGAACATTGAGTATGCTTGGTAGGTTGCTTCAATAAAACCTTCTGTACCGTTTTTATATCCTTTCCCTCTGATATATGAATCAAGAAATCCTGTAATCATGACTCGCATAAATCGCAGTGTATTCATTGTAGGATGTTTTGCCTCATACCGTAACTGTGCTTCATGTTCTGACCATTCAATTGTTTTAGTAAGCATTTGAGATAAATTTTGATGGGTAAAATGGTGGACTGGATTTGTAATATGTCCATATTTTCCTTGGATATGAGGAGTCTCATGTACTACACCACGCCATTCTATAAATTTTTCTTTTACAAACAACCGTTGTACTTCATCTGTTAAATCCCAGTCACGTCCATAGTAATATGTTTTTCTTTTCAGATAATATCCTCCAATATCAGAATCTGGAGTATATTCATCAATAATTTGTTTTACTTCTTGGCAAAAACGCTTTGTCACAAACTCATCTGAATCCAAGTACAGCACCCAAGTACCTTTAGCCTGCTTAAAAGCAAAATTTCGCTGGTCTGCAAAGTTATTCATCGGATGTTCTATAAATCGCGCACCTGCCAGCTTTGCAACTTCTCCAGTACGATCTGATGACCCAGAATCAACCACAATAACTTCACCTGCAATAGGCTTAATGTTCCCAATACAATCAGCTAATGTTAATTCAGAGTTTTTAGTAAGAATGATAACGGATAACATATCTGTTTGCTTATAGTTATTGGTTTATGGTTATTGGTTCTTGGCGACAGACACTTCAATCTTCTTTGCTATGATCTACTAACTATAAACCCTAAACTGTTTCTGACTTTAGTCAGAAATTGGATAACTTCCTTTTCCTAATTTATGTATAAAGAAATCTCGTATTCCTTTCTTTTGCCATGTACGTCCGGTGATCAGCTGCTTGCCTGCTTCTTTGAGTAATGCGAGTTTTGCACGAAGTGGCGCATACCTAAATCCGAAGATAAGTCTATTTCGAGTAATATAATAATCCTGCAAATCAGATCCTGATCCGCCAGTAGAACCTGCATTTTTATGCCAAATTATACTATCTGGATTAAAATTAATTGTATATCCAGCTTTTTTTATTCGCATACTGATATCACTATCCTCATAGTAAAGAAAATAGTCAGTATCAAACATACCGATTTTTTGAAAAACAGATGCACGGACTAACATACACGCACCAGTTGCATATTCAGTTGTTTTATGGACTGTATACTGATCCGTATCTACCTCATCTACTCCCTCATGGTGTCCTATAACATTTTTCCAGTCTATAGTCCCTCCTGCATACCATATGACTTTTCCAAGCTCTTCTTTTGTATATCGTTGCGTGTGATATTCATGACCTGGCGCGAAGTAAATTTTCGGAACAACAACTCCAATCTTTGAATCTTTTTCCATCTCTACTGTCATTTTCTGTAAAAAATTTTTATCTACAATTGTATCGTTATTAAGAATCAATATATTCTCTACATTTTCTTTAAGCGCATATTCTATACCCACATTATTTCCTCCGGAAAAACCAAGATTTTTATCATTCTTAATAAAATGAATTGGAATTATATTATTTTTCTGTTTTGAAATCGTATCAATATATTGAGTAAGTTTTTGTACTTCACTTTTTTTTGAATGATTATCAACCACTATTATCATGGCGTCTTTACTCGTGTGCGGTGTTGTATATAATGACTTAATACAGGCTACAGTATCATCAGTACTGTTATAGTTGAGAAGAATGATTGCAGTCGTTGCCATACAGTTATTTTTGAGAACGTTTTCGTATTAATTTAAGTTTTGCTTTTCTGATAGCATTTTTTTCTGTTTTCAGTAATTCATTTGCGAACCAGTACATAAATTCTTTATACATTCCATTTCCTTCTTTCTGTACAGCACCTAGAATATTTGTCTCCTCTTTTGGCTCAAATCCTTGCTTTTCCCATACTTTTACTACCATAAGAAATACCGATACTGACTGTAATATACTTAGTACCAGTCCATGAACTCCATCTTTATACCCTTTTCCTACAAAAAATCTGCGTAGAAATTCTTGTGCAGGCAGTGTAATAAAAGTACCCACGGAAATTTTTTTATTACTGCGATAATATTCTTGTGCCTCAACATCAGTATATCGAAGCATTTTTTCCAAAAATTGTGCGACTGTTGTGTAATTTAAATGAGTAATTGCCAACTCTTCTTTTGGCTCAAGCTCGATTAGCTCTCCCTGTACCTCAGGCTTACTATGGATGATATTTGACCAGGTTACTTTTCCTTTTCTGAAAAGTCTGATGTTATGATCAGGCCACCACCCAGTATGCTGAATCCATTTATTAAAAATAATATTTTTCCTGGGGATTGAGTACGCATCTGATGGATCACTAGCATTCAACAGCGCTGTAATGTGCTCGGCTAAACTCTTTGGTATTCTTTCATCAGCATCAAGCAATAATATCCACTCATTGCTTGCTTTCTCAATCGCAAAATTTCTCACTGGCTCAACATAGCCAACACTTTTATGAGCATATACATGCTTTGTATACTTTTTTGCAATTTGTGCAGTATCATCAGTTGAAGAATCATCAACAACCACAATTTCATCAACCCAGCTCAGTGATGAAAGACATTCATCTATCACAGATGCTTCATTTCGGACTATTATAACTGCTGAAATTTTTGCCATACTTATCGCTTCAAAATAAATTTACGTATATCGGTCATTATCTCATCTTTTGCAATAAGATACAGTATTGATCCATATATCATTCCCGACATGAGTACAAGAACAATCAGTGATAAGAAATTATTGACAAAGATTTGTCCTCCAGCATATGCAATAATTCCCATAATCACAACTGCAACAGTTGGTTTTAATATTGGCCTGATCACACTAAATACGATCTGCTTTCGAACCAAATATATGGTATAGATAAGACTTAACGCAATCACAAAGGATGCAATTGATACTCCGTTATATCCAAATAAAACAATAGCTAGTGGAGTTAGAATCCATGTAAGTATTGTCCACGCGCCCATCAAGCGTAAAGTGGTACCTACTTTTCCCGTAGCATCCAATACATTTATGAGTACTCCCGACAGTGATGATAACAATGCATTCAAAGAGAAAAAAATAACACTGATTACTGCTGGTTCCCATTTATTATCCCATCCAGGAAAATATTCAATTATGAAGGGAATTGTAATAATTAATCCTATCAGAAGAGGAAACATTGTAGTACTTACAAAAAAGAGTGATTTTTCAATTGCTTTGCGTAGAAATTCAGTATTATCCTGCATACGAGAGTATGTAGAAAACGTTACTTTTGTTAAACTATCAACAACATATCGATATACAAAAAATGCAAGTCTCTGTGCAAATCCAATATATCCAATTTCTGCATATGAAATAAATCGGGGTAGAAATGCAGTAAGGAGATCATCTTTTATTGTTGCTAATATACTCTTTGCCTGGAACTGAATACCAAACTTTAGATGCTGTAATGACTCTCGGTAAATCCCCAAGCTTATTTTCCATGGAGACACAAAATAATAAAAAGGAATTCCGACAATGGCTGAGACAAAAAATGCCCATGAGAAGCTTGCAATCCCAAATCCTTGAATTACCAAAATAACCAAGAGAGTATTAAACACTATTGATTCTGCAATCTGAGGAATTACTAATTTCCCAAAATTAATACTTCTTTCCAGTAACACCGCAGGAATTGTCTTAAATGATGATAAAAAGATTGAAAAGACAAGAGCAAGCAGCAGATACTTACCCTGATCTGAAAAGCCAAAAATGCCTGCGATTATGTCCTGCAACAGCAAAACAAGGACAAAAATAAACAGTGTTACTCCTGCCTGCAAAGTAAATGTTGTCGAGATATCTTTCTGCGTCAAATCACTTTTCTTTTGAATAAGTGCAGCACCAAATCCAAAATCAGTAAAAAAGCTAATAATTCGCTGAATCGCGATTACTGCAGTAAAAATTCCAATATCACGCGGAGCAAGAATAGAGGTAACAATAAGAAATGCCACAAAAGAGATAATATTAAGAAGCATTTGTCGAGAGATCAATACGAAAACTCCATGAATTGATTTTTTCGCAACTGATTTAATATCAATTTCTTCCATATTTAAAATCGGTTATTTTTTATATCCCACCATAATATTAAACTCTCAAATATAGCCCGTGTTACCACTTGTATGTTTGCTCCACTCTGTTCACCGTGTTTCCGAGGAAAATGATCCACACCAACTTGTGCAATTTTTAAATTTCGTGCTTTTGCTTTTGCTAAAATCTCAGTCGTTATCATTGCCCCCTCAGATCGGAGTGGCATTAGTTGATCAATTGCAGATTTCTTAAACATCTTAAAACCACAATCAATATCTTTTACATAAAATCTAAATAAGACAAAAGCCCAAATTTTTAATAAATACATGAGCAGCAATCTAATCACAATTTTTGTATCTCGTCTCTTTTTTCTATATCCAATTGCCATATCATTTCCCCGTATTGCATCAATAAGCTGTGAGACCTGAGAAAAATCAAATTGTCCATCTCCATCAGCAAAAACAATATATTTATATTGCGCAGCAGAGAAACCTTCCCGCAGTGCTGCCCCATATCCTCTGTTAGGAGTATGTGAAATAACACGAATATTTTTATTTTTTCGCGCTAATTCTTTTGCAATTGTAAGTGTATTATCTGTTGATCCGTCATTTATTAATATTATTTCCCATTTTTGAGCAACAGATTTTGCAACAGATATCGCATCTGATACCACACGTTCTACATTTTTTTCTTCATTCCAAAATGGAAAAAAAATTGATAATTCCGAAAGAGTACTCATTATTTTTTATCTCTTGCACTGATTATATCAAGCATATTTGCACGATTCCACGTAATAGTACGCAGTTTGATCCAGAACTTGCCTCGTACTAAGAAGATCGAATACAAAACAATACTTATTATAACTGCAACAACCGTGATCCAGTACTGAAAAGGAACAGCTGAAGGATACCAGGAACCACTTAAAAGATACGGCAAATATCGAAGTAATAACGATACTGTCATGCTAAACACAATAATTCTTACTAAAACAGATTGGTACGCAAGTGCAGCAAATGGCATTACCCACAAAAAATACCACGGCTGAATACCAATTTGATATGCTATTCCCGCAAAAGTAAGCATCGCAAAAACAAATGCAAGAAAAGGTCTATAGCCAATGATGACAAAAGGAGCAAGAAATATAGTGGTAAATTTTACTCCAATAGATAAACCAGCTAGTAGAGATGCATATATTCTTTTTTTGAGTGTTAAAAAATATACTGCTAACACTGCAAAGAAAATCATTACCATATCATTATGTGCAGACATAATACCCTCAATAATCACTAATGGATTAAGTGCAAAAAATGCAGCTCCGGCAAGTGCATGAGAAGGAGATATTTTTTTCAGTATTTTATAGATAAAAATAGAAGTTGCAATATACGATCCAATAACCAAGGCTTTGAAAAGATACAGCGTAATTAAAAATTTTCCTCCTCCAATAAAGGTAAGCGGAATTGTTACTACAAGCCAAACAGGACCATAGGGATATGTGCGATGAGTCCAATGCATGAATCGAATCCAAGGATCAGAGGGATAATCAAGCGCTTTGTGGAGGTAGGGGTTTTGTCCATACTCAGTCACAATTCTCGCATCAAACATATAGTTAAAAATATCATGAGATACAAATGCAGGATATGAAAAAAAGAGCACACCCACAATAAGTGCGACCATCAGTACTAACTGTCTTATTTGCAGTTTCTTTTTTGTAATAAAAATTATGCTTAATCCATAGAGGACACAAAGACCAAGCATGAGTACTGTGTATATAATCGTAGACTCTAACCGATAATAATACCCAAGCGTTATAAATGGTTTTTGGAAATTCAGAAAAAGTGGATGATTAATGAGGGTTAAATTGAGATCCATCTGTGAGAATGAGTACAAGAAAAGAGCAAGACAAAATACGCCATACCCAATACTCAGCATCCAGAAATGAATATTTTTTACACTATATATGAAAGATTTACTCTTTTTTACCATAATTTTTAAACCTTATATAAACACCAACAATACTTACGAGTGTAATCAGTGAGATCACATTAGCTGATTTTTGAATAGGTGTTTGAATAAATTGCATTGCAATATCTGACTGCCCTGGAGAAAGACTAAACTGAATTCCTTTGTTAGTTGTATCATACTCTGCTTCTTCTCCATTAATAAAGAGCGTCCATGCTGGAAAATAAGCAATATTAAGATGTATTTGTACCTTTGTGCTTGCATCTATCAATGCTGAAAAGTACCCAGTTCGGGAAATAACCTCATTTACTTCTGCTTGACCTTGGACCACTTCTAGACGATTTTTTGGTAACTCATCTTCACTCTGAGGCTTTATAAAACCCTTTGGTAAATACTCATCAGTCAATGATGATGCTTTATACTGAATATTTTCTTTTTTTGAATAATACGCTTCATCTTGGTTGCTATAGTATGTTTGCGGTACAAAAAGTTTTGCATGTAATACTAACGTACTTGCTATCAACACAAAAGCTACGATACTGGTAATATACTTGTTGCGAGTACTTGAAATATAATATACAAATAATCCAATTACTGCTGATATACATAATGCTACAAAATTAAGAAATCTCCATGGAAACTGTAGAAATTCAAGACCAGGTATAATATTCCAAATGATTGCTGAGTACTGTGTAGACATAAAAACTGAAAAGATCAGCAACCCATACAGTACTACCTGAAGAAGCACAAAATTCTGTTTTTTTTGCTTAAACAAGAGAAAAATAAATAGTACAAACGCACCAAGTGCTGCCACAATATTTATCTTTCCCAGTTTGAAGCTCATTCCATCAATACACCCTGGACCTGAACCTCCAAAACCCCAATTGCTATTCCATAATTGTGATACACAAATAAAATGATCACGAAAATCAGCTGTTCCTCCAACTTGCGATAAGACATTGGTATATTGCATCTCAAGGAGAGCCGGAATCCAATAAAATGCACTTGCTCCTATCGTCAGTACTCCGGTGCTTATAACTGATATTAAAAAATATTTTTTATGATTAGAAAAGAACAAGAGTATAAATGTAAGCAGGAAAAGAATAAGGCCAAGCATAAGTGCAGTAAGGTTATGCGAAGTTATCACAAGTGCGCTACTTATAGCAGTTAGGATAATCCAGTTTATTCTGTTTTGAATAGGTGCTGTTTTTTTAAGATAGTACAATTTAAAAAACCCAAGTAGTACGAGTGGGAGGAAAGCATAAGCAAATACTTCATTTAAATTTCCGCGTATATAGATGTTCACCGCATGATACGGAAAATAGATGTATACGACTGCTGCAACAAGCGCTGATAGACGAGAAAAAAATGCGCTCATGAATAAATACATCGCGATCCCTGATAATACAATTGCTGCAATAAATGCTATTTTTGTCGCAAGCAATACATCTGTCACAATCGCAAACATACTTCCAAAATAATAGGGAAATGGAGCATAAAAATTAAAAATTGGATATCCGTATCCATATCCCAGGTCCTGTACCCAGCGTACTGGGAACATTCCGTCTTGTAGTGATTGCGTCATTTGATGAACTCGAGCGACCTGCGTGTCATCGTGCATTGAAAAAAATCCAGGCTGTAAAAAAGGGAGTAAAGAAAAAACAGTAAGCAGTAAAAGACTGCAAATAAAGAAAAAAGATCTCATATTATTGTTCTAGTTCTGTTATAAGAATTGGATAGGCTCCTCCAGGCTTCTCTACTTTCTTGACCAAATTTAACGGTAATGTCTGAGGAATTGATTCATGTTCCTTTAATAAAATAATTACGTCAGTATTCTCTCTTGCCTGTTGTATTTCCTCATCAATTGTATCGAGTGGCCATCTAGGAAGAATATTAATACTTGGATTATCCCAGTATTCAAGATCGAAAGCATACGGATATAGTCCAAATGTTCCCTGTGTAACAAGCGTTATATTCTGACCATTATCAAGTTCTTTATTCAGAAACTCATATATCTCATTCAAACCATATCCAGAAGGGTGTGTTGCTACGAGCTGATCATAATCTGTTTTGGGTAAGTTAGCTTTTTCAGGTGCAGTAAGAATAAAGTAGTCGGTTCTCACTAGCGGAATAATCAATAGTAAAGTAGTTATACCGACAATCCACCATTTCTTCTTTGCATAAGAAATTGCTTTTGAAAATAGATATGCAAGAGAAATGAGAAAATAAGGAGCTGTAAATAAAATATATCTCGGAAATATTTCTCGGCCAATAGTTGCAAGTGCTACAATCGGAATTAACCAGAGTGAGAGCAATAGAACACCTATTCTGAACTTTGTAAATAACAAGACTGCAAATCCTATTATTCCCAGTAACAAAATTGGCAATGTATAATACCCCAAAATCCAAGTGTAAAATCCTTGTAAATTACTAAATGTTAGTGCAAATGGATCTTTCAACAACTCCTCGATCGGTTGCTGAAACTGAGCATTTTTCATTCCCGCCATAAAATAAACACTTGATAGTCTTTGGAGGTTATTAATGACTTCCGCAATTATTACTGCAAATACAGCAAGCCCTATCACTCTCTTCCATTGCTTTTTTAATTTTTCCCAAGTAAATAATACATATATTAAAGGCAATAATCCGACAAATAGTAACGCCGTTGGTTTTGATAAATATGCCAAGCCCAAACTCAGACCCCAAAGTACTGCATATTTAACCTCCAGTGTTTTTGCAGTTTTGATTGCAAAATAAGTAGAAGATAAAAGAGTCGCCTGAAGTAATGGATCATATAATGCCATTCGATCATAAATCAGCGTAAACGGAAAAATGATATACAAAACGCTTGCAGCGATTGCAACTATTCTGTTGGCAAACAAAAGCTCAGATAACTTAAAAATAAAAAATACACTGAATGCTCCTGCTATCACTGCAGGCAGTCTACCCGCAATTAAGTACCAAGCATCTGGTAAAATTGTGAGAAAAAATGCAGTCGTCCAGACGAGTAATGGTGGTTTGCCATCGGTTAAAGAAATAAACCATTGAGAATGAGTTGACTCAATAACTTTTGCCCAATAAATATAGATTGATTCATCAGTAAAAATAGGCAAAATAGTAAGGTTTTCCAGACGGGTGAGAAAATACAAAAATATAAGTGCACCTACAGCAAAAAATGAATGGTTAACAAAGCGCATGAATACATTATACCTCACTTCGTTTCACGATAGGAAGAAAAAAATAATACATAAAAGCAATAAATGAAACTCCTATTGCAAGCCACAGACCAGTAGATAAAAGAAAAGGAATTGGCGCATCCCATGTGCCAGTATATAAATATGGCACGTAATGTAAGCACGCAAAAAACGAGAGTAATCCTAATGGCACTGCAATATATGAACGGAACGAGATGAACGATGCAATGACAAAAATATATGATAAGTACCATGGTTGAAAATTACCGCTTTTCAGTGATGCAGCAATCACAGCTGCAATCATAGAAACTATTCCTATTCCAACTGCTTTTTCCCATTGTCTTGGTCGTATCAAAAGATAAAGAATCATTGGAGCAAGGAACCCTGTCGCATATTTTACTCCTGATGAAAGTATTAACAGTACTGCAGAAACGACTTTCTTTTTATTGAGCAGTGCATATATTCCAAGAACAGCTAAAAACAGCATCACAATATCATTGTGTGCTGAAACGAGAAACTCAATTATCATGAGCGGATTCAATGCAAAAAAAGCAGCTGCATACAATGCATTTTTCTTGGTATGTAAGGAAACAATTTTATAAATACCCCATGCAGTACCAAGATATGCTCCAACTGCAAGTAATTTAAATAAATAATAGGTTGGCAGAAAGTATTGAAAACCAAGATACGATACGGGAATAGTTATCCCAAGCCATAGAGGACCATACGGATACGTGCGATGAGTCCACTGCATAAAAGAAAGCATGGGATCACCAGGATAATCTAAGGCTTTCTTAGCATATGGGTTATCGCCATACTCGGTAACTATTTTTGCATCAAATATATAATTAAAAATATCAAATGAAAACGCATTATATGACACAAAAACAATCACACTTACTGCCACAATAATTCTAGTAACGTGCTTTACTGAGAGCTGTTTTGCTTTGATAACTCGCAGTGTCAAAACATAGAGTAAAAACAGCAATGCAAGTAATGCTACATACAGAAATACTGATAATGGTCTATTAAAATATCCAATATACTGAAATGCCTGCTGAATCTCCTGCCATATAGAAACCTGTGTGAGAGTAAGACTCAAACTTACTTGAGTAAAAGAGTAAAGCACAAGAAGTCCAGCGGCAAATATCCATGCGGGAAGCAATAGTCTGGTGATCATAATATGAATAAGTTCATAGTTGTTGAGTTATTTATTATTGATTACTTTTTATTGATAATTTGCAGTAATTTTGATTTTTAATTTTAAACATTTACCTTATTTATTTATATATTCCTTTACTAATATTGTATCTAATTTTAAACAGGTCTTTTACTCCGTTGATTGAGTCGTTAATTGGATTAACCCGTCGAGTCTCTACATATAGCCAGCGAACAGGCACTTCTTTTATTGAGTAATTAGCCTGTTGAGCGAGATAGAGCACTTCTACATCAAAACCTGAGGTAACTGCTGAACCTTTGATTTCTTTAAATCCGTCATGAATTTTTTTAATCTTTTTAAAAATATCCTGTGCTGCAGCATGACTAAATACCTTAAAACCACACTGAGTATCTTGTATCTCAGATAGTCCTACTATTGTTTTACGCAGTAATATTGCGCTTTGAGACATAATTTTGCGGGAAAAGGGAGCTCCCTTGCGTTCTTTTCGTGACCCGATCACTACATCAAATCCTTTTTTTAGAAACGGAATCATTTTTTCAATTTCCTCGATTGGAGTTGCCTGATCCATATCAGTAAATAATACATACTCACCATCTGCGGACAACATTCCTGCAGTAACAGCACCTGCTTTACCAGTATGGTGATTTTCAATCAGACGAAATTTTGTATTGTCCTTCACGAACTTTTTGACAAATTCTTTACTCCCATCATTTGAACCATCATCTACCACAATAACTTCATATCCATAGGACTGTGAATCAAGGTATCGCTGCACCTTATCAAGGGTACCTTTTTGCAAGTTTGCCATTTCATTATATGATGGGATAATAACGGAGAGGAACTTTTTTCGCATATACTCGGTTTATTATACAAAATTAGTGATGAGATAAAAATCCAGCAAATTACCTATTATCAGCTGAGGTGTTTTCAATAAGGATCACTTCTTCTGATTTTCCTGGTACTATTTTTGACAAAATAGTATCTGAATTTTGTGTGTCGACTGTTTTATCAATTCGTTTTATTATGTTAGAAAGTACTTCTCCAGGACCTACTTCTATAAAAGACCCGACTCCATCACCTATCATACGTTTTACACTATCAAGCCACAATACGCTTCCGGTCATCTGATTAACCAATCCTCGCCGTACTTCATCTGCGGTATGCATATAATTTCCATGCACATTTGCAACAAATGGAACTGTAGGATCAGCAACATCAAGTGTTGAGAGCAACATCTCCATCTGTTGTTGTGCTGGCTCCATGAGGCTTGAGTGTGCGGCTATGCTTACATTCAATCCAATTACTTTTCCTTTTTTATCTGCAGCTAATCTACTTGCATAGGTTACTGTTTCATTACTTCCAGAAATAACAATTTGCTGCTCAGAATTTATATTCGCTAATTGCGCCCCTGACTCTTCACATATCTGTGCCACTTGTTCAACTGGTAATCTAAGAATAGCTGCCATTTTACCAGGATTTATCTCTCCTGCCTCTTCCATAAATTCTCCCCGTGCTTTCACTAGTCGTAATGCTTGCTCAAAACTCAATGCCTCTGCAGCAACTACTGCTGAGTACTCACCCATACTATGACCAGCAACTACATCTGGTTTATAGTCAAGATGATTAAGCATACGAAATGCTGCAATACTTGTTACGAGAAGAGCTGGCTGAGTTATACGTGTGGAGTCAAGTTGATTTTCTGGATCGTTTTGGCAGATTTCTGCAAAATCCATCTCTAATACATCCTGTGCTTCTTCATATGTTCGCTGAGCAATTTGCGCAAGATCAGGATACGGATGTTTGAGGAGACCTTCCCCCATACCAACTTTTTGGCTTCCTTGTCCGGGGAATATGAATGCTTGCTGCGTCTCTTTTGACATAGAGATCAATCTATTGCATCATTGCAAAAAAATGAAGAAATGTAAAGAGGGTGGTATACTTTTTCTATGAAGATAATTCTTGGGTCACAATCGTTTGGGCGGAAAAAAGTGCTCGAAGATGCAGGATATACATTTGATGTACTTATTGCTGATATTGATGAAAAAGCTATACGATCAGATGATTTTGAACAACTCCCACTCCTAATTGCACGAGCAAAAGCAGATGCACTTATTCCCAAAATTCATGAACCTGCTCTTCTTATCACTTCTGATCAAGTAGTACTGTATAACGGTGAGCTGCGTGAAAAACCAGAAAGTACCCAACAAGCAATACAGTACTTAGAAAGTTACTATCAGTACCCTGCTCAGACACATACAGCAATTGTGGTGACAAATACTGTCACCGGGAAACAAGCAGAGGCAGTAGATACAGCACTCGCCTATTTTAAAAAAATTCCTTCCTCAGTTATTGATACAGTCGTACAAGAAGGTCTGGTTATGCATACAGCAGGTGGATTTATCGTTGAGCACCCGCTGCTCCAACCATACATCGATTATATTGAAGGAGATATCAATAGTATAACCGGACTTCCACTGCAATTAACTGAAGAACTACTCAAAGAAGTACAGTCATAGAGTACTCAGGCAGCCATTTCTCCCTGCATTATATTGAGCGCACGCATGACCTCATCTGCTGAGTTATAGGTACCCTCTGGCAAATTAGATTCAAACCATTTTTTATCATCTTCAGAAAAATCTGATAGATTATTGCATGATTCTACTAACTCCTGTTTTGTCGCAGGATACTCTTGATGCTCTCTTAAATGTGTTACTGCATTTTGTATATCATTCACAATTACCACCTCCAGTAACAATATTTTCGTAAAATCGTATTAAAAATACTCTATAGGTCTGTAAGAGTATAATGAGACACACAAAATTGTCAGTTGTATATCTATGGTATACTTTATTGGTTTATTATGATAAATCTGACCATCGAAGAGGGAGGAATCAAGCTTTTTAAAACCATTTTTGATCAAAATCCGATAAGTACTCAAATTTTTACCCCAGACGGAGAAATAATTTTTGTCAATAAAGCATGGGAAAAACTGTGGAATGTTAAATACAAGCACGTAGGGTCATATAATATTCTCAAAGACAAGCAATTAATTGCATCTGGATCAATGCACTATATAAAACGTGGATTTAACGGAAAAATTGTTTATCTTCCCCCTATCCGATATGATCCTTCTAAAACAGTGCAAATAAATGGACAGGTCCCATACCGCTGGATTTCTGGACATATGTATCCTATCCGTGATCAAAAAAGAAATCTTGCATATGTCGTACTTCAACACGAAGACATAACTGAACGAATGGAAGCAGATGAAATCAATGCCCGACTCGCAGCAATCGTTGCGTCATCTGATGATGCAATTATCAGTAAAACTTTAGATGGAAATATTACTAGCTGGAATAAAAGTGCTGAAAAATTATTTGGGTATACAGCCAAAGAAGCACTTGGGGAAAAAATCACACTTATCATTCCACCTGAGCGGAGAAAAGAAGAAGAAGATATTATTAATAAATTAAAAAAAGGAAAACGAATACATCATTTTCATACCGTACGAATAACGAAACACAAACAATTAATAGATGTTTCGCTCAGTATATCCCCCATAAAAGGAAAAAATGGCGCAATCATTGGAGCCTCAAAAATAGCACGCGATATAACGAATCAGAAAAAGTCAGAAGAATTAATTCGACAAAACGAGGAACGACTAAAAATAGCGCTTGATGCAGGTAAAATTGGAGTTTGGGATTGGGAAATAGATAACAATACATTAACATGGACAGATAATGTATATACCATTCATGATGTCAGTAAAAAAGATTTTATCGTAACATTCGATAATTTTAAGCAACTTATTCATCCTGATGATAGAGCAAGAGTTTTACAAGAAATAGAAAAAAGTTTACAAAATAAAACCCAATTTTATATTGAGTTTAGAATTGTTCCTCCAAGTGGAACCGTACGCTGGGTCGAAACCCAAGCAGTCGTTACGTATGACAAAAATGGAAAACCAACAAGGATGCTTGGAGCAACAACTGATATTACACAGCACAAGCAACTTGAACAAGAAAAAAGTGATTTCTTAAGTATGGCTTCACACGAACTCAAGACACCAATTACGAGTATGAAAATGTTCGTAGACCTTTTGTACAAAGAATTACAGAAAGAAAAACAAGAGAAACCATTATACTTTACGAAAAGAATTAAAGATCAGACATATCGTTTAACAGAACTCACAAATGATCTCCTTGATGTTTCACGTATTGAAACAGGAAAATTACAGCTTCATAAAGAGCTCTTCGATTTACATGAATTAGTGCAAGATACAGTAGAAGGATTACAGGCAACAACAAACCATACCCTACTTATACAAGATAGAAAAAAGATTTTTGTATCAGCAGATAGGTATCGAGTGTATCAAGTACTTGTTAATCTTATAACTAATGCTATTAAGTATTCTCCTAACAATAAAAAAATCAAAATCACACTGGAAAAAAATGATAGTCAGGTAATTGTAGGTATCAAAGATTATGGAATTGGCATTGCAAAAGAAAAGCAGACTAAAATATTTGATCGCCTTTACCAAGTATCAGACCCCACTGAGAAAACATTTCCAGGTCTTGGATTAGGGTTATTCATATCAAAAGATATTGTTGAAAGACACGGAGGAAAAATATGGTTAACAAGTAAAAAAGGGAAAGGATCAACATTCTATTTCAGCCTGCCTATAAACCCTTAAGAACATACCGATGAAAAAGAGAATACTCATTATTGATGACGACCACGATATATTAGAACCAATTTCTTTGATTTTAGAAGCTGAAGGATATGTAATTTGTACAACTGAAAAAGGAGATGAGGCATATAAAAATATAGACACATTTAAACCTGATCTTATCCTATTAGATATTCTCTTATCAGGAAATGACGGAAGAACAATTTGTAAAATTCTGAAGAGTCAAGAAAGCACAAAACATATTCCCATTGTGCTCATGTCTGCACACCCTTCTGCTAAACTTGATGCACTACAATCTGAAGCGAATGATTTTATCGCAAAACCTTTTGAGACAAGTGAACTAGTAGAAATTGTGAAAAAAAATATTTCGTCATTATCCAAATAATTACAACAGCAATTATAAAACCCAACCATACAGATAATCGATTGTACCTTGTTTTTTAATTTTAATCGCAATATAATCACTCCAAACATCTATTGCATATGAATACATCTCAATTTAATAATGCAAAGAAGGAAATCATTCAAAGGCTACTCAACGAAAAAGAGAAAGAATATTACTGTCATATTCAGTTTGTAGTAAAACTTGGATTGAAATTATCTCGAACTCATAATGTAGATAGTAGAGTAATAGAATTGAGTTGCCTACTCCATGACATAGGGCGCGATCATGAAGAAGGAGAAGAAGATCATGCTGACGCAGGTGCAAGAATATCAACTAAAATCTTAGAGAACCTGCCTATATCCAAAAATGAAAAATCAATAATAGTTGCTTGTGTAAAAAACCACAATAAAATATTGCCTGAATATTCACTCGAAGAAAAAATTGTTATTACAGCAGATGCTGCCTCTAAAGTCGTATACCATGAAGCATTTATGCTTCTATGTAAAAAGCAAACATACACTGAAAAACTTGCATGGGGTCAAAAATATCTTGAAAAAGGATATAAAAAAATACTATTTCCCGAGTATAAAGACCGTATTACAAAACGATATGAAACAATAAACAAAGTGTATCAAGAGGTATCAAACTTTTTATGAAAGAGAAACCAGTTTTTATAACTGTCCATGGGATAGATGGTACTGGAAAAACAACCACCTCAAACGTGCTCTCTCAAGAATTAACACAAATTGGTCTTAATAATATAAACTATGATATTTATGAAACTGAACAGATAGACAACCCTTTTTCTTCCTTAAAAAAAAGAGTATTAACAGAAACATCTCCAACGTCTCAGCTCGCATTTTACTTAGGATCAAATGTATTTCATAGTGAAAGAATAGAAGAGCTTTTACAGTTAGGATATTCTGTAGTAAAGAGTCGTTATATTGACGATGTGTTGGCACACCATGCCCACCTAGGTGTAAAAAATGTTGTACAAATTTCTCAATTATTTCCAATTGTTCAACCTGACTTAAGAGTAATACTTACCATCGATGAAGAGGTACGTCAAGAAAGAATAAAACAACGAGAAGAAATAGATTGGAAAGACAAAGAAATACGCAATACAGGCAGTAGATTAGATTTTTTTGAAAATTTCTTACTGGAACATTCATCTGAGTTACGAAAAATTGGAAAGGCTATCCAACTTGATACAACCTATTTAAACCCTCAACAAATCGCTTATGAGATTATTGACCATTTATTATCTTTTCATCATATCAAAGATCAATAATTTATGACTACCAAAGAAATTGGTTTTGATACTAAAAAATACATCGAATTCCAATCTTCTTCTATTCGAGAAAGAATAAACCAGTTTAATAGAGATCAAGTATTTATGGAATTTGGTGGCAAACCTTTCGAAGACCATCATGCAGAAAGAGTACTGCCAGGATATGAACCTGATTGTAAAGCACAATTACTTGCAGAATTGTTACCAGTAGGGAAAATCGTAATGGTTGTTAATGCACGAGATATACTTCCTCCTCCATATGGGAGGACATTGAACGGGCGTTTTAGAGGTGACTCACAACTCAGGTATGATTTTGAGACCATACGACTTATTCATAAAGCTAGAGAATTAGAATTTGATATTAAAGATGTTGTTGTTAGCGTTTCACCTGTTAACCCTTCTGAAACAGATAAACGTATGTTGGATCACTTCCGAGAAAATTTATTTAAAGAGGGAGTATATATGCATAGCCATTTTGAAATTCCTCAGTACCCTGATACCTCCATACTTGAGAACGCAGAAAGTATTTTTAGTAGAAATGATGTTGTTCATGAAGTAAATAATCATCTTATTGCATTCAGTCCTGGAGGTGGAAGTGGAAAATTTGGTTTTTTACTCTCGGAGATATATCACGCATTACGTAACGGTCACAATCCGAATTTTATAAAGTTTGAAACTTTCCCAGTTTTTGAAGCTGAACCAGATCATGCACTCAATCTCGCATTTGAGGCTGCAACGGCTGATTTACAAAACCGCGTAGTCTCACTGAGTTCAGAAGCAAAAAGTATGACAACGTATGATAAAGATATTGAAAATTATAATTTGCTAAAAAAGATATTTGAAATATATGGCAAAAAGGAAAATAATCCAGTAGATGCCATGAATAATCCTACCGCAATGTCAGTAAATAAAGTAATGGATGGAATTACTAATGAAGACGCAATTATTCAAGCATGTAGACATGAAATCCTTCAAAGAATAATCAGATATACAAGAGAAGTTGATATAGGGACTGAAAAAACTACTACTTTAGACAGAGCCAATGAAATATATGAAATATTTAAAAAAAAATACGGATAACAATATGAGACCTCGAGTTTTCTAGTTTCAATATTCTAACATTTACGATTTGCTATCTCCTACCATCAGTTATCAGAATAAGGTATACTGCAACTATGTTCAAACGAATAAAGCAAAAAGAGAAGTATAAGGATGAATGGCTGACTTTATATCAAGACGAGATAGAATTTCCTGATGGATCAACGGGAACCTACGCATGGGTAAATCGTAAGAATGGTGTCGGTATTGTTGTTGTAACAACTGACAATAAAATCCTGCTTAATTACGAATATCGATATGTCATAGACCAATATAGCTGGGAAGTTCCTGGAGGCGGAATAGATGAGGGTGAAACTCCAGAACAAGCAGCAATAAGAGAGTTATATGAAGAGACCGGAATAACAGTTGAGAAATTAGAAGAAATAGGAGTATTTTATCCGCTTAATAGCTTCAATACCGAAAGTGTTACTCTCTTTTATACCCAGATCCCATCAACAACCGTAACAACAAAAAAATCAGAATCGAGCGAGCTTGTAGTTGAACAAAAGTTTGTGAGTTTTACCGAAGCACTCTCTATGATTGATACAGGAGAAATTAATGACGCGCTAACCGCAAATATCATTCAGGTAGTTATACGAAAACTTCAAAAAGCTTAATACTGTACACTCTTGCAGCTTTCTTACTACACATAGACAGTGGATTTATGCGCTGTCTTTACCATAAATGTATGGATAAAAATTCAACTATATCACTCCATACAGGAAATACTATGCCTGTTCTTGGCTTAGGAACTTGGCAACTCTCAACAAATACTGTAGATACTGTTACCAATGCGTTAGAACTGGGTTATCGTCTTATTGATACTTCGAGCGATTATGGCACCCAAACTAGTATTGGTGAGGCAATGAGAAATAGCACTATTAATCGCGAAAGCATTTATGTAGTAACAAAAGTGGAAGAAACCGATAATGCATATGAAGCAACGAAAGCATATATAAAAGAAATAGGTCTTGAGTACGTTAATTTAATGCTCATCCATCGCCCTCCTCCAACAGGAGCAGGTATAGAATTATGGGAAGGATTAATTCAAGCAAAAAATGAAGGATATACTCGGGATATTGGAGTAAGTAATTACTCCACTGTACTGATAGATGAGCTTATTGAAGCCAGTGGTGAGACTCCAACAGTTAATCAGATTGAGTGGAGTCCGTTTGGTTATAGTGATGATATGATCCATTACTGTCGAGAAAAGAACATTGTTATACAGGCATATAGCCCATTAACCAGAACTACACGACTTGATGACGATACGCTTACTCAACTTGCAGGAAAATATCAAAAATCACCAGCACAAATTTTAATCCGATGGAATTTACAGATAGGTAGTGTCCCAATTATAAAAGCGAATCAAATAGAACATTTAGAAGAAAATATCAATGTCTTTGACTTTAAGATAGATGATGATGATATGCAGAAGCTTTCCGAGCTTAACGAGCATTATTCCTCTCTTGGTTCTTTACCTTATGTCTGATCTAAAAATAAATCACTCTTTTACATACTGATCAAAAAACTGCACTGATCGTTCCATTGCTACTGCATAATTTGCTGTGAGATTGTGATCATCTTCCTGGTACTTGAAAAGTTGAGAATATTTATTGTGCTGATCCATTTTTTCATGCAGTAATTCTGATAATACAACAGGTACCCACGTATCGCTTTGTGCATGATGTAATTGTAAAGGACCTGAGATATCACTGAGATATGTGGTTGCAGAGATTGCGTTCCATTCATCCGAATTTTCTGTAGGTTGTCCATATGTTGACACAAGATATGAACGCCAATTTTGCAAAGGATTTTTTGTATCATCTGCTGGAACAGGTGTATTTGTTATCTCCCAATATGATGGCCATTCTTCAAGAAGTTCCTCATATGAACCTACGACACCACCCCAGATCACACCCGCTTTTATATGAGGATCTACAACCATTGCACGCAATGTTATATGCCCGCCGGTGGAATGACCCCAAAGGCCAATCCTTTTTGAATCAACTTTTGAAAATTTGCGCAAAGAAGCAATAGCGTTCAAAACATCTATTGTATAATCCGGAACTGAATATGCGTTAATTGCTATTCCCTGTGAGTTACCATGTCCTCGATAATCAGGTTTCAAAACTATATATCCGTTTGATACAAGACTGTTTATATGAGGGACATACTTCTCTTCTGTTCTATACTGGCTTGGTGGAATATCGCCGTGATTGACAATAATTGCTGGCCATCCATTTCTTGGTTCTATACCTTTTGGAATTGATAAAAGTGCGTAAATCTTCAAGCCTTCCGATAGATACGAAACAATATATTCTTCATAGTCATTTTCAGATTTTAATTTTTCTTCTATGTGCAGTTCACTTCCGTCATACTCAATATTACGAAGATACTCAATCGACAGTGGATCTAAATCTGTAGTATTTTGTGAATTATCACTCATTACAGACTTACTCATTGTGTGTACTGTCATAACCAAAGTAGCGGTAAAAAAAGCACTGAAGAAAAAAAGAATAAAAAGAGTAAAAACCTTCATACTACTATCCCCAATTCTATCCTCTCCTCTTAAACGTTCTATAAGAGTTAAGTATTTTGATTGTAAAGATATTTTCCAGATACAAAGTATGTAATTAAATTGCGTGATATAATCGAAAAAGAGAATAGTATTTTGTTGAAAGGAGGTGTAACTATGACAAGATTAACTCCATATCTCAATTTTAGAGATACTACCCGTGAAGCAATGGAATTTTACCAATCTGTCTTTGGTGGCAAACTTGATATGAGCACATTTAAAGAATTTAATGTCTCACAAGATCCAAGCGATGAGAATAAAATTATGCATGCTATGCTAGAAGCTGAGAATGGCATAACCTTTATGGCTTCTGATACTCCAAGTAATATGGAATATAAGCCAGGAAAGAACTTTAGTATGTCACTCAGTGGTGAGAATGAAGAAGAACTGCGTGATTACTGGACTAAGCTTCTTGAAGGTGGTACTCAGGTAATGCCTCTTGAAAAAGCTCCGTGGGGTGATACTTTTGGTATGCTTACTGATAAATTCGGTATTGATTGGATGGTAAATATTACCAGTCCAAAAGCTAACTCGTAAGTATATTTTTTGCACTAATCACGAAGAAAGCACCTTGGGGTTATTAAGACTGGGAGCCCTTAGTCACTTTCTTCGTCCTGCATGTGCAGGAAGTGTGCCATAGGCATTCCTTTCTCACCACGTCAAATGTGGCTTTTTGCCAAGTCAAACGTGGCTTTTTGCCACATCATATGTGGTCTAACCTTACGGTGCTTTTTTTGCTATGTTTGCTACAAGTATAGTTCTCTCAGTGGCAGGGTTAAACCTGCTACCAACAAAGAGATTGACAGCATCGCAAGAAATAAAACAAATAGTCTCATCCCTTGCGCAGGGCCTATTAGTGCGGAAGATTGGGAGTCAGAAAAAGTTTCCCTCTTTGACTCCTTTACTACTCCAAGAATTGATAGGCCCAGAATCAGAGTGACATATCCAAAACTATGGAATATGCCACAGATGACGCACGCGCCAATAATGATATTCTTCATTTTGGTACGCTGATCCTTCGTCATGCTCCGAAAGAGCATCCGAATAAATACGCCGCCATCAAGCCACTTCCCCCAGGGGATTAAATTCATTGCACCAAGAGCAGCATTTATTGCGGCTAATGCAATTCCCTCCCTGTACCACTGAGGACTCACAGCGAGCGCTAATCCGGCAAGAATTAATACTACGGTTACCAGTGGACCAGCGAGAAATACTTTCGCTTGCTGACCCAAGGGAGATTCACGCAGAGCCTGTGTATTATCAGGAATGACAGCAGCTCCAATTGGCAAAAACACCATCTTGAAGCGGTGTCCATAGTACCGAAGTACTATTCCGTGTCCAATCTCATGGAGCACTACACTTACCCCAACAATCACTGCCAGCGACACATTGCCTCCAAACATCCATTTCCATGTGAAATAGGATAGGACTAAAGACACAACAGCCAGAAGGGTCTTTAGTATTGGATTCATGATCCCTCCTTAAACTATACTGTTAACGAGCAATAGCGGGTATTATACACTAAAAGAATATTTTCCACAATATTATAGGTTTATATCTACAGGAGCGGATATTATATTCATCACTTCAATTTTGGTATTAAAAGTTCCACCTCCCAGGTGGTTTAAGTTCACACCTTTTCTTTGTATGGTAAAAGCGAGAAAGAGTAAGGAGTTAGTCAACAAACAGTTTTTTAATCTTATCTATTTTTGAACCTACTGAACGTGTTGACGATTGAAGTATGTCTTCTGGTAATAGGTCTGCACCGACAAACGGTCCTAAGATAATACTCACCTGATTTTCTGCTACTTTGAGTACCCCATTAGTTATCGGTATTTCCTTCTTCTCTTTTGAAGTTTTGTGTAAGATTATTTTTTCCTCAATCAAGGTAATAAAATTTGTATGGAGGGGTAATACATCAAACTCTCCTTCATTGTTTTTTGATGTAAGCATGTATACAGTCCCATCAAATACATTTTCATCAGCACTCACAATATTGACTGCCAATTCTTCACGAGGAGGTGTGCTCTGTTTTGTAACTGGCTTATTTTCTTCCATATGCTATTTTTTCTTCACATCTTTTACACTTCCAATATAGAGGAATTCTTCTGGCTGATTATTATCAAAATCTCCGTTAATAATTTGCTTTACATCAGACACCGTGGTTTCCAGAGGAATATAGACTCCATCCTTGCCAGTCTGAGCTTTGGCAACTGCGAAATACTGAGTCATATAATTTTTTAATATCTTTGAACGCTTATAGGTAGTTAAATCTTCAGTTGATAACTCTGATTCCCCCACAAGAGATACAATTCGCTCAAGTGAGGATGCTTTTTTCAAAAGATTTGTTGCAGCAATATATGTTTTATAATGCTCTTCTCCGGCTACATCAACAGTTAAGGTTGATGAGGTAGACGAAATTAAATCAATAGCAGGAAGCCTTCCTTCCTGGTAAATTTCCCGGGACACAACGACTGAAGCATCCAAATGAGTAAAAATAGATTGAACAGCATAATCCGTAATATCATCAGATGGAACATAAACTGCTTCAATACTGGTAATTGAACCTTTATCTGTTGAGAACAGCCTTTCCTGCAACGCTGCCATCTCAGAGGACATTGTTGATTGATATCCTCCCTCAGAGGGAATAGTATTCATGAGCGTTGCAAGCTCATATCCCGCTTGAGCAAACCGGAACGCATTATCGATAAAAAAGAGCACATCTTTTTCTTTCTCGTCTCTGAAATACTCAGCAATTGCTGCACCAGCTGTTGCTGTACGAAATCGGATAGCAGGATTTTCTCCCATCGCACCAAAAATCAACGATACCTGATCTAATACTTCACTATCTCTCAGTGTCTCAAAAAGCTCTTTTCCCTCTCTGGTTCGCTCGCCTACTCCAGAGAATACAGAGATGCTTTTGTTTTTATTAAGAACCACAACATTATGGATTACCTCGGTTAATAACACTGTCTTACCCACACCTGCACCACCAAAAAGGCCTACTTTCCCGCCTTTTGGCAAGGGTGAGAAAAAGTCTAATGCTTTTATACCAGTCTCAAGAATTTTATCGGGTACTTGGATAGTTTCAAAATTTGCATTACTTTCGAATACTGGACGCAGTTTTGTTTTTTTTAATGGTTTTCCTCCGTCAATCGCTTCTCCAAAAATATCTATTACTCTGCCTAACACTTCATCACCAACTGGTATTTTTAAAGAGGTACCAGTGTTTATTACTTCAGCACCTCGATAAATCTTGTCTGTTGTTGATAAACAAAAACAATATACAGTGTTTTCTGAAGCAGACTCATTGACCTCAAGCCAAACACTTGGATCCTCTTTGAGTACAAAAATATCGTGCATTGCTGGCATTGCATCACTGCTGCACTCAACTTCTATTACCTGCCCTTTCATACCTATTACTGTTGCTTTTCCCATATTAACTATTTACCAAAGCATGACCCCTGATAGCCTTTCTAACTGTTTCTTATTATTGATCATCTGCTTGGTCCTCCTTTCTTTGCTTAATAAATTTTTCTTTTCGCCCTCAATATGTCCAATTGCCTCACCCATAGAACGTATTCGTGACCCATAGCGCGCAAGTTGTGCCTCACTTACTGTTTGTTTAAATAGAGAGGCAAATACCTGTGTTTCAAAAAACTGCAAAATATTTTCAAGTGATGGCTCAAAAAGAAAGTGTTTATAATCATCTTTTTCTTTTCCATTTTTATCTTTTTCCTCAACATCTTTGTATAGTAAGTTCTGAATATTATCTTCTGTTTTATGCCCTGAAACATTTGAAACAGTAGGGTTTTGAGTAACAATACTCTCAAATTTTCCATAATATACATCGACTTTCTGATAGTTGATCAAGCTCAATACTAACTCTTTTAAGTCATCAATTTTCACATCACTATCAGGAATTTCAAAGTATTGGATCGGTTTTTTAGATCCGCTACTTTCATACATCGCCTTTCCTACCTTACCCACAATAAAAATATCATCTGTTTTATTTTTGATCGACTCTGCATAGTATTTATAAACTTTGGCAATAATATCTCCTTGAAGCTTTCCATTTGATGAAAGAAAAACAGCAGCAGATTTTCCGTTTTTAACAAAAGAAGAATGTTCTTCAAGATCTTTATTTTTTTTCCTGACAATTCGTAATATCTTTTTTCTATAATTTGTTTTAACATCATAAAAAACATCTGTTAATCGATCGAGTAAAAAACGGGTCTGCACCACACCATTTCTCTCTTTTTGCATCTTCATAACTGAGATTTCCTGCATAGCTTGAACAACCATTCCCATAGTTCCCACAGCTGCAATATTTTCACGTAGTTCTTTTAAACTTTGCATAATTTGAGAATTTTACTTTTATTCATCTCAACTAATTTCTCAAGTTCTTTAAGTGTCTCTACTTTCTCTAATGCATTAAAAAGCTGATCTAATTTACCTTCCTCTGCAACGTGTGAAAGATTTGTGATTGCTGTCTCAATTTGATCATTGGTGTACGTATTAAATGCTTTCATCCACGTAAGCATAAATAAGATAGTCTGCACTTTTTCAGGTACGATGAGCCTATATGATTGGTTAAATAAGCGGTACATTTTATCACCGGTAGTTAATAAATCTTTTACTTTATCCGAAAGCTCCGCTCCAAAGTAGGAATAATTTTGCATTTTTTCATATTCTGCTAAAAACGCAGTTAAGGTCTGAGTAATCTCACGCCTGAGTTTTGATTGTGCTTGTTTTCCTACCCTCGTCACAGAGAGAGAGGGAGTGATAGCAGGACGTCTTCCATCATGAAATGCACCGCTATCAAAGAGTATATGTCCGTCTGTCATACCCATAATATTAGTCGCGATATACGATGCCAAATCGCCCTCCACTATCTCGACTATCGGCAGACAGGATATTGAAACAGCCCCTTTTTTTGCATGCGTAAAGTTTCCTGTCCTTTCTAAAAGTCGAGCATGTACATAAAAAATGTCACCTGGATATGAGTCTCTTCCTGGAAATCTTTTACCCACGAGAGAAACTTCGCGATAAAATTTTGCATGAGTAGATAAATCGTCCAAAATCAATAAGACATCCTGTCCTTGATCACGAAAATACTCAGCAATCGTCATTGCAGTGTATGGAGTTAAATAAATGAGACTAGGTGAATCCTGAGAATCAGAGGCTACAATTATCACTTTATCCATTATCTTCTCAGTGAGAAGGTAGTTATGAAGTCTTTTTATCTCATGAGTTTTTCTTGCAACTCCTGCATAAATAACAATACAATTGTTATTTTTTATTTGGTTAACCATCGTAGTTTGCACGAACGCAGTTTTTCCGGTTTTTCTGTCACCAATAACAAGCTCTTTTTGTCCCATACCTAAAGGAACCAACAAATCAACAATATTCACACCCGTCAAAAGAGGTTTATTGATTGCCTCACGTACATCAATTTTTTGCGCTTCAACAAAAATCTCACGCATCTCTTTGGGTCTCTTAAAGTTTTTTACGTTTGGGAAAGGTAATCCTAGAGGATCAATAATTGTACCAAGCAGACTTTCCCCTACTGGCACAGAAATCATCCTATTAGTTCGTACAAATCTCTCACCGATTGCTACTGGCTCTTTTGAGAACGTGAGAACCTCGACAATATCCCGACTGGCTGAAAAAACCTGTCCCATTTTGCCTGACTCAAAAAGTACCAATTCATGGAGTTTTGCTTTGGGAATACCTGAAGCCTTTACAATCGAAGACTTCAACTCCTTAACCACACCATACTCTCCTGTTGTTTCCAAATATTGAGAAAAATTGTTCATAGGGAAATTGTCATATCTCCAAGCTTAGCTTTCAGTGATTTATCTTTGTACCGACCGTCCAATCCTATCTGTACACCCCCGATTATTCCTGGATCAACAATTATATGTAAAAGATGCTTTTCTTTTTTATTGTTGATAATCCAGTGGCAAATTTTCTGGACTTGTGAAAGCGTTGGATCAAACGAAATTGTGAGATCAATTGTAGGTATATCCAATACGATCTTTCGTAATGATTCAAAAAATTTTTTACAAGCATCATTATCATTGAACGAGATTTTTTCTTTTCTCATCACCTCAATAATTTCCTCACTGAGCTCCAATGAAAAAGTTGCTTGTATTTTATTGAGAGTTCTTCCCTTACTGTAAAGAGATGCGATAAGCGTATCTATATTTGCAACAAATGTGTCAGCTTGTTTTTTTGTATATATATTTTTTAGTATTTCGATATAAGCCTCTTTATTCATGATTAAACATACCTTCGAGTTTTGCTTCATCTAGAGCTGCAATAATGAGCTTTTCATGCTCACTCATTGGAATACTTTTTCCAATCACTTCAGAAACAGTTTTTTTAACTAATTCTTGAATTGATTTATCTACTTTTTTCAATTCAGCCCTTTTGTAGTTATCAATCTCACGTTGTGCTTTCTCAAACTCAGAATCTACTTTCAGCTTAAGATAATTTTGCAATGAAACTGTTTGTTTGTCTAAAACCTTTTCCAATTTTTCCAATCCAACTTTTCCAGTAGACTCCATCTTAGACAATGTTTTTTTAGCCTGTTTTTCATACAATTTTTCAAGATTCTCAAACTCTGCACCGAACGTATCTGAAATTTCCCCCAACTGCTGTTCTAAAATATCTACATGTTGCTTTGCAGTCTGTTGTAAGACTTCCTCGAGCTTTTTCTCATTTTCTTCTTTCACCGTTTTCGTATCTTTGATAATATCTGAAGCTTTACTCAATGACTCGCGGAGAATCTGTTCAGAGTTTTGATGTACTTGTTCCATTGTTTTTACAGAATGGCGATGAAGTCTAGACTCAATTCTTTGAATTCTTTTCTCTTTTATTTTAAGTTTGCGCCAAAAAACGAAGAGAGCAATAAAACCTGCAGTAATGACTAATGTAATTAAAAGCACAATAAGTTCCATACTATATTCTTAAAATGAAAACAGAAATACCGATTCCTGAGATAATGATGCCTACTGTTATGATAACATTAAGCGCGATTCCAAATCCAATTCTCTTAATGGCTAAAGGATTTCTTCCTAACGCATCCACTCCTCGTGCTGCTATTCTTCCAAATGTCAAAAAACCAATAATAAAAGAGAGGATAATAATAAATCCAGCTACTACATACTTAAAAACGGTTAATGGTTCTTCTGAAACTGCAGCCGCAGATAAATTGGCAATATCAGAAAGTTTTGATTGAACATCAATTTTAGGATTCTGATAACGGATATTGACTGCTACATTTATTGCCCGCATCTCGTTAGGATTGTTACCAGAAAAATCTTGCGTTGCATTACCTACTACATACCCTGATTTTGTCGCCTTCATTCCCACCCCTTTTACAGAAGAAGTGGTAATAGGGTCCCCCTTTTTAATTGATCCATTCTCAAGTGATACTGTTACCATCGCATTTCCAGTTGAGACAACCGGATATTCTCCTTGTGCATTACTGAGATGAATTAAAATTGCCGGATTATCCGTAACAACACCAACAATCGAAGGGTCATAGGGAATGCTGCTTAAAATAAATCCCCCTGTTCCACGTGATGAAACAATACTCCCTGTTCTTACATTGGTATCGTCTATGGTAATACGGTTAGCAATTCCATAGGAGACTGTTGCGAGCGTTGGTATTGTAAACATCGACATACTGAGAAGTATCAGTGCGGTGAGACAAAGAATATTTTTTGTTGATACAATTTTTTTGATTAGGCAGGTCATGTTCATATTAATTTACTATCCACCAGTTAAACAGAATATCTTTTGTCGCATCTTTTTCTATTTCAACTTTAAATGACTCATTCTCTGTCTGTTCTGTTACCGCGATCATCCCGGGAAATAACGTCTTTGGTGTAATAAATATATTTGATTTTTCAGTCACTGCTTTTGTGTTGACGGTAACTGATTTTTCACCTTCTTTTATTGTACCAACTCCGATTGAAGCTGCTTCTTCATCACTTGTATCAATGTCAATTTTTTTTGCTTTGACTGTACCTGAAGTTGAAATATCACCGTTTGCAGCAAATATGATACTTCCATCAAACATCACAATATTGTGAGTACTATTTGCTTGAAGCCGAAGCGGAGTATCTTGTGTACTAATACTCCCATTTCCATCAAGATACAGTGCTTCTACTCTTAACGAACCTGCAATAGAAGCAGATTCTAGAGAAATTTCACCTAATCCATCCAATAATTCACTGCTTTCTTTAGATCGAGGCATTGTATCAGAATTTTTAATCTCTTCGATTAGATTCAGACTTTTTTCAAGCTCTTGGATTTTTTTTTCAAGTCCTGAAATCTTTGCATCCAAAGTCTGTAGTGATTCCTCATATGTATCATCTGTTGAAGGTAGACCCTTTATAGATAATAGAGAAAACTCATTATTTGTATTCATCACAAGTTCAGAATCAGAGACGATATTTCCATCACCATTTACAATCAACGGTGCGTACCAACCTGCATTAGCATATACTATTATCGTACCAGTCCCTGATCCAGAATATGATTCAAGTGCACGTCCAATAATATATCCCGAGTTTATTGCTTTTACTGCTACTCCTGGAGTAGAGCCAACGGTAAGCGGGTCACCTACTGAAATTAACCCATTTTCTGTACTTACGTTTGTCGGAACTCTTCCATTTAAAGCGATTGGGTATATATATTTATGTACCTTATCTGTTCTCGCATCAGAATTAAGTGTGAGACCAGGAGCTGTTGAAACGACACCAAGCAAAGTATTGGATGCAGCATGTGCTTTTACTACTGCTTGAGAATTACCATTGTTAGCCATACTCACGACATCTCCAGGATGTAACTGCTGAGCAGACACATAATTTTCTGCAACATCTGCCCCTGTTACTACCGTGTTGGTGGTATAAATCGTTCCATCAGAATTATTTTCACATACTCCCGTTGCAGTTACACACAAACTACCAGCAACACTTAACGTATTATTTGCAGATGTAGTATCTGCAAGATTTATTCCCACCATTTTTTCACTGAAATCTCCCCAAATAAGAGGATTTCCTGCAGCATTTGCAATATATAATTGATTAGATAATTCAGCAGAACTTGATGGCCCTGCATTTGAGCCAACAAATACATTTCCAGATCCACCACTTAAGTGGTATCCTGATTTATATCCTAATGCAACATTGTCCAAACCTGAGAGATTGTTATATAACGCCTCAGATCCAATAGCAGTGTTGTAATCTCCTAGTGATAAACTATAGAGCGCTTCTGCCCCAAACCCTGCATTATGTGTTCCTGATTCATTTAATCCACCTACAGAGTATCCTACAAATGTGTTGGATAGTCCGCTTCCTCCTGCTCTCATCTCAAGTGGGGTTAAGGCACCATCGCTACTAACAAGCACAAGACCTGGTCCTGATGGATCTGGTGAAGGTGGGGTAGATGGAGGTGGCTCTATACCTGGGGAAGTTATTCTTATATTTGTAATTGAGCCTTGCCATCCATTATTTGCATATATATGTAAATTTCCAGACGATGTGGGAGTAATAACAGATGTTTTTGTCCCATAATCATATGGAGGCATATCTGCCCAAATCATACCACTTTGTGCATTCCCAACTTGGATACCAATCGCCCCTGGAGAAGTTGTTTCCAATAAATCAAATTTCACTGTATAGGTTTTACCGGCTTCAATATAATTGCCTATATATTGGTTTTCTAAAGATGCAGTAGCAATACCTCCGCTATATGTTAATCTTCCTCCACTAATCGACCATCCAGACCATAAGGTCCAATGTCCAGTATTAGATGAGAAATTACTGTCTGCAGGATCTAAAATCAAATTATTATCAGGAGTTCCCTCCCCTTCTCCTTGTGTTGGGAAACTTGACAGTTCTTTTATAGTAAATGCCCCACGCGAAATTGTAGTATTAACTCCCACTCCATCTGTTGAAACACTCAATACCTGCTGTCCGTGAGGTCTAACATGAAATGACCCTTCAGGTTCCACTATCAAATCTGAGCTTTCTGGAGTTACTAATTTACCTTCTACAACAATATCGCCACTGCCTGGTTTGAGTACAATATCTTCACCTGATTCGAGTGTAATATTTGCATCGTTAATTGTTTTAAAAGTACCGCTTGAGGTAATTGACAAAGTTTGGGTAGGAGAACTTCTCAACCAAATAGTCGGATCACCAGAATCTATATTTAATACTGCGAACTTTGCATTATTTACGGTTGTACCACCAAGTGCAAAATTATGATTCGTATTTTTTGCAAAGGTAAGACTTCCTTGTGATTCCCACAACGTAGCAGATGGATCTACAGGACATGCTCCGCTTCCGGTAACAATACCACCACTTGTTGTTACACAAGAATATCCTCCTACTGTTGCACCTGAATTTCCTTTATTTTTATATACCCCACTCACCAAATCCAGATCACCGACACTGGTTAGAATCATCTTCTCTTCCCCTTCAATTGACGCACTGATAATATCCCCTACTGAGTTCGTCTGATTGATGGAGAGTGCTGAATTTTCACTACTTCCTGAAATCGTAATAAATCCTGTGAGTGTAGTTGTCCCAATCCCAACAGCAGATCCTGAATCATAGATAAGAGAGTTCGCGAGAGTATTCCCGCTGTTAGAAAAAAGAGCAATATATCCATCTGTCCCCATGCTCTCAACTCCTGCACCTGCTGTCCCCTGACAACTCCCACTAGAATCACAGAGTGTTCTATCTCCCCAGAATAATGAAGCCAATGGATCTCCCTGTGCAGGTACAGTGTTCAAAATGTCATATGTGCCTCTTGCAACTCCAATGCGAAGAGAACCATTCACATCAAGTGCTACTCCCAGCAAAGGGAGCGTTGTTCCAACTCCCACACTTGATCCATCATCATAAATGAGTGATGGCGTAAGTGTATTTGCATTTGAGTATTTAGGAATATAGTTGGCAGTACCGGTTCCGACAAGCCCTCCACCAATTCCAACACAGTTACCTGAAGTAAGACAAAAAGTACCTGATTCATCTGGGAGAGTGTAATTCCTATTCTGTGTAAGCTCACCTATCTGGAGATAGGCTAAATCTCCTGATTCTGCAGTAAAGGTAAGAATATCTTCATGTGAGGTGAGCCGCAACGCTGCAAATGTTGGTGAGGCTACAGTATCAAGTATCTGGGGTAATGTTAATGTAACATCACCTGTCAGTCCTGTTGGTGAATATGATCCATTCACCAAAATATGCCTCACTCCTCCAGCAATTTTTGTTACTCCGCTATTTGTAAGAGTTAACGAATAGGGGTTTCTTGTTACAGAAATACCAGTACCCACACTTAAATGTCTCGGTTCATAACTTTTTGTGTGACCGCTACCAATTAATATTTGTCCATCCAATGGTGTCTTATCAGTACCAGTTCCGCCATTTTCTGCGGATAAAATTCCTGATACGTGGTTACTGCTTGCAAGATTGATAGGTCCACTGGTTAATGTATATCCTTGCGCTTGCACAATTCCATTAGCAAGTGATGTAAGTTCTATCTCACCTGAGGCACTAAAATCTGTGACTCCAGTAAGCGAACCGCTTGCAACCAAGTCTGATCCATTAAGCAACAATGATGTGGCTCCCTTTGATATGAATTGTATATTTCCAGTACTATTACTCCCGAGGAGTAAATCAGCATTATTTAATGTGGAGATACGCCCGCTTGAAGTAAATGAAAGTACATTAGCAGAAGTAATTGGATCTGCCAAAGTCATTTCAGAAAATGTAACACTCGCAGCTGTATGAAAATCTTGAGGGAGTGAGAGTATAACATCCTGACCAAGTCTTGTAACAATAACTTGATTTGGTATGCCAGTAATTGTATTAACACCACTAGAGGCGCTTGAGCTTGTTATTGTGATACTTTTACCAGTCGCATCTGTCGCAAGAGAAATTCCGTCACCAGGAATAAATGTTAACGAATCATTCGTTGAATCTGCTACAATTGTGGCATTACCAGGCACAAGAATATTTTTAAACATATTATGTTCTTCAATCTCATAGACAACATCACCGGTAAGGCCATTAAATGACAGTACACCAGTATTATTTATCTGCAGTACTTCATCACCTGTGATACTAATTCCAACACCTTCATCCAGGATGGTTGAAAGCGAGTCTGAGTCTATTTCCAATCCATCGACAATTATTGAAAGATCAACTAAATCTCCTCTGTAATACAAATCCCCTTCAAGATTAGTATCTTGAGCAACGGTAATGTCTGAACCAAATGTTGCTGCTGCAGTAAAATTTGTTGGAATACCAAATACTACACCCCCTGACTCAAATAAACTGTCTGCTTCAGCCAAAACTTCGGGCATTGGATTTGTTTTTGTAGGAGTTGTTGGATCTTCCGACTCTGAGTTCCAATCAATAATATACACTACAGTTATGATTCCAAACACAACAGCCAAGCTGTATGCTGCAATCTTACCGTAAAGTTTTAAAAAGGATGAAGTTTTTTTACTTCTGGTTAAAGAATCTGGATCCATTCGTAACTGTTAAATCGCCCAATTCTATCATACCCAATTACTTCACCAGATTGCAATCAAAATCAAGATATACTTACATAAAAACAAGAAATTTTTATTCAGTGATCATGAAAATTTATACTTCTAAATAGAGACTCCCTGCTAAGCTTTTAAAACCCAGCAGGGAGTAATGAAAAGAGAAAAAATCATTCCACCCTCAGCAGATGGTTTCTAGGATTCCATACTGGGCCATTATCACCCTGATATGGAGTGACACCTGCGTCCTCCAAGGATATCGTGTCTTCGCGTGGGTACGTCAGATTTCTGACCTTTACCCACCAACCGTTCTTTTTCTTAAAAGGCGGTTCTAGGATCTCGATTATCACGGATCCTGAAGCGTAGACACGTTGATATACCTTCCCTACCTGGACTTCTGCAATGTTTAGAACTTGCAGACGTCCAAAGTACGGACGATCATGCGTTGCCCGATGTGCATTAGAATTAAAGCCACCTTCGTCGATCTCGTCTAAATAGGACATTCATGCCTCCATGCAATAAACTGCTGCGCCAATAGACGGCGTACTACATATAGCTAATATAGGTACTACGCCATCTACTGTACTAATGATTCTTAATCTCTTAAAGAGCAACTTGATTCATCAAATACTCATGCCAAGTAATTACTCAACAACTATTAGATAAATCAGTATTATTTTAGCAAAAAAAGAGTGAAAAATCAATATTATAGGATTATTTTGCTACCTAGCGAAATTTCTACCTCACCTCTCTTTCGTATCTTATTATTCCACCTTCCAGGTGGTTTAGGTTCACACCTTTTCTTTAAGTAAAAAGATCCTAGGGTTTTTAGCCTCGTTGTTCTTTCTATAGAAAAAAATCCCGGCTCTCAGAGAACCGGGATACGTTGAGGACTGGTGTCCTAGTCAAAAAGACGGTTCATTGCCAGAACAATCTCATCACATTCGAAGATTTCTGGCTGACGTTGCATGTCTCTATTGAGAAAATGCTTCGCTTTCACGGTGAATCCGATCTCACCGCTCATTGTAAAGGTAATCAACCCAAGCTCCTCGAGCTGGGCAACAGCCTTTTGCGCACAATCTGTGTTACATTCACGCGAGATATGAGCCTCCAAGCCCATCTCTGTGCAGTTTCGCTCCTTTGAGCAGAATTGGATTGCTTGCCGAAGATGAAGCACAGTTGCATTCTCACAATGAGCTGAGACACACATGTGAAGTCCTCTCTGACTATCTATACGAACAACAAAAGAATTATAGCGCGAGTTCAAAGTTTCTCCAATGCGCCACAGATATGTATTAAGAGGAGTCTTTTTCCATTTCTTTTTCTATTAATTGGCGGATAAATACAGATTTAGGAATCTTTCTTTTAACAGCAATACTGTCTAAGTATGTTGCAATTTCAGGTGAAATAAAAAAGGTAAATCGCAAGTCGTGCTTACCTTGGACATATTCAATAAAATTTTTAAGAATTTGTTTTATGCTTTCAAGCGTATATTTTTCGCAGACAAGTTTTTCATTTTTATGATACGCAAGAAGTGAAGGTGGGTCTCCATGAGAATATAACAACAGTACTGGCTTTCCAATACGGAGTGCATGGGCTATTTCATAACCCACACTTATACTCGGAAATGAAGTATCAACTACCATAAAATCACATGACTGGATCCATTTTGCAACCTGGTCATGAAACGTATGTCGTTCTTCTTTTGTATGCAACCGAATCTTTGCTTCGCTTGAGTTGATGATATGCTCGTACACCACATTAATTTTCATTCCCTGAAGCTCGTGAATAATTTTTAAATAATTTTTAATATATTTTTGTTTTGCCGCAACCGAAGCAGTAAAATATGCTGTCATATCGAAATGTTGATTATATAGAAAACAAAGTAGAATTAGAAGAGTTGTAGATCTTTAGATATCAAAGGTTTTGCATGAAATTTATTTCTGCGGCTTTTTATGGACTCTCATTGATCGCGCTTTTTCAAGCGTTGTTTTTGCAGTTACATATTCAGGATTTGGCATACTCCCTGCAGCTGACTGTTCACCAGTCACATGTGGGCGACTCTTTTCAAGTTCTGGCATATCATACCCACGCTCTTTCTCTTGCAGCTCTCGCAAACTGATTGTTCCAGACTCATCTGCAAGCTGTTCTTTTTTCGATTGTTTATTTGCAGTATGCTCTGAGGAATGTACAGTAAGCAAGTACTGGACAACATCGTTAATTTCTGCTTCCGTTATTTCATGACCTGAGGCATATTCATTAACGGTTAAATTCATATTCAGTGAGGTTAAAAGTTTGACAAGATCTTTACTTTCTTGCTCAGGGATTAGGTGGTCTTGTCTTCCATAACTGAGGAATGCAACATGAGACTCTAAATCGAGGTCATTTTTACTTGGTTTATATCGGAGCATTGGATGTAGCAATACACTATTCCGTATTATGTCAGGATAATTAAAAAGCATCGCAAGGATCATATTTGCACCATTTGAATATCCAAGGAAAATAAGATCATCGAGTGTCAGGTTATGTCCAATTACCCACTCTTTTATAAAATAACGCAGTTTTTTAGTCTCATCATTAATACTTTCTTGATCAAAAACACCTTCTGACAACCGTCTAAAGAATCTATTCATCCCTTTTTCTAAGATATTGCCGCGTAGCCCAACAAGATTGTATTTTTTTTCTAAAAGTTCATCTAAAAAAAGAAAGTCATTTTCTGTACCGCCTGAGCCATGGAGAAGAAAAAGTGTGTTCTCGGCATTATTATCAATATAGATATGGGTAAATTGGTTCATAATTTTTATGCATAAAGCGCAACTGAATCAAATGAGATTGGAGAAAGATTTTTTTCAATCATATCTCGTTCCCCTTCTAGAAAAGGAGGAAGTGCCAATCTTTTTCCAAGGTCTTTTTCACTTTCATCTGCAGTAAATCCAGGACCATCTGTTGCGATCTCAAATAGTATACCAGCAGGAGTTCTAAAATATACTGACTTAAAATAGAATCTATTTATTACTTCTGTTGGATACAGACCAAGCTCGAATATTTTATGCGTAAATTCTAACTGTTCTTTTTCATCATGAGCGCGGAATGCAATGTGATGAACAGTTCCTGCTCCACTCTCACCAATTTCACCTGATTTTTCAGCGTGTACTTCCAAGATACTTGCTCTTGTGGAATTCGCTACTTTGTATAAATATGTATTATCATCGTTATTGAACTGCTCGTAATTATATACGTGCTTTAAGATAGGGTCCATCAGACGTACATCAGATATACTGAGCGTTGCAGAATAGAAATTCCTGATTGCATTCTCTTTTGTGATTTCCTGTGTTTCCCAAATATCTGGTTCTTTTTCCATTTCTGCTTGTGTGAGTCCTACAAGTTCGAGAGGTAAATTATCAACATCGAAAAAGGGTATTCGTTTTTTTCCTAATATTTTTGTTAGTTTGTCATGTTTTATATTAAATCGCTTAAAACGTTCAGACCAAAAATCGAGTGACTCTTCAGGTACAGCAAGAGATATTTTGGAAACAAATCCATTCCCAATCTTCCCCTCTAATGCAGGTCGGAAAAAGAAGAACGTAAGATCCATGCCCGGATTTCCCATTTTGTCGCCAAAGAACAGATGATAGGCACTTACATCATCCTGATTGACTGTTTTTTTAACGAGTCTTAAACCCAAAATATTCGTATAAAAGTCAGTCGTCTTTTGTGGATCTGAGGCAATAGCGGTTATATGATGAATCCCTTGTGTCATGTAATAAGTATACAACATAGGTAAACAGCTAACGTTATAGCCGTGTAAGAGTATATTAATAGAGTATAGATTCACTTAGTCATTAGATGGGAGTATAATGAATACAAATATGAGTAAATACGATAAAAGAGATACTCTTGCTTCAACACTTGAAGTAGGAAATACAATTCTTAATATTGAAAATACTTCTAAATTACAACAGTTTTATCACTCAGGTGTAGGGCTTGAGATACTGAGTAATGAGAACAATGAAATAATTTTAGGAAATGATAATAAAAAAATAATTACACTCAGTAGTGCGCCTGACCTTCCTAATTCACCAAGAACATCAGCAGGATTATTTCATAATGCTATTGTTTTTAAATCGCGTGGACAATTAGCAAATACATTAAAACGATTGTTCCAGGATTATCCTGGCTCATTTATAGGGAGTGCTGATCATTTTGTGAGTGAAGCATTTTATTTCACTGATCCTGAAGGAAATGAATTAGAGCTGTACTTTGATAGAGATAGATCCTTATGGGAATGGGAAGACGGACTCGTAAAAATGGGGGTAGAATACATAGACCCTATTGCATATATTAATACACACTCTGCTCAAGATGACTCTGATGAAAAACATATGGGCCATGTTCATCTGAAAGTGGGAGACATTAAGACTGCAAAAAATTTCTATGTGGATGTGATGGGTTTTAATATCACGGCCGAGATGCCACAAGCACTTTTTGTATCAGTAGGCGGCTATCATCATCACCTCGGTATGAACTCCTGGCAAAGTTACGGTGCTGGCAAGAGAAACAAAACTTTAGGACTCCAAAGTATTGAGTTACTACTACCATCCAAACATGCAGTAGATACACTTGGCAAGAGACTTGAACAATATAAAATTAAGGTAACTTCCAAAAAAGATACACTAATTTTTCCAGATCCTTGGAATAATCTAATTCATGTGAGGACTAGTGTGACGTAATTTGTGAGCCAAATGTGCCGCTATGCGATAGCTAATACCCTTGGGGTATTTTGGAATTGTGACACCATGAAATGGGAAATTTTCTGAAGGAGAACCAAGTTCTCGGTTCACTACGAGAATGGAAGACGATGGTTCAGCCAAGGTTAGTCATGCTTCACTCCTTACTACCATTGATTATTAAAATCGTTTCTCAATAGAGTCAGGGCCTACGGTAAAATCCGAAGGCCCTTATAGAATAACAAGTCCTAGTCTTTTGGCTCCTCCATACTATTTCCACAATTCAGACACTTGAAAAGTGCTCCATTGCGTGCTGTAATATGTCCGCAAACACTGCAGAAGGGTGCTTCTCCCATCATCCTTTCAAGATGCGCAAACATACTCTGTTCAGCGTAACTTTCCCCAACTGGAGATGATGTAACCTCAGACGTGCCAGATGTTAGAGCGAGGTCTTCCCACCCCAGATAGTGATGACCCAATACACGGAACACGTAATCCACTATAGATGTTGCCATCTTGATGTTGGGATGGCCTTCTACAATTCCTTGTGGCTCGAACCGGGTGAAGGTGAATGTTTCCACGAACTCCTCAAGAGGAACACCGAACTGAAGCCCTTTACTTACCGCTATCGCAAAGCAGTTCATAATGGACCGCATCGCCATCCCCTCCTTGTGGAGGTCAATGAAGATCTCACCGATCGTTCCATCTTCAAACTCCCCTGTCCGAAGATAGACTTTCTGCCCAGCTACCCTTCCTTCCCACGTAATACCTTTTCTTTTGGAAGGAAGACTTCGGCGGACAGGCAATAATTGATCCTGACTTTGGTCAGTCATGGTACCTCCTATGAATTGGAAACGAACAAGACTATTCTTAGTAGTGAATTATAGCAGGTAAATGATGCAAAGTAGCTATAAGTTTATCGTGACCCCACGGGAATTTCCTACAAGAGGACTAACTTCTTCGAAGTGTCGTACCCCAAGGGTATTAGCTACTTCGTAGCGGCACGAACAAATATTCAATTTCCTACGGTGAAATCCCACAAAAAAATCTCGCACTGTTGCGAGATATTTTTTATGTGACCCAAATGTTTTTGCATTGGAACCAAGTTCGTGCCTCATTAGACCAGTGGAGAGAGGTAGTATATCCCAGCCACACCCCAGCCTATCAATATAACTACCAGTAGATTTATGAACCAAAATTATTTTCTTTCTTTTTTTGCTACTTTTTTTCTTTCTTTAAGATATACTGAAAACAGATGAGTAAGAGATATAACCTATCAGTTAAAAGGATATTTTCCCGCCTATTTCTTCTGGGAATTGTAACTGTGATATTTTTTGTAGCGATGTTCCCGTTCATGAGAACCGCGGACGGGTTACTCTATGAGCAACGGGCAGCCATTGGTGGAGAAAACATGTGGAGGGTTGTCATCTTATGGGCAGTCTTTACAGCCTTGTTTTCAGTAATAACATTTTGGAAGAAGCGATTTAGGATGGTTTCAGTCTTTCTAATCATTTTTTGGCTGTTAGGGACAGGGTTAGTTGGGTATATGGAATACAGTGCGAGAACAGCACCAGTAGCACGCTGTTTGAGAGGTACTCCACACGCTTTAGAGCCAGAAATTAATAGAGCCTTGGATTTGATATCACAGCGGTTGGATATAGAGAATAACCCCGGCTCGTACTATGGAAGGGCTTTTGATTACAGAAACTGTCTTGATATTCAGTATTCAGAAGAGGCATCTGAAATGGACTTAGAAGGAGGATTTATGACGGATTCCCCAACAGATGCATTGAAAATTATACTGCACCCCCAGTACAAGACTTACGATGACCTCTCAATTGCTACTATTTTAATACATGAGCTAACACATGTAGGACAGGAGATATATCAACGTGAGACTAAAGAAAAATTGGAATGTTTTGGACAGGAGGCTGATGCTTTTACGGCACAGTCAATTTTCTTAAATCAGCTGCATGACGAGGAAAGAAGGTCAATTTTTGCTAGATTAAAGGAGGATGTAGACTTGAACCCCGCACTGGGGATTACCCTTTCAGTAGAGGAAAAAACTCAAGACTCCATAGTTGCTTGTACGCAATTAAAGGAAGCCAATTCACTTACGGAGACCCAATACAATGAATGTGTATGGACAGGAACTAGAAATAAGATGGAACAAGAAGTTAAGAACGATGAAGCGTACCAGCAACAGTGCAGTGCCTATAATTGACCTCATTTTTGTGTAATCATTAAACACCGGTGGAGTGCTATAATAGCTGACAAATGGCAGAGAATAAAACTGTAGATTTAAGTGAAGTCAGTGAACTCATAAAAAAAATTAAAGATGGCTCAACTGGTCATGACATTCCTCTGAGTGAAGTGTTGCGTCTCTGCATGAGACTCGGAAAGTTGCTGCAAAATGATGAACTAGTGAAATGGTCTCAATCTGAGCTTAATGGGTATACATCTAATGATGGATTACCTGATTATAGAGAGTTTGGAGCACAGGTAATGGGCCATCTCTCAGGTCCATTCGGAAGTGGATATCGTAATATACAAGTACCACAGTCAGTTATAGATAAGAAGCATCGGAAAATGTTATTCACAAACTATATGACTGAGCCAGTTGCAGAACTGGAAGAATTATCCTCACAAGGAGATAAGACAGACACACTGTCGTCACATTGGCCCGCAGATGTTATTGCATTTTATCAAACCAAAGAGATATTTAGTGGAGGCATGGTACTCGCTTCTGCTTGGAGGGTGATTAGCAAAGCTAGGTTGGGAGGAATACTGGATACAATAAGAACACGGGTACTTGAATTTGTTCTCAGCATAGAAGACGAATTAGATATTAAGGGTAGTAAAGGGAAAGAAGAGGTTGAAGTATCTCCACCTACTGACAAAAAAGTTACTCAAAATGTTCATAACATAATATACGGGGGTAACGTTTCTGTGGGTAATTTTGGTGCTACAACCCAGAACAATATAGTTGTACGCCCAGGGGACTTTGATGGATTAAAAAAATCTCTTAAGGAATTGGGTGTAACAGACGCACTGATAACTGAGTTAGAAGACGCTTTGTCTAAGGACGAGAAATCCGAGGAACAACCAGGACCTGCTACAACGAGTTGGATATCAAGAGTCATGATTATGATAGGTAAAGGAAGTATATCTGTAGCAAATAATACAGCAGGCTCAATGATTGCATCAGCAATAATGCAGTACTTGGGTATGGCATAGGAGTACACACTCATAAACCATATACCTCCCCTGATGGCATCCAGCGTGGACTAAAGCTATGGTCTTATAAGGATATAGATATTGTTTATTGCCGTCTCTTTATCTCTGGTAACCCACCCTCAGCTTCTATCGGCCATTCCAGCGGCCAAGTTATATCTTGCCTATAAGGCCTTATTGGAATGAAGACCTTGCTGTTCGTGCCTACTGTAAGAGTTATCTGCATATTATGACCAGCCATTTCAAAGACTACTGGTCCAATCGCAATGACAGCTTTCCATATAAAGCCTCCTGAGTCTTTTTGCTTTTCAAGAGCCCCTAATAGTTCTCGGGGCACTTCTACAGAAGGTATCTGTTTTAATTCAAAACTTGCGATTGGTTCATCTTTTGTACCTCTATTGAGCATTCTCCAGCCTATTTGTACAAGCACCTTAGAGGATGCTGATTTCTTGGTATATAAATCATCATACAGGTCAGAAGTTATCTTGAGGTCTCCAGGAACTGCTTGATTGAGCATTAACAGCGTTTTTTGAGCCCAAAATGATAAAGTAGCCTGGGCTCTTTCATTCAAAACATAGGGTGATAATCGCATCATTTTACTAAGGATTGGCTTAACTTCACCTTCCAGGTCAGCCATCCAGCCATTATTACAGGGTTCACATACTACTTTTGCTTTATGTTGAAATATTTTTGAAGGCCAAATATTTTGAGATTTACCAATAAATTGGTTTATTATCATTGTTTCTTCTGGGTATAGATTGCACAACCAGTTTGGAAACACATGTTCACGTGACATCTTATTAGAGGTACTATGACAAAATACGCAACTCTGTTTATCGTTCATTTTTCAACTTCTCCTTAACTTCCTCATATTTTTTTCTGATATCCTTATCAACCGGAATGCTCTCCCATAGCCTATCATAACCCTTAAAATATTCTTTGTAGTTTTTATTCAAAGCAAGCATTACATGTCCAGTCATCTGAGCAGCAACTTGATAGATTGCATCAGGAGGCCAATCATCGTCTCTTAACCTGGGGTCATCATATACTTCTCCCCATCTTAGTGACAATGCGTTTACATGGGCATAGGAGTAGGTTAGCTTTACACAAAAATCAAAATAGTCCTTATCTTCAAAACTAATTTGTTTCATTCTGTCATATAAATTTACATCGGTCCATTGAGCACCAAATCCTTTATCGCTAATATCATTAACATACATTTTTATCCTTGTTTTAGTATCTCTGGTAGTAATCCACCGCATATTTACAGTATGTTCTATTAAAGACCGCAGAATTATTAATGCATCCTCACATTTTCCGTTCTCACATAGCAAAATGAGAGTGTTAGTTAGTCTAGCAGCTTTATAAGTTGCAGCAATTAAGTATCTATCAATGATTGATGGGTTTTTTATATGACCTCCCATTTTCTCAAAGTCATCAAAGATACTTTTTATAGAATTTTCCAGAATTACTTTATATGACACATTGATGGGATTATAGTACATTTAGACTGAAATCACATTACAAAGTAGCTTCATTAGTGAGATAATATTAGTATGGAGCAACAGATATTTACACTCAAAAGAGGAAGACCTACAAAGTACACAAAAGAGACTCCGAAACGTGTAATGCATTACACAAAGAAGTGTCTTCAAAATGATGAATTTCCCACTATTGAGCATTTAGCGTCTTATTTAGGGGTAGGAACAAGGGTATTATACGAGTGGGAGAAGGAGCATTCTGATTTTATGCAGACGATGGAGATGCTTCGTGACGCTCAAAGACACTTGCTCATCTCCGGGGGACTTAGCAACAAATATAACGCGAGGTTTGCAGCATTTCTCTTAAAGGCTTCTCATGGTATCACAGATGCTTCTCCTCTAGTAAAAGCCACACAGAATAACACCTTCAATGTATCGCCTGATATTCTGGCTGATGCACTGAAAATTATGGAAGAGAAAGATAAAGAACTGGCATTTACTGAGTAATTTTTAGACCCAAATATTACAATCTCCATATCCAGCTTATATGCCTAATATAGGCAGGATGAAAACAGTAACCTTAAAAACCGCTAAAAGAATATTAGGAAAGAGTGCCAGTAAGTTTACCGATGATGAGCTTCTCTCTCTGATTAACAGCATGGAGGTGTTAGCAGAAATATACATTGACACTTACGGTTCCAAAAAACAACGTGGGGTTATTGACTCCTTGAAGCTAAAAAGCGAAAATGGGAATTAAGTAAATACTATGAATGTCATTCTTTACACAAGAGTCAGCACAAAAGAACAAATAGAGGGTTACAGCTTAACGTACCAGGAAAAATTGTGTAAAGAATACGCAGAGAGAATGGGTTGGAATATTGTTCAAGTATTCCAAGAACAAGGAGAGTCAGCAAAAACCGCAGACAGAACTCAGCTCCTAAAACTTCTAAAATTTTGTCACGAAAATAGAGGTAAGATAGACATTTTATTAGTCCATAAATTAGATAGGTTCTCTAGAAATACCGCAGACCATAGCGCAGTAAGAGCAGCATTACTAAAAGTGGGAGTAAAACTCCGGTCTGTTTCAGAACAAATTGATGATACTCCAGCGGGAAAGTTAATGGAGAACATTTTTTCTTCTATCGCACAGTTTGACAATGATGTTCGTTCAGATAGGACAAAGGAAGGTATGAAAGAAAAGGCACGACAAGGACACTGGCCTTGGAAAGCTCCTATTGGTTATAAAAATTCACCTGCAGGGTTAATTATTGATAACACTAGAGCTTCCTATATTAAGACTGCATTTGAAACTTACGCCAAAGGTGGATACTCAGTCATTTCTATTAGCAAGAAACTTAATAGGATGGGATTGAGAACTGAGAAGAATAAACGTATAACCCCACAACTAATGATAAAGATTTTTTCAAACAAGTTGTACATGGGAGTAGTTGAAGCGTGGGGAGAAGAGCATGTAGGAGCCCACGAGCCATTAGTTAGTAAAGAATTATTCTACACAGTAAACAATATACGTTTGGGAAAGTCGGTTACAGCAGCTATACCACACTTTAGTAAAAATCCCACCTTTCCACTTAAAAGCGTGCTAACGTGTTCAGATTGTGGGAAGAGGCTAACAGGAAGCAAATCAAAAGGAAGACGTCTAAAATACTCTTACTATCATTGTATATGCGGAGCTGTCAGGGTAAGACAAGAGCAGTTAGATAATTTATTTTATGAGTATATAAAAACAATACAGCCAAATCAGGAGCTCTCAAAGCTGTTTCAATTAATAGTACGTGATGTATGGAAGAGGAAACATCTTGAAGCAGAGACAGCTCTTAGAAATATAGATTTAGAAATCATGCACTTTAAAAATATGAAAGATAAACTGCTTAAGAAAAACCTTGACGGTATTGTTTCAGATGAGGATTATAAATCACAGGTTAAACAATTAAACGATAATATTACTGTAAAAGAAATTGAACGTGGAGACTACAGAGAGAGTGAGACAAATATAGACCACTTAATATCTTTAGTAGAAACACTCTTTGATAATGTAGCATCACTGTGGTTTGAGTCTAATTTGGAGAACAAACAAAGGTTCCAGTCATTGTTATTTCCAAGTGGCATGCCTGTTAGCAACGAAGGATTTGGAACCGCTACTTTAGGGCTTCCTTTCAATCTAATCGGTGATTTTGCAGGCAATAAAACAACTTTAGTGACCCCACGGGAATTCGAATCCCGGTTTTCAGGATGAGAACCTGATGTCCTAGGCCTCTAGACGATGGGGCCAATTTTAATTAACTTTTCTATTGCAGTTCTGCTCTTAAGTGACTTTAAATAATATTCGCGTTTTCTTGCCTCTGAAAGAGTATTATAAATTTCGTTATACACTAATTTCCAAGGTCTTTTACTCTTCGTGTACCTTGAATACCCTTTATTATGCTTATCAATCCTCTTATCAATATTGTCCGTGCTTCCTATATAAAAGGAATTATCAACCTCTCTCTGTAAAATGTACATACAGTACATATACGTATTATATATAGCCTCTAGCCCCGATGGTAGTTTCCATCGGGATTCCGAATGATACCATCATCGGAAACGATGGGGCCGTCAATGATTCATGGTTTACGAATTATTAATAAAGAGATATTTACTGCCTAATGACCATAATCCACTAACCATAAACCGCCTTAAGGCTCTAGAATTATACCTAAATAAGAGGTTGAAATCAAAAATGTGATCTGCGTTGGAGGAAAACTGCAGATCGCGTATCAACCTCAGCGATTGATTTCGATTGTACAGCTGTCATAGTGATTACCATGTCCTCCAACGCAGTGTCTATCTGGAACTAGGTAAGGAGTGGATTCTTCTTTGAACGCATATCCTTACGGTTAGTATTGATCTTCTGTCTTCGATTCCGGTATTCGCGAATTGCGATCACAAGTTTGCGAGGCGCATTCGGAACAGAAGACTTTTCTGGATATCCACCCTTACTCCGATTTGTCATGAGTTATCCCTTCAATAATTCGAGTAAAGCTACAAAACGGCTTACACCGTTCTAAACCTTCTGGACTGCCATACGGCATACTCCTTTCTCAAAGGTTTTGTTGCCTCATGATTCTGACTCTTGATCTGGACGTAAGTATACTTGGTTGCATACCAAGGACCGGTAAGCACACCCAATGTTTGGTATATCTGTTCAAGGTGTGCACGAGAAGCAGTGCGCTTTGCAGACTGAAAAAATCCTGCAAGCCAGAGAAGGTTCATGCTTAGCAACACAGCTAGTACGACAACAGCATCATGCGCCACAATGAGTGGTGCAATCACAAGACACATGATCATGACAATAATGCCAAAGCGATACACAGTACCCCCTTTCTTTACAAAACCGCCGGAAGAAAAGAGTATTACTACTCTGCTCTCACGGCGATTCTGTGAAATATTACATTTCCAAATAGCTGTTAATGTACAAATTAAAATAAAATCAGAACCAAGCAATCTTTATTACGCTAAAATTCTGACCCAATTGAGGACAAGTATAAAGACAATATATGTGAGAGTCAATAACGCAGCAAGCAGTTATAAAATATATTGAAATGTGTATACCGAGCGGGGAGTGAGTCCCCGCTCGGGTATGATGAGCGTACAAGTTATCAGGAGACGAGATATTGTGCTTTCAGCGCACTACTCTTCCCAAGACTACCCGGTGCTCATCTTGTGCTACAGAAAGAAGATGGCGCGAGGTGACTCCCCACAGTAGTAGCACACGAGCCCATCGTTGTTAGAGATATAAGTAATCCCATCAGAGGTTTTACACCTCCAAGAAGGACCCAAGTGAACGATCACGTTCTTCGGATCTGTCGGAATAGGAACAATACGACAGTCTTTGTGGCGGGCAAAGCCATCAACTGACTCTACATGCCGACCATGTCCGTACACCAGAGCAGGAACGACAAGTACTAAGCCCACCTGAGTCTCTTCGTCTGCAACAACAGACTCCTGCATTATCGAGATCCTTTCGTAATCCCACTACCGCTACAGAAACCGCGAATATAAACTCCTTTCTCTAAACGAACAGAATTGCTCACCACAAAAGAGTTATACACTCTCCTCTCATGAGCAATTCTGAATATAATTAAAGGATTTTATGGAAATAATACCACTTCAACTTTAAGGTGCTTTTAACCAATTACATGGTTGTTCACCAGTATAATTGCTTGCAAAAAGAGAGTCAATAATGAATAAAAAAATGAGAATGATCTACTGTAGGAAATGAGCGTATCCGAGCGGGGAAGTAGTGTGTCCCCGCCCGGCAATAATGAGCAGTAAAAGTCGTCGGGAGACAAGCCATTTATGCAGCAAAGCATACCTTGTCACCTGATAACCCCGTGCTCATTTTCGTGCTATTGCACGATGTACAGCCATTGGCTGTTAAATATTTTATTCAGTTGTGTATCAGGCGGCGTACCTGATTGTGAAGTTGTTGCGGTGGAAGCTCGGCAGGACTGCCCGAAGGGCATCTACCGAGTGGTAAAACATTCTGCGGGTGTATGTCCCGCATCCGCAAGGCCCAGATGGTCCACAGATCCCCTCACGGGCAAGAGCTTCCTCTTCCCATTCTGAGAACACCCGGCAGGGTGTCTGCAAGACGCGCAGCAGTGCATGAAAAACTTCCTCTTCAAGCGAGGACAGCTTTTCGTACCACCACGCCATCTCCTTTCTCATGTAGGAGGAGTAAGCACTATTTTTTTCAGTGTCCATGATGATCCCTTCCAATGAATCGATGTCCCCACTGAAGAACAGAAAGGCGTATAGGCGCCTCCTTTCACGAAAAGCGAAACGTCAGCTATGCGAAACTTTCATATTTTCTATTGACTGCACGGCGTGCAGCCATCCGAAATTTCTCCTTAAGAATCTCGTTGTACCTCATCACAATGATGAGGTCTACGTAAACATCGTCGGGGAGAAAGTCGGGGAGCAACATGACCGTACCTTTCAATGAAATCGAATGGTTGTTATGGGATGACGTCCCAAGGTTACGAATAGAAGATTGTTCCTCTCAATTCCACTTTGCCTCCGTCATCCGGCACAGCCGGTAAGCAAAGACTGCGAAGGGAACACTGAAGAAAATCAGCCCTCTCTTCACAGTCTTTACTTAAAAATAATTTCTGAATAAAACATCTTGTTAAAGAACTGTCTAAAAAGACTGATTTTTAGGTACAAAAAAAGCAACCGGTCTCAAGAAGTTGACTTTCGCCAGTTCTTAATATGGTTGCTTCTCAGTATACCCAGAAATTTTAATTCTGTCAATATACTATAGGTACTAAATTATTATGTAAAATTCACTTACTTTCTGGAGAACCATTATAGACAATAATCGAGATGTTCTCAGGCATTTTCTTACAAAAGATGCAAATAAAACAGTTTATTACAGGCTATTCAGCTGGAGTGGGTCGAAGTAATGTCAGATTTTTTTTCATTTCCTTTTCACCCTTTAATTCTTTAAATCCCGGTAATGGTTTGGTAAGTGCTACCTTTAATACATCATCCATATGATTAACGAATACAAATCGTAAGTCCTTAATCACTTCTTTCGGTACATCTTCAAGATCTTTTCTGTTCTCTTTTGGCATGATTATTGTCTTTAGTCCAGCGCGATGTGCTGCAATTACCTTTTCTTTGACTCCACCAATCTCAAGCACTCGTCCGCGCAGAGTTACTTCACCTGTCATACCTACTAAATGGTTAGTCGGAATTTTGGTGAGTGCTGAGACAATAGCAGTTGTAATTGCTGTTCCTGCTGATGGTCCATCTTTTGGTACTGCACCCTCAGGTACATGGATATGGATATCAATTTTGTCATAGAAATCTTCTGCCAGTCCAAGTTTCTTTGCCCGAGACCTGATATAAGATAGTGCAGCTTGTGCTGATTCTTTCATGACATCACCAAGTTTTCCAGTAAGAGTAAGTCTACCTTTACCCGGCATGAGCGCAATCTCAATAAAGAGAATATCTCCTCCAACCTCAGTATAGGCAAGTCCTGTTGAAATACCCACTTCATTTTTCTTCTCAGCAATCGTTGAAGCAAATTTTGCAGGACCCAGATATTTAGTTACAATTCTTTGTGTTACTTCTACTTTTGCTTTCTTTCCTGCAGCAACTCCTTTTGCTACCTTTCGCATCACTGCTGCAATTTCACGTTCGAGACTTCGAACACCTGCTTCACGAGTATACCGTCTGATGATATATCTGAGTGCATCATCAGTCATTTTTACATCTTCTGCTTTCAGACCGTGTGCCTCACGCTGTTTTTTAACTAAGAAATTTTTAGCAATGTGGAACTTCTCATCTTCTGTGTATCCAGCAAACCGAATAATCTCAAGTCTGTCACGAAGCGCAGGTGGTATAGTATCCAACATGTTAGCTGTGGTGATAAACATTACATCTGAAAGATCAAAATCTACATCTAGATAGTGATCACCAAATTTGTCGTTTTGTTCTGGATCAAGCGCTTCAAGAAGTGCTGCCGTAGGATCACCTCTAAAGTCACTGCCAACTTTATCGATTTCATCAAGCATGAACACTGGATTTTTTGTGCCTGCATCTTTAATACCCTGGATAATTCGTCCTGGTAATGCACCAACGTACGTACGTCTATGTCCACGAATCTCTGCTTCATCTCTGATACCTCCAAGCGAGAGCTTTACAAATTTACGATTCAGTGATTTTGCAATTGATTTACAAATAGATGTTTTACCTACACCTGGCGGCCCTACAAAACAGATAATCGGACCTTTCATTTTTCCAGACAGTTTATGGACAGCGAGATACTCAACAATTCGCTCTTTTACTTTTTCAAGGCCATAATGTTCCTCATTCAGTACTTCTTCTGCTTTTTTCATATCAAGAGTACTTTTTGTCTTTTTACTCCATGGCAGTGCGACTAACCATTCAAGATAATTACGAATATATCCTGCTTCAGGATTGTATGGGGTTGTCTGTTGTAATTTACGCAGTTCTTTGCGAGCTTTTTCTTCGACATCTTTTGGCATTCCTGCTTTGCGAATTTTGTCAAGTAACTCACGAACTTCTCCACCCTCATCTGATTCACCAAGCTCTTTTTCTATTGTCTTAAGTCTTTCTCGCAGAATCGCTTCTTTTGCATTCTTTTCAAATTGTTCTTGTGTTTTAGAGGCAATTTTCCGCTCGAGCTCAAGCACCTTTACTTCTCTTGAGAGGAATTCTGATACTTTCTCAAGCCGTTTCTTTACATCGATTGTTTCTAAAATTTCCTGACGTTCACTTCCTTTGATATCAAGTGTTGAGGCAATTTGATCAGCAAGTTCTCCGGCAGTAATCTCAGACATAATATTCATAAACACCAGAAAGTCTGCTTGTTTGCCATAATTGAGCGCTTTTTTAAACTCACTAATTAAATGATTGGTAAGTGCTTTAATTTCAGCATTTGCAGTATCATCTTCATCTATTTCTTCAATTTCTGCAAGGAAATAGTTACCTTTATCTTCATAAGAAATAATTTTTGAACGGGTAAGTCCGCGGACTAATGCATTTACTTCCCCGTCAGAACGAATCATGCGTTCAATGTGTGAGACAGTACCCATACTATAGAGGTCTTCAGGATTTGGATCATTTTGACGAGGATTACGTTGTAGAACAAAACAGACAACACGCTCACCAGAGAATGCTGACTCAAGTGCTGCCAAACTTTTTGGACGACCAAAAGTTAGAATACTTTCTGTATGAGGAAAAACAATGCCGTCTCGAATTGGGATTACAGGAATTAATTTTGTTTTGGATTTATTAGACAGATTCATAATTTGAACGTTAGCAGTGTAACAGTTTATTTGCTAATTGTCAACATTAATGTGTGTAAGAAAATGAGCTCTCAATAATTATTAGTTAATATAATACGTATAATATATAAAATACACGTAAGAATATCTCCACCCATTCATTATACCTGTTGACAGTTCAGATAATTAAGAGATACAATAATAAGCTTCCCAAGAGGCTAATTGTTATTAGCTCCCTAAGCCCGCGCTATTCTAATGTGGTTTAATGCGCCCTTATGAACAAACAATTATTAATATTACTATTTATTGTGTTTATTGACTTGGCCGGATTCGGTATTGTTATTCCGTTGATCCCTCAATTGATTCAAGACGTAAGTGGTTATAATCCATTTCTTGTAGGAGTTGTGATAGGACTCTACTCCTTGTTCCAATTTATTTTTACTCCGATTTGGGGAAGACTTTCTGATAAGTTTGGTCGGAAACCTATACTGGCAATTACTCTATTACTTAACGTTGTGGCATACGGAATCATCTGGCTTGCTCCAAATCTGTGGATTATTATGATCGGGCGAATCTTGGGAGGAGTAGCAACAGGAAATCTTCCAGTTGTATATGCATATGTCGCAGATACGTCTAAATCCCAAGAACGTACAAAAAGACTTGCACTTATTAACTCAATGTTTGGTCTTGGCTTTATTATTGGGCCGTTTCTTGGAGGAGTAACCGCTGACCAGTACGGAATACACTTTCCATTTCTTCTGACAGCTATCTTGTCCCTCGTTAATGCAATCTTTGTATTCTTTGCTCTACCCGAGTCAAATAAAGCATTACAAAAAGAAATCAAGATAGAAATTGTAAATACAAAAGTTATAAAGGAGGTACTAACTCCTAAGAATATTTCTTTCCTAATTTTTCTGTTCTTTCTAACCAGCGCATCACTTGCCCTTATTATAGGTATATTACCTTTATATACTGAGGCAAGATTCGGTTGGAATGAGTTACAAACCTCATATTATTTTGTTGCTATAGGTATTGGTCAGTTTGTAACACAAGCATTTCTGATCAGATTACTATTGAGAAAGTTTGATGAACCCAGACTGATAAAAATTGGTATGTTAATTTTTGGAATCTCGACTATTGGAATAGGTTTGGCGTTCAATGAAATCTTTATTATCCTATCGGGTATGATATCCTCTGTTGGTTTCTCACTTATGAATTCAAATATTCAAGCTCTTATCTCTCTTGAATCTAAACCTGAAGAACAGGGAGCTGTCATGGGGGTGGCACAAAGTGCATCAGCGTTAGCCCGTGTAGTAGGACCTATTACAGGAGGAATTATGGCTGAAATCATATTACCGCTTCCCTACTATATTTCGGGCATCATAATATTTCTTGTATTATTCTGGGGACACAATCAGCTTAGATATATGCGAAATGACATAAAAAACCGCAAATAGTTTGAAATATCCCCCATCTTTAGTAAAATAGAGAACGCGAATCACAGAAATTATTTTTGGAATTTGTTAATTGGAAATTGATCATTGAAGCACAGCAACACTGCCGAGTCGTCTAATGGTAGGACAACGGATTCTGGATCCGTTTATTGGGGTTCGAATCCCTGCTCGGCAACCAGGCACAAGTCTGCGCCTGGCTTCGCTAGAAAAATAATTTCATTATGTAATATTTAGAAGCTCATGTAACTTTCTTACAGTATTGATATTTCTTACCGTCACTTTCTTATAAAGATCGGTTCCTATTATTTTCAGAAGTCCACTTTTTGTCACATCTGCACGCTTTACATTCCAGATAATCGCACCTTGAATATATTTTATATTGTCTATTTCAGGTCTTACAATCAAATCTTTTATAATATTTTTATCATCAATTTCATCCCATAAAAACAGTACGTCAGTTTTCATCTCAGTATTATTTACCCAAGTCTTTGGAACTTCCTTGTCTATTGCTCGGATTGCCTCACTGTTTTTAACAACTACTGGGACTACAAAGCCAAACTCTTTTACTATTGCTTCTTCAATAGCTTGTGCAATTTGTTTCTTATCTTTTGTAGTTTCAAACAATACATTTCCTGAATTAATATACGTTTGGACATTTTCAAACTCAAGCGACTCACAAACGTTTTTTAATCGCTTCATCTCAATTTTAGAATTTCCACCCACGTTAATCCCTCGGAGAAGCGCAACATATTTCATCTTATTAGTCTATCACTGAAAACAAAAAATGGTACTAATAAAAAAAGAGATTCATGTATTTTGGTACAATTCACTTATGAAAAACTTTTCAATACATCTTGCTCTAGGAGGATCATTGTTTACCCTAGTATTAGGTGCAGCACTACACTTTGTTTTCGAGTGGAGCAATAATTCTCTAATAGTTGCACCAATCGCTGCGGTTAATGAGAGTACATGGGAGCATATCAAGCTTGGTTTTTGGCCACTTCTTATTTGGATGCTTGTTAAATATTATTTCTTTAAGGTAAGAAATGAAAACTTTGTGATTGCCGAAGCTGTTACTATTGCAGCTTACGGTATTTCGATACCTATTCTTTTTTATGTGTACACAGCAATTCTTGGTGAGAACTACTTATTTTTAGATATAGCAATCTTTGTAATTTCTATACTCATCGGTCAATATGCAGGATATAGGATACTTTATATTGAAAAAAGGCTCAATTTAAAAAAAATTGGTGCATTTATTATTCTGGCACTACTTTTTTCATTCGTTTATTTTACCTTTTTCCCTCCGGAAAATTTTCTTTTTCAGGACCCAGTTAGCAAAGATTATGGAGTCATCTCACATTAGCAAATGAGTAATAATTTACTATTCTGAGGTTATTCCATCAAAGTGATCTTCTTTCTCATCCGTTTTGGTAGATTGAAGGGTATCTTTTAAGTGAGCTGGAAGCGAGTAAATAGTATATAACTTTAAATCTTCATCTCCAGTATTAATAACATTGTGATACGTTCCTGCGGGAATAATGACTGCCCAATTGTCTTTCAAATCGTATTCAGTTTCTCCATTATTTAGTACTATTTTTGCCAGACCCCTTTCAATCCGAATAAATTGATCCAGTCCGTGAATTTCCTGACCAATCTCTTCTCTTGGCTTTAAACTCATGACTACAAGCTGTAAATATCGTCCAGTATAAAGTACCCGTCTGTAATCAGAATTTTTTTCTGTTGTATCTTCAATATTTAATACATATCCTTTCATATGTAGAAAATTGTATTACTTGTATAAGAAAACCATCTAAGAAACTTGTAAGGTGTTGTCAAGAAATACTTAGACTTGTTTTTTTATTTTTTGAAATGGAACTAAAGAGAACGCTGCCCAAATACCTACAAGAACAGGAGCACCCCAAACAATATGAAGCCAGAGTATCTCTCTAAGGACTACAATTTCTACTACAAACCAAATGACAAAACCAACTAGCGCAGTACCTGCAATAATCCAATCAATACGATTCCTTTGAAGTACTACAAAAAATGCTGCAATACTTACTATTCCGATTCCTGTTAAAGCTAAACCCGGAATAAGAAAATTAGGAAAAACACCATGCAGCACATCGACAGGCATTTTCATAAAATATCCATCTGGAGCGATTACAAGAAACATACCTCCTAAAATTGCTCCCACTCCTTCTAATGCAAAAACCGCTAACATGGTAATTCGTTTTATAAATTTTCCTTTTTCATAATTCCTCTGGCTCAATTAAGTGCTCTCTAAAAACTTTCTTCTTTTTATCCGCTTCAGGAAGAAGTGTTTGCAAAATAAAATGATATTTCATTGGATTATGTATAAGGTATAGAGGAAAATTCTTCTCTGTTGCCCAGTTAAATAATTTTATGGTTCCAAAATTGAATATCCTACCCAGTAATCCCTGGTCCACCTCGATAGATCCAAGATGATCTAACGTATTTCGTTCTTCCTTCTTAAATATGAATCCTCTCTTGAAGATAATTTCTTTAGGCGTAATTTCATAATATTGATTTAACCATTGGATGATAATAAAAATCATAACGCATGTTTTTAAAAAAATAAGGAAAAGAAATAGAGAAGTATTAAACAATATAATCTCAGAATTCACATAATTTACAATATCTGTAATGTTAGTAGAAATAATTAACGCATGGAATATAACTACCCCTACTGCAGCAAGCATTTCTAATACAACAAGTCGCACTAATAGTATTATTATACTTTGCCGTATTGTTACATGTGTAACCACTATCTTTCTCTCTTGATCATCATTGATTACACCTAATATTTTTTCTTGGACATTCATACTTATTCCTACATTCTTAAAATCTCTAACACTTTATAGACTATAACTCCTGGCCAAAAGATCGCGAGAAAAATTCCCAATAACCCATCCAAAATTGAACTTGCATGTTGAATAAAATATACCAATGCTCCAAGTACCCCAATTCCATAGAGAGCGCCAGAGCTTGCATTATTTTTCATAAACTCTCCCTCCTTTCCTTGATGAGTATTGAACTGTTTCTACTTGTCATATACATACCATAAAAATTTTATATCAACATTAGATTACATTCTAAATTTGTAAGATGCAGTGATATATATCAATTGAAATCTTTGATTGAAATCACTTACATACTCAACGAAATCATCTAATATAGTAAATATGATTAAAGTAATCCAAGAAGGTTCATATCAACTTATAGAAACCAAACGACAGACAAAAATTCTAATACTTGATAGGAAAAAGAGTTTTGCATGGGTTAATGCAGCAGATATAGGAGAAATTCTTGTTACAACTCATAATACTCACAAAACTGATTGTATCCTTGCAGTAGGGAAATATAGACTCTATGAAGTAAAAGATGAGCCCAAATTAACTGATTTAAATCATTTAGAGTTATTAGCTGGAGAAAGCGTTTGGCAAGGGTATTTGCTCCCAACAGGACTGCCATCTGATAAGAAAAAAAGAAACAGGATAATTCCGACACATGAAATAATCACAAAATCTACACACTAAACACCATCAGCGAGTTCATCTTCAAGTTTTTGTAAATCATTTATAATAAGCTTATGGTTATCACTCACAATTATTCTTTTATCTTTTAAAATTTTCATCTCTCGACTAACGGTTTCCCTTGTTAATCCAGACTGTGATGCTATGTCTTTCTCAGTGACAGCTAGTGTTATGGTATTTTCTCCTTTTCCAAAACGCTTTGCATAAATCAACAGTTCATCAACAAGCCGTGCATATGCATTTCCTGACATAAGATATGTTATTCGCGTCAATACTCCATCAACTCCTTTATATACTCGACTCATCAAGTCATAAAGTACATCAGGATTGTTTTTGAGAAAATTAATCGTCTCCTTACGTGGTGCACGATAGATATTCAAACCCGTCATTGCTTCAAAAAAATATTTGTTAGATGTTGAGTTAATTGCCCAGGACATAGGAAAAAATGCAATTGGTTTAAATACATTAATGACGAGCTCATCCCCTTTTTTCGAGATAGCATACTGTTTTACAAAACCTTCTTTGAGATAGAATACTCCTGGTGGTTCATCATCAGCTCTTATCAAAAGTTCACCTTTTTTATATGACTGATGTTTATACTGAGTAAAAAATTCTTCAATTTTTTTTACTATATGCTCATCCATACCTGTATTCTATCAGATTACTATGTGTGATTATAATCAATGCATGAGTTAAGATACGTTTTTATACTACATTCATGAAACCTCAATTTCCAATTACTGAAAGTGGAGTATTACCACAAATACTTATTTCTTCACCCGATCCTATTCTTATTACTACCAAAGACATAAAAATTGTGTATGTAAATCCTGCGTGGGAAAAACTTACTGGATACACGTTAGAAGAGGTTAAAGGAAAAAACCCAAAAATACTACAAAGCGGAAAGACTCCTAGAAGAGTATTTAAAAAAATGTGGCAAGTTTTATTAAACGGACATACTTACACATCGGACGAAGTCATAAACAAAAAGAAAAACGGGACAGAGTATCAAATACAATCAAATATCTATCCTGTATTACGGAATAATAAAGTGTGTTGCTATGTCCAACTCCAACATGACATCACTAACACGAAACGTTTAGATGAACTACGTAAAGAATTTTTATCTGCCTCAGCCCATGAGCTAAAGACTCCTATTACAGTACTTAAACTTCTTACACAATCTCACTTACGTAAAGCAAAAAATCAAGGTTCAGACAGTATTAAAACAAGTGAATTACAACTCATTGATAGAGAATTAGATAGGATTATCCGATTAATAAATGATATGCTCGATAGCTCAAGATTTGAAACAGGAAAACAATTTATGACATATGAAGAGATAGATCTGGTAGAACTCACCAAAAAAGCTGTGCAAAAGATACAAATATATGCTAAAAACCATAAAATCTTTATAGAATCCTTACCTACTCACGCAAAAGTTATTGCTGATCCAACACGAATTGAGCAAGTCCTCCTAAATTTTCTTTCAAACGCAGTGAAATACTCCCCTGATGGTACAGATATAACAATTGCATTAACGGTAATGGGTAACCATGTCATAACGTCTGTAAAAGATCAAGGTATCGGTATTGCTAAAAATAACCAAAAATTAATTTTCGATCGCTATTACACAGTAAAAGCAAAAAGTAAAATTGGATTTGGATTGGGATTATACATTTCTAAGGAAATTATTAATCGACATAAAGGGAAGATATGGGTAGAGAGCTCTAAAAAAAGAGGTTCTACATTTTACTTCTCACTACCATTAGAAAAATAATACATTTTATATACTTAAAGATCTTGAATAGTGTTTGTCAATTTTTGAAATTAGAAAATATGAAAACCAGTGTAATATGACCTATTTCGTTTGGTATACTCAATATAGTTTGCATTCGCTCTATTCATTCTAAAATACAAAAAATGATAGATCCCAATAAACACGACTGTCTTGAAAACAAATGTGACATTATTGTTCATCCAAATGGTGTTACAGAGAAGAAAATTGAAATCATAGATGGTTATACCATTAAGTATCACGCAAATGGGAAAACTCGTTGGTCAAAAGGAAAAATTGTAGAAGGTAAAACAGATGGTTACTGGGAATGGTATCGCCCAGACGGAACCTTAAAACGATCTGGATATTTTGACATGGGTAAACGTGTAGGTGAATGGACAACCTATGATAGCAACGGTAAAGTCTATAAAGTTACAAATAAATCCTAGTATCAACTAGTATCAAAAATAACAGATATAAAACTAATTTAGACAACTCCGTTTGAATAATTCAAATACTGGGGTATGCTATTACTTACGCAAAATCTTTTCCATTGCTTTTCCTCTTGCTAACTCATCGATTAATTTATCGAGATAGCGAATTTCCTGCATAGTTGGCTCTTTAATATCTTCGACTCGCACGCCACAGATTATACCAGTAATTAACCTCCGTGCAGGATTCATCTCAGGAGCGTCAACAAAAAATGTTTCAAAGTCTGTTTGTTCTTTAAGCTGCTCCTCTAACTCTTTTTGAGAATATCCTGTCAGCCAGCGAATGATCTCATCTACTTCTGCTTTTGTACGTCCTTTTTTCTCTGCTTTTGCAATATATAAAGTATAGACACTTGATACACTCATGGAATAAATCCGATGGTTTTTCATATTTTCTTGCTTCATAATTCTCTCATTTTACCACGAATATATTTGGTACTGTATATAAAACCACAAATGGTCACACAAAGTAAACGATATTCATTTTAATGGTTCACGCGCAGGTCTTTCCGAACCTGCAATTTTATCTCTTGCACACTTATTATTCTTCTGCTATATTGACCACATCAGGTAGATGAAAGCTCCAAAATCATATCTGGGGAGTAAAAAAAAGCCAATCTTCCAGACTGGTGAATATACATCTCGGCTTTCAGACAAACCCCGTAGCGGATTCCACGAGAGCTTTCGCACAAGCAATACATTCTTCCAACAAATCATTGATAGTCTTGATGAATATGCCATATTTACCACTGATACGCTCGGAAGGATAAGTAGTTGGAATACTGGTGCGGCAAAAATTTTAGGCTACAAAGAAAAAGAAATAATTGGAAAAAACTCAGCAATACTCTTTACCCCTCAAGACAGAAGAAAAGGTGAACCCAAAAAAGAATTAAATACTGCAGCACAAAAAGGTCTAGCTATAAATGAACGGTGGCATGTACGACGCGACAAATCCCGATTTTGGGGAAGCGGCCGAGTATATCCACTCTATGACCCAGAAAAAAAACTACGAGGATTTACAAAAATCATGCGTGATCTGACCAATCGTAAAAAAAGTGAGGAAATAGAAAAAAGATTTCAATCTATTACTGAGAATAGCTCAGATGGGGTACGAATGATTGATGCAAAAGGAAAGATACTATATGCCAGCCCTTCAACAAAACGTATTCTTGGATATTCAATGAAGGAATATCTAAATCACAAAATCACCACATTTATCCACCCTAAAGATAAAAAAGAATTCAAAAATAAAATACAAAAAACACTCAAATACCCAGGTAAAACTATACCTTTTACCTACCGCATAAAACACAAAAAGGGTGAATATCGTTGGATGGAAGGAGTTGGAGTAAATCTTTTGCATGATCCTGCAGTTCAGGCAATTGTTGCAAACTTTCGTGATATCACAGATAGAAAAAAAGCTGAAGCAGAAAAGGAATACATTTTACATCAGTTTAAAGCAGTACTCGAACAATTACCTGCAGGAGTTATTATCGTAGATGCAAAAACCGGGAAATTTGTACTGGAAAATGCACAAGTTAAAAAAATCCTTAGAGAAAAGGATTTTTGCGCAGATTCATATAATGACTATAAAAAATACCGGGGGTTTCATCCAGACGGAAAAGAATATGTGACTGAAGAATGGCCTGTCGTACGGGCTATGAAAACCGGCAAAATCATAAAAGATGAAGAGATTAAAATAGTACGAGGAGATAAAACATTGGGATATGTATTAGTCAACGGTGCGCCAATAAAAGATAAAAACAGAAAGATCATCGCTGGAGTATCAACAATAATAGATATTACAGAAAAAAAGGAAATAGAAAAAAGAAAAGATGAATTTGTATCTATGGCAAGCCATGAATTAAAAACACCAATCACTAGTCTCAATCTTTTCATCGAACTGCTCAAAAAACAGACAGAGAAAAAAAATTTTGAGAACACTAAAATGCTCATAGCAAAAATCAAACAACAAACAGCAAAATTAGCAGGATTAGTGAATGACTTTCTTGATGTTTCTAGAATTGAGACAGGTAAAATGCGCTTTCGTGCTGTTCGATTTGATTTAAATGAGCTTATCACCGATATAATTGATGATCTCAGTTATACAACAACAACGCATGAAATACGATATAAACCCAAAGAAGAATTATTAATAGTATGTGACAAATACAGAATTTATCAAGTATTTACAAATCTCCTTACGAATGCAATAAAATATTCACCTGATAATACAATAGTCATAGTTAAAGCAAAAAAGAAAGATAAGTACATTGAAGTAAGTGTTAAAGATCAAGGAATTGGTATAGCAAAAGATCAACACCAAAAAATATTTGAGAAATTATATCAAATAGGAGATTTGAAAGAAAAAACATTTCCTGGTCTCGGAATGGGGCTCTATATTTCTAAAGAGATTATACATAAACATGGTGGTCAAATGTGGGTAAAAAGCAAAAAAGGAAAAGGGGCAACATTTTATTTTACATTACCACTAAAAACCACTTTTACAAACGCTTAAACCACTTATGCAGTTCTATGAGATCTAACGCTATTCTTGTGGGCCTTCCATGAGGACATGTTGTATTATTCTTTGTGTTCTCTAATTTTTCTATTAAGCGCTTTGCTTCACCCGCTGTAAGCCGTTCACCTGCTTTAATAGCTGCTCTGCAAGCAAGGAAAGAAATCATAGTAGTTGAGTATGAATCTATATCTTTAACACCAGTTCCAGAAGAAAGATCTTCTATAATCTCGCGAATAAGTGTTGATATATCACGATCTTGAAATATTCGTGGAATAGAATTTACAGAAAACACATTTCCTTTTTTAGGGTGTACCTCAAATCCAAGATTAAGAAACGTACTCAAATGTTGTGCTAAAACTTCTGCATCAGTCACTGGCAATTCTAACGTGATTGGTGAAGGCAATACATATGACTTATGTTTTTTATTTTTATAAGTATCTGAAAATTGTTCATACAATATCCTCTCATGCGCGGCATGCTGATCAACAAGCATTAATCCTTTTTTTGTTGGAACGAGTAAATAGGTATTATGAATTTGTTGAATTTGAGTTGTATCAACCAACGCAAGTTCCTCTTTAACATTCCAAGGATCAGTCTTTTCTCGTAAGATTTGAGCTGCAACAGTATCAGTTGTTCCTTTACGTGGTGAATATCTGCTAAAACTCAGATTTGCAAACGTCAAATTATTCTCTGCAAGCGCTGCAGTAACCGCTGCTTTTACCGTATTAAAAATCATCGTATTATTTACAAAGCTCACCTGCTCTTTTCTCGGATGCACGTTAACATCAACTACTTCATAAGGAATATCAAGGTAGAACACGAATACAGGAAATTGAGTGTTCTCAAGCAAACTCCCAAATGCCTCTTTGACTGCTGTCGCAATCAATCGGTCGTTGACTGCACGGTTATTAATAAATAAGTATTGCTTGCTATTAGTCCTCGTTGCTATTTGCGGACGCGCTATAAATCCACGAATCGTAATATACGGATCTTCTTGTGTAATTGGAAACAGATGGTTATATATTTGTTCTCCAAACAAGATCAGAAGTCTATCTTCTATTTTATGTACAGGAGGAAGATCTAATATAGCCCGTTTATTATGGAGCAACAAAAAACGGACCTTTGGAAAAGAAAGTGCATACTGAGTAATAAGATTAACAATATGACGAAATTCTGTTCTATCACTCTTTAGAAATTTCTTGCGGCCAGGTACTGTATAAAATAAATTATTTACCGTAACAATCGTACCTTGTGGCATACCAATGGGACCACTATGTGTAATATTTCCAGCTTTAAGTGTTACCTGCTCTCCAGCCGGACTATCTGATGTTCTACTCTGCAAAACCATATCACTAACCGCAGCAATACTTGCCAATGCTTCGCCTCGGAACCCCAAAGTTTTAATTCCAATTAATGATTCATCTAAAAGCTTGCTTGTTGTATGTGGTTTGAATGACTCAAGTAAATCATCTTTATCCATCCCTTCCCCATTGTCCGATACTATAATTTTCTTAAGTCCGCTCTCTTCTATTTGAATAGTAATACGGGAAGCACCTGCATCAAGTGAATTTTCAACTAACTCCTTTACTGCATATACAGGTCGTTCAATTACTTCACCTGCGGCTATTCGGGCAATTACCTGATCAGGAAGAGCATGAATTTTACGCATAGAGTATAAGGATTGTACCAAATCTACCTATTTCATACACCATCCTTGTCAAAAATAAATCAATTTCTAACAGTCTCTCTATACTGTATGACTCATGAATAGAAATACTTTTATAATTGCGCTTATATCATCTGTTATGCTAATGACGGTTGGGATATTTATATTAGGAAAGTCTGCTACAGCAAGCCAATCACAAGAACTTTTTAATACCCAGCAACCATCCATGGATACATGGAATATCTCACCAATGAAACAGGAATACCAATTAGGTGAAGAAATAACAGTATCTGTCCAAGGAAACGAAGCAACAAGGAGTATTGGTATGTATGTAATGAAACGAAGCACTCCTTCCCTTCCAAATAGGCAACCATGTTTTGAAGATATCACTTGTTATGACTCTGATAATATCACCTCATACGACCAAACTATCCCTCTTGAAGACGATACGTGGTTCCTTCTGGGAAGATGTGATAACGCTTCCTGTACGCATACTATACGGATTTCAGAAGAAGGAATTTATTACTTTGCGACGAACTTTCATACAGATACTCAATGGTGGTCAATACACGATATTGGTTGTGCATGGGAAGGATGGCTTGCCCGTGATCCTGATGGCGAGAATGAATCCCAACATCTCTGGTGGATTACCGATGAGAACAATGAAACATACAACTGCACAAATCATGCATTTCCACCAGGTCCTGGAATTAGTATGAAAGAGAGTCAACCTATTAAAAATACTACAAAATATAAATATATGAACAAAAGTGACAATACGTGGAAAAAGAAATTGATTTTAATCTTTACAAAAGAAGAATAACTCCGGATTTTCTAATCTAGATTTTTTGTTTGCTCGTTTTTACGAAAGAGAGTAATTTTTTCTTTCAAAGAAGCTAATGTAATAAGTGCATCAAGCGGAGTCATACGAGAAATGTCTATACTTTCCAGCTCTTTATGAATAAGGTGATCAACCAAGTCAGTATCATGTATTGAAAATTTACTTTCCAGAGCAGATTTAGTTTGCTGGGTATCCTCAACAGTCCTCTCCTCTAATTTTGCAAGAATTTCTTTTGCTTTTGAAATTACCTCCTCAGGGATACCAGCAAGCTTGGCAACTGCAACACCAAAGCTATGTGAAGCTCCTCCCGGCATGATCGTGTGCAAAAATATCGGAGTACCTCGGTCATCTGCCACTGCCATATGAAAATTTTTAATCTTGTTTGGATATTGTTCTTCAAGTGCCTGTAACTCATGATAATGAGTTGCAAACAAAGTCTTAGGAGGCCCACCCACATTACCTTTCACTTCAGAGCTATCATGACGATCAGGTATTTTAAAGCTATTACTAACCAAATATTCTGCGACTGCCCACGCAATACTAATTCCATCATAGGTACTTGTACCTCTGCCTATTTCATCCATCACAATCAAACTATTTTTTGTTGCGTTATGCAAAATATGTGCAGTTTCTACCATCTCAACCATAAATGTAGAGAGCCCGCTAGTAATCATATCTGATGCACCACTACGAACAAAAATACGATCAACAACACTAATATGTGCAGACGTAGCTGGGACAAAACACCCAATTTGAGCCATTAATACTGTCAATGCAACCTGACGAATAAAAACTGATTTACCTGCCATATTTGGACCAGTAATAATGAGAAGTTGCTGTGAAATGGTATCAAGTGTTACATCATTAGGAACAAATGTTGCACTATCCAATAATTTTTCCACTACAGGATGCCGCCCGTTTTGAATTCTGATCTCACCTGAATACAACATTTTTGGCCTTACATACTCATTTTTGACTGACAAAATCGAGAAATTGAGCAGACAATCAAGCACTGCAATACTACTTGCGGCCGATTGAATATGTTCTGTAGCCGATAGTACGTTTGAAAGAACATCTAAAAATATTTCATACTCAAGTATATTTATACGTTCTTGTGCAGTGAGAATAATTTCTTCATGGTGCTTCAGCTCTGGAGTTACAAACCGTTCTCCATTTACTAAAGTCTGTTTGCGGGTATATGAGTCAGGAACAAGATGGAGATTAGGCTTAGATACTTCAATATAAAATCCAAATACTTTATTGAATTTTATCTTCAGTGAACTAATCCCCGTCCTTTCCCGTTCGTCCCGTTCAAGCTCGTCTATCCATTCACGGCTCCCATTAACAATTTTTCTTAGCTTATCCAGCTCATTATGTACACCTTCTTGGATAATCCCACCGCTTTTTGTGTCAATAACCGGTTCAGGTACAATAGTGTTTTCAATCCTGTCAATCACGGTATTTAATTTCCTTGAAATACCCTCCGAGAGTGTTCTGAGTAATACATTTTCCTGTTGTGCAGTTATTTCCTTTACTGATAGAACAGTCATAAGTGCATGTTTTAAGTTCACTAAATCGCGTGCATTACCGATATTGACAGACAAACGCGAGAGAATCCGCTCAATATCAGGAATTTTTTGCAACTGTTCACACAATGAATTCTGTAAATTTAAGTCCTGTAATACTTCAACAGCATCAAGCCTTAAATCTATTTTTGTTTTATCCACTAATGGCTTTTTAAGCCAAGTTTTAAGCATCCGGGCACCCATTGCTGTCTGGGTATGATCAAGTACTTGCAGTAATGAACCTTTTGTATCATGTTCACGGATAGTTGAAAAAAGCTCCAGATTAATCATTGATGCACGATCAAGAATCATATGCTCTTCAGATGTCATATTGGTAATCGTTTTAATATGAGAAACAGTGGCTTTTTGCGTATGCTGCAAATATCCGAGTAATGCAGCTGATGATTTAAGCGCAAGAGTCATATCACCAATACCAAAAGATTCCAAAGTTTTTATATTAAAATGTGTTTGGAGTACCTGTACACTTTCTTGCGCATGCATATCCCATTGTGCATACGGAAAGATATTTAATCCACGCTCACCTCTCAGAATCTTTAGTAATTCAGGATCATTATAGAGTCTCTCCGGTAAAATACACTCAGATGCAGTTATTTTGGCAAATTCATCTCGCAGTGTCTGGGCAAGATCAGTATACTCAACTTCATATGTACCAAAAAAACCCGTTGAGATATCTGCACATGAGATAGCAAGTAGATTATCGTTCTTGTCAATACTGACAATATAATTATTTTCACTTTTCTCCAAGACTTTCTCATCAAGTACTGTACCTGGAGTCACAATCCGTACAACATCGCGCTCTACTAAACCTTTTTTATTTGGTGGACTTAACTGCTCACAAATAGCAACTTTATATCCTGCTTTGACCAATTTTGAAAGATAAGAATCAACTGCATGATATGGTACGCCTGCCATGGGAATCTTACCATTTTTTCCGTTTGATTTACTTGTCAGCGTAATATTGAGCACTCGCGCACCAATGTGTGCATCTTCCATAAATAACTCATAAAAATCTCCCATTCGATAGAACAACAGACAGTCCTGATATTTTGATTTAATCTGCTGGTATTGTTTCATCATGGGAGTATTAAATTTATTCATATTACGTAAAATATAGCGAGTGTTTATATCATACCGTTTTTAATTTTAATTGAAAAGTCAACACATTTTAGATATGGTTGATTTTATCTGGAGAATGATCCATACTGATAGTGGACTTATTCCCTGTAAAAATGACAACTCGGCCTGCTTCTATCAAACGGAGATATATTGGTATTAGTGAAAGAGCTAGTACCGCCTACCTTTTTCTTTCTGCGGTAAAAGGTAAGGACTCTTCATTCGCTCTTGCACACAGTCAAGACGGAATCTCATTTCATGAATTAACTCAAAAACCAACAATCATCAAAGAAAACGGGGCACAGGAAGATCCAACAAAATGTTCAAATTTCAGAATCTCTCAAATAGATGAGTGGTACTATCTTACGTATAAATATGAAGATAAAAAGATATCTGCTATTTGTACTGCAGCCAGTCAAGATTTAATCCGTTGGACTAAGATAGGTGAGATTCCAAATATCGCATACACAGGCATGGTCGTACCGAATTTCATGCATAACGCACAATATTTGATGTACTATGGAGAAACTAATATTCATATTGCATATTCACAAGATCTAGCTACCTGGAACAATAAGAATCTCCCTGTTCTCGCACCTCGCCCTACTCATTTTGATAACACTGATCTTGAAGTAGGAGGTGTCTTTGATACACCTGAGGGGATATTGCTTCTTTATTACGTGCAGATTTATAAACGATATTTAATAGGCGCAGCAATCTTTGACAAAAATGACCCTGAAAAAGTGTTATGGCGAGCTGATGAACCTTTATGGGAACAAACAAGAGACTGGAAAAAGACAAAAGTCAGCCCAATAGGAATAATTGATATGAATGGATCATACTATTCATACTGGAATTTTGGAGCTGACGGAATTTTTGCTATTAACTTCAATCTTCAGCGGCAAATTGAAGTTATACATAATAATAAACATCCAAAGCTTTCCAAACATCATAAAAATCCAATTCTTACCTCCAGAGTACATTTACCCTGGGAATCTCAAGCTACCATGAACCCTGCTGCGGTTTATGAAAGAGGAAGAGTACACCTTGCGTACAGAGCTATAGGTGACTCTGGTCTGTCTGTCGTAGGGTATGCATCAAGTGAAGATGGAGTCCACTTTGATACTCGTCCTGAAAATCCAATGTATACTCCAAGAGAAAAATTTGAATGGAGTGGTGTCTCACCTGTAGATAGTCAGGAAAAATTTATGTCCGGTGGTGGGTACGGTGGTTGCGAAGATCCAAGACTCACTCTTATAGACAATAAATTTTATCTAACATATGTTGCGTATGATGGAATGAACCCTCCTCGAGTTGCAATATCATCAATTCCTGAAGATGATTTCTTTGCACAAAACTGGGATAAATGGAAAATGCCAGTCATTATCTCAAAACCCGGAATCGTAGATAAAAACGCCTGTATTTTACCTGAAAAAATAAACGGGAAATATGTAATTTTTCACCGGATATTTCCTAACATCTTGATTGATTATGTTGATAGTTTGGAATTTGACGGTACTCAGTATTTGCATGGAGAACATAAAATCTCTCCTACTGATTATGGATGGGATAGCCGAAAAGTTGGCGCTGGTCCACCGCCAATGAAAACAAAAGATGGCTGGCTACTCATCTACCATGCAGTTGATGATAAAGATGATTCACAATATAAAATGGGCGCAATGCTTCTAGATCTCAATGATCCGACAAAAGTATTATATAGAACCCAAAAACCAATTCTTGCACCTACAGAGTGGTATGAAAACCATGGTTTTAAAGCAGGAGTTGCATACCCTTGCGGAGCAGTCATTAAAGATGATACGCTATTTGTATATTATGGCGGCGCTGATAGTTATGTTTGTGTCGCGATGGCACCCCTGGAAGAATTTCTTGACCATTTAAAACATCACGAAGAAATTATACTGCAACCAATTTCAATTAGTGCCGAATACATATGATTTTAGCTGAACGTTACTATAACAACCCTATTTTATCTCCTGTTTTACAAAATCCATGGGAGAATCACGCAGCATTCAATGGTTGTGTCGTGTACAGAGATGGTGTATACCATATGGTGTATCGTGCTTTATCCAAAGAAACCTGGGTTGATGATAATGTATTACAACTATCTACCGTTGGCTATGCACAGAGTAATGATGGGCTTCATTGGGGTAAACGCAAGCAATTAATTCAACCTGAATATCCGTGGGAAAAATTCGGGTGTGAGGATCCAAGGATAACATACTTTGAAGGAAAGTACTATATTTTCTATACTGCGCTATCTACTTTCCCGTTCGGACCTGATGGTATCAAAGTCGCGATGGCAACCACTACTGATTTTCAGAATATTGCAGACAGAAAACTCGTAACAAACTTTAATGCTAAAGCAGCATGCATTTTCCCTGAGAGAATTAATGGAAAAATTGCAATGTTATTAACTGCAAACACTGATCGTCCACCTTCCCAAATCGGTGTTGCGTATTTTGATAATGAAGATCAAATCTCATCTGAGGATTACTGGAATAAGTGGTACGAAACTCTTCCTGATCATGCTCTGAACTTAAAACGAAGTGAGGAAGATCATGTTGAAATCGGTGCGCCGCCAATCAAAACAGATAAAGGATGGCTGCTCGTTTATTCACACATTCGCAATTATTTCTCACAACATAAAATTTTTGGTATCGAGGCTGTATTGTTAGATTTGAATGATCCCACAAAAATAATCGGCAGAACCCACTCCCCTCTGTTAGTACCAAGTGAAGAGTATGAGCTATATGGGATAGTTCCAAATATCACCTTCCCATCAGGTGCTGTCATTGTAGATGACACACTGAGAATTTATTATGGTGGTGCAGATACAAGAGTCTGTCTCGCGACCTGCAATTTAGAAGAGTTATTAGACGAGATGGTCCATGGTGTACGACCAAAAATAATATCAGCAAAAGATGAATTCTTGATCAGGTATGAGAAAAATCCTATTCTTGAACCAATTGAAGAACATGAATGGGAAAGAAAAGCAGCGTTCAATCCAACGGCATTATTAATAGATGATACTGTACACATAGTGTATAGAGGATGGGCAAATGATGACGTATCTATGATGGGGTATGCTTCATCAAAAGATGGTTTTACGATAGACGAACGCCTTGATGAACCAATTTATGTGCCAAGAGCTGATTTTGAAATGAATAAAGAAAGAGGAGGTTATGGTTGTGAAGATGGACGACTTACGCTCATAGATAATAGAGTTTACGTAACATATACAGCCTATGACGCAGTGAATGTTCCAGCAGTAGCATTATCATCAATCGCTGTTGAAGATTTTGTGAATAAGCAATGGAACTGGACTATGCCGATCATTGTTTCACCTCCAGGAGTTGATGATAAAGACGCAGCAATATTACCCGAAAAAATTAACGGCAAATATATGGTTTATCATAGAATTGATAAACGAGTATGGGTAGATTTTGTTGATAGCTTAGCTTTCCCCCACGATACTTATATGCAAGGATTCCCATGGCTTTCACCAAGACCAGGAAAGTGGGATGATCTCAAAATTGGTATTGCTGGCCCACCAGTATACACTGATCAAGGATGGATCTTCATGTATCATGGTATTTCAAGCAGAGATAATGCCTATCGATTGGGAGCACTATTACTCGATTTAAAAGATCCAACAAAGATTATTAGTAGAATCGATGACCCAATTCTTGAACCAGTTGAGTCATATGAGCAAGATGGATGGGTATCAAATGTGGTATTCCCTTGTGGTGCAGTCGTGAAAGACGGAAAACTACTCGTCTATTATGGAGGCGCTGATAAAGTAGTCGGTGTAGCCTACTGTGACATCAACAAATTCCTCGGAAAATTTTAAGTTAGCATTTAGTATTAAGTATCAGGTATTAAGTATTATGTATTATGCATATTCCGTATTTCTCCACTTCGACGTGTAGTGCATGAGAAGTTGAAGGAGTGAACGCATGCAATTGGCGATATGAGAAAAGCATCTTTTTCTAAAAGTTCAAAATATTGAATTTTTGGATTACTTTACACTAGACATTCTCTGATATAATGAGTGTGCATGAAAGTAGTTGGAATTGCAGGGAGTCTGAGAACAGAATCACTTAACAAGAAAGTTCTTGCTGCAACGAGCCAAATTCTACAAGAAATTGATTCTTCAGTTAGTTACACAAACATCGATCTAAAATCACTTGCGCTTCCCATCTACGATCAAGACATTCAGGATTCTGGAATGCCTGAAAATGTCTTGCAGTTTAAAGAAACAATCCAAACAGCAGATATCATTCTTATCTGTACACCCGAATACAATCACTCAATTCCTGGAGGGTTAAAAAATGCTATTGACTGGGGATCACGAGGGAAAAATTCATTTGCACGAAAAGTCGTTGCAGTTATGGGCGCAACTGATGGCATGGGAGGAACCATTCGCGCACAAGAGCATCTCCGTGTTGCACTGGCAGCACTAAATGCATATGTTATCCCCTACCCAGAAGTATTTATCAGAAATACAGATAAAAAAATTGATACAAACGGAAACTTTACAGACGAGAAAGGTCTTTTGCAAATAAAAAAACTCCTTGATCGAACGTTAAAAATTGCTACAAGACAAGCATCTAGAGAATAACTATTTAAACTAAGCGCTAAACTCAAAAAGGAGGTGTAATATATGGCCGATCAAAAAAACACGTCAATCAATCTCAATCCTGAACTTACAAAAATTCTGTATACAGACATGATTTATATTAATGTTAACGAGGATGGGACAACCCTTGATATATGTCAAAAAGTTGGACCCACCAACCAGTTTCATGTAGTTGCCCGAGTTGGTATGAGTCGTGATCATGCAAAAAAACTAGCTGGTGAGCTTTCAAAGATCCTTGCACTCACCTCTGCTCAAAGTAAAACAGGAGAAGAGAACTAGAAATTAGTCATTTCTCGTAAATCTCAAATTACAAAACACAAATACATAAAATTATAATATTATATGTGGGATTTGGTGCTTGGAAATTGGAATTTAGAACAGTAGTGCTACTATCTTCGGTAGGAATATAATTAATCCGACAATAATTGAAAATACTGCCGATACAAACACTGCTGCTGCTGCAACATCTTTTGCAATTTTTGCTTCTTTCTTATGTTCTTTCGTAATTAAATCCGTCATCTCTTCGATTGCAGTATTCATCATTTCACAAATGATTACAAAAAAGATAGTAATTAACACTATTAAATACTCTATATAAGAAATATTAAGAATGTACGCCAAAACAATTGATGCCACTGCAGCTAGAATATGAAAGCGGATATTCTGATGTTCTCGCCAAATGTGAGAAAACCCAGCAAAGGCATAGGTAAATGATTTAATTGTTTTAGATAAATTCATATTAAGAAAGTTCACTGTTCACAGTTCACGGTTATAACTCCCAGCACTACGGTGAACCGAGGACTAATAACTGTGAACTTATTTATTTAAGTAACTCAACTGTTTTTTCTTTCCCTAAAATCACAAAGACGTCAACCAATGGAAGTCCTTGGTTAGTTCCTATTATTATTTTATACAAATATTTAAAATTAATACTATTGGCTTTTGTAAATGTACGCAGTGTTTCTAAGACTGAATCGGTATCCCAATCACCAATATCTGAAAGAGCTGTAGCAAGTGCCATACGATGTTCACGTTCTGTATCATTTAATTCAACTGATTGTTTTTCTATAAAAGGAAGTACAAGCGGCTTAAATTCAGCAAGCGTTTTCATCCTGGTTTTGGTAAGCGGTAATAATGCATCAACTAGTTGCCCGTCTAAAGAATTTATTTCAGGGTCATAATCAACCAATCGTTTCTTTAACTCAGTATCATCTAACTCTCTTATATACATACCATTCATCCATGTTAACTTTACTAAATCAAAAATAGGACCAACTGGCTTAATATCTGCAAGATCAAACAGCTCAATAAATTCATTAAGAGAAAAAATCTCTTTTTCTTCAGGATGACTCCAACCCATAAGCGCCAGATAATTTACAATTGCTTCTGGTAAATATCCTGATTCACGGTACCATGAAACATTTGTATGACCATGTCTTTTTGATAACTTTGATTTATCTGGATTTCGAAGTACTGGAGTATGATAAAATTTTGGTTTTTCCCATCCGAAATAATCGTATAAGATAATATGTTTTGGAGCAGAAGTTAACCACTCCTCACCGCGAACAACATGAGAAATTTTCATAAGATAATCATCAACAACAACTCCTAAATGATACGTTGGAAATCCATCTGACTTCAATAATACTTGTTCGTCAATCTCATTGGAATTAAACACAACCTCTCCTCTAATTTCATCCCGCACAACAATATCTTTGTTATCTGGTACTTTTAAGCGCACTACATATGCTTTGTTCTCTGTAAGATTTTTTTGTACCTCATCAGCCGATAAATTCCGGCAATGTCTATCATACCGAAGTGGCTTTTTCTCCTCTTGCAATTTTTGACGCATCTCATCTAACCGTTCTTTTGTACAAAAACAATAATATGCTCCTCCTTTTTCAATTAATTCACGAGCATATTGAGCATAGATCTCCAACCTTTCAGACTGACGATACGGCGCATACGGACCACCTTTGCGTACAGACTCATCTTCTGATAACCCAAACCAATCAAATGCTTGAAATATTACATCTTCTGCACCTTCAACAAAACGTGATTGATCTGTGTCTTCAATCCTTACCACAAACTGTCCATCATAACGATGTGCATATGCAAAGTTAAAAAGTGCTTGATAAATCGTACCTATATGCGGATATCCTGTAGGACTTGGAGCAATACGAGTACGAGTTATTGAAATATTTTCCATAGTATTTTGAAAAGGTGAATTGCCTTTTCTTCTGAGTCATTGATATAGTAACTCACTTGAATTGTACCTCAATATTCACCTATACTCAATAGAACAGGGGTAATAAGTTAATAGTTTATAGCCAATCAAATAACTAATAATAGAATATGATTTCACTTGCAGAAATTACTAAACATACACGAACAGGGGGAAAGATTGCAGCAATTGCATTTGTTGTAATTTTATTTCTTTTTTTCTCATATAGAGGAATTGTTTTTCTGAATGGAGTACTAAATCCTCCTCAAGCTATTCCTCCGGACATGAGATATGGTGAATTAATGAGCACACTACCACTACAAACTTCCAAACCAAGCTATGTGTATCAAATTAATACAACTACTGGTACTCTACCCACATTTCCAGATAGAATTCGTGTATATAAAACAGTCCAGCCTGAACCTGACCTTCTTGCATTACAAAAAACCCGGGATATTGTGAGCCAAGAGGGTTTGCAATATAACTTAAATCAAGAAGTACAGTTAAGCCCTAATGAGTATCGATGGACCAATGCAGCAGGTGGAACAATAACTTACAACACATTATATAAAAATTTTTCATTTACATCCGGAATTGGATTTGAAGATCAGAATCACCGTTTTGAACCAGAAGATAGGATCATATCTGAGACACTTTCATTTTTACAAAGACTAGGATCAAATACTGCGGGTATTGATCAGAAAAATTTTGATGTTGAATATTTTCGCTCTGATGGAACAAACCTTATTCCAGAACCTGACATTACAAAATCGTACCTTGCAAAATTGAATCTCTACCACATTAATGTAAAAGTTGACCCTTTTACGTATAGACGTACAGCAGATGAAAGTGTGATTATTGAATCGCTTCCTATTTACTATCAAAATTCTGAGGAATCTAATCAAACTTTTATACTCAAAGCTGGGTCTGCACGCTCACAAGTGATTCAGGGAACATACTCATACTTTCCAGTTAACACTACTGATTACAGCACATATCCACTGAAAACTTCACAACAAGCATTTGAAGATCTGCAAAATGGCAATGCATATATACTCGGTACAAATACTGAAGGAACAGTAGATATCACAGAAGTACAATTAGGATACTTTATACCGCAAATACCGGCACAGTATGTTATGCCAATTTATGTCTTTAGCGGGAAGAACTTTACCGCATATGTAGATGCAATAGGAGAATTTATACCTCAAGCTCAAAACGTTTCTAACTGAACTTTCTGTACTACTTCGGTAAGTATTTGCTCAGTATCCCAAAATCTATCATCACTTTTTAACACTACAATAATGTAAGTTTTTCCTTTTGATTCAAACGATGTGACCAGTACTTGCCCTGCTTCTTGCGTATATCCTGTTTTTACACCAAATACTCCATCTGTATAGAGCAATCTATTTAAATTTTCGAGCTGGTGTTCATAAGTAAATGTTTTGTCATATACTGTTATCTGTTTTGTTTCAACAATATTTTTAAAATCTTCATTCTCTAATGCAAAAAGAGCTAGTCTTGCTAAATCAAATGCAGTGGTATAATTTCCATCTTCTAATCCTGCAGGATCAACAAAAAATGTGTTATAAAGCCGCATTTCTTGTGCTTTTTTATTCATCAGCTCCATAAATTTAGCTCTTCCACCCGGAAAGTTCTGAGCCAAGACAAACGCCGCATCATTACCTGATGGAAGCATGAGCCCATACAGCAAGTCTTGTACTCGTATCTGCTCACCCTCAACCAGTCCCATTTTTGAACCTAAAACAGAACTTACTCCATTTGCAGTAAGATATTGATCCAAATCATATACTTCAAGCGCTACAAGTGCAGTCATGATCTTTGTCGTTGAAGCAGGAGCAAATCGCAGCGACCCTTTTTTCTCAAAAACTCTGACACGCGAATCTTTTTCATATACCATAAGTGACTGTGCACTTATGTTTAACTGTGGAGTAATCGAAAGAACTGGTAAATCAGGGACTATCATATCATCATGACTTGCAGGCAATACACTTTCCTCAATTTTTCCAATCAAATATACTAATGAAATTCCAAGAAATAAGTTCACAACTGCCACAACTGCAATAATCCAAAAAAATTGTTTTTTCAGACGGGAAAAAAAGTGTGAAAACGCTGTATTTATTGATTCTGCCGTGGAAGATGATGGAACACGCTGCTCTTTTTTTGAAAGAGCTGCTCTTTTATTTATCTTTTTTTTCAGTTTTTTCTTCTTTTTTTGAGAGTCTTTCATCAACACGCTCCATATCTCGCGGGAAAAGTGAAGCTTCCCGTACATTTGCAAGATTCAGTAATTTCATTGTAAGTCTTTCAAGTCCAAATGAAAAGCCACCTTCAGGCGGCATTCCATATTGAAATGCCATCATATACATTCCAAAATTTTTCGGATCTACATCTTTTTTCTTCATTGCCTCAATCAAATCATTATAATTATTAATACGCTGGCTACCACTCAAAATTTCTAATCCCCTAAATAATAAGTCATAGGAAAGACTATATTCTGGATTTTCCGGATCAGGCAAGGTATAAAAGGCTCGCTTTTTTGTAGGAAAATGGGTAATGGTTACAAAATCTGATTTATGCTCTTCACGTGCCCACACACAAATCTCTTTTTCATCTTCAGGATTTAGATCAAGTTCATCAGATAAGTCGCGTCCAGTTCGCTGCGTTACAATTTCCTGTGCCTCCCGTAATGTCAAACGAGGTATTGTTTTTGGAACCAATGGTGTTTCAACTCCATACGCCTTTAAGATCTCTGGATACTTTACTGAAGTATTTTTAATCATTGAAGTACCTACAAACTCAAGTGCATCAAGCAGTTCTTCAAAGTTTTGGATAAACCCTATTTCAATATCCATCTGTGTTGCCTCAGCTAAGTGCCGTGTTGTCACTGATGGTTCTGCCCGATAAGCCTTTGCAATGGTAAATACCCGTTCAAGCACTCCAACCATTATTTGCTTATACAATTGCGGGCTTTGTGTCATAAATGCTTTATGATCATAATAATCAACAGAAAATACTTCTGAGCCTCCTTCTGTTGCTCCTGCCGCAATTGTTGGAACAAATATCTCTGTACAATTGAGCGCTTTGGCAGCGCTTCTGAACTCCTCTGCTAATGCTGCTTGCACCTGAAAGATCATCTGCACTTTTGGATGTTTTAATGTGAGAGATCTGAAATCCAGTAATGTTGGTAACTCAACATTTAGCTCTTTTCCTCCCATGTCAAACGGCATAGTATCTGATTTTGCAATAACGGTAAGACTTTCAAGCTCTACCTCAACAGTACCAGTTGGCATATCAGGATTGATATATTTTTCATCACGTTCCTTAACGATTCCTACCACCTGTACCGCATCTTGTGGGTTAAGTGAGGCAATTTGTGCAGCAAGTTCTGATCCAAAACCTCCTACTTGTAAAACTCCTGTGTAATCTCGAAGATCAAAAAATGCAATTTTTCCATGGCTTCTAACCGTTTGCACCCATCCGGAAAGCATCACTTTTACGCCAATTTTCTGTAACGTATCATGTATTACTGTTCGTTCCATATGTTTCCAATACTGTATTCTAACCGTAATTTAGCATATTGACAAGTACCAGATAAAGGAGTATATTTTACTTGGTTATGAATTGCTGCGTGCACCAGAATACTAATTCCTTTGTCCTCAAGATGAGGTAGGGGTTTTGTTGCATAGTTCGTAATTTTTACAAATCTCCCACTTCATAAAGAAAGGGAGATTTTTTTTTGCAATAAATATGGCTGAACGATTAAAACAAACACATCAAAAAATTAAAAGAGAGTATTACGAAATAGTCCGTGATCCAGAATTACTGGATATAGCGCGAAGTGAATCTATTGATACTTTTCGTGAGAAATATACTGCATGTTACGAAGTCATTAAAGACGAGTCACATCGACAGAGCTTAATTCAAATGGCAGTAGAAAGTATGGATAGCAAATGGAATGATGCACTACAAAAATATAATGAAACTACTACTGAATGCTCTCTAGGAAATACTGAAGCATGTGAGATGAGATCAGATAAAGAAACAACTCTTGCACTATTTTTAACAATAGCTGATGAAGAACGATTAGCAATGGGTGCACTGCCATTTGTTGTTGATTCTCGATATCAAAAAACAACTACTCAAGAAGCTCAGCTAGGACAGGGAGACACTCAAGAATTTCCTGCCCCAACAACTCATGAGATCACACTTATCGAATCAGCTGCAGATTAATGGGCATGAATATCCTTTAGGCGTAACACTACTTTATTCTTTCCGTTCCAGGTATCAAAAGATAGTGTATACAAGACATCGATAGTATCACCTATCTTTCCTTCAAAATGTGTACCAAATCCAAATCCTAATGCTTCAAAAAAAATAGAGTCTTGCTCAAGTATAAATTTCAGATGTTTTCCTTCTTTTCCTAACATCTTTATGTCTTTAATAGTCACGTGTTTTGTAACAAACGCAGGTTCAGGATTTGCGATACCAAACGGAGAAAACTGCTGTACTGCTTTATAGGTATCATACGTGATGCAATCAAACGGAAGTTCCATATCTGCGGTTATTGTACGCTGTAGATGATTATCAGAGATTATTTCCTCGCAGCTTGCTGTGATAGCATCAGTAAACTTTTTTATGTTATCAGTTTTGATCGTAAATCCCGCTGCCATTTCATGTCCACCTACTTGTACTAAGTGATCAGATACTGAACGCAGCACTTGTACTATGTTCACTCCTTTTATTGACCGGGCTGAACCTTTTGAAATACCGTTTTCACCAATGGCTATAACAATACTTGGCCGATAATAGTTTTCAGTTAATTTTGAAGCAATAAGACCAATAACTCCTTGATTATATGTTGTATCTGCTGCAACAAGAATTTTTTTTATATCTCCATTTGCGTACAAGGCTTTTGCGTGGTTTACTAAATCAGAGGTTAATTCTTGTCGTTCTTTATTCGTACCTGACAATTTTTTTGTTAGCATCTTAGCACGAAGTACGTCCCCTGTACAAAGTAACCGCAGACTATCCATGGCAGACGCAAGCCTCCCTGTTGCATTGAGTCGAGGAGCAATCATAAATCCAACATGATAGACATCAAGAACATTTTTATCTATCTTTGCATCCATCAACAACTCAAGTAATCCAATCCGTGTAGTTTTGCTGAGAGCCTGAAGTCCATATTTTACGAGAGACCTGTTTTCAGCAAGTAGAGGCATACAATCAGCAATTGTTGCAAGCGCAACAAGCTCTAAATGTTTTTCCTCGTCAATTGTTTTCCCGTCCATTGCCTTTGCAAACGCATAGGCAACTCCTGCTCCACATACTTTATCAGTATGGATAATCACATCAGCACCAGGCAATTGTTCACCCTTAGTATGATGGTCTGTCACAATCACATGTAGTCCTTTTTCTTTAGCATACTGTATCGCCTCAGTTGCGGTAATACCGTTATCAACAGTAATAATAAGTCCTGTATCAGGATGTTTTGCCAAAACATTATCAATTCCAGCAATTGATAGTCCATACCCTTCCTCAACCCTGTGAGGAATATAGGGCACTACCTTTTTATATTTGCCATATAATGTTTCCCAAAGAATTGCTGATGCACATACTCCATCAACATCATAATCACCATAGATAACTATAGTTTTTTCTTCTTCTTTAGTTTTTGTAATTAATTTTGCAGCAGCATCTATTTCTTTCTTTTTTACACCTAATTTTTCAAGTTCTATATTTTCCAATACCGGGTGGAGAAATGATTCAATTGACTCTTTTGTTTCAAGCTTGCGATTTTGGAGAAGTATTGCAACAAATGTCTGCAGATCAAAAGGCTCCACAGAGTCAGCAGTATCAGAGGGTGAATATAAAATGTTCCATTGTTTCATGATATACTTGGTTGGAAGTGTAAAGTGTAAAATGCAAAGCTAAAATTGGAAATAAAAGTTCATTTTATGCTTTAAGCTTACTTATATTATCATGAAATTGGACATTCCACAAAAAGTACAAGACATTGTTACCAAATTCACAGAGAATCAATTCTCTGTCCATCTGGTGGGAGGATGTGTGAGAAATATCCTTATGGAAATTCCTGTCAAAGACTGGGATTTGGCAACTGATGCTACTCCTGAGCAAATTCAGGAATTATTTCCCACATCGTACTACGAAAATACATTTGGGACTGTAAAAGTTCCTATGGATGAAGAAAAAAAAGAGTTTATAGAGATTACAACGTATCGCACAGAGTCAAAGTATGAAGACAATAGACATCCAACAGAGGTTTCTTGGGGAAAAACCATTGAAGAAGATCTTTCACGCAGAGACTTTACCTGTAATGCAATTGCTCTACAATTCTCAACACTCAACTCACAAGTTTCAACTTCTCTCATTGATCCTTTTGGCGGACAAGAAGATATTGCCAATAAAATACTTCGCGCAGTGAGAGATCCACACGAACGATTTCAAGAAGATGCACTGCGTCTTATGCGTGCAGTACGATTTGCAACTCAGCTTGGTTTTACCATAGAAGACAATACCTGGAATGCAATACAAAAGAATGCATCATCTATTCAAAATATTTCCTGGGAACGGATCAGAGATGAATTACTCAAAATTTTAGCAAGTGATACACCTGATTATGGAATAAATTTACTTGACCAATCAGGGATTTTGAAACTTATCATTCCCGAACTTGAAAAAGGGAAAGGTCTTTCACAAGAAAGGCCTGGACGACACCATGTGCATGATGTCTTTACCCATAATGTGCTTGCACTCAAACACACTCCATCAACTGACCCGATTGTACGTCTTGCCGCACTGCTCCATGATATTGGAAAACCATATGTTGCAGCATCTGACGAGAAAGGACTTATCATATTCCATAATCACGAGGTGGTAGGGGCTCGTATTGCAAATGAAATTACCGAAAGACTACGGCTCTCAAAAAAACAACGTGAAAAAATATTTATCCTAGTTCGATGGCATATGTTTTCAATCGATGACACGATAACTGATCACGCAATTAGACGATTTATTAGACGAGTAGGTATAGAAAATGTCAGTGATATGATAGATCTGAGAATTGGGGATAGACTTGGAAGCGGCACAAAAACAGCTGAGAGTTGGCGATTAAAGCGTTTTAAAGAAATGATTGAAAAAGAGCTCAACCCCCCATTTTCAATTAACGATCTCGCAATTGATGGCAATGATATTATGCAAGAACTGAATCTCAAACCTGGCCGGAAAATTGGGGAAATTCTACAAACTCTTTTTGAAGAAGTCGACCAAGACCTATCAAAAAACACTCGTGATTATCTATTAAAAAGAATCCACGAAGTAAGCAAATCATAGCTCAACCAAAACTTACCTACTTCGATGATTCGAATCATTGAAGTGTTATATATACAAACTATGACTCAGGTATCTAAATATCCAATAAGTAATGCTACACACGAGCGAATTTTTGAACTTTTTATAAAAACATTACTTAATATTCGAAACAAGGAAGATGCATCGCAACTCATTGTTGATTTCTTTACTCCCACTGAGCAAATTATGTTCGCAAAAAGACTAAGCGTTATATTTTTACTAGAGAAAGGTTATAGTTATAAAATGATTGGAGATATTTTAAAAGTAAGCACAGGAACAATATCTCAAGCAAATAGAGCACGTAAGAATGGATCTGCTGCATACAAAAAACTCATTGCAAAACTAGTACAAGATGAGAAAAATAGATTACTTATATCAAAAACACTTACCGGATTAGTAAGTCTTCCGGCTCAAGGAGGAGAAGGAAGCGGAATTTGGAAAGCAGCAAAGAAAGAATTACAAAAAGATAAAAAGCCTTTCTAACCTACTTCGATGATTCGAATCATCGAAGTGATTAATTGATTAATTTTTTTAATTTATATTTAACTTGGATCCATCAGTGATTAATTTAAGATTGTGTGTAATTGTGGATATATTGGACGTGTTTTAAGGATTGTTTTGTAATAAGCCCAATAAAGCCAAGGTGTTCTTCAGTTCTCTTATTTTTTTTGCAAAATTTTTTTTTAAATTTTGACATATGCATAGTATATTCTTTAATTTGTTCCTATTCTGTGTTTTGTGGTAATATACAAGGATATGTTACAAGAAAGAATTACTGAGGACATGAAAGCAGCAATGGTAGCAAAAGATGCTGCTACACTTTCTGTTATTCGTATGCTCAAGAGCGCGATTCAGTATTATGAAATTCAAAAAGGTGGAGCAGGATATGAGGCTACTGATGAGGATATTGTTGATGTAGTTGGTCGTGAAATTAAAAAAAGACGAGAGTCAATTGAACTATACGATAAAGGTGGACGCACAGAACTTGCAGAGAAAGAAAAAAAAGAGCTTGAGATACTGCAGAGATATTTACCAGAACAACTTTCAGAAGAAGAAGTACGTACTTTAGTTGACGAAGCAATTTCTCAAACAAGTGCAGCAACAATGCAAGACATGGGAAAAGTAATGGGAGCACTTATGCCAAAAATTAAAGGAAAAGCAGACAGCAGTTTTGTAAGCACACTTGTCCGCGAAAAACTCTCACAATAATGCTCTACTACATCACAGGAAATAAAAGAAAAGCTGAAGTTGCTCAGAATAATTTAAAATCCTTTAATATTGAATTAACAATTCACCCTTTAGAACTGGTTGAAATTCAATCAGAATCCATAGAAGAAATTGCACGAGATAAAGCTCAACAAGCCTTTAAAATAATTAAAAAACCTCTCATCGTAACCGATCATGGATGGTTCATTCCCGCCCTAAATGGATTTCCTGGTCCGTACATGAAATATGTGAATCAATGGTTTACATCTGAAGATTTCTTAAATCTTACTAAAAATCTCAAAGATAGAACAATTGTGTTGTCAGATGTCCTCTGTTATATAGATAGAACATCAATGAAAATTTTTAAATCAGAGTTTACAGGAAAACTATTAACAGAGATTAAAGGCGAAGGACTCCCAACAATGAAATTGGTTACAATGTCTGATGATCAAAAATCAGTTGCACAGTATATTTCTGAAGGAAAAGATCCTTTCATTCATAATACAAATTGGAAGAAGCTCGCTCAATTTTATCGTACTAAATAATAACCAATGCTATATTACATCACATCCAATCAAGAAAAAGTAAATGTTGCTCAAAAGAATCTTAATCCACTCGGAATAGAAATTGAAAAGAAGTCTTTTGATTTTGTAGAGATTCAATCAGAATCTATAGAGGAGATCGCAGTTCATAAAGCAAAATCTGCATTTGAAAAATTACAACACCCACTCATTGTAAATGATGCAGCATGGCACCTTCCCGCCCTAAATGGATTTCCTGGCCCATATATGAAATATGTGAATCAATGGTTTACTGCAGAGAATTTTCAAACCCTCCTGGAAGGAAAAGAAGATCGAACAGTAATATATGAGGAAGTATTTTGTTACATATCTAGCACTACAGTAAATACATTCAAGGGTCAGGTATCAGGGATAGTACTAAATGAACCCAAAGGTCAAGGACTTTTATCATGGAGATTTTTCTCATTTTCTCAAGACAAATCGATTGCTGAGTGTTGGGAAGATGGGATTGATCCTATTGAAAACTATACTGTTTGGAAAGAAATTGCAGATTTTTTTAACACTGTACCGAACTCGATTTAATACTTATTTCTTCTCTTTTTTCTTCCTGTTTTTGTCCCAATTATTCCAGGTAACAAGTAAAGGTGATGCGTTGAAAATTGATGAAAACGTACCAGAGACTACCCCAATAAAAAGTGCAAAAATAAACCATCGAAGCGCTCCTTCACTAAAGAGAAGTAACGTTAGGAGAACAAGCATTGTACTAATTGAGGTGTTCAAAGAACGATTGAGTGTTTCCAACAATGATGTATTTACCACTTCATCAAATGGTAAACGAGTTTCCCTTTTTAGCTTTTCTCGGATTCTATCAAACACCACAATTGAGTCGTGTACTGAGAAACCCATAACTGTAAGCAATGCTGTAATAAACAATGCATCAATTTCTACGTTAAATAAAACACCGAGTATTGAAAACACCCCGATAACAAATATTACGTCGTGCAAGAGTGCGATAACTGCTGCTGCTCCATACTTCCATGAGGCTAACGGTTTTGATACCTCTCTGAATACATACGCAATATACCCTGTTATAAGTAGCGAAGCTATTACAACTGCTATGAATGCTTTTTGTGTCGTTTCTGAGCCTATTGTCGGTCCTACAGTCTCAAAGCTTAACTGCTTAACTCCCTCGTCTTTAGCTTTTACTGTCTCAACTATAGTTTCGCTATCTTGCTGAGAAATAGGCTCAGTACGAATTAAATACTGTCCATCCGCTGTCTCTTGCACAGACACAACCGGTGCCTTTTCAGCAATGGTTTGCTCAAGCTCTTGTGCATTCAGTCTCGTAACCCCAGCAAGCTCCATACGAGAGCCTCCTGTAAAATCAATCCCTGTATTAAGACCATTAAAAATAAGAGATATGATTCCCGGCACAAGCATTACCGCTGATATTACATAAAATATTCTTCTTCGTTTAATTATGTTCATGATTTGGTTTTATGTTTTATATACGCTGTATCAAATACTCTTAAAAAGTTTCTGGTTACGACAATTGCCGAAAACATCGATACCAGAATTCCAATGGCAAGCGTGAGCGCAAAGCCACGTACTATACCAGTACCAAAGTAAAATAATATAACGCAGGTAATAAGACTTGAAATATTTGAGTCACGAATAGATGTCCAGGCTCTCCTGAACCCTTGTTCAACTGCCTGTGCTTTTGTCTTGCCAAGTCTTAGCTCTTCTTTCATTCTTTCAAAAATTAAAATATTCGCGTCAACTGCCATCCCGATTGATAAAATAAAACCAGCTATCCCAGCAAGTGTTAACGTAACTGGAACAATTTTAAATATAAATAATACGATAAGGGTATACACAAGAAGTGCTAGACTCGCCAGGAGTCCTTCCTTTTTATAAATAAACACCATGAATAGAACAACTGACACGAGTCCCAATATTCCTGCAAAAAGACTTTGTTTTAATGATTCAATTCCCAAAGACGGCCCGACATTTGATTGCGCAACCAAATCAAGCGGAACTGGAAGAGCACCAGCATTTAATGCAATCGAGAGAGTTTTTGCTTGTTCTGTTGTATATCCTCCGGTAATTGAAGCCTGTCCATTCGGAATTTCCGTTTGAACTGTCGGTGCTTGGATAACCTCATTATCAAGGGCTATTAAAACAGGTTTCCCTAAATTCCGGCGTGTAATATCAGCAAATAATTTTGCACCTTCATTGGTAAAATTTAACACAACTTCTGTAGAACCATTTTGACTATTAAATCCAACAGTTGCTGATTCCAAATCTTTTCCAGTCAATTTTGTCTGCACTGGTACTTTTCCATTAGTAAAAAATGTTGCACCAAGCGGATATGCTGAAGATGTAGCCTCTTCTGGGGTAAGATCCTTATCTGATGGTTCCCAAAAAGTTAGCAGTGCAGTCCGTCCAATAAGATCAATAGCTTGATTCACATCAGTCACTCCTGGAAGCTCAACGATAATACGATAATCATTACCTGTTTTAATTGTTTGAATTACTGGTTCTGAAACTCCAAAAACATTAATACGTTGTTCAATAATACTACGAGTTGACTCGAGGGCATCTTCACGGTTTTCTTGATTAATATCCTCCATATTCAGATCATACGTAAGTTTTACCCCTCCTTGGAGATCAAGACCTAGCTTATATGGTTTGATAATAGGGATTTCAATTGGTGGCTGTTGCTGTGTTGGGTCAGAGAAGAACGGGATAGTTGACCGATCAATAGAAAGCGTATACTGAAAGGGTGAATTGAGCACCATGAGTATAAGCGAAAAAAACAAAATAAAGCCAACAAATAATCGGGAACGTTTCATATCGATTTTAGATAAGTAATGTTTCTTCGTCTCCCACAAGCATCACTCGGGTTCCGTAAATAATTGATGCAATAAAGGGGTCTTGGCGCTTCTTTCGGAAATTAAATTCTTCCTCAGTCATTACTGTATAATTTATTTCATGTTTAAGCCTTGCTTCCTCTTTTTTAATAAGAAGTGTTAGCTCTGGCAGAACAACTGTCCCGACTACCAATAAATCAACTTCTTCCTGGCTCTGGCGAATACCACGAATGAATCTGCCGGACAACATCGCAAATTTTATCTTCCCCAGTTTTACTCTGTTTTTTATAATGTCTGCCCCTATTCCACGGCTTTTACTGATAATTTTGATGATGTCATAGTAAAATGGATAATTTTTGTCAGGATAGTAATATACTCTATTAGCACGTGGCTCTTTTTTTAAGATTCCTTTTTTTTCTAAAAAAATCAACTCACGGCGCACTGCGTTAATTTCTTCATCAACACGCCGGACAACTTCACGTACATGAAACATTTCCTCAGGGGTTTCAAAAAAAGAATACAGTACCTTTACTCGTGTTTTAGATGTAATTAAATCCTCAAACATAGATATATCTTGCTGTGCCTATTATATTGCTTCTGAAGAGAAAAGTCGAGTATTTATTCAATAAAGCGTATACTTATAATTCACTGCGTTTCATCATATATGAATAAGGAATGTAAGCGATATTATTTCTTACTCAGAACGAGTACTCGGTAATCACAATACGATTTATTCGTATGTTATTTTACCTCAACATCAGTATCAGGAGATACTATTGAAAACCAAATTTGCCCTCTATTTAATGCTACTTCTTTTCCTCCGCTCATAAGCACTAATCGTGACTCTCTATTAGCTTTACGCCATGTTGCGTTAATTCGTTTGCCATCCAGAAAGACCAAAGCATCACCACTACCTTTCGTACCATATAGCATATGCAGATTACCTGGGTATCCGTCATTTGCACGTGACTCAGTCATAAATAGAACAATAACGTTTTTGGGTGCAAGCTGCTTCTTTGTATTAAAGTCGATTTGAGCCTCTCCACCATTAGTTCGTAAATATGTGTTGGTTGCTTTATCGTATTTATAATCAACTAAAAAGTCACCATAATTATCCCAGAAATTAAATGAGATTGTCTGAGAAGCAGGCCGAGCAGAAGTTTGTGCATCATCTTTGAATGTGTATTCTTCAAATGTATCACTCCATTCATCTCCATCAGCATCTTTATTTGATAATCCTCTCTCTTTTTTTGCAAAATCCCACAGCTTAGTTGTTCCTGTATACATTGTGTGTTCTGTTGCACGATTTGGCAATCTATCTTCATAACGACAGAGAATTGGGCATGGAACACCAAATTGATCTAAGTCATTGTACTGATTCCAGCCATATTTTCTGATTTGCCCCAATGCATCTGCTTTTGCCCCGTTTGCACAGCCAGAACCAGTTGAAGGGTCACAGTTTGCACCTCCCACATGTACATACAGTGGGTACTTTCCATATTCTGAAATAAAGTCAAGAAAGTAGGTACGAGCAGATCGTACTGGACCGACAAATTCTGCATCCTGACAATGATATACTGCCAAAAAACGCGTGATTCCACCTTCAGCAATAGCCTCATAAATCACATCAGCTGACGAAAGGCCTGATTGAGGTCGTGCATCTGTTGAATTTTCAACCATGATACCAAGCGGTCTGTGTTTTTCCCACCATTGTCTTTGCTGTTTGGAATACAGAGCTCCATTAAGCGGACATGGCTCTGTTTTAGGTAATGAATCATCAAATACAATATTTCCATCTGCTCCAATTTTTGCTTCAGGAACTGGGGCTTGAATAATATTTCCACCAATTACGTTAGCAAATAAAAAGTAAGAAGATACAGTAGATAGTAAATATAATACTATGCCAATTATAATTATTTTCTTTGTGTTCATATCGTTATGCTGATTCAATTATACGAGCTTGCTTTAATGCTTTTTCTTCTTCGGCTGACAGCGTATGTTCAACTCCTTTGCCTTTTACAACACTCTTTGCATACCATCGTGTACCTGCCCGTGTATGAAAACTTGAAATGATCACTCCGCTATCATGAGAATCTACAAGCGCAAGTACAAAACTTTGATCTCCTCCAGTATCTTTAAAAGGATTAAACCGAAGTAATCCTAGTTTCTGTATATGAAAAGACACATCTTTTTTTAGTGTAGCATACTCAGAATCAATTCGCTCAATTGCTTTTTTATTTTCTTTTTCCGAGCGCAAAACTTCATCTATTACTGCAATAAGTGATTGTTTTTCTCCTTTTTTAGATATGCGTGTGAAGTATAAATAAAACCGTAAAAAAAACACCGTTAACACGAGTAGCCAGACTATCAAAAGAATCAATACCGCAAGTTCTGGACTCAAAATCATAGGTGCAAAATTTATTCTAGCCTCTTGACAGGTATCTGTCAATATGATACTTTTTGTCTCATGAGTAAAAAGAAAAAGACTCTAAAAGAAAAGAAAGCAAGTGATTTACGCAAAGCTTCACAATCTCCAGATAGAACTACTCAAAATAGTACTCCTACTTACACATTTTCTGCCGTAAACACAACTTCTCCTGCTCCCAAAACCTTTGTCAACAAATCGGTTATTCTACAAAATTCTTCTTTTTATACGCTTAAAGATCTGCGCAAAAGTATTACTATTTCAGTAATTCTTTTTGCGGTGAACACTATCATTTATCTTCTTATTGAAAATAATAGTCTCCCATTGAGTATATTGGGATTATAGTGAGAGGAGGTGAATTGAGTTATGGCAATGATGTACTGCGTTAAATGTCGCGATAAAAGAGAAGATCCAAATGCTGAACCAGTAACCATGAAAAATGGAAAACCAGCGATGAAAGGAAAATGTCCAGTTTGTGGAACCGGGATGTATAAGATCGGAAAAGCAGAATAGGATTTTTTCTTTTTTAATACCAAAAACCTGGTCTAATGTTTTATGTAATAGTAAAATTTAGATCGGGTTTTTGTATTGTCAGACTGCTATTTCTTTAACAAGAATTGATAAGAATTATACCCCAAGAATATTTTAAGTGCTAAGCCTAGAGCAAGTGTACAATAATTTGTTATTCTTCTATTTTTTCAGGCACTAATTTATATACTTTTACAACTGATACTTGCCATTCTCCTGTAATTTGAGCATTTCCAAACCCTGCTATTTCCCATAATGGATGACCAAGCGGAGAACAAGAATGTTCACAAACAATAAGTAGTTGTCCAGTAACAGTATTACGTTCTGGATCTACAACCTCATTTTCAATGGTAACTGGTGGTCTATTTTGAAGTTCAAAAAAATAACGATATGCATGATCAGAATTTCCTGGTGTGACAAGCGCAAAATTAAATGGTTTATTATCTGTTTTTGATAACACAAACTCTGCAATTGTCCGCATTTGTTCTTTCTGCCTATTAGGTTCGTGCCATACATGTAACTGAGAAATATTGACTCCCATAAATAAAATAAAGAGGCCTATAACAATCAATTTGCCGTTCATTTTCAGCAAGGTATTTGATGAAAGATAGCCAAGCGCATTTCCAATCAATAAAAATGGCACAGGAAATAAAAAGCCAAAATAATATTCATAAATTGATTTTTTATAAAAACCAAAAAGTAATATTCCCACTAATAACCAGACAAGCATTAATAGAACAAATAACTTATTTTTTGTCTTAAAAAGAACATACAGTGAATACAATGCAAGAATAATTGCCACCCCATATATCAGAGTTACCATCCACTCACTCCAGTTACTGTTCTCAGATATAAATATAAATACACGCGTTATAATTCGATAAAAAACATCTAATACAATCGTAAAGAAAGGTATTCGTTCTCCACCGCTACTATTAAGCGTAGGAGAAAAAATAAAAGCAAAAATTGTACGAATATTTGGAAATCCATGCCGTAATTCAAATGCAATAAAAGGGCTAAACGTAATAAGAAATCCTATAAAAATTGACAGATAATACACAATATATTTTTTAATTTTTTGTATAACAGTGTCTTTTTTACTAACAAGAATTACACCAATAAAGACAAAAACAGCAGTGATAACCGCGATAAATGTTGCAAGATAGTGAAGTTGCATAAGAATTCCAAGTAATAAACCCGCGATTCCGAGTTTTTTCCATGATCCTTGCTCTACTGCTTTATACAAAAAGATCATCAGCAAAATGGTAAAAAACGGAACGACATTCGGATTCCAGGAGGACATTGAATATCGGACGACTACAGGAGACACTGCATACAGTGCTGCGGCAAATAATCCAGCATTTCGGCTAAAATAGGTACTTGCTAGCCAATACACTAAATATACGGTTAAAACACCAATAATCGCCACAAATACTGCAGGCCCTACAGGGTTGTAATTAAATAACCAAAGAAATGGAGTAATAAAATAATAATAGAAAGGTCCAAGAAAAAAATCTCCAGCTGATGCACGTGGACCAAGAAGTGTTAAATCTCCCGCAAGAATATGCATTACTACAAGCATATCTCTCCCTTCATCACCTAAAAACGTCATATAATCACCAATACGATACAAACGTGAGATTGCTGCAAGCAGTAAAATTCCAATGAGCAGATAATGATTTTTAATAACACTCATTATCCTACTAAATCCTGGAGTCTTGAAAGGAATGAAATTCGCCAACGTTTCCATATAAATATATTATACATTGTATAACTGTACGGAACTACGAACAAGCCAATTGCAAGAATAAGTGCAATTTGCCGAACGGTTGGAGTATTCCCAAAAAGATGCGTTGCAATGAAAATAATGCTTGAGTTAATCAACACTGAACCAAGAGAGACAAGATTAAATTGCAAAAATTTTAATAATATTTTTGTCGGAACTTCAATTTTATGTTTAGCAAATGCCCATGAATTATTTACAATAAAGTTCCATATTATTGCAAATTCTGCACCTAGTATTGCTGCAAAAAACGGATGCAATCTTACAATATCTGCAAAAAATTCAAGTGAAATGGCATTAATAATATACCCAACAAATCCGGTGATTGCATACTTTGTAAAAGGAGAATATCGCAGTTCAATCACTCGCTCAACAATTGCATACTGTAAAATATCAAGTATTGTTTCAATAGCAGCAATTTTAGAATCACCTAGTGTTCTGTCAGTAAATTTGAAAGGAACCTCTGTTACCGTATAGTGGTCCTGTATTGCTTTATGAAGAAATGCTACTTGGAAAGTATAGCCTTTAAAACTTTTTATTTTATTTTTCTCTTTCAAAAATACTTCTTTCCGAATAGCTCTATATCCTCCTGTCCAGTCATGAATATAAAAACGCATCAGTATAGTACGTATGATAATATTACCAATAACAGAAAATGCTTTTCTCTGAAGAGGCCAGTTAGCAGGGATTGAACCTCCACCGCTATATCGGGTACCAATTACAAAATCATATCCTTCATCTATTTTTTGTAAAAATTCAGGAATTTTTTCTGGTGGATGCTGTCCATCTGCATCCATTTCAAAAAGGATATCAGCATTCATATGTTCAATTGCATAACTCATACCTCTCACATACGCTGCTCCCAAACCTTTTTTTTCACCGATAGAAAGATCAATGTTCTTCCATTTTTTCATTAAATCACGAACTACGTCAGCAGTTCCATCAGGAGAGGTATCATCAGCAACAAGAATCGACATCTTATGATTTTTTATTTTCGGAAAGACATCATTTTGCAGTACTGTTATTAAACGTTCGATATTGCCCTTTTCGTTATAGGTAGGAATTACAATTACTACATTCATATTTGTTTCTTAAAATATTCTATCGTTTTTACCAGTCCTTCTTCCAGAGGCACTTTTGCTTCCCACTGTAATAAGTCATTTGCACGGGTAATATCAGGTCTTCGTACTTTTGGATCATCAGCTGGTAACTCTTCATACACAATTTCTGATGAAGAATTTGTCAATTCTTTTATCAAGCTTGCAATCTCAATTATAGTTCGTTCGTCTGGGTTTCCCAAATTCATTACTGCACCCTTTGTACCATCATAAAAAAGGGCTCTCTCCAAGGCATCAACCATATCACTGACATAACAAAAACTTCGTGTCTGATTACCATCACCATAAATAGTAATATCTTCATTTCGCAGTGCTTGATTAATAAAATTAGAAATAACACGTCCATCATCATGCTGCATATTTGGTCCGTACGTATTAAAAATTCTTACAATACGAACATCCACATTATATTTTCTTAAATACGCAAATGAGATTGCTTCACCAAATCTCTTAGCTTCATCATATACTGATCGTACTCCATTAGGATTTACGTTACCAAAATAAGTCTCTGGTTGAGGTGATATTTCTGGATCTCCATATACTTCAGATGTTGAAGTGAAAAGGAATTTTGCATTATTTTTTTGTGCAAATTGCAGTAATTGATATGTTCCGTGAGAATTGGTAAGTAGTGTTTCGATTGGATACGCAATATAACTTCGCGGACTTTTTGCATTTGGAGAAGCAGGAGATGCGAGGTGAAAGACAGCATCTGCGGTTAAATTTTCCGGCAATGGATGATTCACATCATGATTAATAAATGAAAAACCTGCGTGAGACTGAAGTAACTCAATATTTGATTCACTTCCTGTGATTAAATTATCAACTACGATAACTTCATGACCATCACGTAGTAACTTCTCTGATAAATTAGATCCAATAAATCCGGCACCTCCGGTTATAATAACTTTCATATATATATGATATGCAATTTATAATAAGACATGGGGGTAAAATATGTCATAGTTAACACCCAAGGAGAACTTATGCACGTGTACTCTCTCGTTCAACGTCTGCTTTAACCATCATTTCAACAAGCTCATCAAAAGATGTTTTTGGTGTCCATCCAAGCGTCTCTTTTGCCTTTGTTGCATCACCAATTAACAAATCTACTTCTGCAGGACGCATATATGCTGGACTATTGGTATGAACATAATCCTGCCAATTATCTATACCTACTGATTGAAATGCTTTTTCAACAAATTCTTGCACACTGTGTGTCTCACCTGTTGCTACAACAAAATCATCAGCTTGTTCTTGCTGTAACATCATCCACATAGCTTCAACATAATCTCCAGCAAAACCCCAGTCCCGTTTTGCATCAGTATTTCCTAATTCAAGCTTATCTTGCTTTCCCAAACTAATACGAGCAACAGCATTTGATATTTTACGTGTAACAAATTCTAATCCTCGTCTTGGTGATTCGTGATTGAATAAAATACCAGAACATGCGAACATATCAAAACTCTCACGATAATTAAGTGTAATATAATGCCCGTAAGCTTTTGCTACTCCATACGGGCTTCTTGGGTGAAATCGGGTAGTTTCCTTCTGTGGAACTTCTGTAACTTTTCCAAACATCTCAGATGATGATGCCTGATAGAATTTAATTTTTGGATTTACTGTACGTACCGCTTCTAGCATACGTGTTACACCAAGTGCTGTGAATTCACCTGTCAAGAGTGGTTGATTCCAAGATGTTTTAACAAATGACTGTGCAGCCAAATTATATACTTCATCAGGTTCAGCTTTTGCGACAGCTTCTGTGAGTGATGTCTGATCAAGTAAATCACCAGCTAGTAAAGTCACTTTATTTTCATCAACTAAGTGCTGAATATTTACAAAATTTACAGTACTTGTCCGACGAGTAACTCCAAATACTTCATAACCTTTTGAAAGAAGAAATTCTGCTAAGTATGATCCGTCTTGTCCTGTAATACCAGTAATTAATGCTTTTTTCATGAATTCTTATCTATTCTAAACAATTGCTCGCCAATAATCTAGTGTGTTCTTTAATGTTTCATCCAGTGGAACCTGGCTTTGCCATCCCAATTCAGCAATTTTTGCAATATCACAAACCAGATCAGGAACATCAGAAGGCCGCAAACGGGCAGGATCTTGTACTACTTCCATAGGTGTATTTGATAAAGCAATCAGCTTGTCTAATACTTCCTGAATAGAGACTGATCTCCCACTACCAATGTTATATACTTCTCCTGGTATACCTCTTTCCATCACAATTTGATATGCCTTTACCATATCGCGAACATCGGTAAAGTCACGTTTTGCTTGCAGGTTCCCAACTGAAATCTTTGCTTCCTGCATCCCTTTCTCAATTCTTGCTACCTGCTGTGCAAATGCTGCAACAACAAATGCTGGTGATTGCCGAGGACCAATATGATTAAATGGCCGAACACGAATAATAGGTAATTTATATGAAAGATAATACTGTAATCCCAGTAGATCCTGAGTGGCTTTTGAGACAGAATACGGGCTATTTGGCCGCATTGCAGTTAACTCATCAATCGGTAAAGCATCCAGAGGAACTGCCCCGTATATTTCAGCAGACGAAACAATCAAAATTCGAGCAGAAGACAAGGAATTTTTTTTCACTGATTCTAAAATATTCAGCTGTACATCAACATTATTATGAATATAGCGTGATGGATTCTGATGGCTATCCGCTGGTGAAGGAAGTGCTGCCAAATGATATATTTCATCAGGCTTGATTGTAACAAGAAGATCGTTTACTGCCTGTGCATCCGTAAGATCAACTTGAGTAAGATGCAATGATTCTTTATGTGGCGCAATATTATCTAAACTAGAATCAGAGAGGTATGTCCCATAAATTTCCTGATTTCCTAAAGAAGTAAGATGTTCGGCTAAAAAACTCCCTGCAAATCCGGTAATTCCGGTAATAAGTACTTTTTTCATCGTCCTACACCAATATAGGTAAAACCTTGATTACGCATTTTTTCAGGTTCGTACAGATTTCTTCCATCAACCATATTTGGTGATTTCATAAGTTTGAGCATTTTTGCTGCATTTAACTGTTTAAATTCATTCCATTCAGTAACGATAACTACAAGATCTGCATCTTTAACTGCATCGTATGCAGAATCAGCAAATTCAATATTTTTATCTTTAAAGATTTGCTTTGAGTTCTCCATAGCAACTGGATCGTATGCACTAATTTGTGCACCATTCTCATACAATGAATTAATTATGGTGATTGATGGTGCTTCACGCATATCATCAGTATCAGGTTTGAATGCAAGCCCTAGAATCGCAATTTTTTTATTTTTAACATCACCTAAGAGATCCTGAGCTTTTTGTGCAATACCATGTATTGCGTCTTTATTAATTTCCTCAACTTCTTCAAGCAGTTTAAAATCATACCCATTTTTCTTGGAGATCTGAATCAGCGCTTTTACATCTTTTGGAAAACAACTTCCTCCATATCCAGCACCTGCGTTAAGAAATGACTGTCCTATACGCTTATCAAGACCAATAGCCTCTAATACATCAGGACCATCTGCCCCTACTATTTCTGATAACTGAGCAACTGCATTCGCAAATGAGATTTTAGTAGCTAAAAATGCATTTGCAGCATACTTAATCATTTCTGCAGTTTCAATATTAGTTAGTACGAGGTGAGTGTCTGTGTTATCACGAATAATAGGATTATGTAATTCAACAAGCTTATCTTTTGCTTTTTTCGTCTCAACTCCTATGACAATTCTATCTGGATGTTGTGTATCTGAGATTGCTTGTCCTTCACGTAAAAATTCAGGAACCGAGGCAATATCAACATCAGCTCCAGTTGGTTTCAACTCATTGATAACATCAAGTACTTTTCTATTTGTTCCAACTGGTACTGTACTTTTCACATTTACCACTGTGTGACCGCTCAAATGAGGAGCAAGCTTTTCAGCAACACTGAAAACCACTGATAGATCAGCTGATCCATCAGCTTTTGGAGGTGTACCCACAGCGATAAAAACAACACTTGAATCAGTAATTGCAGGCGAGTATTCAAGGGTAGGGATCAACCGACCTGCTTTTACATTTCTGCTGACTAGCTCCTCAAGACCAGGTTCATAAATTGGAATAATTCCTTTTTTAAGGTTTTCTATTTTTTCAGGGGTATGCCCTATTACATACACGGTATTTCCGAGGTCTGCAAATACAGCCGCGGTAACCAACCCTACATAGCCATGTCCGATAAATGTTATTGTCATAAATGGTTAAATTTCAAATACCAATTATCAAATCCCAAATAGTATTTTGAAAAACGAACTCTTTGTTATTTGGAGTTTGTTATTTGGTTTTTTATTTCTTTTAATCCTTCTTCAAAGGATTTTAGCCTAACTCCCAAGGCTCTTATTTTATCATTATTTAACGCTAAATTAAATGGCCGATTAGCTTTCTGTGCGAAATACTCAGCTCTGGTCGTAGGCGATATAAGTGAAGCATCAAGCTCAAATACCTCAGCTATCTTGAGTGCTGCTTCGTATGGAGTTTTATATTCATTTCCTACTACATGATAGATTCCGGATACATTTTGCGTGATAATTGCATCGATACTGCTGACAAAATCATCAATAAAAGTTGGGGTAAAAATATGGTCTGAGACAGCAGTTACCTGTTGTCCTGATTCAAGTCTGCTCTTAATCGCTCGCATAAAATCTTTTTTCTTTTCAAAGTTGCTACGATACGGATATGCAAGTCTCACAATTGCATACGCAGCACCACTTTCCTGCACTCCCTGCTCACCTTTTAATTTTGTATACCCATACCAGTTGACTGGATTAGGAATATCGTTCTCGTTATACTCTTCCCCTTCAAGCTTTGCTCCATCAAATACAAAATCTGTTGATACGTAGAGTAATTTTTTCCCTGTATCTTTACATACTTGTGCAACATTTTGTACACCTTGTACATTAATCTTCCATGCTGCACCTTCCTCTCCCAGTGCCCTATCTTGCTCACATCCATCAACATCAGTTTTAGCAGCAAGGAGTATAACCAACTCTATTTCCGGATCATTGGCAAATGCCCCGAGGGTGTCTGGATTAGTAATATCAGTTCCTGTTGAGGCATTAAACTCTGTGAATGAATAAGAATTTGAAAGCAACTCTATAATTCGTGATCCAACTAAACCAGTTGAACCGATAACTCCTACTTTCACGCGTTGCCTCCATATTGCTGTTTGTAATAATCTTGGTATGCTCCTGACTTAACTTTTTTCCACCATTGCGTGTTATCTTTGTACCACTCAACAGTTTTGTTCAGCCATTCATCAAATGTATATTTGGGTTCCCATCCTAATTCATTTTTTATCTTTGTCCAATCAACATCATATTTTCTATCATGTCCTGGCCGATCCTTCACATATTCAATGGAACTTTCATCTTTGCCAAGTATTGCAATAATTTTCTTTGCAACCTCAATATTAGGTATCAACTCCATCATTCCGCCTACTAAATATGTTTCGCCAACTGTCCCTTTTTGCAGTACGAGATCAATTGCACGGCAATGATCTTCGACATACAGCCAATCACGAATTTGCATACCATCACCATATACAGGAATTTTTTTATCTTCCAAAAGATTGGTAATTGCAAGTGGAATAAATTTTTCAGGGAAATGATATGGTCCAAAATTATTAGAACAGTTAGTAATAGTAATTGGTAATCCATACGTTGTATGATACGCCCGTACTAGATGATCTGATCCTGCTTTACTTGCCGCGTACGGACTTCGAGGAGCATAGGCAGTATTTTCGGTAAATTTCTCGTGTGAGTCTATTTCAAGAGTTCCGAATACTTCATCGGTTGAGATATGATGGAAATGCTTTACCTGAGCTTTTAATGCTGCGTCTAATAATACTTGTGTACCAACAACATTGGTCTGTACAAACGCAGCCGGTTCAAGAATTGACCGATCAACATGACTTTCTGCTGCAAAATGCACGACCGTATCAACTCCTTGCATCGCAGTTGCAACTTCTGATGGATTACAGATATCACCATGAAAAAAAGAATAATTTGAATTCTGTTCAACTTCGCGAAGATTCTCCAAATTTCCAGCGTATGTAAGCTTATCAAAATTAACGATAATATCCTCAGGATGATTTCGCATCCAATATAGAATAAAATTTGATCCAATAAATCCGGCTCCACCGGTAATTAACAGTTTCATAATTTCCCTTCTTGTCGTAATCTATCAATCATAAGTATACCAACTACTGTGGATCCAGTGTTAATTTCGCCTTGCATGACTTTACCAACCGCTTCATCAAGTGACATCTTTATGAGTTTAATATTTTCTGATTCCTCAAGCTCTTGTTCTCCAAAATTTAAGCCTTTTGCCAGGAAAAGTATTTGGTCCCAAGTTATGATACTTCCTGCAGCTTTAATAGTAGCAAGTTCAGTCCAAGTCTCCGCCTTCATACCGACCTCTTCTTTAAGCTCCTTTTTTGCGGTTTCTAAAGGAGTATACTCACCCTCTATCATACCAGCAACAGCTTCAATTAAACGCCCTTGATGAAGATATCGGTATTGATCAATAAGATAGATTGTATAATCTTCATCAATTGGAAATACTGATACATTCGCGTCTCTTTTTACATTGTGATATGTCCGTTTACTACCGGTAGGTAATGTGAGTTCATCTTCAGAAACTGTAAAAAATTTTGCTTGGAAAATAGATTTTCGTGATAGAAGTTTTGTCATCGTAACCGAACTATTTAATCGGAGGACGTTTTAACCAGTCATATCCAATTTCTGGATCATCATGCTCGATTCTTCCTTCCTCTTCTGGATCATACACTTTTGATGTTACATAATACAGCTCTGCAGTATCTCCCATTACTTTACATCCATGCGCAACCCCAGGTGGAATTTTTATTATTACATCCTCTCCATTTTCACCAATAGTAAATTCATTTAATTGCTTATATGTCGGAGAATCCTCGCGCTTATCGTACAATACAGCTTTCAATGTTCCTTTCCCGCAATACCACCAATCAACCTGCGTTTTGTGAATATGCCATGCTTTGATCACTCCTGGGAACATCATTGAGCGTGATAATTGTCCAAATCCCTCTGCAAAAAAAGGATCTGTTACTCTGATAAGCTCTTCAAAGAAACCTCTGTCATCACGATGACGAACTAGTTCTTTTACTTCTACTCCATGTATTAGATTTTGTTCCATATTTATTCTCTCTGTAGATATGCTGAAACGTCTCCGTTAAGTTCTCCGTCTTTTATTTTTTGAGCAACCATCATATTTGCCCGAAGCAGTTCATCATGTGATGAACCTGCATCTATCCACCAATCTATTAATTCGCAATCTAAAGTGCCGTCTTTGACATAAAAATTATTAAGGTCGGTTACTTCAAGTTCTCCTCGGGCAGATGGTGACAATCCTTTGATTTGATCAAATACATGCTCATCATACATATATATCCCTGTTTGTGCAATATTTGATTTTGGATTTTCTGGTTTTTCTTCGATCGATATAACTTTTCCATTCTCATCCATCTCTATAACACCATATTGCTTTGATTCAGTTGGCATCTCGACACCAAATACCTTTGCACCTTGAGATTTTTGATTAAAATCTTCAACTGACTTTGATAAATCATGACCAAAAATATTATCCCCTAAAATGACTAACAATTTTTCGTTATTTACAAATTCTTCTGCTAATAAAATTGCATCTGCGATTCCGCCTTTTGGATTTTTCTGAACTGCATAATACAGCTTCATGTCGAACATTTCTCCTGCATGCAGTAAATCGGTAAACATGCCAGCATGATGAGGTGAACTTGAAATAAGTACCTCTTTAATTCCAGCTTTTCGCATAGACTCAAGTGGATAGAAAATCATGGGTTTATTATAAACAGGAAGTAGATGTTTGTTGGTAACCCACGTTAATGGACGAAGACGAGTTGCAAGACCTCCAGCAAGTATAAAACCTTTCATATTTTATGTTTTTATTATATCCTCCCTGCATTAAAGAATAAAAATGCTGCAAGGACAATCGAACTTATCAAGATATATTCTACCACAATTTTTCCTTTTAAATCATGATTGAGTTGATGATGAATAAAACCAAGGACAATATATGAGAGCAATACAAAAACCAACATCATGAATTGCAGAGCAACATTGCTCCGAAATATATACATAAAACAGAAACCAAGTAAAAACACCAGAAATTGATAAAAGTAGTATGCATTATGATGAAAGGTAGGATTACGCATAGTTATAAGACTGATCCAAATCGCTGTAATATTAACAATAACAAAAACATACCCAAAATCATAATATGATCTAAATTATGTCCTACAAGCCGTGGAATTTTACGGCGTTTAACAATAATAAAGTCAATTGTAAGCGCAATAAGTAGTAGGCTAACAATTATCATCGGTATTGCACGAGTTAATGAGCTAATATTGATTGCTGGGAAGTTTTCAACGCTTGCATCAAGAAATGATGGAGTAATCCGCGTAATCGGTATTTCAATAGCTACAAGAGGCTGTGTCTCAATTTTTTCTTCTATAATTTTTGCAGGTATAGTAGCTATACTAGTTGGGACAGCAGATGGTAGGAGTGCAACTGCAGGAATTGGTGTGGGAGTAGGAGTGTTTGTTACGATACGTGCAATTGTTTGTTCAGTAGGTGCAGGTACATCCTGTGCACCAAACAACTGTACAACCAGTACTGTCTCACTCCCCTCAAGTGATCCTTCTACAATGGCAAATCCAATATCGTTATACTTATCAGAAAGTAAATTATCACGATGAGAAGGTGAGTTAAGCCATGCATTCACAATGGACTGTGAATCAGTAAATCCCTTAGCCAGATTCTCACCAGCAAAAACATATCCATACCCTGCTCCTTTAATAAAACTCCACGGCGATGTTCCATCCGGAGCGAAATGCGCCCAGTAGTTATTCGCAATCATATGTTGAGCTTTTCCATTAGCTGCAGAAACTAAGGAGTCGTTCAGTTGTAAGGGCTGCAATCCATGTTCTTGACGAACACGATTTGTCTGATCAAGTAATTCTTGTTGAGAAATTGAATATGATATGCCCAATACACCAGGATGGCGAGTATGCAAAAAATTAACTGAAACACTGGATATAAATAGTAGAAGAACGAATAAAATTAGACTTGAATGATGAAGTAATTTTGATCTGAAGTTGTTATGCTCGTGAGGAGTAAAATACTGTTTGGTAATACGTCTCATATATTAGGAATAGATTGGGGTATCAACCGTTCCTATTTTATTATCATTGAGTGGGACTAAAAGTGCAAGTGAAAGAGTATTGGCAATTGCAAATCCTACTCGCAAACCAGTAAATGAACCAGGACCTTTTTCACAATAGATGCTTTGGATTTCTTGTAGTGTAATTCCTGCACTCTGACATGCTTTTTCAATCAGCTTTAACACAACATCAGCTTTTGAATTTTCAGGAGTTGACTCTACAGTAAATTCTTGTCCGTTTTTTGTGACTGTAATAATAATTTTTTTATTATCCCGTGTATCTATGTATAGTTTGTTCATGGTTAATGGATAAGGGTCCATAGTTAATAGTTCTCAGATAGTAAGTTGATTTCTATAAACCATAAACTATCAACCATACACTACTCTTGGAGTTTTACTGCTCCTTCTCTTAACATTTTAACTGGAGTAACAGTGGCATCAATAACTGTTGACGGTTCTTTTACACTACACTCTCCGGAAAGAACAAAATCTGCAAGTTTCACCAGTTTTGGATCAATTTCCTCATAAGAAAAAGGCGTCTTTGCGCCAGCAAAGTTTGCTGATGAAGCAAGTATTGGAACTCCAACCTCTGCTACAATTTCTAACATCTCTTTGTGATTTGGCATGCGTACACCTAAAGTATCAGTACCACCTTTTACAAGACTCGGTACTTTATCAGTGGAACTTTTTAGAACTATGGTAAGTCCACCTGGCCAATGTTTCTGCATAAGCTTATGCGCGTGCTGAGGAACCTCATCAACCCATTGTGCTACCATTTCAATACTAGAAACAAGCACTGGAGAAGCTTTGTGATCAGGTCTTTTGCGGATATTAAAAAGTCTATTTACTACTTCTGCATTATCAATACGACAACCTATGCCAAATGCAGTATCTGTTGGGAAAATAACAATTCCGCCAGTTTTTAAAATCTTTATCGCTTTCTGCATCTCATCTGACATATATAGGATATTATACCAGATTTGGCCTGAGAACAGAAAATTATCGGTTTTTTTTAGGTTTACCCCATTGCCATCTTGGCTTTTCTCCGGTTCTATAGGCAATACGAATAAATATGATCGTAAGTAAAACGACCGGAAGATAAAACGCAAACACATTTTCTTTTAGAGGAGCATTTTCATCAACTGTAAATGAAAATGCAAAAATCAGTGCAGCATACACCAACGTTACTAACCAACCTTGCCATGAAGCAGGGTACCAGCCCCACCCAAAATACTTTCTCTTAAACCATAATTTTTTCATATATACATAATAACATGTTATTTATGATAATAGCTTTTTTTTGGAGAAAGTATTTGTACAAATGCGTTACGAAGTGCCTCTTCAAGACTTACATCTCGGATTAGCATTTTTTCAGAATAGGTACCCCATGTATCATCATTGTTTAATCTCCCTTCTTCCCTATCCAATATATCCATTATTTTATAATGAGGAAGGTTCATCTCATCCATTTTCTTAATAATAAATTCAGGAAGTTTTAAGCCGCTTGAATATCCATAGTATTCTTTTCCATTCTTGGTAACAACACACGCCCACGCTTCCTCGAAAATCTGCCCGTATCTTTCTACTAATCCGCTTTCAAGACCGATAGAATACTCAACTTCTTTTATATTTTCTTTACATTGTAGCGCTCGGTTTTTTGCACCAAGAAATGTTTCTTTATCCCATGGAGTTTCAGGAACAAAAGATTTTGAAGGATAGGGAGTGATTGAAACTTTTGAGTCCCCACGAAAAGATTTCAATACTTTATTTACAACAGCAGCTTTTCTTTTACTTAATGTCCCAATTGCAATTTTCATATTTTTTTATTTGACATCAAAAATACTTTATTTTTTTCCTTCCCATTCATTATAAAATCGTTTTAAATAATCTTCCATAAACAAATGTCTTTCATATGCAATTTGTTTCGCAGTCTTTGTATTCATTAAATCTTTGAGTAACAATAATTTTTCATAAAAATGATTAAGAGTAGGACTAGTATTGCTCTTATACTGCTCAGATGTTGAATGAAGAGTAGGTTTAATAGTCGGATTATATATTTCTCTCCCTGAATATCCACCATAGGCAAAAGTTCTTGCGATACCAATAGCACCTATTGCATCAAGTCTATCAGCATCTTGCACGATCTTTCCTTCAAGCGATTGTATTAAATTTTTGACTTTTGCACCTTTAAACGAGATATGTTTTATGATTTCTATAACTTGGTTAATGTCTTTTTCATCTACTTCTAATTTTACCAACCATTTTCTTGCAGCTTTAGGACCAATCGTTTCGTCTCCATTGTAAAATTTATAATCCGCAATATCGTGTAGCAACGAGCCAAGTTCTACAATATACAAATCTGCTTTTTCATTTTTTGCGATATGTAATGCCATTTTCCAAACTCTGTAGATATGCCACCAATCATGACCAGATCCTTCCCCTGTAAGTTTCTCTTTTACGAATTGCGCTGTTTGCTCAATAATTTTTTCTTTCTTCATATTTGAAGTATATCAAAGTGAGAAAATAATAAATCTGAGGGATTAGATATCTAATTGAAAATAGTAATTTCTCTTCTATTTTCATCTATATTTTCTATTCGTATTTCTCTCCTTTTTTTAGGAAGTAAATTATTCATTTTTTCTGCCCACTCAATAAGTACTACTCCTTGAGGATCTGAGAGGATCTCTTCAATTCCAATACTTTTTATTTCATCCTCATTTTCCAACCGATATAAATCCAGATGATAAAAAGTTTTAATTAATTTATTATCTATTTCATGCTGGCGCACGAGAGAAAACGTTGGAGATATAATGCGATCCTTTACCCCAAGACCGCGAGCCACACCTTTCGTAATCGTTGTTTTACCAGCGCCTAAATCACCGTACAGACACACGATATCACCTGCTTGCAATGTCATTGCAAATTTCTCTCCCGCATCAATAGTTTCTTCATCAGAATTTGTAATAATTTTGGCTTTTGAATTGTGATCTTGCATTTTGATTTTTAACGTTTTAATTTATGGAGAAAATCCATATTTATATTTTCTCCAAAGCAGTATACCACAGGCAGAAAGCAGAAGGACACTTCCTCCTATCATAGCAAATCCACTAACACTACTATCTGTTGCACCCAGTGTTTTGACCTCACTATCATTTTCATTTTTTTCTTTCCCTATTATTCTTGATGATTCATTGATATCTGATGTTCCCAGTAGTGCAGGTTCAGAACTTGTTTTTTCTTCTGATTCTTGGGTGGTAATGAGAGTCTTTGTTGGCATTGATTTCGTTACAGTAGGGATTTTTGTTGCAGTCGGTTCTTTATTCGGTGTTGGCATATTAGTTGGAGTAGGGGTTTTTGTGGGTGTTGGTGCATGAGTTGGAGTTGGAGTAGGAGTTTGAAAAACAGTTCCTCCTATATTACTACTTCCTTCTGATGGATTAGTAAATATTACCCATTCTCCTGCACCATCAATTGTACGTCCTGCTGACTGTCCTGTTAAAGGAGCTCGTAAGGAATCTGTTCCATATTTGATCTCTTCTGTATTTCCATCAGTATCAACTAAAATAACAGAATCTACATCTTGATTAAGATTACTCCATGAAATCACTATAAATCCTTTTGCAGCAATTTGCCCTTCTAAGTCTTTTTTATGTGCTTTGTTATCCTCAAGAACAAATCCAGCTAAATTTACTTCCTCTTCACTTTCGTTATACAACTCTATCCAATCGCTTGAACCTGCTGAGGAAAATTCATTAATACGAATTTGGGCCGAGATTTGAGATACGGATAAAAATCCAAAAATAATTAGGCACGCAGTAATAATTGCATACCGCATATGGAGAATCTTAATGTATTGTACATAAAGATTCAGTTATAGAGATTTGTCGATAAACAGACCGTATTAATAATTAATGTGGAGATATAGTGTATCGACTCCACCTTCATCATGAGCAACTCTTACATAGCGAAGACGGCACCCACCTGAACCAGAGTAACTTCCTTGATATAATGTTCCACTTTTGACTGCACGAACTGTCTGAGATCCTGTTGTTCCAATATCTATACCATCATGAAAACGATATACTTTTCCAACCCATGTATTCCTAACAGCCCAAGTCTCCCCATATCCCTGATTATATTGTATACGCGGTTCAATCGGCCAGCTCCACGAACCTGATGGATTAAATGGATCTCCACCAGTAGTATTTGTATGATCAATAGAAGAAAGATAGTTAAATGGATTTTGTGAAGTTCCACCTGCTCTTACGATAAAGTGCAGATGGGTCCCACTTGAATTACAGGACGCACCTTGGATAATTGACGCAATTCTTTCCCCCTCACTTACAGGTCCAACCTTTGTCTCAGTACCCTTTCCAGCGATAATTCCCTGAATTGACTCATACTCCGCTCTCGCATCAGCGAGTAATTTTTGATATTTTTTTTCATCATTGTTTGTCGCAATCAAAAGATCTTTCTTTTTATTTTTTTCACTCTCTAACTGTTCATTATATTTTGCAAGTTGTATACGAAGAGATTCTGCTTCTTTTTGTTTTGCTTCAAAGAGTGACTGCTCTTGTTCATAAGTAATTTTTGCTTGTTCTGCAGCATAAATTTGACGTTTATCATATAACTGCATGACCTCAAGATATTTCAAACGTGTGAGAAAATTTGAGATCGTATCAGAAGACAACAACATCTGAAGAGGATCAATTTTCCCCAAGGCATATGTTGCAGAAACGCGTTCAACTAATGCTTTTGATACAGTTTGAATATTTGTCTCAAGTCCCAGTACTTTACTCTTCGCAACCTCAATATCATCTTCAAGTTGTGCAATCTTATTTTCTGTCTCTTGAACTCTCAGCTCTGAAATTGCAATTTGATTATCAACTAATTTAATTTGTGAATCGAGTGTTTGTGCCTGATCTTGAAGTCCGGAAATCTTTTCCTCATATTCTTTAATCTTATTCTCCAACTCATTTTTCTTATCGTTATTTGGCTTTTCAGTAGGTGTAGGTGTAGTTGTTACAGTCGGAGTAGTTGTTATAGTAGGAGTCTGTGCAAAGATAGTATTTAAATGAACAGTAAAAAGTGCAAGTACAGCAATCAGTATAAAACTCGCAGTACGAGCAGTATACGATGTCCTTTTATGGATAAAAGTAAATAAGTGATTGAATCTTTGCATAGGAACTTATTTTAAGTACCGAAGTACTGCTATATAGCTGGCAAAAACCCCTAACACTAATGCGACAACGAGCTCTACCCCTAAGATCTGTACAATGATAAGTGGCGCAATCGGAAACACTGGTACACCTTTAAGAAACGACTCAATTATTGGTGTTGAGTAAAATAAGATTCCATAGGAAATTAACCAGCCTATCATTGCTCCCATTGTGCCATACATTACTCCTTCAACTATAAATGGTGTACGAATAAACCAATTTGATGCACCAATAAGCCGCATAGTCTCAATTTCATCTCTTCTGGCTGTGATTTTAATACCAATTATAGTCACAATAACAAACACTGAGACAGTTATAAGTATTGTAATTATTCCTAATCCCACCAATCGCAATGCATTGGTCCAAGAAATTAATGTATCAACAATTTCTTCTTGAAAGATAACTCTATCTACAAATTCTGAGGTACTCACCACTCCTGCAAGGCTTTTCAGGTCTTCAGGATTTTGTGCTTGGACCTCAAGTGAAGCAGGCAAAATATCAGCGGTAACGAGCTCAACAAGCTCAGGTTCATCTTTGTTAATATTTTTATATATTTCTAGTGCCTGTTCTTTTGAGATATAGGTAACTTGTGATGTTTTCCCAGTTGATACCAGCTGAGCTTTTAATTGTTCTATATGCGTATTTTCTGCAGTATCTTTAAAAAAGACAGTGAGTTGAGGACGCGTTTCAAAGTAGTTAATAAGATTAACTGAAATTACCGTAAGTACTGCAAAAATTGATATTGCAAAAAAAGTCAGCGTCATTATCATTGTTGCTGATAATGCTTGGTAAGGTGAACGTCTAATATATTTTCCTGCTGTTTTAATGTGTTTCATGATTTTCCTTTCCGTCTTTTGACTCTACTGGTGCAGACGCATCTTTTTTGCTTTCTTTTGTATGATGCTCTTTTGTTGGATGGTCTTCAACCTCAGACTTTTGCGCATGCTTATTTTCTGATGTTTCTTTTTTATTACTTGCCGGTTTATCTGAGACAATTTTCCCTTTCTCAATAGTAATTACCCGCTGCTTAGCTTTCTCGATAATATCCCTATTATGAGTAGTCATAAGAATTGTCGTGCCACGCTTATTGATACTTTCTAGTAAATCAATAATCTGAAACGATGTTTCAGAGTCTAAATTCCCTGTAGGCTCATCAGCAAGAAGGATGTGAGGGTTAAAGATTAAGGCACGGGCAATCGCAACACGCTGTCGCTCACCACCTGATAACTGCAGCGGAAATTGGTCTTTCTTCTCTGACAATCCTACTTGTAAAAGAATTTCTTCTACCTGCCTTTTTGCATCTTTCTCATTGATACCAGCAAACTGAAGAGGTAAGATCACATTTTCCATAACAGTACGATCCATGAGTAATTTTAAATCTTGGAATATTACTCCGACTACACGTCTGAGTTGAGGAATTTTACTGCCTGATATTTTTGCAATATTCAGTTCTCCTACCACTACTTCGCCACTTTCAGGGAGCAAATCACGAATAATCATACGAAATACTGTTGTTTTTCCACTTCCGGTAGGACCAACAAGATATACAAAATCACCCTTCTCAACTGAGAAGGAAATATCTTCTACTGCGGTAAAATCTTTACCAAATTTTTTGGTTACGTTTGTAAATTGAATCATGATAATTATTGTTCTATTGCTTAATTGCTCTATTGTTAAGCTGATTTTAAAATGAAGCAATTTAACAATAAGTTCCTCAGTAAAACTGAGGAATAACAATGTAACAATCTATCTAATCTAGTACTTGTAACCTGCCTACGTCCATGAGCCATCCAGCACTTTGTGCTGATTGAGTCTGGCCCCATACTTTTACTTGTCGCCCAATAAAAGGAGTAAGATCAAGAACAGATGAGGTAAGGTATACATTCTGTGATTCTCCTCCAGGACGCTCTAAATGATATGCTCCTTCACCATCAATACCGCCTTCACGTAATACCCCTTCTGCATTATCTTTAAATTCATTCGCATCTGATCCAATCGTGTCACCTTTCTTTACTGTTACTCCATTGGTAGTAATCGATTCAGATGACCTTGATGGTGAAGAAGATGTAGAGCTAAGTGCATTCGACAAAATAAATCCTGACCCGATACCGAGTAGCACGAACAAAGCAAAAGCAATTATGACACTTTTATTCATATCAACGCCTGTTGATTCAGTATTGAGTTCATGGACGAGTGATTCTTTTGAGTCCATATTCACACTTTAGTAAAGCATATTTGCCAGTAATTTACAACTATTTCTGGCACCAATATCCAAACTCCAAATGAGCATTTTTTAAACATCACGATATATCTCTAATTTTGCAATTTGTTATTTGGAACTTGAAATTTTAGAAAATTCTTAAGAATTTTCTTTAAGTTGTGCATCTATAAATATATCGATATTCCCATCAAGTACAGAGTCAACATTCCCTGTCTCTGTTTTACTACGAAGATCTTTAACCATTTGATACGGGTGCAGTACATATGATCTTATCTGATTTCCCCAGGAAGGGGCAGTATAATTTCCTTTTAATTCCTGTTGTTGTTTTTGCATTTCTTCTTGATGCCGTGCCCATAGCTTTGCCTTTAATAGCTTTAGCGCATATTCTCTATTTTGTGCTTGATAGCGTTCAGACTGACAAGAGACAACAATTCCTGTTGGAATATGTTTTACCCGTACTGCAGTAGATACTTTTTGGACATTTTGCCCCCCGTGAGAAGATGCACGATAAAAATCCCATTCTAAATCATCATCTTTCAGTTCTATATCAGTATCCTGTTCAATTTGCGGCAATACCTCAACCAGTGAAAAAGAGGTGTGACGCAGTTGATCTGAATTAAAAGGAGAGAGTCTTACTAGTCGATGTACACCTTGCTCATTTTTGAGATATCCATAGACAAAGTTTCCTTGTACAAGTATTGTTGCACTTTTTATTCCAGCTTCATCTCCGGCAGTATAATCAATCGTTTCATACTGCCACCCTTTTTTATCAAAAAACCGAGTATACATGCGATAAAGTATTGAAGCCCAATCCATTGCATCTGCTCCACCTTGACCGGCATGAATAGAAAAAATTGCATCCTCACGGTCATATGGCCCTGAGAGATATAGATAGACTTCTAATTCTTTCAGCAGTTGTTCCAGAGTCTCTGTATCTTCTGTCTCGAGCAATTCTGAGATCATTTCTGCATCATCAACTTCTTTTTGCAGAGCTGCCATCTCCCGCATCATATTAGCTGCACGTTCGTTGTCTTTCCAAAAATCAGGATTAGCACTTTGCGCTTCTATATCACGAATACGGGCTTGTTTTTCGGGGATATTTATTTTTTCCAGTACTGCTACCGCTCTGTCTCTCAGTTCATCCATTGGGGATATTATACAGTATTACAGTAAAACGATTGTAATCACCAACATACACATCAAATATAAAAAAGCTAATTACACATAAGGGAACATATAAAATCTTCTATTCCAGTATCAGATGATTGTATTTCTTGTAGCCTATCAATAATATTCTGAATTCCGGATTGAGAAGACATTAGATACTCAAATGAGATATCACTTATGTATTCTTTCGCATGTGTAACAACAATATCTGCGTCTCCCCGCTGTGGCAACCGCACGGTATCAGGAACATCGGTATTTTGAGATACCAGAATATCTTTTCCTGCAGTAACAATATATTCACTGATCCACGTTATTCCCCAAATGATTGCTCCGAAAAGTGCTATACATACCATCGATGCAATCACAACTCTCTTCAGACTAACTACTTTTTCCTCTTCAGAAATTTCTACTGGGAGTTTTTCGTCTTTCTTCTTCATATACTAACTAGCATACCATGTACCTAATACCGTAATGTGGAATCGAAAAAGTATAATGTTGTCCGTACTGCTGTATTATCTTCTGAGATAAGCTCATGATCTGATCCTGAGTAGGTATGTAATTCAACATCTTTATTCAGTGCTTCAAACATTCCATTTAATTTTTGGGAAAATTCTACAGGTACAATAGGATCATCTACTGCGTGATGTAACTGAACCGGAACAGAAACATTTTTAAGATATGAATGCGGAGATATCTTATTCCAGAAATCAGGATTTTCATTAATTGATCCAAATTGCCGTTCAAGTACATCAGGCCTCACAACCTCTTGATCAGTTGAGGAATTCCATACAGTACTTTTGTTCCAATGAAATAATAAATCTGTATATGTCCCGACAACTCCTGCCCAAATTGAAGCACTGTGTATTTTATTCGTTACTACCAGACTTCGTAGTACAATTGCTCCTCCCATTGAATGACCCCATGCTCCTATTTTTGCTGGATTAACTTCTTTATATCGTTGTAAGGAAGAGAGAGCATTTAGAAAATCAATAGTATATGCAGCAGAAAAATATGCTCCTTGCGCATTTCCAGCAGATTTTCCATGACCACGCAGGTCAGGCATTAGTACTACATATCCATTATTTGCAAGCGTATCTATGAGTTCAGAATATAGCTCACCTGTGATATATTCTTTTGGTGGAACATATCCATGCGCCAATATCACTGCTGGAAATCCTTTAAATTGCTGCTTGTGACGAGGAATAGCAAGCAATGCATATATTTTCTGATTCTCAGACAAGTAACTTGCAATATATCGATCATAGTTTTTACCACTCGGAAGTTCTTCTTCAATTACTATCTCGCTTCCAGAATACGACACCTTTTCCATTACCTCAATAAGTAAGGGATGAGTGTATTCAGTATAAGGAAACGGCTGTACTGTAGAATTACTGTGACTTTTTTCTTGTGCTGCTGCGACAAATACAATGCTGAAAAACAAGCAGATACACACAACAACAACATAATGCCAAAGAAATTTTTTCATAGAGAATTTACCTAAAGAGAGATGTTTTCAGTGTATAGTTAACTATAGACACACTATCAACTATTTTGCAAATTTTGTGCTCGTATGGATACAATGCAATTTTATTTATAGAAGATACCTTAATCTGCAGCTGCATTCTCAGGCATGACTTCCTCGTTTTCATGTGTATCAAGACGTGGTACTGAATGATTTGCATACGCAGTTTTTAATTGTTCTCTTACTTCTTTAAGCCTTCTCACATCTTCAAACGCATACCTGAAGTCTTTTCTTTTTTTATAATTTCTACTTACTTCACCAGTGCTTGCATCATACCGTACCTCCAGTATCCTGCGTGTTTCATTGCCTGTCCAGCCAAGTTCTCGCATCTGTGTTTCTTCATATGCCTTGCGATCAGGAAGGGGATGGAGTACTTTTTTTTGCACTTTGTGTGGATGCAACACGCCATACCCATCATCACCCGTATATCCTGCACAATACTGGTCAAAAAATGCCCGTATTGTCCCGTCTTCTGATTGTTTGATAAGGTAGAGATTTGAAGATAATACATCTGTTGTCACAACCTGTCCTTCAGGATTTTGCAGCAGAACTTGCTCACCAGTACTATTTCCTTCAAACACAACAGTACTGAGTGCATCAAACGGAGAAGAAGGGTAAGATTTTTTTGGGAGCAGCGATCGCTCTTTTTGGGGAATATAGTCTTTAATATATGTAATGTTTGCAAGCTGGGGATCCTCATTACCAACCTCTGCATCCACAGAAGGTTCCGGTGAAGAGATTGGCAAACGTTCAGTATTCATTCAAAGTAAAACGTATAGTACTAGTATGTAAATGCTTATGGTTGCTTTGCTAGACAAAATCCTGACAGTTTGTAACACAAGCGAATGAAATGAGGAAAAGAAGTCTTTGTTAGGAAACAATGGAGCCTACTGGGATGTCACGATCCAACGTCAAAACTGAGAAGCCACCTTCTTCGCTTCCTCCTGCAAGCAGCATGCCATTTGATTCTTCACCACGAAACTTTGCTGGCTTGAGGTTGGTAACTACTATTATTTTTTTACCACGCAACTCATCCTCCGCATAAAACGGTACGAGACCAGTAATAATTTGCCGTAATTGCGCTTCACCAACATCGACTGCTAATTTGTATAATTTATCAGCACCTTCTACCCGGCCAATTTCAACAATTTGCCCTACTTTCATTTCAATTTTTTTAAATTCATCAAAATTAATTTTGTCCATTCTCACTATAAATTATACCATCCTGTACATATATAACAAACTGATAAAACTGTAATCAATATCAAGTTTTTGGCTCGTTATCCAAGCTTTTCCATAGGTATCGAGAAGCAAGACTACGATATGGTTTCCATTGTTGAGATATCTCTTCAATTTTCTTCAAATTGTCTCGGTCAACTCCATAGTGCTTTGCGACTGCATTACGCAATCCCAGATCTCCAAGAGAGAATACATCTTCTCTTCCAAAACTGAACATCAAAAACATCTCAGCTGTCCACCTACCAACTCCTTTAAGGACAATAAGTCTTTCAACAACTTCCTCATCAGGCAAATTCCGAAGACTTTCAAAATCCATTTTGCCCGTAATAACTGCTTCGCACACGCCTTTTATATATTTTATTTTTCCATATGATAAGCCGCATGCACGAAGTGTATCATCAGGAACTTTTATAATATTTTCAGGAGTCGGTCCAGATGTTTCGAATAATGCTAAAAACCGTTTTTCAATGGTATCTCCTGCTTTTACAGACAGTTGCTGTCCGATAATTGATGCAAGTAATTCTAAAAAAAGATTTTTTTTGTAAGACCAACCAGGTAACGTATAGATATCCATAAGCTTTTTCATAACTGGATCTTGCGATAAATGCTGATAGGCTGCATCTGATGTATTCATAGGTGTATTATACAAAACTTGCAAAATGCTTGTTTGTCTGAAAGAATAATTACCTTATATGGCTATACATCTTGAAAATAGAATCCATCCGGCAATACAGGAAAGAATCAATGATTTTAAAAATGTGCATTATAATTTTGAAATCGGTCCTGATTCAGTAGATATAGATGTAATTATGAAAGAAAATGTTGAGTATCTTCTGGAAAACGGTTGTAATTGTCAGGTATTCTCTAATGTATTGGAAGGGTCAGTATTAAACCTTATTATTCCCCCTTATTACAAATCACAAGAAAAATTTGAAGATAACACAGTATACCGTCCTGTCGAAGATGATGAAGAGTTGCTTCCAGGTGATTTATTTTTATTCGGAACTTCAAACCACCAAATGGACATACGATTTTTGCATCAAGCAACATTCACAGGCATGTACTCACCAGACAATGAACCGCTTCTCGCACATTTTCCTGGCCACTATAAAAAACGTATTGTAGACGGAAAGCCTAAACAAAAAATTCCTGGTCCTCGCGTATGGTCACCTTCAGAGTTTGCCCGACAATTTAGGGAAAATGCAGGGACACTCTGGATTGTAAAACGACCAGAACGGGAAATGCTCCTAGAAAATGGGGCATCCGAATTAGATATCTAGAGACGGGTAGTCTTTAGCTCCTGCTCTTTTTCATATCGCTCCATCGCGAGCTGGATCAGACGGTCAACTAATTTTGTATACGACATCCCACTTGCCTCCCATAGTTGCGGATACATACTGATCTTTGTAAATCCAGGAATTGTATTGATCTCATTTACATATAGCTCACCTGTTTCCTTGTGCATAAAAAAATCAACTCGAGCCATTCCTTCACAGTACAAGGCCTTAAATGCATTTACAGCCAAATCTTGTACCTTTGCAACTGTTTCTTCCGGTAAATCAGCCGGAATTTCAAGCTTCGCACCATTTTCATCAATGTATTTTGCCTCATATGAATAAAAATCATGGGTAGGGATAATCCTGCCAGGTACTGAAGCAATCGGCGCATCATTACCAAGAACTGAACACTCTACCTCATCACAAAGAATATATTCCTCAATCAATACTTTACGGTCATAAGAAAGCGCAACATCCAGTGCTTTTTCAAATTCTTTCTTGTTTTTCACTTTACTCACCCCAACTGATGAACCCATATTTGCTGGCTTTATGAAGACTGGTGAACCGAGTACTTCTGAAACCATCTCAAAAGTAATCATATTTTTTTCTTCTTCGGTTACTATCATATATTTGGCAATAGGCAGATCTGCAACAAGGAGTAATTTTTTCATAACTTCTTTGTCCATCCCCACTGCTGATCCTAATACTCCTGCACCGACAAATGGGATATTGAGCAATTTAAGCATTCCTTGTATTGTACCGTCTTCACCATACGTACCATGAAGTACAGGGAAAATAACATCCAATCCTCCATCTAGAGGATTTTTATTGGTGGAGATTATATGTGATCCTGATGCACCAGGAGTAATTGAAAGCCTATTATTTGAGGACACTTCTTTTTTTATTTCATTGCTATATGCTTTAAGACTAAAAATTTTGGGATCCTGCAAATGCCATTTACCATTTCTATCAATTCCAATAAGTACTGGTTCATACGTATCTTTATTGAGCGCATCATACACATTTTTAGCAGACTGAATAGATACTTCATGCTCTGCTGACCTTCCACCAAATATTATTCCAACACGAACCTTTTTATTCATAGCAAGCATTATAAAACAATTTTGTAAGAGGTATATGAGACCTAATCTTTTTTCTTAGAGTCCTCAATATCTTTATGAAGTTCTTTTTTCAGGTCCTCAGCTGCTTTTTTAATTTTATCTTCAATAGTATCTACTTTTTTCATTAAGTGGTTCCAAATTTTCTCATGATTTTCAGATGCTAAATGACCTAAAAATACTTTTTTATCCTTTTCAGATAGTTCTGATAAAATTGCATCAATAATTTCATGATGGATCGTTGATTCTATAAGCATTTCTAAATGCTTGTGTTCATCAGGATCTAAATCTAGTGATTGTAATGCAAGTGTCAGTGAGTCAGTCTCAATAATGCGATTATAAAACTGTTTTTTCATAGTTCGAGAATATAAAAATTGTTATATTGTTTTATTGCTAAATTGTTAATTCCCTGATTCGCCTATAGGATTTTGATCTATAGGAGCTTCTATCGGACCGAGCGGTATTTTGTCCTCTGGGTCATCTAAGAAAAAGTATAACACGGGACCTTTTGCCCGACCATCTACCCGCTCAAGATGTATCATGACCTCTGGTGATCCTCCAAGGCTTTTTCCTGTCCACTGAGCAGGTCCTGCATCGCCGATTACTGCCACAACTGCTTTTCCATTGTTCGGATTAACAACCAACATTTTCCTGAATTTGTAAAAATCACGATATTCACGCACTTTTTGATTAAAATTAGGCGAAAGGAATGTTTGGACCGCAATATAATATTTCTCACGCATGACATCTTTTTCAGTCATCTGCTGTCCAGCTGGAACAAAGTATCCCCACGCACCAAGCCCTGGCGCCATACCAGACGACCAATAACGGCTTGCATCTTCTTGGTTATCAAAATGAGTCTCCATGGTATCCCCAGGATATCGTGCGAGATGCTGCTCTGCTCCAATATATCCATAGCTTCTATTTAAACGAAGACCATTCATCTCAGCTGTTACCGAAACATTATAATGCTCGGAAAGTAGTATGGCTGCTTTTGCTTCCTCTTCTGGCGTAAGGGGACGAACGTCTTTAGGAAGTAAGCCTGTAAGATCTGATATAAAAAATACACCTTTATCAAGGTCTATTCCCACCTCATTACTTTCTAGAGGAGCGGCAAGATTTGAACTTGGACCTGCCGCAATAGATGATGTCAGTAACATAACTCCTCCAACTGATCCTAGTGCTACCTGTTTGGCATTATGGGCAAGCTCAGATAAAGGAAGCGCATGAGTATCCCATACTTTCTTTTTAATTTTTTCGTGCCTTTGGACAAGTTTATGTTTGAGTTCGTGATAATGAGTTTTTGACGCAGCCATACAGTACTAGTATTAAAATCTAAATTTGATCAGGTTACAGGAGCGTTGAGTCACCTGAGCAGGAGAAAAACTATCAAGCTGTAAATTACTTTCTGCAATAGATGCAAGATCATCTTGGGCGACAGGTGTTGAAGTTGGAGTAGTACCAGTGCTATCACCGGTATCTGTAGAAAAGATACTAGCAAAGAAATTCAGAATAATCTCAAATAGTCCTCTCTGCTCTGTAGATGCACCCATTACTGTAGCGGTAAATGGTAATAATTGTGCAGTGGTTTTTCTTTCACATTTTATTTGAGCCTGTGCACGATAATCTACCCCTTTTTTAACAGTATCAGGAATAGTAAAACTCCATTGCGATTGGTACTGTACCTTTGATGCAGTTTGAGAGGTAATAGTTGGAGCAATTGGATCTGATTTTTCAATTACTTTTGTTGAAGAAATATTATTTCCTTCATAGAGCGCAAATGTCATACTTTTCACCTGTGCTTTAGAAATATCAGATCCTTCAACCTTTGCATTTGCAGTAAATACAGCTTGCTGTCCTGAAATGATTTGTGAGACTGTCATTCCGTCACATTTACACATAGCTTCACTAAAATCAGGTGTAGGTGTAACAGTTGACGGGGTCACACTCGGCGTAGTTCCACCTGGCGGCTGGGTAACAGATGGTGATGCCTGTGGTGATGGTGATGCAGATGGTGATGCCTGTGGTGACGGTGATGCTTCTGGTGAAATTGAGGGAGATGGTGACGGTGAAGCAGCAGGGCAAGCACCAGTATAATATACCATGTAATCATCAGCACCATTACAACTCCATCCTCCTCCTGCCTCACAATCTTTATCAAATACATCAATCTGGACTGTCTTTCCGCATCCTGGTGTTCCAATACTTGATTTTACCCCTTCACCTTTCTGGACCAATCCGGTGTCACAGTTATGTGTTTTACCATCACATACAAATTTAAATACCCACCGTTTTTTTTCTGGTATATCTTTACTATCTCCACCATCACAGTACTTGCCAGAAGGTGAGCAGTTCTTTGCCAGTGGATGGTACTGATTACATTTTTGTGAATCAGTACTCGGATCACATGCAGGATCTATATGTCCCCCAGGATGGCTCCACATATTAATATACCCTTCGCCTTGCAAAGCTGCTTGAGCTAATGGAATCGACCTATATCCAGCAAATATAGTTATAGCGAATACGATAATATAGAGTAATTTTTTCATATTATTGAATAACACTAAAATCAGCTTCAATTACAAGCGCAGTCTTTTTATCAGCTAACCATTCTCTCATATCAGAGTAATTACCTACTATTTGCGGAGTCGTTGGATATACAATTCCATAAAAAACTACTGATCCGCTTTCTGATTTAAAGACTTCACTAGCAGTTTGCTGTGGTGTAAAGAAAACCTTTTCCAAAAAATCTTCCCCTGGCAAGCTCGGATGAGAAGCTGGCATGTCGGTAAATGAATTGGCATACTGAGCTATTCTATCCTCAGCTGTTATTTCAGGATCTGCGAGAAAAAGTCTTTTTACTTCTTCAAAATCATTTTCATTCATTATAGTTCTATATGAATTCAACTCTCTTACCATCGTGGCCTCAAGTGATACACGTTCAGAATCACTCACTTCCTCAAGAAGACCAAGCGTAAGCATATGTGCTGATCGTTCTTGTACTCCAATCACTGTAGTTAATTCTTCTCTAAGTACAGTATTTTCTTTTGTTATCTGTATAAGTTTTTGTGGTGCACCGATTAAACTTGATGGCGTAGGCATATCCTTTACTTTTTTCTCTAATTCTGTAAGAGACATATTAGCTTTATTGTACTCAGCGCGTAATAGGTAATTATCCACATAAAGCTCTTTTATAAGATTAAGAGATGTTTCTCTTGTATAGGTAGTTGGATCTTGCGATTGATAATATGTATATAATTCCTCTACCTCTTCTTGAGGAACTTGCTGCCCGTCAATACTAAAAGCATACTGACCCTGTGAAGGCGTATTATTTCTTAAAAGAAAGAATAATAATCCGAGTATAAGCAATACAATAATCCCTGCTATAACAAGTATCTGCTTTGAAAAGCGGGATGCTGGAGGAATTGGTGATGGTGTAGAACCTGGTGGAGGTGGCACAGTACCAACAGACTGTGGCATTGGATTGTTCGATTGTTGTGGTACTGTATTTTCCATGTAAAATATTATTATAAATAGTTGCTAGGCGTAATACAATCTAGAGGAATAGCAATGCTCCGCCAATTAGCAATAAGATCACTCCTCCCAATCCCACTGTTGCGATTGTACCAATACTCCCTGTTGGTGGCACTGTAGGCAATGGAGGAGGTTCTGTCGGAATAATTGAAGCAGAAGGTGTCGCTGGTATTAGTGTTGGCGGTACAGTTGTCACAATTGGAGTCGTTGGAACTGGTGTCGTAGTAGGCTCAGCTAAGGCTTCTGTTTCACATACCTGTTCATCAACTCCGGCTACCCCAGCAACTCCGCTTGCATTGACTGCAGATACTTCACATCTATATGTATTACCTGATGTGATAGGAAATTCATTGAGCATAATATCACTTGATATTTCTTCATCAATAATGACTGTATCAGTATCAACTTCTGTAACTTTTAATAAATAGGTAACTGCATTCTCATTGAAATCCCAACTACAATTTGCCTCAAGCCAATTTGCCTCACCTGATTCATTCACATTTGGATAGTTAACCGTGACATTCTCAACCGTTCCGGGATCAGTTGATCCACCATCCTGTGCACCAACAGGAATATCAGTAATAACAGGTGTTGGGAACGAATTAGGAGTATTGGCACTTGATCGTGTATCTTGACTAGAACTTACAAGAAACAAGGTGATAAAGATAGATCCAAGAAGGACTACAAATAAAATACCGATAGCAATAAGATTTTTTTTGCCCATAGTTTGCTGCTATATTCAGCATATACATAAATGGTATCAAGAATCAAGCATTTTTTTACTACTTCGTACCATTCTGCGCCTAAAAGATCTTTCAATTAAAAAATTTCACCTTGTGTGATAAACATATGTGATAGTAATTTTAAAATATATACTTGATTATGGACCAAATAAACCCTATGCTAAATATAGGGCAGAATAACGTGTTATGAAACAAATGTCATATATTATTTCTGTCTTTTTTTGTGTATTTTTATTCTCTTTATTTGTAACACCCAAAGCATCAGCAGATTGTGTCCCATTTGTAGAAGCACCAAATTTATATGAAGTTGATCGGGTGTCTTCTAACTCCGCAACACTTTATTTCACTCCATTAAATAATTCAATTCAAAAGTATATTATTGATTACGGACTTTCAGTAGATGATAGGCGCTACAGTGTACATGTAAACCATGGTTCCTCAACTGGTGCAGTTACATATACAATTAGCGGACTCGATCCTGCATTTAAGTATTATTATACGGTAAGTGCTGTGAACACGTGCTCGCAAAGTCCATGGAGTAATTGGCTTTCAGATGCCCCTACCTCAACAAAAAGTGCTACTCTCACAAATGGCATCCCAAAGAAAACAATTGCCGCACCTGGTTCACCTGCAATTATTATCGGAAGCCTCCTTACCAGCGCACTAGTCTTTGGCGGAATTACTTTTTATAGAAAATCAAGTAATTAGTCCTAAAGATTATTTACACAGAACTTTAACCTTCTACTTGCTCCGTGGATTAAAAGCCATGAGAAGATAAAGGACTATGGTTCGTATTCAATCTACTCTGTTGATTCAGGCTTTTCTTGGTGAGCTTCTGCAAATCCTGGCATTCTTTCCCAGCGTGTAGTCCAGGCATATGAGCCTGGATTTATTTCCTGTGCTGTTGGATCAATATCTCTTGTCCGTGGAATATCAACAAATGCTTCTTTTATAATGTTATGGACTACATGAGGTAGTGTTATCTATCTCTGAAAGAAGACAAAACTTTTGATACAAAGTTTTTGTAATATGATGTACCACTTATTGATGAACTGCCTGTTTTTATCTTCATCGTATTTCCCCATTCACCAGGCATACACCCATTGACTCCTATTACTCTGAAGGAGTATTCGGTGTTTGGAGAAAGATGGTTTACCGTGTATGAAAGTACTCCTGTTGATACACCTGAAGCGAACTCTACTCCATACATATTGGTACTTTTCCCATTTCCATAGGCAATATAATATTTATTCGCGTCTGAGATAGGAGCAAAATATAATGTGGCTTGTGTGTTATTTACATCGATTTGAAATAAATCAGGTGTTCCAATTGGCATACTATCGCCACACACAGGTGCTGAAGAAGATGGTCTGCCTACTGATGGAAAACTTATCCCTGCCTGAGGAGTCGGTGTAAGAGTAGGTCCAAGTGAGAAAGAAAAGATCGTACCAAAGTCACCATTTCCACCCTCATCTGTCGTACCGTACAGAGTTGAACCACCATGAAGTATTACTGCATTTGGATACGCACCATCATCTGCCCCACCGGTAAATTCGTGGAGAAGGGTAAAATTAGATCC
>CAYVAJ010000002.1:0-7961 GCA_964448725.1 uncultured Gammaproteobacteria bacterium | reverse complement strand
GATCCGTCAGTCTCTATCGAAAAAATAGTACCGATATCATCTTTTCCACCCTCCCAAGTCACACCGTACAACTTGGTTCCATCCTGAATCAACGCCCCATAAGGCTGCCTGCCGTCTGCACCGGAAAATTCGTGAAGTAGCGTATATGCTGAACCATCAGTGTTCATGGAAAAAATGATACCTTTATCGTCACCTCCACCAAACCTTGTCGCACCGTACAGCTTGGTACCATCCAGAGTGAGTGGGTTGTAAGCAAAATAACCATCTTCTGTTCCACCGGCAAACTGGTGGAGTGTTGATATCTGCGCATACGCTGTTGGCACATGCATTAACAGAGCTGAGATCATAAGGGAGATTACTAATAATAGTGAGGTGATTTTTTTCATTAATTCTGTATTAAGCACTGGCTACTGATAACATAGCTATATCTCAGTATAGTTTGAATTTTCAATACATGTCAAATAAACGAAAGAAACCATTACCATGGTCTCATAGACTTTTACTCTGGCGTTTTTGTAGATTCTGATTCTACACCAAGACTTTGAGGAACCCAATCACGTTAAGCTACTACTTGGCATTTGAGGAAAGTGGCATTTTTTGAAGTGTTAGTCATATAGGAATCATATAGAACATTAGCTACTTACACTCTCCTGCTGCTGATTTGACTGTCTGTTCTGAAATGTGAATTTTACCATCTACCTTACTTACCCTGGTATCTTGTTTTATTAGATCAACGGTTATATGTGGACCAGCTTCAAAAAAAGAAGACCGTGTGTAATAAATTGTATTTAAGTAATAATTTTCTACCAATGAGGTATTTGAATAAATCACATTTGCTCCAACTCTGTTGTAATTGTTTTCATACCATTTCATTTCTGTAAATTCTGTGACATCATTTGGTGTTACAGGCTTCACTTTTAATTTGTTTTGAATTGGGTCATAATAGCTACATTTATAAACTCTACTCAAAATCACATCATCTTTATCTTTCGCATACACTCGTTTAAACTCAAAATATTTATCTATCTCTCTTTCTGATACTAGTTCTCGGTAATAAGCACTCTCTCTGCTTGAGCGTTCAGAATGTTCAAGGGCAGATTTTTTATCGTCTACACATACAGGTCGCCGAAACACACCTCCCTGTGAATCATTCACTATACTATTTTCATAATAAGGATTACCTTCAAAGTAATCCTCCTTATGAAAATCTGTAGGTAAAAATCTACCGCATCCTGCTATTACCAACTCAACTTCGGTTAATGCTTCAGGGTGGGATGATGAGACTGTTTTAAAATCTCTGTATTTTATAAAATTTAGAATTGAAAACATTCTGTTCTCAGAGGAAAGCATAATTACAAATAATCCTAACACCACAATCATTAATAATACTGTTAAACAAGTTACAACCTTTTTGTTCATAACTTTATCTTTAACTAAATATAAAAAGAAGTCAACAATGAGGTAGCGGATGGTTACAAAATGCTCATTTTGAAAAATTTCGAGATATAAATTGACTATCTATAATACAGCTAGGAAATAGAGTAATAATTTATAATTAGATTGATATATCAACCTAAATTGGGATAATGGCATTTTTTGAATTTCTTTCCTGATCCGCACCAACAGGGATCGTTTCGACCTAATTTAGCGCTGTTGTTTTTTATAGGGGTATTGTTTTCTTTTTGAGCTTTTTTAACTTTTTCTTTATTCTTTTTGACTCCTTCTTCACCGATCTGAGTCTCTGGCTGGTTAGTAACTGCTTTTTCTTCCAATTCATGAGTATGATGATGATCATGATTGTGCTGGATTTGGATATTGATACGAAATGCACGATGCACAATTTCGTCATCAATTGCAGTCATCAATGTTTCAAATAATTTAAATGCTTCTTTTTTATACTCTACAATTGGATCACGCTGAGCAAATCCACGCAGACCAATTCCAGTACGGAGATCATCAATAGATGTTAGATGATCCATCCATAAATTATCAATTGTCTGCAAACAAACTGCTTTGAGAATATGATCAACATTTTCTTTCTTAAAATCTTCTTCCCGCTTTTTATGGATACTTTGTACAATACCATAAAGCAAATCAATTACCTCTTGTGAATTCTTTCCTTTTATCTGAGTGAGTAATTGCTTTTGTGATTCTTCATCAAAAGGTACAATCAATATGAAGTCCTCAATAATTTTTTCATACCCACCAGCTTCTTCTTCAAATTCTGCATTAAATGCAACAGCACGTTCTATTGAACCACGTACTTTTTCCATAACCAACTCTGATGGATTTTGTACCCCTTCCAGCATTTTACGTCTACGACTATAGATAATTTCACGCTGTTTATTGAGTACATCATCATACTCAAGTGTTCTTTTTCTCGTTTCAAAATTAAAACCTTCTACTTTCACCTGTGCCTGAACCAACACTCGTGTTACAAGCCCGTGGGTAAGCGGCTGATCTTCAGGGAAATTAAATCGTGTCATCATACTTGCGATCTGATCGCCACCAAAGATACGCATAAGATCATCTTCAAGAGACAGGATAAAGAGTGATGTTCCTGGATCTCCCTGACGCCCTGAACGACCACGAAGCTGGTTATCTATTCGTCTACTTTCATGTTTTTCAGTACCTATGACAAATAATCCACCACTTGCAAGAACTTTATCATGTGATTCTTTCCAAACTGCATACTCTTTTTCAAATTTCTTTTTTCCTTTCTCACCTTGATATTCCTTCTCAAATGAAGAAGGAGCTTGTCCACCAAGAATAATGTCAACACCACGACCAGCCATATTTGTTGCAACAGTCACCGCACCTGGTCTTCCTGCATCTCTAATAATTAATGCCTCGTGTACGTGATTTTTTGCATTCAAGACCTGATGTGCAATTTTTTTCCGCTTCAGCAACTCTGAAATAACCTCGTTTTTATCAATTGAAGTAGTACCAACTAGAACAGGTTGTCCTTTTTTATGTGCTTTTTCTATCTCATTTACCACTGCTGCATATTTTGCGCGAGTTGTTTTATAAATCTGGTCTGGTAAATCTTTTCGCTGTACTGGATTATTTGTTGGAATTGAAACAACATCTAATTTATAAATCTTAAAAAACTCTTCTGCTTCAGTAATCGCAGTACCTGTCATACCGGCAAGCACCTCATACATACGAAAATAATTCTGTAATGAGACAGTTGCCAGAGTTTTAGATTCTTGCTGAACCTGAACTCCTTCTTTTGCTTCTAATGCCTGGTGCAGTCCTTCGGAAAGTCTTCTTCCAGCAAGCAATCGTCCAGTAAATTCATCAACTAAAATTACTTGTCCATCACGGACAATATATTCTTTATTCCGATGATAGAGTGTCTTTGCTTTCAATGCTGCTTCAATGTGATACACCGTTTCAAAATCTTTTTCATAAATATCACGAATACCAAATAATTTTTCTATTTTTGCTATTCCATGATCAGTTAAATGAGCTGTTCTAAATTTTTCATCAATTTTAAAATCAGTATCGGCAGATAACTTTTCAACTACTTGTGCATACTCATAGTATTTGTTTGATGGAGTACTATCAGGCATGGAGATAATATGTGGAGTACGTGCTTCGTCAATAAGTACAGAGTCTACCTCATCGACAACAGCATAATAATGCTCTCTTTGCACCAGCTCATTCATATCAAACTTCATATTATCGCGTAGATAATCGAATCCAAACTCAGAATTAATTCCATACACAATATCTGCCTGATATGCTTCTTTTCTGGATACAGATCGTAGATGAGCAAGCCGATAATCATTCACTGACTCATCATTGTATTCAACATCATAGATAAATGAAGCATCATTAATAATTGAGGAGACACTCATCCCCAAGAAATGAAATACTGCTCCCATCCATCCTGCGTCTCTTCGTGCAAGGTAATCATTAACAGTCACCAGATGTGCTGGTTTTCCGGTCAGCGCATGCAAATATAACGCAGGAACTGCAGAGAGAGTTTTACCTTCACCTGTCTTTTGTTCAGCTACCTTTCCTTGGGCAAGCACAATCGCTGCGACCAACTGCACATCATAATGTCGTAACCCAATGGCTCTATGTGCTGCTTCCCGTACCAATGCAAAAGCTTCGGGAAGTAAGAGGTAGATACTCTCTCCTTCAGCAATACGTTCGCGAAATTCCTGGGTCTTTTTAGGAAAGTCTGAATCCTTGAGTTTTTTGACGTCTTTACCTAAAACGTCAATCTCTTCAACAATCGGAAGGAGTTTCTTTATTTCACGTTCGTTTGTATCAAAATATTTGGAGACAAAATTAAGCATAATTATATATCAAGTGATAAATCGAATGTTTCAATTTTATCATGCAGTGTCTACTCTCACAAGCATAATGAGCTTCTGACTCTATACAATAAGAAGCATAAACTGGAACAAGAATAAAATTGCAAAGTTTAAAAATATTGCTATATTGCTCAATTGTTAGAAAATAATTTAACAATTCTCAATCATCTAGCAATTTCTATTTATTTCTTTGGAGAAATCTTATCAAAACCAGTGTACTTTCTTAACACCTCAGGAATGATTACTGTACCATCTTCCTGTTGATAATTTTCTAAAATAGCGATGATCGGTCTGCCGATAGAAAATGCTGTACCATTTAGAATCTGCACATATTCAGTACCATCATTTGTCCTGTATTTTGTATTAAGTCGTCTACTTTGAAAATCAGTGACTGTTGATACTGATGTAACCTCGCGATATTTTTCCTGTGTTGGAATCCATGCTTCGATATCAAATTTTCGAGCAGCGGGAAACCCAAGATCTCCGGTACACATCTTGACTACTTGGTAAGGAATACCAAGCTCAGTAAAGAACTTTTCCTCAAGTCCGAGCAAATACTCATGTTCTGCATCATCTTCACCTTTTTTCACAAATGACACCATTTCAACTTTATTAAACTGATGCACACGCAAAATTCCTTTTGTGTCTTTCCCATAACTGCCTGCCTCACGTCTAAAGGAAGGGGAGTAGCCTACATATCGTTTTGGCAACTCTTTTTCTGATAATGTTTCATCCCGATGCATGGGAACAATTGATTGCTCAGCAGTTGCAACCAGGATAAGCCCATCTTTTTCAAGCCGAAACATATCCTCATCTCCACCATTCTCCATATATCCAAGCCTACTCATAGTATCCTCAGTGATAAGTACTGGTGGAATAACCGGAGTAAAGCCTTCAGGAACAAGCGTATCAAGCGCAAAACGCAACAGTGCTTGCTCAAGTGCAACTCCTTCATTTTTGAGGTAATAGAACCGACTCCCTGATACTTTTGCTGCCCGCTCAATATCAATAATATCAAGCAGTTGTCCAAGCTCTACATGGTCACGAGGTTTAAAAGAAAAAGAGGTAGGTTCTTTGTATTTTCGGATAACCTCATTTTCAGTATCGTCTTTTCCTACTTTCACATCATCTTTTGCCGGGTTTGGAATACTCCAGAGGAGCATATGGAGTTTTTCCTCAAGCTCTTTTAAGCGGGGTTCAAGTGCTTCTAACTCAGATTTTATTTCTTTTCCTTTTTCAATGCTTCGTTCCTTTGCTGCAATATTTCGCTCGGCACGCAAATTTTGCACCTGAGTTGAGAGTTCACGGTACTCACGATCAGTATCAAGTAGTGCTCCAACATCAACTAAAACACCTTTATTCTTTGCAGCTTCTTGTACTTTGTCAGGATTTTCCTGTATGTATTTTATATCTAACATAGAATTAATCCAAAATGCATAAGTCAAAACTCAAAATCACAATTCAAAGGTAAAAACTTTTTATTTTTTTACTTGTATTTTTGATTATTAAATTATAACTTTAGCTTTATTTTGCTAATTATACACCCTTTTTTGCTTGATTTCTCAGATATTCTTTTAATTGTTTTAGTGCTTTATATCTGTGTGACATTATATTCTTTTGAACAGATTCCATCTCACCCCAAGTTTTGTCATGACCTTTCGGGAGAATGTACGAATCAAAACCCCAGCCATTTTCCCCTCGAGGGTCCACAAAAGAGCCAACTATTTCACCTTTAAATGTCAAGATATTTTTACCATCGTGATATCCTACAGCTGCAACAACTCGTACATTCCGATTGTTTTCCAGTGAGAGCCACTTGTTAATAGTATCAAGTCCATTTGAAGTATGAAGATGTTTTACAAGCGCCCCAGGAAAACCATTCCATGCTTCAACATACAATCCAGCATCATCTACAATTAAAGGTTTTCTAATTTTTTCATAAGCACTCTCAGCTTTTTTATGCACCACTTTTTCAACATCTAGCTCCTGAATCTCATCAATTTCTAAGTTAGCAATTTCAATAGGAATTTCAAGAATAGATTGTGCCTCTTGTGCTTTATTTTTATTACCAGTCACAAATACCAGTGATCTCATCTTAAATTTCAGTAAAGCGTTTTTTTACAAAATCCCGATCTAGAGAGGTAATAAGCCATGCGGCTTTTGGACCAGACGGCTTACCAAGAAGTGCGGTATATATTGCCTGAAAAGCATCTCTTCCACCGAGCTCCATGCTTTTAGCAAGATCATACATGGTAACTTGAAGCTGTTCTGCTGTTGTCACTTCATCAAGAAGTGTCACGAGTTTTCGCAAATATTCTTTTTGTAATTCACTTAAATTACTGACTGATTCCGGTAATTCTTGTTGCACCATAAATCGGTCTTTTTCAGGAGCAAAATTTTCTAACCAATATTTTGCGTATGGAGCCCAGTTCAGCAGATCTTCTTTTTCAATTGTTTCCTGCATATTCGGCATTTGCACCCACTGAGCAAGGGTTGTAAATTTAATACTTGGCACCTGTTGTACTTGCCCAATTTGGGATAGCTCAAACATACGAGCATAGTCATCTTTTACACCATCAAAGTAGTGCTGTGCATATTCTTGATATTCGTCAAATAGTTTTGGAATTGTGTCAGGATCTGTTGGATCAAAATTTGTTTGCTGTCTGATATTCATTTTAACAATCAGAAAACGTAGCAACTCAGGTGGTAATATCTGCAACATATCAGACGCTGAATAGCCTACTCCTTTTGAGGATGACATTTTTCTTCCGCCAATCAACATCCATTCATAGGCAACAGGATAAGGAACCGGATAGTCTAGCACGCGCTCAGCTACCAAGCTCGCAAGATCGTGTGATCCACCTTTGCTCATATGATCTTTTCCTGCACCCTCAACCGTGACACCGATTGCCTGCCATTTTACTGCCCACTCTACTTTCCAAGGCATTTTTCCCGCAAAATGACTGGTATCACTAAAAGGAGAGACACTTCCCTCATGTCCACACCCCGGTGTCCACTCAGTTGCATCTACCGGACACCGATAGTGCACTTTTTCTCCATCCCAGTTGTATACTCGTGTTGTTGAAACTTTTCCGCATGATTCACAGTACACTTGAAACGGATACCAGTCGCTTGCAATCTCTTTTTTATATAACTCTTGATAGATTTTGCGGATAGTATCAGCATTGTCCAATACTTTTTTTATTCCCTCATTCATTTTCCCACTGGTATACAAGTCTTTTGTCCATAAGATTTCAGGGTGAAACCCAATGGCATTAAAGGTGTCCATGAACTCCTGTGCGTAATATACCGCAAAATTTTCATACCCCTCAACAGGGGAAGGTATTTTATACAGAGGCATTCCAAGATATTGCTCATATTTTTCTCGATCAAGGTAGGAGGGGATATCATCCATGGGGTCATGGTTTTCGAACACATACGTATAACGGGTGGGTACCCCAATGTCTTTTAACGCCTGATGGATAAGTCCGTGTATTACGACTCCCATGAGTGCGCCAACATGAATCCTCCCTGAAGGCGTTTTCATATCATCAACCCATTCAAGCGGAAGATTTCTTTCTTTTAATTTTTGTGCTATTTCATCTGCCCAATACATATAAAATACTTATTATT
>CAYVAJ010000001.1:0-205428 GCA_964448725.1 uncultured Gammaproteobacteria bacterium | reverse complement strand
GATATTTATTACTTATTATTGATTATTTATATCAGACAGTTTAGATCTCACATTAGAACCACTTCTTCTTTTTTAACTCAGCGTCTAATTGTTCAAGAAGATCTTTCTGCTTACCAGTAAGCTTTTTAGGAATCATTACATTGACTTTCACAAAATGATCTCCCTTTGCACTACCCTGCAGATGAGGAACACCTTTTCCTTTTATACGAATTACTGCATTTGGCTGTGTGCCTGCAGGAATCTTTAATTTTACTTTTCCTTCAACTGTTTCTACTTCTACTGTGCCTCCAATTGCTGCCATTGTCATTGGAATTTCTTCAACTGTAACAATATCATATCCATCTCGGTGAAAACGTGAATGCGGGGCAACATCAATAACAATATCAAAACTATCAAAACGAATGCGAGAACCTGTCTGTACTCCTGCCGGAATTTTAATTGTTTTTGCTTTTCCTTCAATTGTTACCTTTTTCTCTGTACCTGTGACTGCATCCATAAAATCAATTCTCAAGGAATAAGCTGGTTTTCGTCTTCCAAATGGAGAAGCTCCACCGAAAAACTGTTCAAAAATATCAAAAGGATCAGAAAAACCGCCAAACCCCTCAAAAGGATTTCCGCCTGAGGTACTATTATATGTATAGGTAAACGGCCCATACTGCCCGCCTGAAGCACCACCAAATGGCCCCCCTGCTCCTGCACCACCATTCTCAAATGCACTATGTCCTACTTGATCATATATTCTGCGTTTTTCAGGATCTTTTAACACTTCATATGCAGCATTCAACTCTTTAAATTTTGATTCTGCCTCTTTTGTTTTATTGCGATCAGGGTGATACTCAAGCGCAAGTTTGCGATACGCTCGTTTCAATTCTTCTTCAGAGGCAGTTTTTGACACACCTAATATTTCATAATAGTCTTTATTAGCCATAGGTCTGTTGATTTTATCAAATAGTGAGCCTGATTGCTAGAACGTGAGGTTATTTAGGAGTACAATCAAGATATTTTAACTGAATCAGGTTATTATTTACCTCTCGTGTAGTTGTTCTCTCACGGCAGGTAAATAGTGGCCGAGGGGTAGGTGTTGGAGACCCTGTAATAGGAGTTCTCCTATCACTTCTGACAGGAGGCGTTACTTTATCATCTGGCATCTGCGGAGGTATTGGAATAGGAATATCAAAACTACTGGAATTAAGATCAAGAAGAAATCGGTATTCCATTACGTCCCGATTATTTACTGATGCTGTTAATAAGTATGATCCTGGCTGTAAGCTCATAAAGGAATAGGTACCGTCACTCCCAGTTACTGCCGTACGGCTAGTTTTTCCGCTTAAAGTAAGAGCTACACCTGATACCACATTTTCTCCTGAATCACGGGTAAGATTTTTATTATTATCATCATATGCCAATCCCCTAATATAGTACTCAACCGGAACCTGCGCTGGTAACTCTTCTGGAGTTACGGTCACGGTAACTTCTGGTGTCACAGAGGTGTTATTTTCACTTGCAATACATCCATTTAAGGCATTGTATGCGTTCAGTCTTTTTCCCCCAATTGGTCTATCTGTAGTAATAGAATCTCCGCTTTCAATTAAACATCGCTTTATATCATCAGGGGTCAGTGCACTATTTTGAGCAAGCATAAGCGCAGCCACGCCAGACACATGAGGAGCTGCCATAGATGTACCTTGGATTGATGAATACTTTCCTCCTATCCATGTAGAGTTAATACAGTTAGATTGTCGGCATTGCGCTGCACCCTTATTTCCTCCTGGAGCAGCAAGATCAACACGAGAACCAAAATTTGAGTATGCTGCACGTTCATCATTTGGACCTGTTGCACCAACTGTTATTACACCTGGACAGGCAGCAGGCACAAAACTTGTTGCATCATTATTATCATTTCCTGCTGCAGCCACGATGGTAACACCTCTACTCTTTGCGTACTCAACTGCTGCATGAATCATTGATCCTTGCGAACACGTACCAATGCCTCCCAAACTCATATTAATGACATCCACTCCACGATCTGCTGCATCACGTAATCCTTCGGCAATCTCAGACAATCCGCCTGCTCCTCCTGCTCCAAGTACTTTCACAGCAACAAGTGTCACATCCCAATTTATACCAGCCACTCCTAAAGAGTTATTTGTTGCTGCACCAATAGTCCCTGCTACATGAGTTCCATGCCCATTTGTGTCCATTGGATCATTATCAGGTTGTTTTGGTTTTGAACATCTTCCTCCAGACGATTTTAATTCATTGATTGAACTATCACATGTTGACACATCTTTTCCTTTTATGATTGCCCTTCCGGCAAAATCAGGATGGTTGTAATCAATACCTGTATCAACAACACCTACTGTCACGCTATTTGAGCCTTTTGTCACATTCCACGCGCTTTCAATATCAATCGTGTGCAAATTCCACATTGCTGAGTACTCAGAATCATTTGCTGTTGCTTGAGTATACAGAATATAATCAGGTTCTGAAGATTCAATTTCATCAAGCTCGTACAGTTCTTTACGTATTTTTTCCACGTCTGCACCTTGCGTTAAAGTAAGTGTATAAAAACGTGTAAGGTCAGGATCGTTAGAATCAAAAACTTTCTTATAATCTTGTACACCAAGTTTTTGAAGTTTTGTGTAAAGCTGGTCCCATTCTTTATTTTCTCCTGCTGGGGCAGGAATATATCCATCTACAAACTGGACAACAATTTCATCTGGAGTATAGACTGCATCTTCAGGAATAGCAGTTTGTGGAGTTTTACTTTCAGATACCATTATATAGATACCAATCCCAGTAATAAATAAAAGCATTATTACTCCTGCAATCACAAGAAATTTACGTGAGCGTAACAGAGATGTTATGGCAGTCTGCTGAGGGCTTTCCATACTAGGATACTGATGAGTTCATAGCCACACCACTACCTGCAGGTCCAACACCGTTAGTAGGAGGATGCTGCGGAGGCATTTGAGGCGGCTGCGATATCATTCCTTGCCCAACAGGCGGTGTACCTGTTTGTGGTTGTGTCGGTTGTGGAGGAGCACCATAAAACATTTCCTGAGGTGGAGCTGCAACAGGAACTTGCTGAGGAGCATTTGCATCACCTGGCACGGAAGGAATTGATGGTTGTTCTGGCATCTGCGCGTTGTTCTGCACTGATCCTTGTGACAGTGTACCAGCATTTTCTGTTACCGGCGCAACTCCAGTCTGACCTTGCTCTAACTGTGGAGATTCAGGCTGACCTGGCACAACTTGTTCAGCACCAGGTTGCACTGCGGGATTTTGAGATGGTGCTTTTGTGAATGTGTACTGCTGCTTTGTTGTATCGTAATCAATAATAATAGTGTCTCCAGCTGCAAATTGCTTACTGATTAATGCAATAGCAATTGAATTTTCAATTGCATTTTGTATTAATCGGCGGAGTGGACGTGCTCCATATACAGGATCATACCCTTCTTTTGCAAGCTGATCCAGAGCGAGGTCAGTTATCTGAATATCAACACCTTGCTCTTTTAGTAGTTTCTGTGTCTTCCCAATACCAAGCTTTGCAATCTGTGTCATATCTTGTTGCGCCAATGGTTTGAATACTACTAGATCATCAAATCTATTTAAGAGTTCAGGTCTAAAGAATTTATGTAATTCTTCTTGGAGAAGTTTTGTCAGTTCTGCAAACTCATCATCTTCTTTGTCATCAGTATTTCCACTCAGTTGCAAATTGACTCTCTGATGTTCATATGAATCTGATTGTGCATCATTTTTCTGCACATTGCCAGGCTGATCTGCATTTGCATCAAGTTCATTCCCATCTTTCTTTTCACCTTCATTTACTGTAGCAGAAGCAGGTGTATCAGTATTTTGTTCTGCTTGGTCTTTAGTCTGAGGTGATACTGAGTCATCTGTGTCTTTAGACTCTTTTGTAGCATTCTTTGCTTTTTCAAGCAAGAACTTTTGAATTATATGGCTCCCTAAGTTAGATGTAGCAATAATTATGGTGTTTTTAAATGAAATCGTATTTCCCTTATTATCAGTCAATCTCCCGTCTTCTAAAATCTGAAGTAAAATATTAAAGACATCAGGATGAGCTTTTTCTACCTCATCAAGCAGTACAATAGAATATGGTTTTGCTCTGACCGCTTCTGTAAGCTGTCCACCTTCTTCATATCCAACATATCCAGGAGGAGCACCAATGAGTTTTGCTACTTCATGTTTTTCCATATACTCTGACATATCCAATCGGATTGTTGCATCATCACGGCCAAATAAAATTTCAGCCAGTGTTTTGGCAAGCTCTGTTTTACCAACACCAGTTGGACCTAAGAAAATGAATGAAGCAATTGGTCTGTTTGCGGCTGCTAAACCAATTCGTCCGCGGCGTACTGCTTCTGATACTGCTGCAACTGCCTCTTTTTGATCAATAAGCCGCTTATGTATCAAATCTTCTAGATTCAAAAGTTTCTGGCTTTCATCCTCTGTTAATCGAGTGATAGGAATTCCTGTCCAGTTGGAAACAACCTTCTCTATATCTGATTTAAGTACGTTATTGTCTTGTCGTTTTCCCTCTGCATGTTCGAGTTTTACTTCCGCAGCTGCCTCATCAAGCAAATCTACTCCTTTATCAGGAAGATATCTTTCACCAATATATTTTTTAGACAACGCAACCGCAGCATCGACTGATTCAGGTGTCATGATCACATTGTGAAACTTCTCGTACTTGGGTTTGATAATATTCATCATCTCTATTGCAGCTTCTTCATTTGGTTCTTCAACAACAATAGGCTGGAAACGGCGCTCAAACGCCTTATCTTTTTCAAAATATTTGCGGAATTCTGCAGTTGTTGTAGTACCAATGAGTTGCAATTGACCACGTGCAAGATATGGCTTGATAATATTTGATGCATCCATTGCTCCTCCTGAGTCTCCAGCACCAATCAGTGTATGTATTTCATCGACAAACAAAATTATTTGGCCTGATGCTTGAACCTCCTGAATTATGCTCCGTAACCGTTCTTCAAATTCACCACGGCGTGCTGCACCAGCGATCATGGACGCAAGATCTAGCTGAATAATCTTTTTATTTTTTAAATCATCTGGAATCTGACCTTCAATAATTTTTTGGGCGAGAGCTTCAACAATTGCTGTTTTTCCAACCCCTGCTTCACCAATAATAATTGGATTGTTTTTAGTACGGCGCAATAGAATATGTACTAACCTTTCAATTTCTCGATCCCGTCCTGTCACTGGGTCAAGCAATCCTTCTTTTGCATTCTGGGTTAGGTCAATACTATATTTATCCAACACTGCTCTTTTACCTCCACCAACAAAGTTTGTATTTTTTGCTAATTTCTCCTCTACCTTTCCTTTTTCAACTCCTTGAGTTTTAAAGAACTCACTCATAGAGGCTGCATTAAAGAGCGCAAGTAAGATATCTTCGGGAGTTATAAAACTTGCCTGTCTGGCTTTTGTAGCTGAAAAAGCAGCTTCAAACACTTCTTGTGATTGAGGACTTAATGTAGGCTGACCAGTAAAAGTACCTTGTTGCGCTTTTGCCTGGATATCACGAGCGATCTTAGATGCGTCTATTGAAAATTGTTCGAGTAATTTATATATTTCTCCATCATATATAAGCCCATAAAGCACCTGATCAGGCTCAATGAGTGCCTGTTGCACCCGTTTTGTCTCTTCTTGTGCATGATGTAATACTTGTGCAGCCCGTGCATCGAGTCGAGAAAGTGCAGAGACATTTTCCAATTTTGTCTGATCCATTCCTCCTCCTGATACATCAGCGGTTGGAGTACCAACTGCTTGTTGTGGATCCATACCAGGAGCAACTGGTGCTACAGGCGTTACAGACGGTTGACCAGGCATTATCGGTGTTTGTGGGGGTACTGGATTAGCCTGTGTATTTGTCACCGTATCAGTTTGAGTAAAAATAGCTGGTCCTACTACAGGCACGCCTGCTTGTATACCAAATCCAGTAGTCGTTTGCTGTACACTTCCGGTTTGCACCATTTGTGGCGGCTGCGGTTGCTGCACCGATGGTGTAACTGGCACATTCTGCTCTTCAGAATCTTTTTTTTGATTAAATAAATTTCCAAACATACTAATTAAAATTTACGTCTGACTTCTTAGTTTTACTTCTGACTTTCTCTATTATAGACACACTTGAGTAGCACTAACAACCACTATGACTGTTGAGATTCATCGTCTGGACCAAGTTCTTTTGGTGTCTGCGGTAGTTCTGCTTCTCTCTGCATAGTCATTTGTTTTGCCTCTGTTGTTGCTTCCTTGCGATCCAGCATCATGTCTTCTTCTTCTTGTTTCTTACGATTTGCCTCTACAATTGATTTTGCTGCTGCAAGTTTTGCCTTGAGATAGGCAACAACTTCTGATTTTGAGAATCCTCCCATAAGCAGGAATGGCAAAATGCTTCCTACCATATCCATTCCTTCAGTTACTTTTTCAGGTTCAACAGAAGAAAGTAATGTGATCGCTTCATTAATTTTTTGTATATCGCTGTTAACCCATTCCTCACGCTCAAGCTGTTTACCTTCTAATGTTGTTGGAGGTTCCAAGGTTTCATAGTTTTCTACCCACATCTTGCGTACCTCTTCATAGTCCTCAATGCTGACTTGTTGCACTCGATTTACAACTGGCAGTGATTGTGTTGCAGTCACTTCTTGTGCTTCCTGCATCGTTGTGACAACTGATTGTGCTACTGGATCTTCTGCTTGTTTTTGTTCCTCAATTTTGTTCTTAATTTCTTCAATTGCTACTTTTTCTTGTTCAGGAGAGAGTTCTTTTTTCTGTATTTTTTCAGAAACAGACAGCACTGTTGTTGCAAGATTATTCCCTCCTTGCTGTGCCCCTAACAACTGAGATTTAAGTGTTGTCATCTTAGTTCTCAGTTTTGGATTGGAAATGGATGGATTGGACAACTGCTGCAGCATTGTTCTCAGTTGCTGGTCAACGTCAACTTTATGTGTTACTGTTGTTTTCACCGCAGCTGTCAAAATAGAGGTTGCAAGCGGATTACCTCGATCTTGCTGACTCTTTAATTTTTCATGTACTTGGCTGAATTGTTGACGTTCAGTAATAGATGTAACATTTGCTGGATTTGCAATCTTTGCTAATGTCTCGTTCAACTGCGTTGCTTGCTGTCTTTCAGTAACATTATTGCTCAAGAGTGCTCGTTCATATTTCACCACATCCTGCATTTTTGGCACACTAATATTAATTGACTTCAATACATCATTTACTTCACGAACTGCAGCTGGCTGACTTACTGTTGATCGAACATTCGTATTTGTAGCGAGAGGACGTCCTGCCTCAATTGTCGCACCACGCTTATTCAAAAATGGCAATTGACGAGCCATACCAGTAGGGAACACCTTTCCAGGCGGCGGTGGTGGCATAGGTCCTCCTGATGGACTTCTTGGATTCAAAAATGCGAAATTTTTATTAACCTGTTTTGACATAAATCCGCCAATAGAAACTGAATTCAAATAATCGAGAAAAATACGAAGTAGCAAAAATGGTAGTAAAATAACTACCCAAAGCATAATGAGTGCTACAACATACAGGGCAAAAGTATCAGGTAAGTTTACTGAATTATAGAATCCAATATCCTGACCAGGACCACCAAGGAGAATATTTATTGAAGTAGGATAGAGTATATCTGTTCCTGGTACACGAGTGGTAAAATCAAATGCTAATGGGATTTTATCTCTCCACATTACCACTAATCCGTGCAAGAAAAGTGCAAAAAGCGGCGCATACAGAAGCCATCGGAAAAATTCACCAACCCAGATTTTTGCAGTGTTACGAATAGGACTATAAAAAATAAGTAATGGAAAAATAGGAGAGACAATAAGGAAAAACCATAAAATAATTTTTCGTACTAACAGCACTCCTGTCATCACATAATAGGTGATTGCAGTAAGCTTAATAAGCAACAAGGAAATAAAAGCTGACTCATCATTGGCAGCACTTACCGCACGATAACCAGTAAATTCATATGGAAAAGCAATGTACAAAAGATCTGCTGATGAGATTATCTTCCCGTCAGGCTTGAGGAAAAATCCTTGAATTATATCAATGAAAACATATAAGAACTGTACAAGTGCAAACGATAAGGTTACGAGCACAATAATTGCGATAAATCGAGGAACAAATCGCATTATGGTAATATTTTGGCCACGCGTGATAATGATTACAAACGCAGTTCCGAGTACAAATAAGAGCATTAATGCGTATACGATATTGCGGACAAGTGCCCAAAATTCAACAAGTGGATTATCGCTATTATCACAAGTATCATTTACTTTTTGTACACATAACCAGTCATAATTCTGCAGCGTCCAGTTCAAAAAATCATTGGCACGATTTGCTGCTTTTCCCACAAATGTAACCTCTGGATCTTCTACCCAGTCCTCAACAGAAACCTCAGAAGGAGCAGGAGTTGCAGGACCACTTGCATGAATAGTTGTTCCAAATACAAGGAAAACAAAAGAAAAGAAGAAAACTAATACAATTTTGGGCAGAAATTTTTTCATACGGTCTTTTAGCTAAATCCTGGAATCTGTAATACTCCGGTAATTATTTGCACAAAAACAAATCCAAATACTGCCAGTAACAATCCTAAGATAGAATAAAGGATATACTCTCTACCTTTTTGCAGTTTTTCAGGGCTTCCTTGTGAAGTAAGGATATAATAACCTCCGATAATCAGAAAAAGCAGGGCAACCATTCCAATAATCGATAATCCAATACCATAAAATTTCTCAACAAATCCAATCGGATCATTTGGAATACACCCAAAATCAGTATGTACTTCGTTCTGAGCACAAGAAGCTTGCATATATTAATAGTATCACAAAAAAGAAAATCTATACAAACAGGAAGAAAAGAAAATTAGCTTGAAAATTACTCAAACGGTGATGAAACCAATTTACCTTTTAGAAGTTAGGTAACTAGAAGATTATTTCTCATCAACTACTTCACCTTCAACAGGCTCGTCTGAGTCTTTTTTTGCTCCTTCTGAAGTATCAGTAGACGATTCCTCTGTGGTTGAATCAGTAGTTCCTTGCGGTCCTGAAGCATTCTGTTCTGCAGAATACATTGCTTCACCTATTTTTTGCATACTCTCTGAGAGTTCATTTGTTTTTGCAGTAATTTCTTCCTTATTATCTCCTTTAACTGCTTCGCGAACTGCTGCAACCTTATCAGTGATCTCTTTTTTGAGATCTTCTGCAACTTTATCTCCTGCATCTTTGAGAGATTTCTCAGCAGTAAAGGCTGTATTCTCAGCGAGATTTTTTGCTTCGATTAACTCTTTTTTCTTTGCGTCTTCTTCTGCATTTTTCTCTGCTTCCTGTGTCATTTTCTGAATCTCTTCATCGGTCAGACCAGTAGATCCAGTAATTTTAATACTCTGTTCTTTACCTGATGCTTTGTCTTTTGCAGTAACTGACAATATACCTGATGCATCTAGATCAAATGATACCTCAATCTGAGGTACACCTCGAGGAGCTGGCGGAATACCATCTAAGATGAATTTACCAAGTGATTTGTTATCTGGTGCCATAGGCCGCTCACCTTGTACAACATGAATCTCAACTTGTGTTTGATTATCTGCTGCAGTTGAGAAAACCTGAGACTTCTTTGTTGGAATTGTAGTATTTCGTGGAATAAGTGGAGTCGCAACTGAACCAAGTGTCTCAATGCCAAGAGTTAATGGAGTAACATCCAATAACAATACGTCTTTTACATCTCCACCAAGTACTCCCGCTTGAACAGCAGCACCGATTGCAACTACTTCATCAGGATTTACGCTTTTGTTTGGTTCTTTGCCGAAGAATTTTGTGACTGCTTCAACTATTTTTGGCATGCGAGTCATACCACCGACAAGAATTACTTCATCGATTTGGTTAGCAGAGAGTCCTGCGTCTTTTAATGCATCCTCAACTGGCTTAAATGTTCGTTGTACAAGATCATCGATAAGCTGTTCCAACTTACTTCGTGATAATTTGACAGTCAAATGCAATGGACCATTTTGTCCCATGGTAATAAACGGTTGATTAATCTCTGTTTCCATTGATGTGGAAAGCTCGATCTTTGCTTTTTCTGCAGATTCTTTTAGTCGTTGTAGTGCTTGAGGATCCTGTCTGAGATCAACTCCATTCTCTTTTTTAAATTCATCAGCGAGCCAATCAATTATTGCTTTATCAAAATCATCTCCACCAAGATGCGTATCACCATTTGTAGCCTTTACTTCATAGACACCCTCTCCCAATTCGAGAAGAGAAATATCAAATGTTCCACCTCCAAGATCATACACCGCAATAGTGTGTGCATGCTTTTTATCCAATCCATATGCAAGCGCTGCTGCAGTTGGCTCGTTAACCACCCGCAGTACTTCAAGACCAGCAATTTCACCAGCTTGCTTAGTTGCTTGACGCTGCGCATCATCAAAGTAAGCAGGAACCGTAATAACTGCCTGGGATACTGTCTCACCCAGATAACTTTCTGCATCCTTTTTCAATTTTTGGAGAATCTGTGCTGAAATTTCCTGCGGAGTATATGTTTTTCCTTCTACTTCCACTACCGCCATACCATCTCGTCCTTCCTTGATTGTGTAAGGAAGTCGTTTCAGCTCTTCTTGAACTGCCTCATCTTTAAAGCGATGCCCCATTAGTCGTTTGATAGAATAGATAATTCTTTTTGGCTTCAATGCCATCTGACGCTTTGCAACATCGCCTACAATCCTATCAACAGGATCAACAACAGATGGTGTGACATTTCGCCCTTCAGATGAGAATATTATTTTTGGGCTGCCACCTTCCATAACAGCTACTGCTGAATTTGTTGTACCTAAATCAATACCAATAATTTTTGCCATAGTTTCTTTCTAGCGTTTAGTTGCTAGTGTTTAGCGCTCAGTATATTCTATACTATATCTTGTATTTTTCAAACTACGCGCTATACACTAATTACCAGACGCTTTTTTTTATTAATTCTGCTTTGTAGAACCTACCTTTACCAGTGCTGCACGCAAGGTTCTACCAGAAAGAACAAATCCAGGTCGGATTTCTTCTACTACTTTATTCTCTTCTTCTCCATCTACTGTCTCAACACATTCCATTGTCTCTGGATCAAAGTCATTTCCAACTGTTTGTACTCGTGTAACACCTACTTGTTCTAATGCATCGGCAAGTGATTTTATGGTTAACTTAAGTCCATCATCTTGCACATATCTCTCAGCTAAGAAAAGTGTGTCAAATGCTGGAAGTAACCGTTCGAGCAATTCTTTATTTGCAAATTTTATAAATTCTAGTCGATCTTCTGCAACTCTCTTTTCAAGATTTCGATAATCAGCTACTGCCCTTTTATACTGATCTTCAAGCTCTGCAATTCTTTGTTCTAGTTGTTGTGTTTCAGACTGTCCTTCCAGATCTTTCTCTTCAACAACTTCTTTTAATTCTTCACCGTTTTTATCTTGTTTCTTTTTGTCATCTTTCATCTTTCAATTCTCAACTTTCAATTTTATTTACCAATTTGCAACTTCCCCAACTAAGTGCCCATAATATCGCACGCATGGAACTACTACTTCATAATGAAGGCGTGCTGGTCCAATTACACCGATTGATCCTTGGCGATTATTCCGTGTAACATATTTTGAGAATACAAATCCATATGGACGCAGTGGTTCAAGCCCTAACTCTTCGCCTAATAACACTGCATAATCATTTTCAATCCGTTTTAGTATCATATCAAAGTATGACACATCATCCAAGATCGCAAGTAAATTTTTTGTAATATCAATGTCATAAAATTCAGGCATATCAAGAATATTTGAGTACCCAGCAAAATACAAATCACCTTCTTGTGTTGCCGCAACAGCAAGCGTTCCTGTTTTTTGTGAAAGACTGCGGGTCAATTGACGAAAAAATTGTGACTCAACAGCTCGCAGATCCCATACTTTTTCTTTTGCCTCAACCTCATCTGCAACAGAGAGGACACGTTCTTTCATAAGCTCTGTTACATAGAGTTTTATTGCTTTGCTTGTTGGAATACGACCTGAAGAAGAATGGGGTTTTGCTAAATAGCCAAGCTTTACCATATCAGCCATTTCATTTCGGATGGTTGCAGGTGACACTCCTAGATCATATTTTTTCTCCAGCGTTTCACTTCCTACTGGTTCAGCTGAATCAATATATTCTCTGACAATATTTTTAAGTATTTCTATTTGGCGCGGTGTAAGATCGTACATGATATAAAACTCTAACTTAAAATGTAGAGTTTAAAATTAATATTAGCAAAATGATAGCATGACTGCTAATGTTTGTCAAGACAAGATACTCTGTCTACTTGCAGTTTACCGTCTGACAGCTTCCTTGTGTTTGACCAGAAGGAATATTACACACAACTGTCCCTGTTTTTCCAGCAGGACAGCTTGGGGGATTGTTAGCACAATCTGAATCTTGTGTACATACTGCTGTTCCTGAACAACTTAATATAGAATAATTTCCTGTGCTACAATCAGCAACTGGGCTACATACAGGACATTCTGTGTCAGTAGTACCAAATCCGCATGAAAAATTTCCAGATCCATCAGAACATGCACTACCTAGAGGAGGATATGTTATAGTAGGTTCAGGTTGAGATGGAACCATACAGCACAGATTTTTATTATGACAAGTATCTGATGTCACAATACCTCCATTTGCTTCACACATAGAACTTGATATATCGCAGCTTCCCGTGCATGTTTGATTTTCAACAGTCGGCCGCTTCTGCACGACACATACATCACCAGTTCTAGGACATGAATACGTTCCATCTACAGATGCTGCGGCAAAAAGGGCTTGTGAATTTACCCATTCTGAATCAGCAACACACTCTCCTCCTACTGAAGCACAAGTTGTAGCAGATGAACTTGCACTTGGGTCTGCTTGTGAGAATAACTGCTCCTCTGTGCCTGCAGCCTGCTGACGATTATCTTGATTTTGTTCCAGAAGACTCAGAGTTAACGGAAGAGCAAGCACTAAGGCCAACACCCCTAAGATAGGAATTATTCGAGTATGTCCAGAAAGCATCTGTGAAAGTTGAGATAATATATTTTTCATGCAAGTCTTAACGCACAATTGTAATAGTGAGAGGTTCTACCGGTGCAAGCACACTTTGATGGCTATTTGGTTCATTTGCCATAGAACGATCTAATACCTGGATTTCGGTTGCAGAAGCAGTAGATTGAGGATTTACAGAGAATGATATCTGAGCAACTACTCCAATACCTTGCCGTGCTTCCCTCTCAGGACTTATCCCAACAGCATATGAGGCTCTGCCTCTTTGCGGATCATCTGACAAAGGAAAAACAGTATAACTTCCCTGATCTCCAAAAAAATTCGATTCTGGTGCAACAACTGTTACGTTGGAAAGAATTGCCGGATCATACACAAACTCTAACTGAATACTATCAATTGTATGTTCTTTACTATCAAGAATAACATCAACTGTTGATGCTGATCGTGTCGAAGCAACTGCCTGGACACTCATTGGATCAAATGAAACAGTAGCCGTTTTGGATACTGGTTGCTGCGTAGGAGATTCTGTTCCCACTGTCATATCAGGCGCTTGTACTTTACGCTGTTCATTTTGCACAGCAAGAAAGACTAACACACCAGTGAGTATTGTAAGAATAATGATAAGTATAACTGTTCTTCTTGGCATAATATTAGTCTCCTGAGCGAATCGCAAATGACCGAATAAGTATATTATAATCTACTCCATCTACTTTTCCATCATCGTTAAAGTCAGCCAATTTTTTCGTATTGTCTCCACAATTCTTATCTCCATAGCAGCTGACAAAAACTGAGTAATCTTGCATGTCCAGGTTATTATCCTGGTTTAGATCTCCAGGTGCAAGCGCAATCGTAGGAAGTGTATTATTGCCTTTTTTCAGATTATATACCCCTGGAAGCTGTTCAAACACTGTATTGTCAAAACGAACTTTTACATAATATGTCCCTTCTGCCATATTTGTCATCTCAACAGTTCCGTTATACACTGCTGATTGACTTGCCAATGTAAAGGTAAAGTTAATATCTCCTTCTTTTACTTTCTCATTTTGAGTATTGTATACCTCTACTTTTCCGGTTCTTGTAGTACGTGCTGGATTTCTATTATCTCCTGTCCTCGTACCAATACCTGGCATCTCTACAGAGACTGCAAGGTTAATTTGATTCGTATTCGTAGATGCCTGGCAAGTCTTCTGACCATTGCTTCCTGTCACGCAGGTAGAACAACCGTTTGCTGCACCAGCACATGCTGCACTACTTGCACACGTTGCACCACAAGCAGGGACAGGAGTCGTAGTAACCGTAGGAGTAACAGTAGGAGTTGTACCACATCCTGCTCCAGTAGATGGCATGATACCAAAATTTATATCACCAAAACTAAGTGGACTTACCCGTATGCTCGTATCAGTCGTGGCAGTATAACAAGGGGGGACAGTGAGTTCTAATGTACTCATAGTCAAACCACTTACAGGAATACTATACTTACCTGATGAATCGGTATTAACCTGGGTGCCATATGCTTTAACTGTAGCACCTTCAAAACCTTTTTCCCCACTATCCATCCTCTTGTTTTTATTGGCATCTACAAATACAGTACCTTTAATAGAGAAAAGCGAACTAATAGGACCACCGCCAATTCCTCCTGGATTGCCACCAGGAAAGCCTGAACCCGGATCCCATCCACCAGGATTATTAGTCCCTGGGTTACTTGTCCCAGGATCATTTGTTCCTGGGTTATTTGTCCCAGGATCAACTGGATCTGATACAGTAACAGACTTATTGCCGCAAAGAATAGCAGGAAGTGATTGGGTAGAATAATACTCTGCAATAACATCGTACCTTCCTGCTTCTATATTAGGGAACTGTTGAGACATAGGAGTAGTAAAATTAGGATCTGCTGTTGTGTGTTCGTCTTTTACCAATGAGCCACCAGAGTTATATATCCTCCAACGGATACGATTATATTCAGATGAAAAATTTGTCGCTGAAACTGAGGCACGAATTATATTTGGAACGGCACTTGACACATCAAGAGTACAGCTTGCTTGTCCTCCAACACCTCCTGAAGTTGAAGATGTTACTTTAAGGGTCTTGAGACTATTTTGGCACGTTTGTCCTGTAGCTTCTACCTGTCCAGTATTCGGATTTCTATAATAGATTTTTCCATCCCAAGAACAGATATATGCTCCTGTTACAGCATTGACTGCAATATAATATGTTCCAGCTTTTGCAGGAGCAGAAAATCTAGCAGTTGATGACCCAGGGGTATTTAACCTATAAAATGTATCTGCACCGACATTATCAGGGTTATAATTATTTTGAGAGGCTTGGAGTGGTTTAGGTTGGTTTGTTCCGTGAATATAAATAGCATACTCTGTCACAGCACGTCCAGATGGCAATGGAATAAGAATTTCAGTTTTTGTATTTTCCTTTACCTCTGAAGGTCTTACTTCAAAGTTTTGAACAAATGGCGCATTTGAAGGGTTAATGGTGGGGACTGTTCCACTATTATTGTTATTATTTTGGTTCTGATCATTATTAGAACTTAAAGTGATATGTTGTGTTCCACAAGGAAATGGATCTCCTCCATTAGCTTTTGTAAACTGTACTACCAACGCATATGATTTCCCTGATTCTAAATTTTGAAAATTATGAGTGGCAGGTGGATCGTTAGGCTTTGCTGTCCATACACGTTTATTTGGAATTTCTGTTCCATCTGAGTAGTGGAGCTTCCAATCAAATGTGCTGTAGTTTTGCGCACCACTTCCATTAAACTCTACAGTTGCTTTAAAAGAAGTGTTAGATAATTTTTCAAGCGGAAGAAGCGTACAAGTAAGGTTTGTCGCTGCTTCCTGTCTGATATCCTGATTTTGCTTTAAAAGGCCAAGCGTTACTGGAACGGCTACTGCGATAAGAAGAATGATGACCATGCCTGCCATTTTTTTAGAAGAGGAAAAAAGAGAGGTCACAAAATGATTAAATCCGTCCATCATAATTTGATATATTATTTGCTAGTTTAAGAGTATCAGAAGCAATTTTTAAAAGTCAAGGAGATTGATATATCTTTACACTTTGTAATTTACGCTTTACACTTAATACATGCATATGAGAAAACGACTACTTCATTTTGTTATGGCATTTACAATCTTTTTAATTGCCCTCTTTGAGCTCATTTATTTTGTAGATCCGAAGCAAAAAATTGAAATATATACTTTTATGATCGATCCGATTATTCTCTTTTTTATCTTAATATTCCTTGCTTCTTATCTCATCTTTACATACATCTTTATTAACAGTATTAAAGGAGTATTTTTTGCTCTTTTTGTAGTCGCAACACTTTTGTTGCGTATGCTTGGATATACCGAAGGCTCTTATGTGGTTATTCTTCTTTTAATCGTATTACTCAGTACTGTCTATTTTCGTAGACCTCCCAAGCGTTTGAAACAACCTTCTCCAGAGCGCAAATCATAGATTTTTGGTACAATACACTGTATCTGTATGAGCAAGTTTTATCTGACAACCGCTATTCCATATGTAAATGGTAAACCTCACCTGGGTCATGCACTTGAATACTTTCAAGCAGACACAACACGCCGTTTCCACGATCTTCTCGGTGAAGAGACATTATTACTGTCTGGTGCTGATGAAAATGCACTCAAAAATGTACAAGCTGCAGAAAAAGAAGGAATAGATACTCAAACCTTTTTAGACAAAAATTCAAAAGTTTTTAAAGAAGCATTTGCACAACTTGGCGTACATCTCGATGTCTTTCAGAGAGGATCTGATACACAGTTGCATTGGCCAGGAGTACAAAAACTTTGGAAATTATGTGAGACAAACGAAGATATTTATAAAAAGTCATATGAAGGTCTATACTGTGTTGGCTGTGAAAGCTTCAAAACTCCAGAAGAACTGAACGATCAAGGTGAGTGTCCAGATCATCTAAAAAAACCAGAGCTTGTAAAAGAAGAAAATTATTTTTTTAAATTATCCCGCTATCAAGAGCAGTTAGAACAACTTATTGAATCAGATACATTACACATCATTCCAAGCAACAAACGTGCCGAGGCACTCTCATTTATCAAACGAGGTTTGGAGGATTTCAGCATATCAAGATCTAAAGCTCGTGCAAGAGGTGTTGGCGTTCCCGTACCTGGAGATGACAATCAAGTTATGTATGTATGGTTTGATGCTTTATCAATTTATATGACAGGCATAGGATTTGGGACAGATGAAAAAAAGTGGGAAAAATGGTGGCCAGCTGACCTTCATATTATAGGAAAAGATATTAACCGATTTCATACTGTCTACTGGCCTGCAATGTTGCTCTCCGCAAAACTTCCACTCCCAAAGCAGATACTTATTCACAGCTTTATTACTGCGCCTGGCGGACAAAAGATGAGTAAATCATTGGGGAATGTAGTTGACCCTTTTGAGATGGTAGAAAAATTCGGATTAGAGCCATTTCGATATTACTTGTTATCTCAAATTCCGCTTGCTGATGATGGTGAGGCAAGTGTTGACAGATTTAAAGAAGTTTACAGTGCAGATCTTGCAAATGGACTGGGCAATCTTGTTGCGCGGGTTGCAAAACTTGCAGAAAATGCAGAAATAACCCTTCCATCTTCTCTTAATTTGGCCTTTTCTAATACTGTCCACGATCACTTGATAAAATATCAGTTCGCTGATGCATTAGGTTCAATATGGAGAGAACTTCGTGAAATTGATAGAAAAATAAATCAAGACGAACCATGGAAAATTAATAACCAAGAAGAATTAAAAGAATTACTTCTGAGCTACATTACTGCCATTCAACAGGCAGCCTTTGATCTTCAGCCTTTTATGCCAGAGACAGCACAAAAGGTTATGAATCAATTTTCAGGACAAGTACAATCAGCAAATCCTCTTTTTCCTCGACTTCCATAAAAAAACCTCCCCAAAGCTGGAGAGGTTTTTTATATTGTACTCAGAATTACCCTGCTTTCACAGAGATTTTTCGAGGTTTTGCTTCTGATGCGAGTGGAGCAGTTACGATTACTACTCCGTTACTTACTTCTGCTTGTACTTTTTCTACATCAATCGGGCGTGGAAGAGTAGTTGCATAGTCAAATGTAGTAACACGCTGTGATTGATGCACAACTTTCTTTCGCTTCTTTTCCTCTTCCTTTTCCTCATGTCGTCCTCTGATTCGCAGTACTCCTTCTTCAAAAGACACATCAACATTTTCTACAGGAATTCCAGGAACAGGTGCTTTGACAACTATTTCACTATCAGTTTCATACACATCCATACCATGTGATCCTGATGTGAATGGCTGCCATTCGTCCTCATCCCACAAAGATGGGAGTAAAAACGGTCGAAATGGTCGAAGTCTTACATCTGCCATAGATACTCACCTCCCTTCGCCTTCCGGAGCCTCGTGTGAAGGAGTTTTAAGTACAATATTGTGTCAGGCTACGGAAGACAAATCTCCTTCACTCTTAAACTTTAATATTATCAGTCTACCAATCAGACTGCTAATTGTCAAGACCTTTGAGCCTTTTCTTAACAGTTTATTACACGAAATAATCAATCATTTTCTTGAGCATATATATATAAGTTTGGTATGATAGTGAATACGCATGAAACGAAATTTCCTCCTGGTCTTGGCTGTTATTCTTATTCTTATCGGATTATTCCTTCTCACCCAAGTAATACAGAATGTACGACCATCAGGACAAGGAGCACTACAAGTAACTGCAAATATAAAAAGCTCAGTATATCTTGATGACAAGTTACTCGGACAGACACCAGTATGTAAGTGTGAACAGAACAATACCATCACACAAGGAGAATATACCGTAAAGATTGTTCCTGAAGACACACAGTTTACACCCTTTGTCGTCAAAGTAACCGTAACACCAGGCGTACTGACTGCTGTTGAACGAACATTCTTACCAGGATCTCTCGCAAGTGCATATATATTAACTCTTGAAAAAATAGCTGAAAAAGAACCACAGCTCTTTGTTGGTACGCTTCCTAACTCTGCCATGGTTGCGGTCGACAGTACACCACGTGGAACTAGTCCTTATTTTATGGAATCTATCTCACCTTCAGAGCATGAAATAGAAATTCAAAAGGATGGATTTGCTAAGAAAACTATCAGAGTTAGAACCGTTCCTGAATATAAGCTGGTTGTTTCAGCATATCTTGGCACAGAATCAGCTGAAGATGAATCTACCCTTGAAAAAGTAAGCCCAACTCCTACACCTACTGAGACAGATGATGAACTATCAGAAGATGAAGAAAGTATTGCACAGAAAGTTGAAATTGATGAGAATTCAGTAGGTTTTTTACGAGTACGATCTACTCCATCAACTGCTGGTCGACAGATTACTACAGTTGACCCTGGAGAAATATTTCCTTATACCGATACACAGAATGGATGGTATAAAATCACTTTAGATAATGGAGAATCAGGCTGGGTAAGCGGGAACTATGTTACTGAAATTACCCAATAAAGTATATAATAAAAATGACCATCAACACCCATGATATGACTGAAGCAAGAAGTGCTTTATCGGCGAGTAATACCCGGTCAGGACTTTCTCCCTCACTTTTTTCATAAATATCCTGCATATAACGCATAATGCCATAAATTACTGGAAGAATCGTTATCATCAGCCATTTCCTTTGCAAGTAGTAAGGCAAAAATTCAGGCAATAATAACTCAAGTGTTATACGTATACCACGGGGATGCTCCAGAAAAGTGAACATGGTATAAAACATAATTGCAGTAGTTGCAAAAATAGCAGTATATGCATCAAGTAAATTTTCTGAATAATGGGAAAGACTTTGACGAATCTCCATAATTTTTGATCCTTTTATGTTCCGCAAAAGTGTTAACTCAGACCTGCGCTTTCCAACTGCGAGGAAGAGAGAGAGAGAAACAGTAGTAAGAAGTAGCCATACAGAGATATGATAGTTCACAATCTCTCCTCCTGCCAACACGCGCAAAATATACCCTGAAGCAATAAAAAAGATATCAAAAATTACCACACCTTTGAATACCAATGAGTACGCAATCTGAAGTGTTAAATAGATAATGGCAATAAAGATAAATAATCCTCCTAACCCCTTGGCTAAAATCAGTGCAGAAGAAAGAAGCACAGCAAACAATATTGCAGCCTCAAACATCTGAATTCTTCCGCTCGCAAGTGGGCGCATTTTTTTAAATGGGTGCAGTCGATCTTTTTTTAGATCCAGCACATCATTAATAATATAGGTGGCTGATGATAGAAAACAGAAAGCGAGAAAGGCAACTGCAACACGACTAAGGGCATCTGCTTCAAAGAGTTGTCCGCTAAAGGTAATTCCTGCAAAAAGAGCGAGGTTTTTAATCCACTGACGTGGACGAAGCAATTTTAAGAGGTAGTAGATATGAGAGTGTCTCATTTTCTTTCTTTATTTATCAAAAATCGCAATGTTAATATCACTCCAATTACCAATACAATCACGAGTATTATAGCAAACAATTTGCCTTTACTTGAAAGGGTTAATGCTGCTAAACCTAAAATAAATGACATTCCCCAATAAAATAACGCGATAGTGCGCTGCCCCATACCCAGATTTAGCAAAAGATGGTGGAGATGCCCTTTATCGTGCCAAAAGGGGGATTTTTTAGAAGCAAGTCTTCTCGCAATCGTAAAAAGTGCGTCTGCTGCAGGAATTCCCATGACGAGTAATGCCGTTGCGAGTTTTACACTTGAAAGGATTGATACAACACCGAGTGTAAAACCTAAAATTGTTGCACTATAACCAGGAAATATTCGTGCCGGATAAAAATTATATACAAGAAAGCCCAGTGCAGTTCCGGCAACAATAAATGCAAAAATAGATGTGTACTGGCTTGATTCATCAATAATTCCAAAGCGAAGTGCAGCAATTCCGATAATAATTGCCGATATCGCAGCAATTCCTGGCATTTGGCCATCCACTCCTTTACTCCAGTTCAACATATTCATTACCCAGATAATCCATACAACCGCTAAAATATGTGCAAGCGGAAACACTATAACCATATTTCCGATCATAAAAGTAACATCATCAAACCGTAGTATTCCCCCTAATGGATTTGTAATAAAGGGAATTGTTGCCCCTGCTGCTACTACAATAGTTGCAGATACAATATTCATAATAAATCGTACATATGGGGAAACATCATATCGATCATCAAGTAATCCAACTCCCACAACAAGAAGTCCTGCTCCCATAACTGCGATAAAAATAGGGGTAAGTGGAAGAAAAGCTAGCATACTGCTTACTAAGGCAATATAGATGGGAAGTCCTCCTCCTCGAGGTATCGGCCGCGTATGAATAATAGCTGGATGTTTATGGGTAGTCGGATCATCAATAAGTTTTAAGCGTTTAATGAGTTTTATTGCCAAAGGGGTAATAACAATCATTATCGTAAAACTTGTTATGAGTGCAATAATTAATGTATAAAGCATAAAGTTACAATACGAGTAGTACAATTTGTAAATACGCAAGAAATCCAAGAATAATAACTAATAATCCATTAAATGAGATCATACGGGCAATTAATGCATGGCTTGCATAGAGATATGCACTAATCATAGTATTGACGATTATAACCGACAAAAAAACAACTGGAAGAAATACTACAACAACTGAGGAAAATAGTCTTTCAGTTCCCCACGGCAAGCTATTAAAAAAAGGAATATAAGGAGGTAATTTTTGATAGAAAAACGCAATGAGTATTGTTATAAATATCAGTAATATCAATGAAACACCCGTAGATATTTTAATGATATTATCAGAAAGTACGGTGTTAAATACGTTTTTCATAAATTCGAGCTGACTCTATTGTATATTTTAACTCATAATGATCAGCTAATTTAAAAGGAATTATATTATTTCGTGTCGACACAATATAATCGGGTGACTTCTCATGAATCTGCTGTACTGTTTTTTCTAATGCCTGGGGATAGGATTCATTATGGTAGGCAACAACATACTTTGTTATTGGAAGTACGTCTGTCAGCATATACAACTGAGCACTATCACTCCAATAATATACCGATGACTCTCCCTTGGTAAGGGCCGCAATTGTTTGTGCGATGTCATAGTCAACAACAGAGTTTCGATCAAAAAAGGCAGTATATTCGCGAAATTTTTTCTCTCCAAATACATAGTCAATGTAATTTTTATAATAGGAAATATTTTTTTCATACCATGAAAAATGCATCATAACGATACTCATAATAGCAACAATCACTATCAATGTCCTTATCTGAACAGTTCGTACGAGGTATCCAAGTAATAGACAAAAAGGAAGTATTCCCATAAGCATATAATGAGTATATGGCCGATCAGAGAAGAACATACTAAACAATGCAAAAGCCATCCAAGGAAAAAGTATGAGTTCTTCCTTAGAAAGTTTATTGCGAAAGTAATATATGCTTCCGATTGCTACTAATAGGAAGGATATTTTCAAAAAAACCAGCCCCAATGGAAAAATAAAATGATTTTCAAATCCAACATACCCAACATTCTTGATTAGCGTAGATGAAATAAAATCATATACTGCCCCAATTTGGAGATAATAGAGCAAGAATATCAGCGGAAGACTCACGATGCCAAGCAACATTGCCATAATTTTTCTAGAGAAAATAAATTTCTGTACCACTTTAATAACAGGTGTGTTTTCATGTAAACGCTGTAAGAAAATAATACTCATCAATGCTGCAATATCAAATAATGCAACACTTTTTATCATAAGAGCAATAGAGAGTACTATTCCCGCACCAAAATACGATCTAATTGTTCTCTGTTTCAAAACAAGATAAAACGCTGCACAAATTGGAAGCAGCATAAAATTCTCTGCATTTGCGATATTCCCTTCTAGAATTGGTAGTCCGAAAAGAAGCGTAAATATGCTGGTCGCAATAATAACTGACCTTTTCTCTTTCAATACTGTTTGTGATAGTTTGAAAAAGAGTATAACTGTCGCTGTTCCTATGATAAGTGAAAGGGTCCTAATCCAAAATAACTCACCATATACAAGCGCATAAAAAACATACAGTAGTGGAGGTTTATTATCCCATATATCACGATACAAGAGAAATCCTTCTCTCATTGATTTTCCAATTATGGCATAAATACCTTCATCGCCATACCAATATGGTTCTATAAGCGAAGGTAGTCTTAATACTATAAAGAGACAAACGATCCCAAAAAGAAAAAAATGAGGGAATATTTGCCATGATAATAACCTCTTCATACCTATACTTTTTCAGTCACTTTATATTCCAAACGCTTCCCAATAAATAACTGTATATGTGAAATAAGTGCAGGTAGCGCAGAAAGGAAAAAACCTGCAATTGGCATTACAATAAACTCAAGCGGGAAGAGAATTCGGCGCCATAATGATGGTTTTTTATAATGTTTATATCGATGAATTGTATAGTCAATATACATCATCGCCACGAGTGATATGAGCGTCAGAGTAACGATAAATCCAGATAATTGAGGTAAAGAGTAACCCAAGCTTGTACGGGAAAAAACTGGATTAATAAGTACAACAATATTTGCCGACAATGTAATCAAAAACCAAGCCACTGGCCAGAGGATGTGATCAAGTACCACATAATACATGAGAAATGTCTTTTTTATAAATGGTACTCCAGGAACTGTAAACCACCATTTTAGATACACTGCATCATCAGATACTCCCCATGCCCATCGTCTTTCTTGGTTATATTTATTCATCAGACTTGCACGATATGTATGTGATTGTGCACTATCAAGTGATGTTTTAAGAAATAATGGTTCAACAGATACCCTGCCTTGTTTTTTGAAAAACGCTTTAAAGAAAACTCTATAATCCTCAGGAATCACATCAGTATCCCAGTATCCAATTTCATGCAATAATTTCAGAGAGAGAGAATATGTTGAGTGCGGGAGTAACCGTAATCCTTGTACGAGTAATGCAGTCCGCCATAAGCTGCTAAAAAATGTCATAACACGAGTAAAGGAGGGTATTTCCCAGAAATTATTATAAAATACAGTCGCTGACTGCCAGATATGAAGATATGGATTTTTTGCGGTAAGGAATAAGTAGGTCAGATTCGCATAATACTGAGGATCAAAAACTGCATCAGCATCTACCGAAGAAACTGTCATGTAATCAATATTTAATTTTTTCTCTTCAACTAACTCTTTATACGCGTGTTTCACTGCAAAAGCCTGATTTGATGATTTTCCTTTCACTTCTCCCTCTACATCAGGATGTAAAGTATATGAAAATGTACCAAATGAATTCTTATACAACGCAACAAGATTATCAGCTTTTTCTTGTACATTTTCTTCTCTTTTTTCAAGCGCGAGATAGACATGTATTCGATCAGTCGGAAAAGTCTGATTTTTAAATGTTTCAATTGTTCGGGAAAGTTTTGCAGCACTTTCTGTGTAACTTGGAATGATTACAACATGATGCATATCAGTGAAGTGATCAAGCTTTTTTGCCTTTGCAAGCCAATTTTCTTCTTCTGTTTTCTTTATTTTTCGAGATGATATCGATGCTGTAACAACTAAATAAATTGACTTCCATAAAAAGTAGACATCAAAAAAAATAATAAAGTAGGCAAGCTGAACAGGAAATAATAATGCACCCCAAACTGGCATAGTTATTAAAAACATTGAAATTAATGGCGGTAAAATTTCAAGAGTTCTCCTGGTTTTTATAGGATAGGTATAAAAAATACGGTCAAAAAATGCATGCATAGTTATAGTACAATGGAAAATACTGTTGAAAAGTTTTGTGTTGTTATTCTCTCAACATCGTCAAATGAAATTCCTTTTAATTGGGCAATAAATTCTGCTACCATTATAGCATTTTTTGGCTCGTTTCTCGTGCCCCGATGAGGAATAGGTGTTAAGTAAGGACTATCTGTTTCAATAAGAATTCGTTCAATTGGTGCAGCATTCACTAAATCTTGTAGATGAGTTTTTTCTCCAGGTGCAAGTTTTGGATAGGTAATATTTCCATCAAATCCAACATAAAAATTAAGGTCTAATACTTGATTCAAAAGTTCAATGTCACCTGACATACAGTGAAACATACCAGGAATAGCTTGCAATAATGATTTATGATGTCTGAGAATCTCAATAATATCTTTTCCTGCATGTCTATTGTGGATCTGTAAGGGAAGTTGTAATTCATGAGCAATCATCAATTGCTGCTCAAACACTTTTTTTTGAATTGTGGGATCGACTATCCCATTTGATTGATAGGAAAAATAGTCCATTCCACACTCACCAATTGCAATCACTTTTTCGTGTTTTGCTAATTGAGTAAGCTCTTTTTCCCACCCTTTCTCAACTTTATCTGCATGATGAGGGTGGATTCCAACAACAGCCAAACAAGAATCAAACTGCTCAGCAAGATCAATCGCTTCTCTACTTGAGCTAATTTGAGTCCCAACATTTACAATGTGCGTCACACCATGTGCATTCGCACGTTCTACTACATCTGTCACATCATCGGCAAATTTATGGAAATTCAAATGACAATGAGTATCAACCATGTATCTATTCTACTATGAATAACAAGCTTTTTGGAAAAGATTTTTCAAAGGAGTTAAAATTGCAGGAAGTGAAAAAAATAATGAAATTAGTAACCCATTCCCATATCACCCATACCGCCGCCTGGCATACCACCAGGAGCTGGAGGATTTTTCTCAGGAAGATCTGTAACAAGTGCTTCTGTAGTCAAAATCATAGTCGCAACTGAAATCGCATTTTCAACTGCTGTGCGGACAACTTTTGCAGGATCAATAATCCCTTCTTTAAGCATATCCACTGGTGTTGCTGTCTCTTCTGAATCGATTTTTAATACATTAAATCCTTGTCCTGTCTTTGCTGCTTCACGTGCTTTTGCGATAAGCTGACCAGCATCAAGTCCAGCATTTTCCATCAGCTTCCTAAATGGCGCTTCAAGAGAGTCTTTTACAATTCCAAATCCAACTTCTTCATCACGCCGATTTGAAGAAGTAGTATCTTTACTCATTTTCACTTTCTGGCTTACATTGAGTAATGCAACTGCACCACCAGGAACAATTCCTTCTTCAAGTGCAGCTTTTGTTGCTGCAACTGCATCAATTACCCGTTCCTTTTTGTCTTTCAGCTCTACTTCTGTTGCAGCACCGACATTAATAACGGCAACTCCCCCTGATAATTTTGCCAACCGCTCTTGCAATTTCTCTCGATCAAAATCAGAAGTTGAGAGCTCAATTTCTTTTTTTAATTGTGCAACTCGCGCTTTTACATCGTTTGCTGACCCTTTTCCACCAATAATTTGTGTAGCATCACTTGTTGAACGTACTTTAGCTGCTCTTCCACAGTCTTCAATTTGTACAGAATCAAGTTTCCGTCCTGTATCATCAGAGATGACTGTTCCTCCAGTGAGCAAAGCGATATCTTCAAGCATCGCTTTTCGGCGGTCTCCAAATCCTGGAGCTTTAACCGCAAGCACATTGAATACTCCTCGCATTTTATTCACTACGAGTGTTGCAAGTGCTTCTCCCTCAATATCATCAGCAATAATAACGAGATTTTTAGATACTTTTACAAAGCCTTCAAGAAAAGGAAGCAGTTCTTGCAGTGAAGAAATCTTTTTATCAGTTATTAAAATATATGCATCTTCAATTGCTGCTTCCATACGAGCTGTATCAGTCACAAAATAAGATGAAGCATACCCTTTATCAAATTCCATTCCTTCAGTGTATTCAATCTCTGTAGTAAGTCCACGGCCTTCTTCAACTGTTACTACGCCATCCTTTCCTACCTTTTTTAAGGCTTGAGCTATTAATTCTCCTAGTTCTTGATTTCCTGCAGATACTGTTGCCACATTTGCAATATCATCCGCTGATATCTCTTTCTTCATTTTAGAGAGTTCATTAACCACTTGCTCACTTGCTTTTTCCAAACCACGGCGCATCAACATTGGATTAACGCCTGCGGTAATTGCTTTGATTCCCTCTGTTACCATCGCACGAGTCAAAACAGTTGATGTGGTTGTTCCGTCTCCTGCAACGTCTGCTGTCTTTGATGCTGCTTCCTTGACTAATTGCGCACCCATATTTTCAAATGGATTTTCAAGTTCAATTTCCTTTGCAACTGAGACACCATCGTGAATTACGCTTGGGGCACCCCATTTTTTATCTAACGCAACATTACGTCCTTTAGGTCCAAGGGTGGTAGAGACAGCGTCTGCAAGCTGATTTACACCGTTTAACAGTAATTGTCGTGCTTCTGCACCGTATTTAATTTGTTTTGCCATAATATCTCCTTCGGAGAAAATTTCAAATATCAAATTTCATTTTTTGTTATTTAATATTTGACGCTTTCGTAATTGTTTAACTAACAATTGCGAGTATATCTTTCTGATCTACAATTGTCCATTCTTCAGATCCTACTTTAACTTCATTTCCGCCCCATTTTTTATACATTACTTTTTGTCCAACTGATACTTCCATTGGAATTCTTTTTTTACCGTCTTCATCCCATGATCCTTTACCCACAGCCATAATTTCTCCTATCTGTGGTTTTTCTTTCGCTGTATCAGGAAGATAGATTCCGCCGACTGTTTTCTCTTCTGCTTCAAGTGGTTTTACTAAGACATTTCCAAAGAGTGGAGTAATTGTCTGTTTTGTCGATGATTTTGCCATATTCTCAGTTGACTCAAATTTTTGTCATTTAGACTGTACGACTGCTAATATACCCAAAAAATATTGTGTTGTCAAGACCTTTGCAATCTCATACAGTATGTTTTTTACTAATCTCTTACATTATTGACTTCTTTTTACGTTTCCACTACGCTAATATCAGCAGTTATTTCTGTCTCATATACCTATGAAATTAAACGGGAAACAGTTCTTTCTTATTGGGATTCTTGTTCTACTATTAATAACAATTCCACTCACACTCTTTTTTGTAAAACAACAACAAGATCTAAGAAGTAGCGCTGCCCCATCAAGTAACCTTTCACTTATAACTTCAAAGAATACTGTTACAGTCGGTGAAATTTTTACCATTGATGTTATGTTAGACCCAGGCAATAATATTCCTTCATTCGTCAAGTTCTCACTGAATTATGATGCAGAAAAAGTGGCAATTTCTCAGATTACTCCTGATTCACAGAATATTTCTACTACACTTTCCGGACCAACAATTACAAGTGGAAGTGCAAGTGTAGAGTTTGGAATTAACAAAGCGCTAACTGGATACGATCCCACTCAAAGTTTCAATCAACCATTTAAAGTTGCGACTATTGAGCTGGAAGCCTTAGAAAAGACAGAGACACCAACACAAGTAGCCTTTGAATTTCCAGGATCTACACAGGTACTCTCAATCGCAACCGATGATAACCCAGGAGAAAATGTCCTCGTTAATACAACCCCTGCGCTCATCACTATACTTGATGGAACAGGAGGTGGCACACCATCACCAACTGCAACCCCATCTGCAACTCCATCGGCAACTCCCTCAAGAACACCGTCTCCTTCGCCTACTCTTATTCCAAATATCGTACCAGTCTGTACTAATCTTACGGTAATACCTGCAAGTGGCTCAGCACCGCTTACATCCCAGTTTACTGCAACTGGTAATGATTCTGATGGTCAGATTGTAAAAGCTACATTTAACTTTGGAGATGGACAAGTAGTAGATGTTACCGCAGGTCTTGGCAGCGCATCAGCATCGGTACAACAGAGCCACACATATACAATTACTGGCTCACATTCAGCAACAGTTATCTTTACAGACGATAGAGGAGGAACTAGTATATCCTGTACTCAGCCTGTTACTGTTGAAGAAGGATCACCAAGTGCCCAAATGCCTGTTTCACCAACTGACATTCCAGCAACAGTTGTGCCGACTCTAGCACCTCCTGGATCAATTGGAACAGCTATAGGAATCGGTGGGGCGGTAATACTTACCATTATCGGGGGAGTACTGCTGTTCTTACTTTAAATTTTATGCAACCAGAAAGTAAAGCTTCTCGACCAGACATAAAGAAAAACATCCTTCAACTCATCTTTTTTGTTTTGCAAATTCACAGCGCCAAACCGCGAAGCGTAAAGGTGATTCAGTGGATATTTCTCTTAATTCCACTTGTGTTTATCAAAACCTATTGGGGCTATACTTTCCCATTATGGTGGTATGATTGGTTCTCTGTCCTTTCGTTCTTGTTCGTTTTTGCCTGCCTGTATGTATACACAAGATGGAGTCTATACGCGCTTCGAATACTTGCTTTTCTGCCATTCTTCGCTGTGTTCCCCATTATTACCTTTATGCTTATAAATTTCTGGTCTGAACTCTTATTTGGAATTTATCTTCTTTCTTTATCCACTAATGATATTGTAAATTCGTTAGATAAAATAACCATTAATCCAGATATTTTAATTCATTATTTTTTCTGGCTCGGCTGGATTATTGTTTGTTCACTGATTCCGTCTTTTGTTGTGTATGCCTATCTTTGGAATCAGATAGATAGATTTAAATATTTTGAAGTGAAAAAAAGTCTTACTGTGCCTAAACCTTCAGAACAGATAAAAACGCCTCTTTAGGGACTGATACTCGTCCAATTGTCTTCATTTTCTTTTTTCCTTCTTTTTGCTTGTCTAGTAGTTTATTTTTGCGGGTTACATCGCCGCCATACAGTTTTGCGGTAACATTTTTCGATAAAGCTGCAATTTTTTCACTGGCAATTACTCGCGAACCAATGTTTGCCCGAACAGCAATAACAAATTGATGTTTAGGAATTTCTTTTGATAAAAGCTCTACAATTCTACGGCCAAAATAATCACTTTCTGACCTATGCACAATAAACGACAGCTCTGGAATAATCTGATCATTAACCGAAATATCAACCCGCACTAAATCAGACGGACGATACTCTAAAAATTCGTAATCAAACGAAGCAAATCCAGATGAGACTGACTTAACTTTATCAAAAAAATCATAAATAACATTTGCAAGCGGCATTACAAAAGTGACACGAACTTGAGAAGAGTAGTAAGCAATATCTTGCTGTTCTCCACGGCGAGCATAAATAAGCTCAAGTATTTGTCCAAGATATTCCTGAGGAGTATAAATTTCAGCAAGCATAAATGGCTCCTGTATATCTTTTTTCGAAATATCAAAGTCTTTTGGATTTGATATTTTTTCTCCATCAACACTGTATTCAATACTCGGCGGTGCGGTAAATACATCAAGGTTATATTCACGTTCGAGCCGTTCAATAATAATCTGTGCATGGAGCAGTCCTAAAAATCCGCATCGAAACCCTGGTCCAAATAGCGAGGATTGCTCAGGAGTAAATACCAATGATGCATCAGTCAGTTTTAACGTATGAAGTGCCTTACGCAAATTTTGGAACTCTGCATTTGTTGCTGGATAAATACTCAAAAACACAAAGGGTTTTAACGGCTTATAGCCTGGGAGCATAGCTGGCTGTTGTCCGCGTAACGTGATGGTATCTCCAACTTTCGCTTGAGTAATGTCTTTTATATTTGTAATTACATACCCTACTTCTCCATTATCAAGTGACTGAGTTGAGCTATATGTTGGCTTCATATATCCTACATCAAGAACAACAGCTGTTGAGTTATCTGAAAGAAATGTTATCTCATCTCCTTTTTTTATTGTTCCGTTTTTAAGTCTCACATAAATTACAATACCTTTATGTTCATCATAAACAGAATCAAAAATAAGAGCCTGTGTATCAACATCACGATCTCCGTCTGGAGGTGGAACAAGAGACACAACAGTGTCAAGCAACTCTTTAACACCAAGACCTGTTTTAGCCGATATTTTTAAAATATCTCTTTCTGCAAATCCAAGACTTTCCATATCAGCCATTACTTTTTCTACATTTGCTGATGGGAGATCAATTTTGTTAACCACTGGAATTATGGTCAAATTGAGCCGTTTTGCAAAGTTATAATTTGCGATTGTCTGAGCCTGAATACCTTTGGTGGCATCAACAAGAAGTATTGCCCCTTCACACGCATTCATAGTACGAACTACTTCATAGGAAAAATCTACGTGTCCAGGAGTATCAATGAGATTAAGCTGATACTCTGTTCCTTTGGATGTATAACTCATCCTCACAGGAGCCAATTTAATGGTAATACCACGTTCACGAGATATTGGATTTGAGTCAAGAAACTGTTCTTGTAATTGTTCAGCAGGAATTGTACCGGTAATTTCAAGCAAACGGTCAGCAAGCGTTGACTTACCATGATCAACATGCGCGATAATTGCAAAGTTACGTATTAATTTTTGGTCCATCGATAATTTCTCCTATATTTTTAAGAATTGGGGTGCGGCTACTAAACCGTCTTACCACTGCAAGTATATAGTATGCTTCTCGTATTTCAAGTAACCAAGTAAAGAACAGAAATGAGAGCAACCCTAGAAATGATGCAATTCCAGTAAGCATAATCAAACCTATTGTGCGAGTCGTATCAAATACTAACTGATCAAGAAGCTTAATAGGAATGTAGAGGGAAAAACCCATGATAAGAGTAGCTATCAACGTTTTTACTACACTTACTCCCATTGAAAACTTTGGTAGTTCAATATGGATATTCATATAAATCGTCATAATAACTGCTGAGATAATATTCGCAATTGAAAACGCAAGAGCTAAATAGTAGACATCTTTTTTCAAAACTATAATAAAAAGATATGCAAGTGTAATATTGATTATGACCGAAACCGTTGTGATCAAAAACGGAGTTTTTGTGTCCTTCATTGCAAAAAATGCGCGGCTTAATAAATAGATTAATGATTGAGCAGCAATAGACAAGGCAAACGCAGCAAGTGTCATTCCCGTAAGTACTGTTGCTTCCCAATCAAATCTATCGACCCCAAATGCAAGACGAACAATTGGTATTCTCAAGATTATAAAAAGTGCACTAATCGGCAGCGCGAAAAAAAGAATCTGATTAAATGATGGAACAAAAATATTGAGGAATTCTTGATGATTTTTTGATTTTTTTGCAAGAGAAGGAAAGCTTGCCTGAGCAATAGATTGTCCAAAAAGTAAAACTGGCACAAGCATAAGGGTACTGGCAAATTCAAAGAATACCATGCTGCGAGCAGAAATTAGTGAAATAAAAAAAAGATTTGCAAGCGATACAAGTTGAATAACAAGAGAAGTTAATGCACGAGGGCCCATTAGATGCAATACTTTTATCGCTCCAGAACTTATAATAAGCCGAGGGATAAATTTATATCCAGAACGAATCAGTAATGGGACTTGGACAACAAAGAACAAAAATGCTCCAAGTAACACTCCCAATACTGCACCGTAAATTCCATAGGTTGATGCAAATATAAGTAACCCTACAATAATTCCCAGGTTATAGAGTGCTGATGCAAGCCCTGCAAGTAAAAAATGCTGCAATGATTGCAGCATGCCAGTAGCAATAGTTCCAAGTATAAAAAACACTTGGCAAAATAATATAATTCTTGTGAGATTAACCATTAATTCAAGTTCTCGCGGATTGAATCCTGGTGCAATTTTTTGAGAAATAGGATACGCAAATACTGCAATAACAAGGGCAACAACTCCATAAAAGCCAACCCCGATAGTCATGAGTGATGAAATAAATTCATTCGTACGCTTTTTATCCTCTTTATCTAAATAATCAGTAAAGATTGGAATAAATGCTGAAGTAAGCGCACTTGCGATAAATACCTGAAAAATAAAATCAGGAACCTTAAATGATGCGAGGTAAACTCCCAAATCAGGAGATGGTCCATAAATCATTGCAAGCAAGCGATATTTAAAATACCCTAAGAATTGGCCTGCTGCCGAAGTAAGCACAATAAAGAATGCGGCAGAAAATATGCTTGTTTGTTTTGACGTTATTGCCCCAATACCTTTTTTAAATAGGTCTTTTACCATATACCATACACGGATTTAATAATCGCAGAATTTCAGTACTACAATCAAGAGGTGATTTTTGACACGAAAATTCAAGATTCTTGTGTTCCTAAGTATAACATGGTAGAATACGCCTATGCCAGTTATTAAATCAGCAATTAAAAAACTTCGTAAAGATCGTGTACGGGAAATACGGAATGATGAATTCCGCAAAGAGCTTCGAGATACTCTGCGACAAGTCAAAAAAAGCAATGCAGACATAGCAGTACTCAAAGAAGCATATTCTATTGTGGATAAAGCAGCAAAAAAGAACTTATTGCATAGCAATAAAGCAGCACGATTAAAGTCACAAATTGCAAAAACAATCAAGCCCGCAAAAGTAAGCAAAGCAAAAACTCAAGCGAGTGCGTAAAAAAAGCTCTTCTTCCCCTCAAATTATCTTTGACAAACGTGTCAAAAATCCACTACACTGATAGTTACTATGCCTGCCGATTCAGGAGTACAAAAAGATGCCTCACAAGGGAACTCTTCTGGTGAAGAGAAAAAAAACATTTCCATTAATCTATCAGGAAGACCAAAAGAATCAACGGGAAGCCTTTTCTATAAATGGGCAATTAATATTGGGCGTATTGTTATTGTACTTACTGAGCTGGTTGCATTATCTGCGCTTTTTTATCGATTTGTCATTGACCGACAAATTGCCGATATTAATGATCAAATTGCCACACAAGTTTTGCTCATAAGAAGTAATGAAGAAAAAGAAAATCAATTTAGAGCAGTACAAGATAAATTATCAATGATACAAACTATTAAACTCGATACTGACGCAAAAATAGACGTTATGAATAAAGTTCTTGATACTACAAATAGAGGAATATTTTCTGCAAATAATCTTAATGTAAATAAAAATATTATATCTCTCAATGGAGTAGCATCGTCAATCTTTTCAATACACAATTTTGTCGAAGATCTCAAGGCAAATGATTACGTCACAAGCATTAGTATTGATGAGATTACCAGTACTGATGCAGGTATTTTATTTAAACTAAATATTACACTTGCTGAACTTACAGAAGAAACAGAAAACTCAGAACCAGAAGCTAATACTCTCTTATGAATAAACCAAAATTAAATTTTAAAGAACTTTATAAGGTATATAGTACTAAGTACCCTGAATTACGTAAATTTCATGAACAGCAAAAATATGTTGCATACCTTTATCTTACCTTGACATTATTTACCGTATCTTTTTTTGGTCTTTTTGCAATTATGCCAACTCTTTCAACTATTTCAACACTCCGTAAGCAATATGCGGACAAACAATTAGTTTATGACAATCTCTCAACTAAATTACAAAACCTACAAACACTGGACTCTCTGTATGCACAAAATGCCTCACAAATTACACGAGTTAATGAGGCAATACCAGCAACAGCACAAATTCCTGAAGTTATTAGAAAAATAGAGGTTCTTGCACAAAGAAACAGCCTTTTTATTGCCGGAATTAATACCGGAGCAATTGAGTATTTTCCTACAGCAAAAAAAACGCCACCATTATATTCGTATACTCTCAATATGAATCTCATAGGAAGTACAGAAGATATTAATACCTTTATATCAGAGGTTATAAATTTTGACAGAATATTAAGCATTGACACAATAGGTACCGGCCGAACAGATACAAGCCGATCAGAAGTAACGATAACGGGAAGGGTCTTTTTCTATGCACAGTAATACAGTATTAAAACACTTATACTATGGAGCAATCTTAACAACCTTTGTTGTGGTAACTTGGATTGGAGCAACACTATACTTTAGTATCACTAGTCCAACGATTTCAGAAGATACAAGCAAGTATACAACCCCTATTCCTCCCTCTTTTGATACTCAGACAATGGAACAAGTAGGTAGTCGAATTTCAGTCCCAATTGATCTCTCTGAAACTGCGGAGTATATTCTTCCACCTAATACTGAGATACAAGAGAGTTCAATCAGTGCTGAGGTTGAGGAATCATCCAATCAAATAGAAGAACCTATATAACGTATGAAAAAACCACTATGGGAAATCCGCATACCAACTCTTTTTGCTCTGCTTCTTATTGCAGGAAGTATTTTTCTGACTCGGTATTTTGTGGTACAACAAACAGGAACTGTAGGACAAGCCTCCTCTGACACTCAACCACAAAATATATATGTCACTGATCTTGCACACGATACCTTTACCATTGCTTTTACTACTAAAACAGAGTCCGTTGCCGGTGTTCAAGTATCAGGATCAACACTTCCTACCTCTGTCTTTTTTCAAAACTCATCTCCAGAAGCGCGAACAACACATCGGATAACTATCCCCAATCTCAGTCCATCAACAGAGTATGAGTATGTAATATTACTTGAAGGAAAAACCTTTCGGGACAACGAAGAGCCATATAGGGTAACAACTGCACCTTTACTGGAAGATACCGAGATAAACACGCTTCCGGTAACAGGAAAAATAATTAATACTGATGGGTCAATAGGTACAAATGTTTTAGTCACATTACAAAGTACTGATTCACAAATACTGAGTATACTAACTAATGGTGAGGGGGAGTACATTTTTGACATATCACGATTAAAATCACGTGACCTTTCAAAATATGTTGATTTTACTAGACACACCACATTTACTATTGCCGCATATAGTGCTGATCTTGCATCACGAGCAACCGTTAATTATGAAAATATTTTTGAAATTCCTCCACTTACTCTTTCCCAAAATTATGATTTTTCGGTAATCGCTCCAGATACACCAGAAGCAACAAGTGAGGCACAATTAACAATTCCAACTCCAAGTACTATACAATCAACAGTACGTATTACCAATCCAGTGATTGGAGAATCAACTATTGATGATCAACCACTGATCAAGGGAACTGCAGCTCCTCGAACAACCGTCTCTCTTTTTCTTGAACCAAGCAATCTTACAACTACTGTTACTACCAGTTCAACAGGACAGTGGCAGTTCAGACCAGATAGTCCACTACCTCAAGGAAAAAATACCATTACTGCGCAAGCAAAAGATTCTTATGGTGTAACAAAAGCAGTAACTCATGATTTTTTAATTTTCCCTGCAGGATCACAAGTAGCAGAGACTGCAACACCCTCAGCTACTCTCACTCCAACACGCACACCTACTCCAACAGCAGAGCCTTCTCCTACAACAACAGTTATGCCCTCTCCAACAGTGACAGAGACAGTTACCCCTACTCCTACTGTAATTCCTACAGCAATACCTACTGTAATTCCTACAGCCACTCCAATACCTACAATACAACCAATTATTACAATAACTCCAACGCCACCTGGAAGTGTTTCTACACTGCTTATAACATTTGGGTCTGTTATACTGATCGTAACAGGAGCCACTTTACTTTTTATCCTTGGGTAAGCTATGAAAGTAGGAATTATTGGTGCAGGATTTACTGGTCTTGCTGCCGGATTTGCATTACAAAAAAAGGGCCATGAAGTAGTACTGATTGAAAAAGATTTTCAACCAGGTGGTCTTGCATTGGGCTATTCAGAAAAGAAATGGGAGTGGACGCTAGAGCAGCACTATCATCATTGGTTTACCAATGATGATTCAGTTCTTACTCTTGCAAAAGAAACAGACTATCCTGTTATAACCAATCGTCCAAAAACATCAGTCTATATTAATAATACTACTTACCAGCTTGATTCACCACTCAAACTCCTTACCTTTCCTTTATTATCTCTTTTTGACCGTTTTCGGATGGCTGCCGTATTTGCTTTTCTGTTCCGCTTTAATCCATTTTGGAGAATACTCGAGAATATTAAAACAACAAAAATTCTTCCTCAACTTATTGGGGAAAAAGCATATAAACTCATCTGGGAACCTCAGCTGATTAATAAACTTAGCAAGTATGTTGATGACATTTCACTTGTTTGGTTTTGGGCACGTATAAAAAAACGTACTACATCACTTGCCTATCCAAAAGGAGGATTTTTACCATTTGCTCAACATTTATCAAAAAAAATTATCAATGGAGGAGGAACTATTTATTATGGGAGTGAAATAAAAAAAATAACTCTAAATAACACTAAACCCACACTGGAATTTGAACGACAAGGGAAAAAGGAATTACAAACATTTGATAAAGTTATTGTTACCTTACCTACTCATCTTTTTACAAAAGTCACTCCACAGCTTCCCTCAACATACACAAAAAATCTTGCCAAACTACAAGGGCTTGCTGCCACGAATATGATACTTCGCCTAAAAAAGCCCTTCCTTACTGATGGTACTTATTGGTTGAGCATCTGTACAACTGAGGCAAATATTATGGTATTGGTAGAACACACTAATTTTATGAATAAAAAAAACTACAATAATGAACATATTGTCTATGTTGGCAATTACATGCCTGTTGATGATATGAAATTTACTCAATCTAATGAACAACTTCTCAAATTATATGATCCATTTTTGAAAAAAATAAACCCAGACTATGCAAATAATCTTATTGATTATGAAGTATTTCGTGCGCCCTTTGCTCAACCAATTGTACCTGCAAACTACTCAAAAATGATCCCATCATTTACCACACCTCTTGAGGGAATTTTTTTAGCAAATATGCAGCAAGTATATCCCTGGGATCGAGGAACAAATTATGCAGTAGAACTGGGACAAAAAATTGCTGAAATGATCGATAAAGAAAAGTAACTAATTATGCTAATTAACCCTGAATTTAATTTCTCATTATGAAGTCTTTTTTTACATATATAAAAAACAGTCACTTCATACTTATCTTTTTATTAGCAGTAGCAGTGTTTCTGCGATTTTACGATCTCAATTGGGGTGCTCCTTTTTATTTTCATCCTGATGAACGCAATATTGCATCATCAATTAGTCAGCTCTATGCACCTGAACAATTAAATCCACATTTTTTTGCCTATGGAAGTCTGCCAATTTACAGTATCTATTTCACTGGCGTCATTATTAATAGCATGACCTTTCTTTTTCAGCAGAATGATATTTGGAATGTATCATTTGAACAAGCCATTATTATTGGACGATTTTTTTCAGCTGGACTAAGTATTGGCACCCTAGCTCTTCTCTATTTCACAGCCCTTCACTATATCTCCAAGAAATTCGCTCTTATTACTGTTTTTTTATCAACTCTGAGTGTCGGACTTATCCAATACGCACATTTTGGTACTTTTGAGATGTATCTTACATTCTTTTCATTATTACTGCTTTATCAATTAGTCCTCTATCTAAAAACATCTCACCATCGTTATTTTCTCTTTACTTGTATAACACTTGGCATACTTATTTCAATCAAAATATCTTCACTTGCACTTTTCCCACTGCCAATACTGGTAAGCCTGACAGTAATAAAAAATAAAAGATCAAGTAAAACGAAAAGGAATCGTCTTACTCTTATTAAAAAAATAGGTACAAACACAGGAATACTTGCAGCAATCTGTATTGGTATATTTATACTCACAAATCCATTTTCCTTTCTTGACTGGTCTGCATTTCGTGGATCAATGCAATATGAATCTGCTGTCGCATTAGGAACACTTCCTGTTTTTTATACAGGTACCTTTACCGATACTATTCCCGGAATATATCAGGCACTATATGTACTGCCTTATTTACTCAATCCATTCATCGCTGCTATTTTTGTACCAGCATTTATTATTATTCTCTTATACGAATTAAAAAAAAGAGACTCCAAAACTTCGTTACTCATTTTCTTTTTTCTATTCTTATTAATTCCGCAACTTGTATTTTTTGTAAAATGGACTCGCTATTTTGTTCCTCTGCTTCCTGTTATATACCTTATTGTTGCACTGTCTCTTTCAGTGCTTTCAAAAAAACATCTCACTAAAAATATTCATTACTTAATTACAGGAGTAGCAATGGTATCAAGCGTTCTCTGGACAGCAGCATTACTGAAAACTGTCTATATAGAGCCAGACACACGAACTACTGCTGCAATCTATGCAAATGAAATATTTTCTCAAGAAACAAAAATACTCTCTGAGGTTTATGATCTCGGAATTATGCCTTTTAATGAAAAATTTACTCATATCTCTTTATTTAATTTTTATGATCTTGAACACAATCCAGATCTTGCAAATACACTCTCACATGAAGTATCAAATCACGATATAATTATCCTTCCCAGTCAACGGATCATAAAATCACGACTTGATAATCCTCAGAATTTTCCTCATGGACATATGTTCTATTCTTCACTGATATCAAGCACCCGTTTTACTCAGGTTTATCAAACACCTTGTGATTTTTTTTGTAAAATACTGTACCTTGGCGATCCAGTATATGGAGTAGAGGATACTGCAAATGTATTTGACAGACCGACAGTATCTATATTCAAAATAAATCATGAACGTTAAATCATTTATTATTCTTTTTCTTCTTTGCGCTCTTGCCTTTCTCCTGAGGGTACTATCAATCTACTGGGATCATGGATATAGTTTGCATCCTGATGAACGGGCAATTGTAATGATAATAGGAAATATTTCACTTCCACAATCTATCTCTGAATTCCTTTCAATACAAAGCCCTCTTAACCCACATTTTTTTGCCTATGGAAGCCTGCCAATATATCTATTGAAATTCTTTATTCAGCTTGCAGCACTTAATAATCCTGATTTCCAAAATTTCATGTATCAGCTCATGGTGGGTAGAAATTTGTCTGCTTTTGTAGATGTTGGAACGATGGTGCTTGTTTTTCTTTTTGGGAGATTCTTATTTTCAAAGTATGTTGGGTATGCTGCTGCATTTATTTATGCAATAAGTGTTCTTCCTATCCAAACTTCTCATTTTTATGTTGTTGATGTGTTACTTACATTTTTTATGATGGGAACATTGTACTGTGGACTTAAGTTTTTTGCCACACACGAAAAAAAATATCTTATTGCATCAGCTGTAAGTTTTGGTTGTGCAATATCAACAAAAATTAGCGCAGCACCACTATTATTACCGTTAGGTATTATTTTCTTACTTTTACCGCTGCATTCATTAAATACTAAAAAGTTAAAAACAATTACTTCCTTAAAATACTGGTCACAACTCATAAAAAACACCCTTACTTTTCTACTTCTTGCTTGTATTACAACAATTATTTGCCAACCATACGCATTGATAGATTTTTCTTCATTTATCAGTGATACTACTGCTCAATCAGAAATGACAAGAAGTGCGTTTACTTTCCCTTATACATTGCAGTATGTCGGAAAAATTCCGTATTTGTATGAGATACAAAACGTATTCTTCTGGGGACTGGGACCAGCTATCAGCATTCTTTCTCTTGTCGGCAGTATTGTGTTTATTAAACTAGGAATAAAAAACAAAGATTCTGTTTTATTTATGAGCATTATCTTTTTTTGTGCCGTCTATTTTGCTATTGTTGGAAGTTTTGCAGTAGGGTGGATGAGATATATGCTTCCATTGTATCCATTGCTCGCACTTTTTGCTGGTATTGCTCTCGTAAAAACATTTTTTCCTTTTATTGGAAGACTTCCATTTCTCTCAGTTAAGATATTCACTAGTTTTATTCTTTTTCTTCTCGTTATACTATGGCCAGTATCATTTATACAAATATATTTCTCCATACATCCCCGTGTTGCCGCCTCTGAATGGATACATCAAAATATTGACTCTGAAAAAAATCTAGGAGTAGAGCACTGGGATGATCGTCTTCCACTCTACGGTATTGAGCGTTACCATATTATCGAATATCCCCTGTATGAACCAGATACTGTTAAAAAATGGCAATTGATGAAAGAAAATCTTCAGGAAACAGACTATATAATTCTCTCTTCCAATCGATTGTACACACCCCTTCAAAAATTGACTGATTGCAATAAACTTCCTCTTGGCAGATGTTATCCTACTACAGCTCAATACTATCACCAGTTATTTGCAGGAGATTTAGGATTTGAAAAAGTTGCTGAGTTTACCAATTATCCTACCATCCCGATTCTCAATATTGCAATTGATGACCAATCAGCAGATGAATCATTTACTGTATATGATCACCCCAAAGTTTTGATATTTAAAAATATAAATTTTTCGCCAACAACCATTGATCTATGAGAATAGCCAAATATAATTATGGAATATTCGCGGTATTAATAGTTCTCTGCTTTGCCTTTGTTATACGGATATGGAATCTCTCTACCAATCCAGCTGGTTTTTTTTGTGACGAAGCGTCAATTGGAGTAAATGCATTTTCTATCTTAGCTACCGGGAACGATGAGCACGGAAATCACCTTCCACTTTTCTTTCAAGCCTTCGGTGAATTTAAAAGCCCTATTCAAACATATAGCACTATTCCATTTATCACGCTGTTTGGACTCAATGAATTTTCTATACGACTCGTTTCTGTATTCTATGGAGTATTAGGTATTATTGCCGTATACCTACTTTCTCTAGAGATATTTCAAAAAAAATCACATTACGCACATTCTTTATCATTAATTTCAGCAGTACTACTTGCAATATCACCATGGCATATTCATATCAGTAGAGTATCTCTTGAAGGGTTAGCAGCATTTGTTTTTTTTACAACACTGGGACTATATGTTTTTTTAAAATCACAAAACAAACCTTTTCTTATGCTTGTGAGCATTACTTTATTTGCAATTGCTATGTACTCATATTTTCCAGCCCGTATTTTTATTCCTTTATTTGGAATAGGACTTGCCATTCTTTATTACCAATTTTTCTTCACCTACAAAAAAGTTACTGTGCTATGCATTATCTTACTTTCATTTATACTCACTCCTATGCTATTACACCTAATAGACACTGGTTCCAACAGGTGGAATCAAGTTAGTATTTTTTCTAATCACTCCCATAATCAAAGTATTGTCAATCATATTACACATAATTATCTTAGTCATTTTTCCTATGACTTTCTTTTTACGAAAGGTGATATCGATATGCCTGGGCAATTTATTACCCGTCACTCAGTACGAGGATTTGGTGAGTTATATCTTTTTCAATTACCGTTGCTTTTCTCTGGTATTCTCTATCTTTTTATAAAAAACAAAAAGATATTTGGTGTTTTAACAGTTTGGCTTCTTCTCTATCCGGTAGGAAGCATGTTTACTCTTGACCAAAGTGCACAAGCAACACGATCCATAATAGGCGTCATTCCGTTTCAAATTATTTCTTCTATAGGGATTCTCGGAATAGAATCTATTCTAAGAAACACGAGGATTACCCGTTTTATAATTTTGTGTTTCTTTTGTGTAATCGGAAGTATTTCATTTTTTCAGTATATGCAAAAATATTTTTTTGAATATCCACAGTATTCATCAAACTTCTGGGGATGGCAATATGGTGCACGTGAAGTCGTCACATATTTTGCAGATAATCAAAAACAGTATGATGAAACAATCATGGAAAGTTCATTTAATGCACCTGAAATATTTTTTAAATTTTATGCACCATATGAATGTTATAATTGTAAAATTGGTGAACCACACACTTTAGCAAAAAAACATTTCAAACAACTCTTTGCAGTAACACCTTATTATCTATCCAATCATCCTGAAATTCAGCTTGCTATTCAACAAACGATTTATTACCCAAACGGTGATATTGCTTTTGTTATTGGGGAAATTGTACAATAACATGCATGCAGAGAACTGTACTAATTACCGGCGGAACCGGATTTTTAGGAGTATATTTAGCCCGATTTTTTCTCAAAAAAAAGTATCATGTAGTTTTGCTTGATATAGAACCTCTTACTGCAAAGGATCTTGTTGGAAAAGCAATAGTCGAATCAATTGATATTCGCAATAAAAAAAAGCTTTCAGAAATTTTTAAAAAACATAAACCTCATTATGTTGTTCATGCAGCTGCAGCACTTCCTATTCATCATGACCGTAAGACTATTATGGATATTAATGTCACTGGAACAAAAAATGTCCTTGCTGTTTCATTGAAAGAAAAAGTAAAACGGCTGGTATTTATTTCCAGCACTGCATTATATGGAGTACCACAACATCTTCCTGAAAAAGAGACAGATCCTGTTAGTCCAATCGGCCATTATGGTGAATCAAAGCAGTTAGGAGAACGACTTTGTCTGCAGTATCATAAAAAAGGACTAAAAGTAAATATTTTACGTCCTAAAACATTTTTAGGTCCTGAGAGACTTGGTGTTTTCACATTATGGTTTGAAGCAATTTATTCAAATAAACCAGTATTTATGCTGGGAAAAGGACACAATGTATATCAGTTACTTGAAGTAACAGATCTTTGTCAAGCAGTTGAATCAGCACTCCTTTCAAGAAAAAGCGGAGAAATATTTAATGTCGGAACTGATAGATTTGATACGTGGGCAAAAGACCTTGGTGCATTGATAACACATGCAAAATCTCAATCAAAAATTGTAAGTTTCCCCGTAAAAGCTTCACAAGCGATCCTTTCCATACTTGAAAAGCTTAATCTTTCTCCAATTGTTGCTTGGCATTATAAAACACTACCAGTAGATTCATATGTTTCAATAGAAAAAGCGCAAAAGTATTTACGTTTCAAACCAACAAAATCAAATAAAGAAATTTTGATTGAAAGTTATGATTGGTATAAAAAACACAGAGAAGAATTTATTGGAGCAACTGGGACAACTCACAGGACAATTTGGAATTTTAAATTACTTAATCTCCTCAATCGATTTGTATGAAAAAGAAGGTTCGAATTGGCTTTGATTTTGATAAAGTATTAGTGAATTATCCACCACTTATACCAGATTTATTTATTAATTGGATTTATAAAAAACGCAGTAAAACACTTAAATACCGCTTTCCAGGATCTATTGAACAAAAAATTAGAATCCTCTCCCATTTTCCTCCCTTTCGCCATCCAATGAATGAGAATATAGAAGTAGTAAAAAAACTTTCAAAGAAAAATACTCCTATTTTTCTTATATCAGGCAGATTTGGATTTTTAGAGAAACGAACAAATCATTGGCTTAACAAATATAATCTTAAAAAATATTTTCAAGAAATACATTTTAACTTCCAAAATGAACAGCCTCATATTTTTAAGGACAGAATGATAAAAAAACTCCATCTCACCCATTTTGTCGATGACGACCTTGATCTGCTTATGTACCTTGCCAAGAATAATCCAACAATCCAATTCTATTGGATTAATCCCAGTAAGATATCAAAGCGATATATTCCATTTGAGAACATACAAAAAATTACTACTGCTTTAGACATTAAAGGACTATGACTGATATCACCATATTTTTTCAATGGTACGGAGTGCTTTTATTACTCGGACTTATCTCCTTACCTATTACTATGATAATCTTTGCATCGTTTGCAGATAAAGGATATTTATTCTCAAAGGTTATTGCAGCGCTTCTTTTATCATATATCATGTTTCTTCTTGGGACACTTAAAGTTCTTCCGTTTTCGGCACCATCTCTTTTACTGATAACCGGAAGTATCTTAATTCTCAATGTTATTTTATTTAAAAAACAGGTAAAAACTATTTCTAAAAAGACATTTCTTATATGGATTGGCGAAGAGATCCTTTTCTTTGTAGCACTTGCATTATGGAGTTATGTGCGTAGTCATGAACCAAGTATTAATGGTCTGGAAAAATTTATGGATTTTGGATTCATTAACTCGATTTTACGCAGTGAATACTTTCCTCCTTTAGATATGTGGTTCCCACCATTTTCAATTAATTATTATTACTTTGGACATTTAATAACCGCAGTGTTGACAAAACTTTCTTTTCTTCCCTCAAATTATACGTATAACTTAATGGTTGCTACGTTATTTGCACTTACCGTTGGAACAAGTTTTTCAATCGGCTATGCATTAGCACAAAATCTCAAACTCTCTATTATTAAAAGTATTCTTACTGCAACACTAGCAGCACTCCTTGTTAGTGTATCTGGAAATCTTCATATACTGTATGCATTTTTTGCATCATATGTTCCATCAGAAAATCCTGTTCCATTCTGGGATCTTGCTTTTAAACCATTTGGGATTTTATCAAACGGGTACTGGTATCCAAACGCAACACGTTTTATACCGAATACGATTCACGAATTCCCTCTCTATTCGTTTGTTGTCTCAGATCTCCATGGACATGTATTTGATATTCCTGTCGTCCTCACCTGTATTGCATTTCTTTTTACTCTTATTCAAACAAAAAAACTTTCTTATTTGAAAGTGATTTTTCTAGGTTTTTTGCTTTCGATCATGTATATGACAAATGTCCTTGATTTTGGAATTTATAGTATTCTGACAGGAGTAACACTTGGCTATTTACTCCTACAAAAAAAATCAGTGTTTGCTTTGAAGAATAAGAAGAAGAAATATTCAGATGAATCATTTTTTTCGCATATAGTACTTGACGGTCTGAGACCATTCATTCTTATTATCCTGAGTGCACTCGCATTTACTCTTCCATTTAGTCTGCATTTTAAACCATTTGCCTCAGGTATTGGAATCTTGTGTGCCCCAGATTTTTTAACAAATTATGGTGCAATCGGTCCTTTTCTGTTTGAGCAAGATCACTGTCAACGATCAGAGTGGTGGATGTTGTTGGTATTATATGGTTTCTTCTATTTTTTTGTTATAACCCTGTTTATAGCACTATGGAAAAGTACAAAAGATCGTATAAAGCCTGCATATGTTTTTTGTATTATTCTGGCTCTTGTAGCGACAGTACTTATTATTATTCCTGAATTTGCCTATATAAAAGATATCTACCCTGATCATTACCGGGCAAATACCATGTTTAAGCTCACTTACCAAGCATTTATTATGCTCTCACTCGTCAGTGCAGTCGTAGCAACAACGGTAATAAAACCAAAGAAAAATATTGTACTCACAGCTGTATCAGTGTTACTCATTGCATTAGTACTGTTATATCCGCGTTTTGCAATTCATTCCTATTATAATAATCTTTCGCTTTACCAAGGACTTGATGGTACTGCTTATCTTAAAGATCGGTATCCTTCAGATTATGAAGCAATTACATGGCTGAACAATACTATCACAGGACAACCAATTATTCTTGAATCACACGGTGATTCATATACTGATTATGCGCGCATATCTGTTAATACCGGTCTTCCCACAGTACTGGGATGGACAGTGCATGAATGGCTTTGGCGAGGAAGCTATGATATTCCTGCACCGCGAATTGAGGATATACGGATACTATATGAAACATCCTCTCTAGCTACGACACAAGAATTAGTACGAAAGTATGGCATTGAATATGTCTACATTGGCGACCTTGAAAAACAAAAATATACTCATTTATCTGAAGAAAAATTTAAAACACTTGGAAAAGTTGTATATAAAAACAATACAGTAACAATTTATAAAATTACTAATTAATGTACTAGTGAGGCCGCATCCGTGGCAGTACGTATTCCTGTCTTAGTAATTTCACAATTATTCCCTTTTAGTACACACTCAATATATGCATGTAATTCTGAAAAATCCCCACTCCCTTTTCGAGGAGTCAGTACCCACTTGTACTGATATTCTTCTGATGGAGTTGGGTTAATGAGCAGACCATATTCTTGATCACTTTCTGCCATACCAATTACATGGCTTTTGATTGTGACATTTTCCATTTTATTTGCAAGTTTGATAAAGTCATCATATTCTTCTTTTTTTATATCTGTATTTATATTTTCTTGAACAATATTTACCAACCCTAATACTTTTACTGGATTAAGCAGAATTCCCAGTGACAGCGCCTTTTTCCGAACAGCTGCAATCACTTCTTGTTGACGGCGACTTCTAGCAAAATCTGATCCTTCTTCCCCAATCGCGTGCCGTGATCTCACAAACTCAAGCGCTTGCTGTCCATTCATGTGTTGTTGCCCTTTTTCAACATGAACATGCTTATACCGACACGGGAACACCTCTAATCCCAGCTCTGCCTCTGCAGTTGCAACAAGTGCATCCACATCCTCAGGTGTATGTCCACACAGATCATTCTCTTTTCCTGCAATAGGGTAGGCATAATCATCTAATGTACGAGCAACTTCAACATCAATTCCTCCCATATGATCAACTCCTTTTACAAAACCTGAAAAATCGATCACGAACACATAGTCTACTGGCTGGCCTGTTACTTTCTCAACAACTGTCGATGCTAACAACATGCCTTTTTTATCTTTTTCTTCACCATAGGCATAGGCAGAATTAATTCTATCTTTTAATTGTGGAATCCAAAGATCACGAGGGAGAGAGAACATATTTACCTCATTTTTTTGGGGGTTAATATTCGCAAGAATAATCGTATCAGAGAGATTTGGTCCTTCATGATTTGCTCCTCCTATCCCGAGTAGCAAAATATTCAATGAGTGTTGTTCTTCTCGCTTGAGTTGGATTTCATCTTTTTTTACAAATAATTCGTATAAGAAAGGAATCCCTGCTCGAAGATATTTAAATCCAAGCACAAAAATTATCACAACAATAATTGCTGCTATTAAGAGTTTTTTGTGTCGCATGCTGCTATAAGTGTGAGAAATGATTCAGCATCTAGACTTGCTCCACCAACAAGAAAGCCGTTTAGCTGTGAAATTTGTGTATACGCATGAATCGAATTTTTATCAACACTACCACCATAGAGTAATCGTACAGACGGATACTTTTCATGAAGTATTTGCAGTACGTGAGCAACATGAGAAGGATCATCAGGCTTTCCTGTACCGATTGCCCCAATTGGCTCATATGCAACTGTATCAACACCTTCATATACCACTGCGTGTTCATCTTGCACGCAGAGAATAATATGCAATCCTGCATCTCGCGCTTGTTTCACTTTCTGTTCAATAACAGCTTCATCTTCATGAAAATTATTACGTCTTTCTGAATGCCCGATGATCACATACTGGGCAAACTCTTTAACCTGATTTGCTGCAATTTCTCCAGTATATGCTCCTTGAGGAAAAGGCGAACAATTTTGTGCTCCAAGTAATATAGGCAGCGCATGCTCGTCAATCGATTGTCGAGCAACAAACAAACTAGAAAAAGGAGGACAGATAAGGATCTCTGTTGCTGCAGAAGAAAGTCTCTCTTTATTTTGATCAAGATACTCAAAGAAATTTTGTGTTTCACTTGTTATCTTATGTGATTTCCAGTTGGCAGCAATAATATTTTTCATGGATTATGGAAAATTGTGTTATAGACTCAATGGTTGTATCTATGGGCTCGTACGAATATAATAAATGATACCTCTCCTCAAAGTATTATAGCAATATATGAGCACAATTCTCAATAAATTAAATGAAGAACAAAAAAAAGCAGTCCTTGCAACTGATGGGCCAACTATTATTCTAGCTGGTGCAGGAAGCGGTAAAACCAGAGTATTGGTACACAAAGTACTGTATCTTATTCAGGAAAAACATATTGCCCCACACAACATTTTGATGATGACATTCACAAATAAAGCTGCTGGTGAAATGAAAGAGAGAATTATGAACGCTCTACAAACACCTGGTCAGGTACTCTCTCCACCAACTGTCGGAACATTTCACTCCTTATGTGCCCGAATTCTGAGAGTTGACGGGGAAGCAATTAATATATCTCGTAACTATCTCATTTATGATACCTCTGATCAACAACAAACAGTTAAAGACGCCATGTCACAACTCTCCATGTCAGTAAAAGATGCAAAGCCCCGTTCTGTTTTATCGGCTATATCACAGAACAAAAATCAGCTTATTGATCCTGTAACTTATGCTTCTTTTGCACGGGGCAGATTTCAAGAAGCAGTCGCAAAAATTTACCCCCTCTATCAGCAGTTAATGCGTGATCGTGAGGCACTTGACTTTGACGATCTCATGCTTGAAACGATCAGGCTTTTTCGCACACATCCTGAAATTTTGGAAAAATACCAAGACCAGTTCCGTTATATCCTTATAGATGAATATCAAGACACCAACCATGCACAATATGAACTAACCAAGATGCTCTCAGATAAATATCATAATGTCTGTATCGTTGGAGATTTTTCTCAGAGTATTTATAGTTTCAGAGGAGCTGACTTTCGCAATCTCAAGAAATTTCAACAAGATTTTCCACACGCACAAGTATTTCCTCTCTCGCAAAATTATCGTTCAACTCAAAACATCCTAGATGCTGCATATAGTGTCATATCGAATAACACGTCCCATCCTGTTCTTAATTTGTGGACAGAGAATCCAACTGGAGAGGACTTACGCATCGTACAAACCGAAAATGAGCACCAAGAAGTTGAGCAGATTATCCGTCTTATTCATCGTACCATGGACCAAAATCCAGAAATGACCTATGCAGATGTGGCTATTTTATACCGAATGAATGCACAGTCTCGCACTATTGAGGAAGTGTTGCTACACCATGGAATTCCGTATGTACTTATAGGAGGACTCAGGTTCTATGAACGAAAAGAAATTAAGGATGTACTCTCATATCTTTCCTACCTTGCTACCCAAAAAGACGCAGTTGCACTCAAACGAATCAGCAAACTCGGCAAAAAACGTCTATCCTATTTCTTAGAATACTTGGTTGAATTTGATCAAGGAAATTTTGGAGAGACAAAAGCCACTATCGATATTTTGGATGAAGTATTACGGAAAACACAATATCTTGAAATGTATGACCACAATGATCCTGAAGATGAAGCACGGCTTGAAAACATTCGCGAACTCCGGTCTGTTGCGCTTGAGTTTCCAAAACTTATAGAGTTCCTGCAAAATGTGGCATTAGTAGAGCAAGAATATGCATCAGATAAATCAATGAAGGGAGCCAGACGGCCTAATGCTATTACTCTTATGACACTGCATGCAGCAAAAGGACTTGAGTTTGCAATGGTATTTATGATAGGTATGGAAGAAGGGATCTTTCCTCATAGTCAAGCACTCTACGACACATCAGAACTGGAAGAGGAGAGAAGATTGTGTTATGTTGGAATTACAAGGGCAAAAACAACTTTAATTCTCACATTTGCCAAAAGACGATTATTTTTTGGCCAGCGCATAACTCCAACAGTATCACGCTTCATCATGGAGCTCCCTATGAAAGTACTTGAAAAAAACTTACGGGGTTATGAGATAACCGATCCTGATTTATTTTAGATGAAAATTATTGATATTACTGAAAAATACCGGCAAGAGTACAATACACGAGTGACACACCCATTACAGTCATTTGAATGGGGAGAATTTCGCACAAAAACAGGAGTAATAGTTGTGCGGCAAGGGCTGGAAAGAAACGGCAACTTAGCAGATGCATTCACCGTAACGATCCATTCTATTCCTCATACACCTTTTACCATTGGCTATGTTCCAAAAGGAAATCTTCCTACAAAAGAGATGTTACATGCACTAGAAACAATAGGACGTAAACACAAATGTATTTTTATTCAACTGGAACCAAACATAGTTCGTAGTTCACAGTTCACAGTTCATAGTTCACAGTTAGGACTACGACCTTCACATCATCCTTTATTCACTCGTTTTACCTTTTTGCTTGATATAACAAAAAGTGAAGAAGAGCTGCTTGCAAATATGCACCACAAAACCAGATATAACATCCGAGTCGCCCAGAGGAAAGGAGTAACTGTATCAGAAGAAAATACTGAGAAAGCCTTTAATACGTATTTAAAACTTACTGATGAAACAACTCATCGGCAAAAATTTTATGCTCATTCACACCGATATCATACTCTTCAGTGGGAGACACTACCACATACTGCGCATAAAAATGTATTAAGTTCCCATCTCCTAACTGCAAAATTTGAGAATGAGACACTTGCCTCATGGATTTTATTTGTATTTAATAACACGCTGTATTATCCGTATGGTGCATCAGCAAGTTCGCACCGCGATAAAATGGCCTCAAATCTTATCATGTGGGAAGCAATTAAGTTTGGTAAGAAACTAGGGTTAGAACAATTTGATATGTGGGGAGCATTAGGACCTGATCCTAACTCTGATGATCCCTGGTATGGGTTTCATCGATTTAAACAAAATTACGGTGCAACACTAACTGAATTTATTGGCAGTTACGATTTTGTGTTACAGCCAGCATTATATAAAATATATCAAGGAACAGACGTGCTCCGATGGACATTGCTCAGACTTAAAAAGCATTTTACATAAATGAAAATTTTTAATCTCCATGCAGTTGCTCTTATCCCAACGGCAATTTTTTTATTCATAAAACTTTCTACACTGAGTATTCGTCTATCAGATACCAATGTATATTTCTATACTGCCTGGAAAATCCTTACTGGTGACCTTTTATATCGTGATATCTTTTTCACCAATTTTCCTCTTTTTCCATATATCTCATCTCTGTATCTTTTGTTGACAGGTAATAATATCGAGGCTTTTTATTTTTCATCAGCAATAGAATCCAGCATTACCTCTTTTCTTATTTATGCAGCAATCTATATGATGACAAAAAAGCGTGTTATAGCATTTTCAGGACAAATACTGTATTTATTCTCATTTATGCTGCTTGCAACAACAGATCACCAATCCGGAGTATTTCTTGCATCATTATTTACCATTCTTTCGTATCTTTTTTTTCTAAAAAAAAGAGGCTTCCTGATAGGAGTTCTTACTGCCTGTACTATACTCACTAAAGCTTATTTTTTACCATTAGCAGCAGCCTATTTTGCATATTATATGCTCACTCGTCAGTGGAATACTCTCATTAAATTCATTCTCGGTGCAGGCAGTACAGGCATTGTTGTGCTCTTACCATTTCTTATTTTAGCCTCAAATGAATTATTTGCAGATATTGTCGGATACTCTTTAACCAGAGGAGCTGGAATAGAAAAATTTGCAGTAATTCAGTTCTTTGCACTACACGATTTAGTCATTTTTGTAGTATTCATTATTAACCTTTTTATGTATAAAAAGCATCTATTTTTTGCACTTTTTTCTCTATTCTCGATCGTATTTATTGCATTTTATCAGGATATTTATTTTCTATATCTCAATTTTCTGCTTCCCATAACAGTCGTTTCTATTAGTATTTATGCAGAAAAAATACAGACTGTTTTCTCACTACAGAGACTCGTGTTACCTACAATTGCGTGTGTAATTGCAGGAATTAATCTTGGTATGTATTTTTCAGGAAATTTTCATTTGTTACAAAAAGTCGATATACAGCCATTAGTTCAAGAAATAACATCTGCAAAACCAACATACCTGTATGGGCCTAATGACATTACTCCGCTTCTTGCATTTAAAACAAATACCTCATTACTCAATAATATTACAGACACTAATACTAACTTGTATCGCAAGGGGATTCTTGATGCAAAAAAACTTACTACTGATGCAATTAATAAAAATTCTATGATTGTATCCCACGGAGCTTATTACCCACAGTTCAATATCCATGAACCAATTATTGACGAGATTATTGTGAAAGAAAGAGTATTAAAAGAATGCAATTTAAAGAAGAGTATTGCAGTCAATGCTGAGGGAATTGGAAATCAACTTAATCTATTTCATTGTTTTTAATACATATAAATATATTTTATTTTTCATATCTTTCTTGACCAACAGGATTTGTTTTTCATCTTTTTCTAAAGGGATTTTATAGCGATAACTCACTATTCGAGTACCAGAGGCAAGTTCATTTTTTAGTTTAGGTAGTAATCGTTTCATTCCTGCTGGGACTAAATACATATACACAATGGTTGCTGGTGACAAATCAACACTTTTAAAATCTTTTCGTATTACTGTGACACTCGAAGATAATCTCTTAGCCTTAACACGACAGATTGATATAAATGCTCGAATCGGATCTATCTCAATGCCAACTGACCTTGCGCCAAAATCTTTAACAGCACTTAAAATCACTTCTCCATCCCCACTTCCCAGTTCATATACAACATCTTCTTCTTTAATATCGGCAAATTTAAGAAGATCTCGTGCCACATTACGCGAGGTTCTCCATTGCGGTGCCCAAGGACTATCAGGTGGCCAAACAAATGACAAAATAACCAGAAGTATAACGATAATAACCAAGAGAATACTTATGATAATCATGGTATAACTGTACTATGAGTACTGAATATATCGCAACTATTATTCTCTATTCTGTGGAAATGAAGAAGTAGTGGAGTTACCTGAGATTGCCTGTGCTTGTTCTTTTGCATTCGCAATTGTTTCCTGACTCAAAAAATAAGTGTCCTGTAATTCATGATCTGAAGCGTTCAGCAGATCACTACAAAGAATAATATTACCAGCAAGCAAACTTTCTTTTTCCTGCTTTGAGAGTGATTTGAGAATTGTAATCGGATACATCTCTGGCTTTTCTACATAATCTTGCAAATTATTGTGTTCTGGATAGTTCCATCCTATTACTTTGACTCCTTTACATTGAGCATAATTACTTGCATCAAGCGTCAATTTTGTATTAGTAACAATCCATACACCTTCAACTGGGTTTGCTTCTTGGACATCCAAGAACCGTGCGTAAGTGTAGAGAAGAACTTGTACATCAGTCTTTACCCCTTGTTGATTATGAAATTTTGCCTCCATAATCTCTCTTTTTCCATCTTTTTCAATTTGCAAATCAATCTCATGAGTTACACATGCACCTTGCATAATCTCCCCAACTTTTGTGCTATACCCCAATCCATCAAAAATCCGTTGAATGTATCGTTCAAAAGGAAAACCTGTTGGTCCTAGATCAAAAATTGCCTGCTTAAGATTATATTTTATTGATGCTTTTTTATCATTCTTTTCCAGATACTCACGGATATGTGAATATATCTCTACTGTTTCTATGTCCTGATGCAACCGTGATTTTACATCTGCCAGTATCTCTGATTGACGTGATTCATCAAGACCTATCCGCTTCATTGCACGAATAACTTTCTCCTCAGAAAATGGTTCACGTTCACCATTTTTCTTAACAACATAAATTACATCATTTTGCGCCATAGTATGAGTGTATCAGAATTTGATTGGTAAGAAAAATATCCTAACAAGAAAAGTGAAGTTACCTTTACGGTATATCTATGAAGACACAAGCATATGTAAAAATGCTGCAGCTGACCATGCTTGTATTTTGCAGCTTTGCTGTCCGTCCTCTCCACAGAACTCTCCATAGCTTCCGTCTTCTTTCTTAATATACAACTCGATCGGAACTTGGAAATAATGATAGGGTTTTAATGACGCATGCTTTAACTGCTGTGCTTCGTGTGCATATCCCCACTTTCGTAACCCTTCATAAGCAAGCCCATTCAGTATTGGCCAAAAGCTACCATTATGATATGAGTCATGTCCCGGATTATATGTTAACGATAACGTGCTCATAGTCCGAATTCCTGCATCCTGATCAAACAAGTCGTGTTGAAACGAACGTTTCACCAGAGGATCGACATATTCATCAAATAATATACACTCTTTACTTTCAGGATCGGTTGCCCAGAGCAAAATAAGAGAATTGCCAGTAATGGTGTCTATTTTGTTTTTTTCACCATCCAATGCTTGCACTGGAAAGAATAATTCATTGTTTTCTATAAGAAAAACTTCATTAAATCGAGCCTTGAGTCTTTGTGCATCGGCTAATAATTGATGTCCGAACTGGTGATGAGATGGTGAAGGTTGATCAAGATACCATCGTGACCAGGATTGCAATGCAAGCCAAGCATAACCTTGTACTTCAACAGGTGCAATAGGATATGGAGGCATTGTTCCATCGGGTCTAAGCATCGATTCGATCGAATCTGTCCAGGACTGTACTTGCAACCCACCACTTATACGATCATGAGGAAGTTCATATTCGAGTAAGGAGTCCTTGTCTTTGTCTCCATAAGAGACAATCCAGTTCAAGCCGCGCTCAACAGCGGGTAGAACTTTTAATAAAAATTCATCATCGCCAGTGACATGATAATATCGGTGAAGTGCTATAAGCACAAGGGGAGTAGAGTCAATAGAATCATAATTTCTTAATACTCCATCAGGGTACACATACCAAGGTTTAGGTAGTTGCAACAACCGCTCATATTTTTCAGTCCGGTATTCATGTATGAATTTTCCAGGCTCCTCTCCACTCTCAAGATTTACTGTTTGACCTTGTAATTCTACTAATGTCAGCAAGGTGCGTTTACAAATAGCAAGCAATTCATCGTGATTGAATCCATGCTGGGAAGACTTACTATTGAGTGATTGCAAAATATGAAGAATAGTCAGTGCACTATCCCTACCAAAGAGACATCCATACACCTCATCTCTCCCAGACGCATTAAATCCAATATCCGTAGAAAGTTCAACTAAGTTACGGGATAAATTCTGTATTGTATTTCCTAATAAATTCTCGGGCATGAGAAACACTATATCAACTTTTTTTTCTTTTAGGCAAGCAAGCACTCACATTTAATTATGACTTTCTTATTTTTGGAGAAGGACGAGTAATAGTGCTCTTTTTTTTTGCCATACCAAGTACCTTCTCATAAATAGATTCATAAGCAATGATCATTTTTTCTGCATTAAATTCATCGAGCGCATATGCCCGGCAGGCAGTCCGTCTGATTTGTCCAATATTCTGTACTGCACGCTTCATCTCATCAACAGTCTCTACAACAAATCCTGTTCTTCCGTCATCGATAACCTCTGATATTGACCCTTGCTTGAAGGCGACTACTGGACACCCGCAAGCCATAGCCTCAATCATCGTTAGCCCGAATGGTTCAGGCCATGTAATAGGATGCAGCATACACAATGCTTTGCTCATCAAGATATTCCGCTCTCGTTCACCAACTTCTCCAACCCATTTTACCTTCCTTGAAAGCCGTGGCTTTATCATCTGAGTAAAATACTCTTGTTCATTAGCTGAAATCCTGCCACCAATAATCAAGGGTAAATTAAGTGCCTCTGCGACATCTATTGCATAATGAATACCTTTTTCTCGCGACATACGAGCAATAACTAACAAATACCCATCATGATCTCTACTAAAAGGATAATGGTCCATTGAAAGCCCGTTATACACAGTGTCCAGTATATTTAAACCACGGCCATTCTTTTGCTGTGCTTTTGATATAGTCACCAAATTAACATTGTTCAAGACAGAATATAATGAAATATTATCTTCATGAAAACTACCATGTACTGTGTGAACCACTGGAGTTCTTGAAAGATTAGCAACAGGCATACTAATTACGTAGTTATGATCATGGATAATATCAAACTCACTCTGATGTGCATACGCCACGCCGACATTAAGCATATTCCACTCACTTAATCCATATGGATTTTTAACATTTAGTTCTCTAAGAGATTTTGGGATGAGAGAGTATAAGCGGCCTGAAGTCTTGGAATTTCCACTGGCAAATAATGTAACATCATGCCCCTTTTTTACCAATCCTTCGGTGAGTTCATAGACTATGCGTTCCGTTCCTCCATATTTTGGAGGTGGTACACGTTCACTCAAAGGAGCAATCTGTGCAATCTTCATCTTTGAGCATACTATACTGGCTTATAGTGAGAGAGATACGATAGTTTTGTAAGAAGAGAGCAAGGAAATAATAGTCATATCTTATAAGTTCTGAGTCCTATTGCGCATTTTCTTGTTTTCCGATAGTATGGTGTAGATATGTACTTTGTTTTGGCTCTTGTTCTTTTTACCGTAGGCATCTATTTTTTAGAACTCTTTACGTATTCAGGATTTATCGCTAATCATTTTAAAATCTCAACAGATTTTGTATTTCTTCCAAGTCTGATTGCTCTTTTTGTCTACCGCTTCATCTTACGTAAATCTTTCCCTGAAAAATTACAGTAAGTAATTTTGATTATATTTCCCATAATTGTAGCCACCTGTGCAGGTATCCAGATCATCCACCCAATAGTCCATGCTAATTTCTTCTTTAGTACTTTTCATATTCACCCGCCACTTCTTGAGCCAATCGCACTTTATCTTTCAGCTATTTCCTTACTGATTTTTGATTTGGCTTTTTTAAAAAAATATAAGAATTGGTTGCTATTCGTAATTCCATTCTGGGTCTTATCTTTAGCTGTGTACTTTAAATGGAATTTACCAGATGTTTTTTGGTATATAGAAAAAGAAGATTCTCTTACTGAGTATCTAACATTTGGAGTATATATATTAGCAGGTGTTGTTTCTTATCGCTGTGTACGTCTCATTCAAAAAATGCCCAAACTTCCGTCTTCATGGAAACGATTTTATCTCATCATTTTTGCTGGTATTATGGTTGCTTCTTTTGTGATTGCTGGAGAAGAAATATCGTGGGGACAGCGAATTATCGGATTTGAAACACCTGATGCAATTGCTAAAAATAATACTCAGTTTGAATTTAATATTCATAACCAAAAATCAGTATTTCAATATGTATATTTGGCTTATGCATTACTTGGTTTTTATGCAGCTTCTGCCTGGGCTATAGTTAAAGGAATGCACAAGGCTCGATTTCCCCGTCTTGTAACTACAGTAATAGGATATTTCAGTCCTTCATGGAGATTAATTGGCTTTTTCATTCCCATAATTGTATATGCGTACTTACGTGGAAGATTTGGTGATGCCATGTTTGACCAATGGGAAGAACTGATGGAGATATACCTAGCAATCGGAATTTTGTTCTTTCTATACAGCAAATTTGTGGAACTACAACAAGTACCAACAAAAGGCTCTCTTCCTGGATTAAAAAAGAAGTAATGAGTAGATATTATTAGTTTTTACCTAAATTTAGTTACTACATTAAAGAAAGTATCTTCTCTTTAGTCCATATATATGAACTCTTTTGATCTGATAATGCAAAAAACCCCAAAGCACCTAATCCCAAGTGGAGTTGATAACAAAGTAATCTTTCATGATAATAATCACAATTCTTGTTGGTCTTTTCATAATGATCCTTAAAAATCACGCTATAAGAAATACCAGATGACCAGAATTGAAGCCATGCAACATCATAAAGGAAGTCGCCATATAAAGATTCTCCCCAATCAAGAATACCTGTTATTTTCTCTCCATCTGCAGTAACATTATTACTACCATAATCCCCATGTACCAAATATCTTTCTTCAGGTAAAAACTCACAAAGCTTATTTATTTTTTCTGTGATTTGATTCACAATTTCTTTTTCTAAAGATGTCTCCTCATATAACTTCTCCCAGTTTGAATAAACATCATCTTTCTTATTGAGTATATAATCTTTCCAGCTTTCAAATAATGCCTCCCCCTTCTCATTCCAATAGCCAAACTTCTTAGTATCATCAATCTGGACACTATGAATGGTGTCGAGTATTGATATGAGCTGAGGAAGAAGTTTGTATTGATCATCTATACTATATGTGTCTAAATTTTTTCCTTTTGCTAACTCTGATATTGCAAAATAATATTTTTCATTAAATCGGTCTATCTTAAATATCTGAGGTATAGGAAGCTCGTAACTTGCGAAGTGATCAAAAGCATATCTGTCTTTATTAAAACTTTCTTGCTTTGAATTAATACGAATAACATAATTTTTATCAGTATAAAATGAAAAAGCCTGAGACATTTCGCCTCCTGTTATAAAATTTACTGAGTTAACATTCTTATCAAAATTATTTTGCAAAAACGAAATTACTTCTTTTTCATCAATTACGGTCTTTAACTTAGACATACACCGAGTATATCATGGGTGCTGAGAAGGAAAAAACTTTGAAAGGAGGAAAGTCAAGATGCCTAAGGCATAAGAATTCAAACGTGGCGGAGAGTACAGGATTCGAACCTGTGAGGGATTGCTCCCACTAGTTTTCAAGACTAGCGCCATAAACCGCTCGGCCAACTCTCCTTATAGTGGAACTTATTGTACGCTATCACGCAATTCCAGTCAATCTTTTAAATCAGAAGCAGCTCTTGTTTTCTAACACTATCACACAACTTTTTTCACATTTTTCATATCTTGCAACAGTAAAGTAATTTTATGAAGAAAGCTTTTTCTCTCCTTGATTGGGTACTTGGAATACAAGGAAGTTATTATGTCTTAACAGGAATCTGGCCTTTTATGCATTTGAGTAGTTTTGAAGCTGTAACTGGTCCAAAGAACAATATCTTCTTACTTCATATGGTGTCAGCGCTTATCATTGTCATAGGAATAGCTTTGTTATTATCTATTCGTCAAGAAAAGACACGGAGCATTCTTTTCCTTGCTGCGGGTTCACCATTGGCATTTATGGTTATCGAGATTATCTACCGTGCACAAATCCACTGGGTCTATTTTCTTGATTTTGCAGTTGAAGTGATTCTTCTTGCGGCAATCGGATATGGGTATTTCAGATATAAAAAAGGTGAACAGGAAAACCCTGCATCTAGTACACCTAATGATACCAGTACATAACTATCATATCCAGACAAAGATGAGATAAATAGCAAGTAAATGAAGCGGATAAAAAAAGTAAAAAAGATATTTTGCTTTTAGTCCTTCTTTTTTATTATATTTTGCGATAAAAAATAACGATGTGACGGCAATAGGCTGTAACAAACCTACGATATTCAATTGCAGTGTCTCCGTATACAATAAAATTGCAGGAACAGTAAAAAACAGAAAAAATAGGAGCATTTGAAAGACAACCAATTTTGGTAAATTATTAAAGAATACATAAAAACCTACAATAGACAATACCCCTGCTGCGCCATAATCAGTATTTAGTATTAACGCGGTAAAAGAACAGAGCATTACTAATAACATCCACCCTACATTGTTTTTTATTTTTTGTTTCCCATAAATTGCAACAAGTCCGAGAAATAAAGTGAAGAAAATATTTAATCCAAGGTCTACAGGAAAAATCAGGTGAAAGGCAAGCCAAAATGGAACTTGAGAAATAAATGCAAAGACAAAAAGCCGTAGCATATAAGACTTGATATTCTTTGTATGATATGCACCGTTTGCAATAAGCCAAGCAAAGAGAGGAAATGAGAGTCTCCCAATTATTCTCAATACCTCTACGTCTGGGAAGAAAAAGAGTCCCACATGGTCAATGGTCATAGTAATAATCGCAATCAGCTTTATTTGAAAAGCAGTCATGTTGTTATTATATAACTGTTTCGATATATGATAAGAGTGAGTTAATAAGGTGTATTGTTTGACGTGCGGAGGAGACAGGATTTCCCCCAAGGGGACTGCCGATGAACATCGAGGCGGGCTTCTCATCCTGTCTTATGGCATCGCGTCAAACACGACAGCCACGTTTGACGTGCGGAGGAGACAGGATTCGAACCTGCGCGAGCCTTTCGGCTCAGGGGATTAGCAATCCCCCGCAATGGACCGTGCTATGCGACTCCTCCAGTGGTACAGCACATTATACCCAAAAGGATAAGCTTGCGCAATTTGTGTATCTTGTGACGTTTTTGTGATGCAAATATAGCTATTCGAGTACCTATTTATGGTATTATGAACATATGGAACCAGAAAAATTACACCCACAACTTGCAGGTGAAAACACACCATATACACCAGAAAAAGAGACAGAAGAATATGTTCATCCACATAATCTAGATGATGAATTAAATAATGATGTGCAGAAACTATATGAACAACATAATTTAAATGTAACAACTGCAGGTGAAGCAAATATCGCAAATCCAAATCTCAACAGAGACATACCTATTGAATATCCTCCCAGGCATAACACCAATTCACTAGAAGCTACAGAGATAAAATCAAAGCATAATCCAATAGATTTTCTCTTTGAACCATTTGCCGGGATAATTGATAGTGTCTTTTCAAGAAATCCTTTCAGCAAAGATGATTCATATCGTTCTGATGTGAAATCAGTAAATAAAGTAAAGGAGGAACATAAAGATGCAGCCTGACACGTTAATCACATCAGTAGTAGACACATTAATCGCAATAATTTTGGCGTTTATTATTGTTTCTGCAAGTATTGCACTTATTACTGGTTTGGCATTTCTCTATGGTCTCTGGAAAAAGAATAAAACTCGCCATGAAAAAGCACTAAATATGGCGCATCTTGAGATCCGCCTACCCCGAGATAATGAAATAAAAATTGACGCAGCAGAGCAAATGTTTGCCAGTTTTGCCAGTCTTAAAACAGCAAAAGGAAGACTAAAATTTTTCAAAGTCCCAGATTCTATCACATTTGACATTGTCGCAAAACCCCAAGACATTCGTATGTATGTCAGTGTTCCCAAAAAATTACTTGATATGGTTGAGAAGCAGATCCATGGTTCATATCCAGATGCACAAATTGAAGAGGTAGAAGAATATAATATCTTTGATAATCCAGAAGGAAAAGTTGCATACGCATCTCTCAAGCTTGATGAGGCAGAATATAAGCCAATCCGCACATATAAAGATCTTCCGGTTGATCCTCTCTCTACTTTTGCCAGCACACTTGGCAAAATGCAAGAAGGCGAAGCTGCTGCAATTCAGATACTAATTACTCCTGCTGATTCTTCCTGGAAATCAGGCGGACGCGCACATATCTCAAACACAAAGAAACAAGAGGCTGATCCTGAAACAGCAAAATATTCTGTAGATCAAAAAGAACTTGAAGCAGTTGATCAGAAAATGACAAAAGCCGCATTTCAGACATTTATCAGAATTGTTACAGTATCATCAACTGAAGAATCAGCTGACGCTCATCTTGGAAATATTGTCAGTGCCTTTACCCAATTTTCCGGCTATAATTCTTTTACTAAAGACACAATGCGCTGGACCAAAGGCTTTTTCATGGTTGATTTTATCTACCGCCACTTACCACTCTGGGGTTCAGGCTCAGTACTCAACACAGAAGAGCTTGCAACGATTTTTCACTTTCCAAATAAAAGCGTTGACTCTCCGAGTATTAACTGGATGAAATCACGTCTTGCTCCAGCTCCAGCAAATGTACCAACAACTGGGCTATTTGTTGGAAAAAGTATTTACCGCGGAATTTCCAAACCCATCTATCTCCAGCGCAGTGACAGACGTAGACACATGTATATTATTGGTAAAACTGGTGTTGGTAAATCTGAATTTTTAAAGGATATGATTTTACAGGATATTCGAAATGGAGAAGGTGTTTGTTTTATTGATCCACACGATACGATTGATCAAATCTTGCCACTTATTCCACCTGAGAGAGCAGAAGATGTCATTATATTTGACCCTTCAGATACTACCCGACCAATGGGGCTCAACATGCTTGAAGCAGCAACAGAAGAACAAAAACATTTTATTGTTGCCTCAGTAATTGGTCTTATGGGAAAACTCTTTGATCCGAACCAAACTGGTATTATAGGTCCTCGCTTTGAGCATGCAGTACGTAATGCCATGTTGACTGTTATGGCAGAGAAAGGAAATACATTTATAGAAGTTGTACGAATCCTCACTGATCCATCTTTTGTACAAGAACTTCTGCCAAAAGTAAATGATCCGATGGTACGGCGCTACTGGACTGATCAGATCGCACAAACCAGTGATTTCCATAAATCAGAAGTACTTGACTATATCGTCTCCAAATTCGGTCGATTTGTAACCAATAAGATGATGAGAAATATGATCGGACAAAGTGAAAGTGCTTTTTCATTTCGCGATGTTATGGATAATAAAAAGATTCTATTTGTCTCACTTGCCAAAGGAAAAATTGGTGAGGAAAATTCTGCATTCTTAGGACTTCTATTAGTACCAAAATTATTAAGTGCTGCCATGAGTAGACAAGACATCCCTCAAGATCAGAGAAAAGATTTTTATCTCTATGTTGATGAGTTTCAAAACTTTGCAACACCTGATTTTGCCACTATTTTATCTGAGGCACGAAAATATCGACTTAACTTAACTGTTGCAAATCAATTTATTGGACAGATGGATGAAGATATTAAAAATGCTATTTTTGGAAATGTTGGCACCATTGTATCATTTCGTGTTGGTGTTACTGATGCAAATTATTTACAGCACGAATTCCAGCCCAATATTACTGAAGGTGATTTAATTAACGTAGAGCGTTATCATGCATATGTCAAAACTCAAATTAATGAAGAACCTGTCCCTCCATTTTCACTGGATTTAACCCGTGATATTGAGGCTGAAAAGAAACTTGAAAATCCTCGGGTCACTGAGCTTATCAGAGAACTGTCTAGATTAAAATACGGACGGCCAGTAGAATTAGTTGAAGCTGAGATAGCAAAAAGATCACGATTATTTGAGGTACTCGGCGATAGTGATGGCAATCAAAATGATCCTCGGCAAAAAGGGAAAATTTAAAACTTTTTACCAACACAAAATTTGTGTATAATTACCCTACTTTATCTGAAGATAAAAAGTAATACTGCGCCTGTAGCTCAGTGGTAGAGCACTACTCTTATAAAGTAGATGTCCTTGGTTCGATCCCAAGCAGGCGCACCCATTTTTATAATCTACACACATTCTTACATAATTGTCATATCCTTTTTTTATACTAAACCGACCTAAGTATTTTAAGATGAAAACAATAAATTTAGAAAAAGTTTCTTATAACCCTTACGACAAAATGTCTAATGGAGTTATTGCCCTACGGACATTCATCGAATCTATCCCTTTTGGACTAGGACCTTATGGAATAGGGGATGCGATAAGCTTGTATGAGGCATATAAAGGAAAAATGATTTTTGGTCCGCAGCTCGATACGTTAGATCGTATTATATCCTTTCTTGCAGCACTTATCCCAATTGTACCAGCAACACCATTTCGACTTGCCGCTTCAAAGCTGCGAGAAAGAATAACTATACGTCACTAAACTTACAGTATTTGAGTAGCAAGCCAGATTAATAATAATATTCCTAACGGTACTCCTAATAACCATGCCAGTATATATGGCATAGGAACTATCACCACCTTTCGTCTCATACATCTGTAATGCTAAGCATAATCTATAAAGATCTATTGAAAAACGGGTAAGAGGCGTACAAGAAAAATTGCTTGGTTTGTACTTTTCTGATTAAATAAAGTATGGATTCAATTCCTCAGGAAATACTCGATTATATTAATACTTCACTGATCCAAGGGTATACAGAAGACCAAATTAAAACAACATTACTTCAAAATGGATATCAGGAATCATATATTAATGCAGCCTTTGCAGAATATAAAAGACAAACAAATTCAACACAGGGAGTATCTCAAACTCTTTTTCCATTACCCAACATTGCTCAATTATTCACTGAGACACTCTCTCTTTACCAGCAAAACTTTATCCGAATTGTAGGGTCACTCTTTTTATTAACATTTGTTTTTATATTTGCACTTATTCTTTTTGTACTTGTCCTTGGAGCAATTGTATTTGGCTTAAACATAACAGGAATCTTTGTATTTTCTCCTCAAAATCTTGCTGTTGCATTTTCCCAAAACCCTATCCCATTATTGATCATACTAGGGAGTTTGGTTCTCATATATATCGTTTATTCTGTATATATTCAAACATGGGTACAGCTCACGTTTATTTATCTCATAGGAGGAATCAGTCAAAAAAGAAAAATTATACCGTCATTTAAAATGGCATTCTCCCGAGTTAGAAAATTCTACTGGACTCAGCTTATCTTCAGTTCTCTATTAATTCTCAGCTTATTATTTCCACTGTTGTATATTGTATTTATTACCTGGTTTGGCTTCTTTATCTATATATTCTCAGAAGAAAATATCAATGGAGCTTCTGCATTACTCAAAAGTAAATTATATGTTAAAAAACGTTTCTGGAGTGTACTAGGCAGGCTAGCTGTGATTCAAAGCTTTAGCCTCATCATGTATATTGTTATACGAATTCTTTCTGAAACAACAAGCGGTAACTCCATACAAGTGATTGTATCTCTCATTGTTTTATTAATAATGGTCGCACTCACACCAATTTATTTGCTTTATCATTATGTGTTGTATACTCACCTTAAAAGAACTGCTGAAACTATTGTATTTACACCTTCACAGAAATCGCGCCTTTTACTTTCATTTACTCCTGTTTTAGCAGTTATTGCAATAGCAGGGCTTATGGGAGCAGTAGTGTTTGTATCTTTAAGCAACTCCTCCAGATTTGAGAACAACAACGAATCTTTTTCCGCACCAAAAAATGCCCTTACAACTCCTGAAGGTAGAGATATTCAGAGGCAAGAAGATTTAGAGACAATACAAGGAGCAATTCTCTATCATCGAGTATTTAATAGCACATATCCTAATTCACTTGCAGAGATAGAGCTTCCAAACGATAAAACACTTCCCACTGACCCGCTTACACGTAAGGAATATGAATATAGCCTATTAGATAACGCGGCAAAATATGAGATATGTGCTAATTATGAAACAAGAGAACGTAACTGCCTCACTTCTCCAAAACCAGAGTAAAAATACGCACAAAACAATTTGTTATAATAGGTACTGCATATGAAAAAGATCATTGCCATAGTTTTCATTTGTATTGCTTTTGCAATTTCCTTCTCATTCACTACAACTCCTGTATATTCAGATGAGCTTGATGAACTGAATAGAAAGATTAGCGAACTACAAACAGCATTGGAAGCATCCAAAAAAGCGACAACTCCGCTTGAATCACAAGCCACAAGTATAAAAAATCAACTCGGTGGAATAGAGTCTCAAATTCGCACAATTGAACAGGATATAGAATCAAAAAAAGATTATATAGCAAAAGGATATAGTGACCTTGGTAGTCAAAAGGAAGTATTTGATAAAACAGTACGAGAGTTCTATATGAAAAATGCACTCTTTTCTCCTTTGCTTGTTTTTATATCGAGTGCAGATGCTTCACAAATTACCCGCTTACTTGCCTATCAGCAAAAAGATGCGAATCAGGATAAGGCTCTTATTACTTCAATTGCGCTAAAAATCACTGATCTTGAACAAGCAAAGAGAGATCTCGAACACGAAGAGTCACGCCTCTCTGTATTAAAAGCAAAGCTTGCAAAAGATAAAGCAGAAATTGACAAAGTCGTTGCAGGCGCCAAAGATTATCAGCAATCATTGAGTGGTGAGATTGCTGCGTTGAGCGCAAAACAACAAGAAATTATCAACTCAAGATCAGGAAGCTTTACCTTTACTCTTGGAAGTGGAGAACTTGCAGACGAGTATCTATCCTCTGCGAAGGGGTTCCAAGAATCAGCGCCAAGCGGTTACTTTGCAGTGTTTTCTTTTGGTGGATACTCTCACAGAAATGGTATGAGCCAATATGGTGCAAGAGGAAGAGCAGAAGCGGGACAATCAGTTGAAGAAATATTAAAAGCATACTACCCAAACGCCACTCTTAAAAAAGACTATAGTGTCATGGAAAATATTACCGTTGAAGGACATGGTTCTATGCCATTTGAAGATCAATATCTCCAAGGTATCTATGAGATACCTTCCTCTTGGCATGTAAACGCATTGAAAGCACAAGCAATTGCAGCTCGTACTTACGCTGTCAGACATACAGATAATGGCCAAGGTTCTATCTGCACTACTGAAAGTTGCCAAGTTTTTAAAAATGAAAAAAAAGGAGGAGCTTGGGAACAAGCGGTAAATGAAACTAAAGGATGGGTACTTGTAGATGGCAGCGGCAAACCTGTATCTACTCAATACGCTTCAACACATGGAGGATTTAGTAGAACTTCAGGATGGGATACAACCGATAAGAGTGGTGGACCTGGTTTCCTTGAGAAAGCATACGAAAGACTTGGAAATTCTCCTTGGCTTGAAAAAATATGGTGGAGAGAAGGATACAGTGTGAAGGGAGATACATGCGGTAGATCAAATCCTTGGTTATCTCCTCAAGAAATGGCAGACATAGTAAATGCAGCAATAGCATTAAAAACCCCAGGTATTGATACGAGTAGAATTACCCCTACTACAACGTCCTGCTGGGGAGGAAATCCGTATAGCATGGATGAACTGAGAAGTTTATTAGGAGACAAAGGTATTTCATCGGCAACAAGCGTGTCAATATCTCAAGGAAATGGTGTAACAAATAGTGTGACAATAAATGGAGTTAGTATTTCTGGAGCAGACTTTAGAACAGCATTCAATCTTCGTGCTCCAGGAAGACTGAGAATTCCTCAGTATCCAGGCACCTATGGAGATCCATTCTTTAATGTAGCTAAAAAATAATTATGAGCAAAAATTTATCAGGAGAGTTTATTTTACAACAGAAGACAGCTATTCCATCGTCTGAATCTCGTTCAGACTCTGCCTCAAGCAAATCTGATGACCATCCTCATACACACTACCCAGAAATTAGACGTCACTCGCTGAATTTCCTTTCATCACTCTGTATTGACCCTCAAAATGTCACTATTGTCAGTCAGGATCCAGACGAGACCATTCATATACTCGTACGACGTCATCATATAACAAACCTTCCTTGGATTTTACTGGTTATTTTCTTATTATTTGTACCTCTGCTCATTCCTATCTTTTCCCAACCGTTCTCTTTTATTCAGGTCTCACCTTTCACCACCACAAGCTTTTTATTACTCTATTATCTCAGTCTTTTTGGCTATAGTTTGCTTAAGTTCGCTGAGTGGTATTTTCATGTAGGACTTATTACCAATAAGCGACTCGTTGATATTGATATGCACAATATTTTGTCAAAAAATGTGGCTGAAACTGAGATTGCAGCAGTTGAAGATGTGGCATACACGCAAAAAGGAATTCTTCAATCCGTTTTTCGATATGGAACTGTAAATATTCAGACAGAAGCAGTAGAGGCAAACTTTGAATTTGATAAAGTTTCACACCCATCTCAAGTAGCAGAAATTATTAATCAACTTGCAAATGCGGCAAGAGACAAATCAGAATAATGGAAACTATCGATCTCATAAATACAATATTATCTGGACAAGATCTCGTTTACCGAGCAGTACTTGTTATATTCTCTGTACTTTATAGTATTTTTTCACTCATGTTATATATACAGATAAACTCGCTTATTCGATACGTTGACCAAATTTCCTTTTCTCCTGTCTTACGTTTTATCGCTATGGGAAATATAGTAGCGTCAGTTCTGGTTATTGGGTATACTATACTGAGCCTCACACTATGAATCCACAATTTCTTATTGAAAAATTAGCCGCAAACGCGACAGAGACATCGTGGTCACAAGCATACTCGACATTAAATTTCTATGTTACACTCAGCGTCTCAGTTGAGGAAACAGGAGAAAAACCAATAACCCAAATAGGCAAAGAGATGCTTGAGAGATTACAACGCGAGTATTTTTCTCTCGATGAAAAATCAATTGAAAGTATAAAAAAAGCTGTAGAAAATACTATTGCCTCTGTTGAAACAAACATAAAACACTCCCTGATTCTCGTAACCAATAATCAGGACACACTGTATATTATCACTGCAGGACCTGGAACTGTATCGATTAAACGAGGTGAGAAATTCGGTATTATTGCAAAAGGACAACTAGATTCTGTACTTCCTGTAACCGGCCCACTGCAAGATGGAGATATTATTATCATACAGACTGATGATTTTGCACACAAACTCACCCCGTCAGTACTCAATCCCTACCTCCATACAGCAAACATTACTGAACTATCAGAAAATATTGCACCTCTGTTACATGCAGATTCTACTGGCGGAGAAGCAGCAATTCTTTTACAATACATTAATCCAGAAGCCACAGTTATTACAGATACTCCTTCTATAGAGGATGAACCGATTGAAGAAGAGCAGACAACTAATGATTATTCTGATGAGTCTGTTACAGAATTGCTCACTGATAGTCCAAAACAAAAAAAATTACCACTCCCTGCAGTCTCTCTTTCATCTCTAAAAAATGGTATCTCAGTTCTTCAATCTCGTAAAAAACTATTTCTTGGCTTGCTTATTCTCGTCCTGCTCATCATATTAGTGGGTAGCATAATTATCCGCTCTCACCAAGAACAATCTGCTGATAATAGTGCAGCAATTGAGCAAACAGTATCCACTGCAACTGCTGAATACGAAGAAGGAATTGCACTTGAATCGATCAACAGGCCATTAGCACTCGAGAAATTTACTAAAGCAAAAGAGTTACTCACAAAAACTGCCCAGCAATATCCCAATGATAAAAATATTAAAGCAGTAACTTCCTTACTCGCAAAAGTAGATACTAAATTATCTCAATTTTCATCTGGTGTACGGGTTGAAAACGGAGAGGAAGTTGCAACAGCACAAGATTTAGAAATAGATGCTCTCCAGACTGTTACTGTAAAAGGAGGAACATTAATAGTAACAGATAAAGCAAATACGTTGGTTACTCTTACAAACGATGGAGAAATCAAGGATTCATTCGATCTGGAAACTAAAACAATTATTGATAGTACTTCAAATCGTGACTTTGCCTATTTACTTACCGATACTGGTGTCCAAGAAGTAGATCTTGGAAATGGGTCTGAAGATGAGTTGTTTGAACTTGATTCTGCACGAAAATCAATTGATATTTTCGGGAGCAATTTATATATCCTTAATAGTGCTGATAAAATGGTTGAGAAATACTCTCCAAGCAGCTATCGTGCATCTAACTATTTAGAAAATCCCCTTGAAACCACACCAGTCTCACTGGGTATTGATGGGTCTATTTATGTTGTCCTTGATTCGGGAAAAGTACAAAAATTTACTCGTGGAGTAGAGGATGGATATACCGTCACCGGAATACAAGGATCTGTGAGTAAAAACTCACAAGTTTTTAGTGCTCAAGACTATACTTATGTGTATATATTAGACAAAACAAATCAAAGACTTTTGATAACCAGTAAAAATGGTGAGGTCAAGCAAGAATTTTCATGGAATATTTTTAGTAGTGCTGTTGATTTTACCGTTGATGAATCATCAAAAACAATATATATTGCCACTCCCAAATCCCTATATTCTTTTGCTTTTTAGATTCGCTTCATGCTCATATAGGTATATTTCTGAAATGCTATAATGAAGGCATGAAAATTATTAACAAACAATTAAATCGGAATTATACCATTGTAGAAAGACTTGAGACTGGTATTGTCTTGCTTGGGTCTGAAGTAAAAGCAATTCGATCAAATCATGTAAATCTTGACGGTGCACATGTACGCATCTTAGACGGTGAGGCATATTTAGTAAATGCAAAAATATTTCCGTATAAATTTTCTCGTGTTGAAAATTATGATGAATCACGCAGCCGTAAGTTACTAATCCATAAAAAAGAATTAACTGCGCTTAAATCACGATTAGACCAGGGGAACTTCACGCTTGTACCAGTTGCATTATATCTTAAAAATAACCGCATTAAGCTTGAAATTGCACTTGTGAAAGGCAAAGCGCAGCATGAAAAACGCAGCGAGTTACGTAGAAAAGCAATTGATAGAGATGTTGAGAGAGAATTGAAAAAATGGGCATAAAATGCTATAATATAGGACAACTTAGCAATAAGTGTTATACAATCGTTCTTAATTATTCAATTTAGAATTTTACGATCAATAATTTTGGTTGTAAACATCCGCGCTGACTAGTTGGCAGGAAATGAGGCTTCCAATTTAATGTAATTAAATTGGAGAGTGAGGGGGGATGTATTGTATCGACAAGAATCGTTCTTTAAAAACTGCAAGCCGACTTTGAATCATAGTCGCAAAACAGGTTCAAAACATACATGCTGATGGAACAACCATCCGCCGCAAGGTTCAGCGGTTCGCTGCTGACCTTATGCCAAATACAGGTTTCGCACCTGCTATGGCATTCGCTGCTTAATAGGCACGAGCTGTCTGCTACGCCTTTTCTCAACGGGGCGTTTCAGGCAAAAATTTAGTTGAGAAAAAGGTAAAGAGGCTGGTCTTCTTTTTATCCTAACTTTGACCTTAGTTATATCTTCGGGTGTCGATTCTCGTTCGGGTATAATGAATTTCAATAATCGACTACGCTTGTAGATGTTTTTAATGCACATTCATTGGACGGGGGTTCATTGCCCCCCATCTCCACCAAATGTATCTTCCCGCGCAAACACAACTCCCCATACTTCTTTTGCTCCTTGTCTTTTTAAAACCTTTGCAACCTCACTGAGAGTAGAGCAGGTGGTTGCCACATCGTCAACCAGTACTATTGTTTTTCCTGCTATCGCAATGTGTTGTTTTTCAGTTACTGAAAATGCATTCTTTACGTTAGAGTAGCGCTGTTTTTTTGAGAGTTTAAACTGCGGCTTTGTAGCACGATTTCTAACAATAAGATCATCAACAGTTTTCAACTCAAAATATTGTGCGACATAAGAGCAGAGGAGTAATGCATGATTATACCCTCTTGCAGAAAGTCTCCTCTGGTGGAGTGGAACAGGTACTAACAATGGATTATCATTTAATACCATATGGAATATTTCATTTTGTTCTAAGCTTTCGCACATTAGCTTTCCTATATCATCTTTCAAATCTGACACATATGGTGCGTATTTATATTGGTACACTAAACGTTTTATCACTCCAGCATATACAACTGCTGAAACAAGGCCATCAATGCTATAAGACGTTTGACATTTTGGATGGGTTGCTCCTTCTATTGAGTGCTTATTACAGACTGGACAGATAGGAGTAGGATCAAAGCGAATGTAAGAAAAACACGCATCACAGATATAATTTCCTACTCGGTGGCATGCAACACAGTATTTAGGGAATATAAGGTTTACTAGAGTTTTCCACATGTGGCTCTAGTGTATACACAGTTTCGACTTTTTTTCAATATCTACTTTTCAAGGCTAAATGATACAGTTTGATACACATGTACCAGTTTGATATAGTTATTCTGTGAAAAGTTATCCACACATGTTTCACGATACTCTAGGACTCCACCCACACTCAGGACAATTGGAAAGTACTCCACTCTGTATCGCCTCTACTTCTTTTTTATTTGGCTCCCACCCGCATGATTTGCAAATAATTTTAAAACAAACCTCACAATTTGTATCAGAAAGTTTTGTTTTATTCATAATATGGAGATTAACACCGGACATTTTTTTTACAACCACCTGATTGTCCATCACCACAGTTCTCAATGAGCTTTCCATACGGACGCTTATTCTCATAGTTACAATGCGGACATTTAAAGGTCAATGAACCGTATCGATCCTCAACCCCAAATGAAGCTACAGAGTATGGACCCATTGCACTCTTCTGTATTCCCATATCATTCTCTGCTCCACCTGAAAAACCACATCCTGTATCAACTTCACGTACTGGCATACTCCCTAAATAATATATTTCCTGTTCGGTCATATCAGCAGAAGATTGTATATATGAGATATCTTTTGATTTTCCTTTTAGTGCATCTGCGATTTCATCAGCTTTATTCAACAATGCATTATAAAGCCGTGCATGAGTATATGTATCATCAGGATCATCTAATAAGGAGTTAATATAACTTACTATGAGAAATGCACACATTTCTCTAACTTTCTCAAAATCTTCTTCACTCATTATTTCGTGATCTTGATGAAGGTGAGTATGAAGAGTATCCAATGTAAGGTTTGCAGTAGTATCTGGTGAAATAATAATTGGATTGGAAAGCAAAGAAACATCATCTAATTGTTCTGGAATACTAATATTGGGGTCTAATTCCCGCAACTTCTCAATTGTTTCACAGGCATCAAGTGCATTACTAAACCGCACTACTTCAATATCCCCATCCTCTTTTTTCCTGAATCCATCGTAAAAGTTATGCGTATATATCGATTCTTTTCCTCCCGGTGGAGATATGGAAAGCATAATGGTACCACTAGGTGTTTGCTCATCACCAAGTATTTCTTGTACTTTGTTAAAACCATCAACTTCTGCTTTCTCCCGTGCATGATCTATAGGATTTCCATGTATCTCCCGATACGCTCTTCCACGCTCCAACACATTAAGGAATGGCTCATCACTATGTTCTCCATACAACGTGCCATCGATATTTCGATATGAATAACGGCTCAATCCTCTATTAAATCGTTCACCAAGTGCTGTGACCAGCTGCATCTCAGTAAATGATTTAAAGTTAGCAACCTGGTCATCATACGCTGTCTGATCATGATTCCTCAGCAAATCACGTGCTTGCTGACGATCAAAATCTAGCTCGTACTGTACTACTTTCCGTGTTGATACTCCAAATCTTTTTTGTTCAAAATTTGTTATTCCACTCTGCTCTAACTCTCTCTCTGTAGGTACTGGATGAATATATTGTTGATATGCTTCTTCTGGTATATATGCTCTATTTTCCATAAAACTTCATTTTATCCTAATCTGCCAGAGAGACTTTCGAATCTCGATTAGTTTAGGTGGATATCTTTTTAAGATTTCGGCTTCCAGATGGTCTCTGCAACTTTTTCTTTATAATTTGCAAAACGGCTCATCGTGAAAAATAAGTCAGAAAGTCTATTTACATACCGAATTAATGCTTCATCTACTTCTTCTGCACGTGCAAGTGCTACGACACGCCGTTCTGATCTTCTTGCAAGTGTTCTGGCATACTGAAAATGCGCACCAATTTTCCCTCCTCCAGGTAAAATAAAATTACTCAATTCTGGTAATTGTTTTGTCATTGCATCAATTTCTTGTTCAAAGTTTTGCGTATGTGGATCAAGTCGGTCAAGCATCACTTCGCTCTGAGCAAGTGAGGAACCTATGTAAAATAAATCGTGTTGGATAGTCAGAACTATATCTAATACGTATTTTTTCCAGCCTCTTTGTACATCACTAATTTCTGCAGCTATGATACCAAGATATGAGTTAAGTTCATCAATCGTGCCATACGTATCAACCCGAGTTGAGTCTTTCCACACCCGCACTCCGCTTCGCAAGGAAGTCTTCCCTTTATCCCCGGTTTTTGTGTAAATCGGCATACTATTATAGAATTCTCGAGTTGGATATAAAAAAATTCCTGGCTCGGGATGATGAATAATGAGTAGTTTTCTGTCTTTATCCCTTCGGCGGGCTCAGGATCCTGAGTTTATCGAAGGACAGTAGCGGCACTGAGAGGGAATTACACCCCCCGATTAAATCGGGGATCCCGAATGGAAACTACCATCGGGACCTTCTTACCTACACATTATATTTTTAAATTAAAGCTTAGAACTAAAAGTGTAAAGTTTTAAATTTTGTTTTACACTCTACACTCTCCGTTCTCAGCTTAACACTCTGCATATCCGCAGGCGTAGCATTTCTTACAGCCTTCTTCGCGTGCAAGGGATGCGCCACCACAGTCGGGGCAGATATCAAAGAGTTGTCGTGATTCTTCTTGTGGCAGTGTTAATTGTTGCAGAACAGTTGTCTGCGGTGTAGCATCTGCTGGAACAGGAGTATGTGTGCTCAATGCTAAGCCATGACCATTTCCATTTGTTGCACCATTACCATTTGTTGTGCTTGCTTGCCCTGAGCCTGCAGAGTGTGTCTTTGCTGCATCAACAACTCGTCCATTTACTTTAAAACTAAAGTGTTCTGCTAAGACTTTTGCTAACGCATCAGGCATGGAACGGACTTTATTCATGCCAAATCCGACAGTCCGCGCGCCACCAATTCCTGATAATTGGCTTACAATTTGGCGAATTCGTTCTCTATGCGCAATTGGGCTCTGCATCCGAAGAATCATGGAGATAATACGGCCTAGCGCCTCAGACATTGCCATTACATCTGATCCTGATTTACCTGAATTAATAAATACTTCAAAAGGATTCCCATCTTTATCGCTATTAATCGTAATAAAGGAATGACCAAATGGTGTCTCTGTCTCATATGTTGCACCTACCATAACTGGTGGTCGTTTTTGCAGTTTCATTACTGGCGTGTCTTTTTTCTCTTCTTTCTTTTCCTCAACCCGTTCAAGCACTCCTTGTCGTGACCCATCCCGCATATAGGTAATACCTTTTAGACCTTGATCATACGCCATCATATATAACCGTTTTACATCTTCTACACTGTGTGTTTTTGGCGCATTCACAGTCTTTGAAATTGAAGAGTCAATATATTTTTGCGCAACAGCTTGTACTTTTACATGCTCTTCAGGAGTAAGATCATTTGCAGAAACAAAGTACTTAGGTCTTTCTTCGCCTGGATGTGCTTTTAGCCATTCCTCATACAGCGGGTGGTACATCATATCCTCTCCTCCGCGCCAGCGTCTCTTGAATGCAAATTCATAGACAGGTTCTACTCCTGAGCTTACTCCTGATACAAGTGATGTCGTACCGGTTGGTGCAATGGTTAAAAGTACTGCATTGCGAATACCCTGCTTTTCAATTTTTTTCTGTAACTCTTTTGGCAATTCTTTGATGTGATACCCTTTCAGATATTGTTCTTTATCAAATTTAGGGAATGATCCTTTTTCTTTTGCAATATCACTTGATGCATCATACGCACTATCACGCAATGTCTTAAAGATTTTTTCAATAACAGGCAGTGATTCTTCTGACCCATAAGGGAGGTTCATCTTGATGAGCGCATCACCAAGCCCCATAATACCAAGTCCTGTGCGGCGAATTTCTTTTGCACATTTTTCATTTTCTGGGAAGAAGTAGTACGTCTGATCAATTACGTTATCAAGCAGTCTCATTGCAACTTTTACATCTGCTGCAAATGATTTATAGTCAAATTTTCCTGGAGTATCAGCAGTATAGCCAGTTATATATGCAGAGAGGTTCATTGCACCTAAATTACAGACAGCCCATCCTCCAAGCGGTTGCTCTCCGCATGGATTAGTTGCAATCAATCGTTCAAAATACCAGGTGTTTGATCTTTTATTAGAACGGTCCATAAAGTGAAGCCCCGGTTCAGCTGATTGCCATGCAGCTTTACAGATGAGATTCCACTGTTCTCGAGCTTTCACAGTCTTGTGGACATTTACTTTTCCACCAAGCTTTCTCCATTCCTCTATATCACCATTCCAATGAGAATCATATTTTGGATCGTCAAGATCAGGATAAACAAGATCCCAATCAGCATCATTTTTAACTGCTTCCATGAAAGCATCAGATATACACACAGAGAGATTTGCACCATTAATTTTTGTCAGATCCTCTTTTACAGTAATAAACTCTTCAACATCAGGATGCCAATCCCATAACATAAGCATTGTTGCACCACGGCGTGATCCGCCTTGCTGTACAATATCATGTGTTGCAACAGAGAATAATGTTGCCCAGTTAACCGGACCAGAAGAAGTTCCATTTACTTTTTTGACACGAGCACCTTTTGGTCTGAGTGAAGAGAGATTAAGACCTACTCCACCAGAACGCGCTTGAATCTCAACGAGTTGACCAAGTGCTTGCAAAATTCCATGTCGGGAATCGTTTGGAGAAGGAATTACAAAGCAGTTAAAGTAGGTTACTTGATAGCCTGTTCCTGCACCTGATAAAATTCGCCCTGCTGGGACAAATTTAAAGTCTTCCATCACACGGTAAAACTCTTTTTTCCAGTGATATCGTACTTCTTTGTCTTCTGTCTGGGCAACACCGCGAGCAACACGTTTCCACATTTCCTCAGGAGTATGTTCAAGCAAAGAACCGTCTTTATCTTTTAAAGCGTAGCGGTCTAAAAATACTTTTTGTCGAATTCCATCAAGTTTCATAGTAATTTTTAATTTTTCTTATTTAGCACTTTTAATTCTTGAGCTACATCCTCAATATCTACAAAATGCTTAAATACACTAGCAAATCGAATATACGCAAGCTTATTCTTTTCCTTTAGTTGATCAGCAACCATTTTACCGATTCTTTCACTTTCTACCTCTAAAGAATCTCCACAACGCAACTCTCTTTCAATACTGGCAACAACCTCTTCTATTTCCTGCAATGATACAGTTGTTTTCTCACAGGATTTAATCAATCCAATTTTTAATTTGTCACGACTAAATTGCTCACGCTTTCCATCACGTTTACGAACGATAAGGGTAACTCCCTCAATTCGCTCATATGTTGTAAATCGCTTATTACAATCAGAACATAACCGTCTTCTGCGGATATTTGATCCTTCTTCTCCTACCCGAGTCTCAACTACTTCAGAACCGGTATGATTGCAATACGGACAGCGCATGGTTACAAATTTCAATTTTCAATTCTCGATTTTTAATAAATTCTCAATGATTTACGATTTAATGAAATAATATTGAAAACTTAAAACTTCAAACTGAAAAGTATAAATGTGCAATTTGAAGAACTTACAAGATTTATGTCGTAAGCTTCAATTCTCCTCCACATCTAGTGGCAGATATCAATATAGACCACTATATCTCCCAGTGTCAATTGATCAAACTATATCATTTTACTATAGGAAAACGTCTTAGCTTCAAATAGATTTGTAAGAAAAACTTATGACGTGAAAATAAGTTGTATTGTGTACTACTCGTTACTTTTTTGAGGAAAATGTTGGAAGTAAAATTTCTCTATTTCTTTTAGTCGCTTTAGTTCACCGGTGAGCTGATTGGTAACTGGAGTGTCTGTATTAATAACTTCTTCAATTGCTTGCTTATGTTTTGCAATTGATGTTTTAATTTTCTGCACTACACTACTTGGATCACGACCAGCTTCTTCTGCCCGATTGGCAGCAGAGATAGCATTATGCATATAGTTATTACTTTTCGATAATGTTTCTAAAGCCAGTTCATCCTTATCATCTTCAAACAGCATACGCGCAGCAAAAAGCTTTTTGTCAGATTGCAGTAGATTAAACTCAGCTTTTTTCACTGGGTCACTTATCAAAAAACCAACTAACCTATCACGCATAACTTTTAAAAAGTACAGAGGATGATCAGGTAGAATTCCTGGATACGGTAAGTCATAGTGGATCTGTGCAGGAGCACTTGCCATAGCAGCACTATCAGTTGCAGGGAGAGTAATTGTTTGAGCAGAGACAGATACAGTAGTAAAGAGGAGACACATTAATAATACCAGTCCAATAAATCCTTTCATACTCCTTGCATCGCTTTGCCTAATCATACCGAGAGCATAGATTGTTGTCAACAATCTATGCAAAGCGTATAGTAAAAATAAGAACCTAGCGTTTAGTAATACAATGCAAATAAACACATATAAAGAACTGATTGTATGGCAAAGAGCAATTGAACTAGTTGAAGAAGTATATAAGGTAACAAGTAGATTTCCGAAAACAGAATTATATAATTTAGTAAGTCAAATGCGAAGAGCAGCAATATCAATCCCAGCCAATATTGCTGAAGGATATGGCAGAAAATCTGTCAAAGAATATCATCAGTTTTACTCAATAGCATATGGATCTGCTTTAGAATTAGAGACACATTTAATCATTGCTAAGAGGCTTGTATTTATTACTCCAAATGACACAAAAAAACTAGAAGGTCTTATAGATGAAACGTCAAAAATGCTCCATTCAATTATTCTTAAGCTTAAATCTAAACGCTAAACACTTATTTACTAAACGCTTTGTTTGACTTTTTGTCAAACTTTACGCCATACTAAAATTACCTATGAAACGCCTGTTTTCTGTCCTATTCTTCGTCGCTATTTTTCTGAATTTTACCGCATACTCTGCATTTGCTCAGACACCTGCAACACAGCCTCCTCCACAAATCCCTGCACGGACAAATGCAGATGTTCCTTTAGATATGGGAACACGCACGCAAATTGTCCTCATTGAAATCATGGCAGCCATGACCTGTCATCTTGCTGGCATAGACCCGATTAACCCTACTGGCAAATGTCTAGGAGTAGACCCCGAAACTAACAAAATTGGTTACGTAGAAAATGGAGGCGGTGCAATCGGAGTAATGAGTGCAATGATTGCTGGTAGCTTTAATATTCCGATTAATTCTGACAGCTATATCAAATATACTGCGTCCAATTTTGGTATTGCGAAAGGCACCTATGCTCAAGAAGCTGGAATAGGCTTTAACAGCCTCAATCCACTCTTAAATACCTGGGTAGCTTTCCGGAATATTGTTTATGTACTATTTGTCATTATCTTTATGCTCATCGGATTTGGTATTATTTTCCGCTTTAAAGTAGATCCTCGTACTGTCATGACTATTCAAAATGCTATTCCCCGAGCGATCATTGTTTTAGTACTTGTAACATTCTCTTTTGCTATTTCAGGTTTTCTGATTGATTTAATGTATCTTATTATGTACATGTTTTATGAAATAATTGCAGGAATACCTGGAGTCCACATAGCAGGACTTAACCCCACCAATCTCCAAGGATCTACTCCATTTGGTGCCGCTGGAGGATTAGGCGGAATTGGTAGTATAGCAAAACATTCTGCTTCAAGTATAGGTGATATTATTGCAACTGTATTTGAAGGGAATGCTGGTCAAACAATTGCAACTATTGTTCTCGGAGTTATAGGAGCCGGATTAGGATCAGTAGTACCCGTAGGAGGAAATATTTTAGGAGGCGTTATAGGATCATCTTTAGGACTTGCTCTTGGAGGCTTATTTGGCAATAACATTATGGGTTACATCGGTTCATTTATTGCCTTTTTTATAATTATGGTCGCAATTCTTTTCTCTCTTTTTAGATTATGGATATTATTACTTAAAGCATATCTTTTCATTCTTATTGATACCGTGCTTGCTCCTATTTGGATCGCAGGAAGCCTCATACCTGGTTCTCCTCTCAGTGCAGGAAGCTGGTTTAAACATATTTTTTCATATATAGCAGTCTTTCCTGTTACTCTTTTTATGTTCTTGCTTGGGTCTGTTTTCGTTCAAGTATTCAGCCAGGGTGGTACAAATTACTTCACACCGCCGCTTATCGGTAATCCTATCAATCCAACGCATTTTGGTGCTCTTATTGGTCTGGCAATTATTCTCATGACTCCTGAGGTTGTAAACATCGTAAAAGATGCTCTACATGCTCCTACAGTAAAATATCAAGCAGCAATTGGACAGGCTTTCGGCATGGGTTCAAGTGTAGTAAGCAAATCTGTCAGTCCTATTACATCACGAGCATGGGAACGAGATCCTCGAACTGGAGAAAGTAAAGGGTTTATAGCTGATCCTATAAGACGGCGTATGGATCAACGTATTCAAAGAGATAATAATGGAAATATAATACGCGGACAATGGACGTCAAGAGCCAGAAACTTTCTCTTCCGAAATCCTAGTCCCAGAAGTTAAATCAATCAAGACACAGGCAATAATATCCATACTGCCACATTAAGACACAGCCCCTTTAAAAAAGGTCTTAAAAGCATCTAAGATTCCTTGCATTGCACCTAACCCGGTTTCTCTCAATGCCTCTCTTCTGAAATTTTTCCAAAATTTGTTATCTGAGAATTCTCTGATATCATCAATGTCTATCTCTGAAAAATAACTTGACAACATTAATGAATGAAAGAAATCTTCACGTTGTCTTATCGTCCATTTCTCATATGGTGAGTATTTGTCTGTATGAGCTAGGATAAAATTTGCAATACGTACTTTTACATATGCTTTCGTAAAAAAACTTGCTGGATCATTTACTAAAGGTTTTACAATATCATTTATACCAATAATTCTTCCATTTTCATCTTTATCATAATCAACATATCCCACAATTTTACGAAGTGCTTCTCTACGTTCTAATGCCTGCGGAGACTCATAATCAGGAATCATAATAGGATTTCCAAGTTTGTCTCGTTCGATTTGTCCATTTTCTTCTTTTGGAATAACCGTTACAATATTTCCTTTTCCATCAGTAAAATTAATAGGATCTTTCAACTTACGATTAATCATACGCTGCGCCATTTCCATTACTCCACCATTCCGCGCACCCGTATAATCATAAGATCCAAATATTGACTCAACTAGCGGCATCTCAACAAACTTAGGAGGCTCTGAGGTACGAGGATTTACTAACCTTCTTTCAGTTGCTCCCAGTGGTAATGGCCATGTTTCAATTGTGTACCTCATTCGTTTTTCCATTCCCTCAAGCCATCCTCCAAATTCTTCTGTTTTAAAGAATAGTCTACCCTGATAATCTCTTCCGCTCAATTTATCAAGAGGAAGATCTTGTGATTCCATTTCCATATGAAAAAGTCCCGTGCTATTTGAGTAATGCATTCCTCCATACTGCGTATACTGAGCTTCATCAAATTCAAGTCTTCCCAGAACTGAATTAAAATCAGAATTTGTTTTAGGAATATTTTTGTTATATGTTTCCCATGCAGTTGCCAACGGTTCATACTTCTTACGTAAATGCAATTCAAGTGTTTCATTTATGAGTCGGTATCGTGCATGGCTCTTTGCCTGTGCATCTTTTATAAATCCGTCCTCTTTCAATTTTTTATAATCTTTATCAATTTTTCTTATTTGAGCAAGCAGTGCATTTGCTTCTGGATCATCTTCAAAATCTTCCCGTCTTGCGATCTGTTCTTTAATTTCTTCATACCTTGAATCAGGAACTTCTCCCCGCTTAATCCTATCCAGCAAATCTCTGTATGGGTGCAATGCATTCATCTGTATAGATATTGCATGATGCAATATATCTTGTACGGCTTCACCGTTTCTTGTAGGCATAGCATGTAACATACCAACTGTAGTTCTCCAAAGTAGTCCTTTATTATATAAATTTCCAGCTCTATCTCGACCGAACTGTTTATCTTGATAACCTCCTGGCGCACCAACAAATTCATATTTTGTTTGTGAATTACGATTGCCCATTCGTACATCGTGGCGCGCTGCAACACCATCATGGAAGGTACGCATATATGCATGAAGCTCTGCAAGCTCTGATCCAGATGCTCCTTTTTCAATTCCAATGATCTCCTGCAATTGATTCTCAACTACTTTTCGAATTACACCAAGCATCTTGACATCTTTTTGAACTGGATAATAAGGATTCATAAATTGTAGCCACTTATTAAGATTTTTTTTGTTCGATTCATCCACTTTTCCTTTTTCATCATATAAGCTTGCATCAATTACTGTCCCTGCTCCAGGATCTTTTAGTTGAATTAAATATTGAGTGGCAAATTCATAGTGGGATTTATCAAGCTTTTCAGGCATTTCTTCACCTGCTACTTCTAAGACTGCTCTTGTTATGGCATCCCGAGTAAAGAATGAGGCATTATTTCCAATCAATCGCTTCATACCTTCTATATCACTGATGTTATAGTACATTTCATATGCTAACAGTATCCCCGCTCCAAATTTAATATCCTCTGCTCGTTCAGATTGTGTTTTTTCCTTACCTGTTCTCCAATCAAAATCGTCCTGGAAATGTTCTGGCAGAGTGAAAAACATTGCTAGTGTATTCTTCCCATTTGCGGAGATTTTTGCAGCCAAATTATCTGCAGTGATTTGATCACGCATCACTTTTGGCAATTCCTCATCTGCGTGCATGATTTTTTTATAAAGTACTTCTTTATTACGTTCACCAGACGGTACCCAGACCTCATTAATAATCTGATTTCTTAACTGATTAAATACTCGTAACTCACCAGTGGAAGGATCTGTTAAAAATCTGCTGCGTAAATAAGTCCCTGCATTTTTATGCATAACACCTACATTAACTGCACCTCTTTGATCAGGATGATTTACAATGATCTCTTGAAAAAAGTTAACTGGATTATCAGGATCATCACCATGAATCAGAGTCCAATAGCTTCTGACCCAATTCATAAATTGATCAGGTCGTACAATCCGAACGGCTTCCCAATAATCTTTAGCATTTTGTCCACCATGTCTCGCCCATGGTCTTCCAGTTTGAGGATCAATCATTCGAGAATCAATTTGTTTTATTTCCTCAGCAGTTAACATCAACACTCTATTTCCACGTTCATCATCTGGCACTTTATAATTATTAGGCACTTTTGTATCTAGATAATCCATTGCATATTCTCCTTGCCCAACTTTAAAAGCATAAAGTCTATTTTTTGATTTCATTTCTTCTTGTTGATTGAGATCTGTTACATCGCTTAATAAGTCTTCTTCTGTAATAATACTTCCATCTTCACCCCGATAAAGAGAGGCCATAATTTTTCCTCTAAATTCTGCCGTAACAAGTTCCATAAAATGCCCTAGATCTTCAATTGATCTAACTGATCGACCAAGAGGATCTTCCTCAGCCTCATCTCCCTCTCCTCGTCCCCGTAATCCGAGCTCTGGCGGAGGTGGTGGTGCCTCACCACCCCCGCCACGTATTCTTCTTTCCCTTCTACCCCCAAAATGTCCACCATTTTCTCCTCCTTCAGGGCCTCCACCACCGCCCCCTCCTCGGCCAACTCCACCACCAGGAGGAACAACTGGTCTACCGGAATCAAGATTTCTTTCATCCCCACTACCACTGTTCTCTCGCTGCGTTACTTGTTGATGTGCTTGATTACTTACATTCTCCAGTTCATTAATAAGTGGACGGACATTAGATTTAAATCTTGTTTCCAACTCTTTTAGTCTTTTTTCTGCATCTTGAATCTTTTGTTTTGCCTCACGTGATCCGTCAGTCATCCAATATTCGTCTTTCAAATGTGAAAGTTCTTGTTCAATTTGCTCATGCTGATTTTGATACATACTTAGGGAATTGAGTTTTGTACCAAGCTTTGAAATCACGTCTTCTACATTTTGTTGCATATCAATTGGAAGATTCTGAGAGAGTGTATGCAGTCGAAAGAGTTCGCTTGTAATTGAGTTATTAAATCTTTTGATACTAAAGGTATCTGTATCAGCAAGAGATGCATGTAAGTAACCTGAATATGATTCACTTATATTGTCTGTTTCCAGATCTTCTTCCCATTCTTCAACATCATCAAGCACCGTTTTACCCACTACTTCTTTTACCAGTTGAGCATTCTGATCTTGTAAAGTATCAGGATCCCAATATCCCTTTTCGTCTTTATTTGGAACTGACAGTGTATATTTTTCTTCCGCATCTACTTTTGAATTTGAAATTGAACGTATATATTCTTCTACTGCATCTGCTGTTGGAGTGTGACTGTTACTTGCAGAAGAAGCTTCTGTTCCAGAAATAACAGCTCGATCTTCTATCACTGAAGAAGCTCTTGGTCCTGTAATCCCATGTTCCATAAGCAAACGAATCTGTGAATCATCAAATCCACCTTCACCACGTAAAATTCTTCCTTTTCTCAGCAACTGACTTAAAGTAAAATTCTCAATTTCTGCTTTCCTCCCATCAAGTCCAGTCTCTCCTTCTCCGACTTTATGTGCATCAAGAATTGCATTTGCTTCTTTTTCATGTAATTCTCTATTTAGTAATTTTGCTTGCCGTAAAATCTCTGTTGCTTTTCTAATACGATCTTCAGGTGATAACATTGCATTCTTCTCAACCTCTTGTCTTAATACTTCCAGCTTTCCCTTTGATACGCGGTCCTCATCACTTTGACCTACTGCATTTTTAAATCTTTCTTTTGCCTCTGTAACGACCGTTTCTGGAGTTTTATTCTTCAGCACATTTTGCTCTGAAATTCTATTTATTGGATCTTTTGACTTTGATACTGTATTTTGCAAACCTTGGGTAAGTTTCTCTTCACCATCTTTAAAGCGATTAGTTGCCTCTTGTATCTTATGCTGAACCTCAACAGATTTTTCTTGCTCTGGTAACAATTTCTCGTGTTTTTTAGTTTCTAAATCGTTTGATTGAGAGTCTTTTGTCTCTTGTACTAATTCTTTTTCTCTTTGCTCAAGGTCTTGCAGCATTTGAGAAAGACGTTTTTGTATTTTATCCCACTCTCCTTTTTTTGCTTTCTGTTTAATCTCAAAAGTATCCTTCTCTACAGCGGATTTTATTTGACGTTGTAATGTAATAATCTGTTCTTGATCAGCACCTTGTTCTTCTACATGTTGTAAAATTTTCTTACTTACCTCCTCTACTTTTGGAGTTACCCTCTTTGTAAAGAATCTCTCAAGAGAGCTATTTCCTACTACATCTTCAATTTTCATCTTGAGCGTGTCTTCTGGTGCCTGAACATCATCTCCTGATGCTTCACCTTTTACTAATGCACGAATTGAATTTAAAAAACTTGATCTTTGTGTTGTATCTGCCATACCATTCATTAATTGGCGATAAGCAGCTTGCTCTTTTTTGGGTAATTGAGAGACTAGATCATTGAATTCTCTTTCTTGATCTTCTGGAGATACTGCTCTTTCTGGATGTTTTGTGTTTTTAAGCTCATTTCTGATTCTATCTTCTTCTTTTCTTCGTTCTTCTGAATCTTTTTGGCGTTTCTTTTCAGCTTCAGCCTCTGCACGCTGTTTTGCTTCTTTATGTACATGTTCTTTCATAGCATTTGCGAACTTATCTGCAAATGCATCAGCTTCTTTTAAAGCCTTTCCTACTTCTGTTAAAACAGGACTTTCCCCTCTGTCTTCCATATTATTAGTATGGCCTGATTTACCCACACGTGTCAATCGATCTTTCATAGTATTGCTATTGTAAGATGTGTCTAATATTCATACTTGATACAATCTTCACAACTTCCTTATAAAAATGAGGTAGAATATAGATAAATTTTTAATTTGAAATTTAATATTTGAAATGAATTTTCAATGAGTAAAATATCAAATAATTATGACTTAGAAGAAAGAACAGCCTGTTTTGCTGAAAATATTATAGATTTATGTAAAATAGCACCAAAGAATGTAATTGTAACGCCAATTATTAATCAACTAGTACGATCTGGGACAAGTATAGGAGCAAATTATTGTGAAGCAAACGGGGCAAGTAGCAAGAAGGATTTTAAAAATAAAATATTTATTTGTAAAAAGGAGGCAAAAGAGACAAAATACTGGTTACGTATACTTATCAGAGCAGTTCCAGAACTAACTAAGCAATGCAATATACATTGGAAAGAAGCTCAAGAACTTACTCTTATTTTTTCAAAAATAGCAATTAATACTAAATAATTTCAAATTTAATGATTTAAGTTTTGTTTAAAATTAAAAATTGAAAACTTCAAATTAACTTATGGACCCTAAATATTTTGAATCACTCTATCCTGAAAATTCCTTGCATGAAGAGATCAATAAAACCATTGGCTTTATTACAAAAGGTGCGTCGTGCCAAATTCTTGGCCTTCCTGGTGTAGGTAAAAGTCGCCTTCTCAGGCTACTTGCCTATAACCGTAAAGTACGAGAATTTCATTTAAAAGATGCTCAGGAAAAATACCATTTTGTATATATGGATTTTTCAGAAGTCCGCAATCGTCCATTATCAGATGTTACAAAATTTATACTCATTTCTCTTGCATACTCGTTAAGTGAGCGAGGAATGATTACTGAAAGTACTCAGGTCAATAGTTTTTTAAAAGAGGCACTTGAGTTCAATGACGAACTGATCCTCTTTCAAGCCCTAAAAAAATCAATAGATTATCTTGCGCTTGAAAAAGGCATGTCTGTTATATTCCTCATAGACAGACTTGATCAATACACACAAGATCTTACTGAGCAATTTTTTGTCAATCTGAAAATACTACGGAACAGGGCAAAATACAAATTTGCGTGTATTTTTGCACTCTCACGTCCGATAGATTTACTTATCGACCTCTCTACTCTTTCAGAATTCTATGAATTTTTAATCGGAAACTCAGTATTTATGCAAATCGCACATCCTAATGAGCCTGATTTCAGACTCAATTATATTGAGACAGTAGCTGGAAAGAAAAACGAAAAAGCACGAGAGAAGCTCATACAACTCACTGGCGGCCATGGCAAGCTCGTTAAAATTGCTTATGAAGCCATTCTTTCAGAGAATGAATCTCCTCAGGATTTTGAGAAATATTTACTTGGACACCGACAAATGCGTGGTGCACTTACGGAAATCTGGAACTATCTCACACCTGAGGAACAACACGGAGTAAAACATTTACATAATCATAACGATGAATTGAAATTTCTCGAACTTGTCGGACTTATTGCCGATGGAGAAATCACTATTCCACTTTTTGAAGCATATATAGCAACTATAAAAGAGGAAAAAGAACCGTTTTCTTTTCAAGAAGAACAAAATGAAATTTACAAAGGGTCTGTCAATATTACCGATACGCTTACACCATCTGAATTCCGTCTCCTTAAGCATCTATTGATACATAAAGGAAGGACCTCTGAGAAAGAAGAGATTATTAATGCTGTTTGGACTGATTCAAAAACTCAAGCAGGGGTAACAGACCAAGCACTCGATCAGATAGTCTATAGGCTACGCAAAAAAATAGAATCAGATCCAAATAATCCTCAATATATCCTCACAGTGAAAGGAAAAGGTATAAAATTTGCTGAATAAGTTTAATTTATTGCATTTGTACTAAAAATCCCTATACAATAATAAGGATGAGGCGTGTATATTCTAAAATAACTTTTATTATTATACCCATATTTCTAGTAGTTACTAGCTTTTTCCTTTTTTATCATATTCCTCATACAGATGCAGATCATACTTGCACAATTCAGGCTCCTAGTCAAGTTGAATTTGGAAAACCTTATAATATCTCAATTTTACCCCAAAGCTCCAATATCGGAAGAGGGACAAATCAGCTTCCAACATTCCCATTAACAATAAAAGGTAAAAATGTCGACTTCGAGAATGAGTACACAAATCAATCTAATTATGAATTTTCTGAGCAATTGGGACCAGGGAGCTATGATCTTTTTGTATATGTATCAGAAGGCTCTATAAATCAACGAGGTGGAGTAACAACACATGAAGGTTGTAAAGCCAGTATCCAAGTATTACCAAGTACTTCATCAGATATTGTCAATCCTACTCCTCTTCCAGCAAGATCAACAAATCCTGCCGATTTTGGATATGAAATTCTCCCTCCTCCAGAAGAAATTAATGGATACACTCCGGAAGTTTCAGTAAGTTTTTTTGGACTTTCTAGTAGCGAATATGAAGTTTGCTTTGAATCAGATATAGAAAAATGTGAGCGCAGTCAAAAGAAAAAAACAAAGTCCACTACAAATAATATCCTTGATTTACCGGCATTGTGTGGGGATGGACCTGATGCCGTAAAAGAGCCTTCTGGAGAAAATTGTGATACAAAAAAAGATTATTTTCATGAAGGAAGTATCTATAGGGTTAGCTTATTTGATAAAGACACGAGCTCACCAATTCAAGTAGCTGAATTTTATGTAAGAAGAAATTATCCTACAGTCAACATATTTACTGGAACACAATTATCAGTTAGTAAAGGAAAGTTGTTTATTAACGGACAAGAACAAAAAAATGCTTCCGAAAATATTCCTGCTCAGAATCCTTTAATAATAGGACTGAGCCAAAAAATTAAAGTAGGAGGCAACAAAGTAAATAATTTTCAAATTGTTCTTGAGGGTATAGGAAATAATTACAAAAATGAGTTTTGCGGTGACTTAACTGGAGACCAAGTAACAGGTTCCCTCATGACCCACTTCAATAATAACTCAACAATTATTTCACGTAATGAGCCAAATGGACAACCGCTTCTGGCCGGAAATTACCTACTAAAAATTAATGAACAGATAAATGACACTTCTTTCTGGAGGACGGATAATTGTCAGGGTGGATTTACATACTATCATATTCCAATTCTTGTCGTACTTGAGCATGGAGAAAATAGTCAAGGAGTACTAAATGCGTATATAAAAACGAACGAGATAGAAGCTGATCCCAATCAATCAGAGTTAATATATGCACTAGACGAGGATAAAAACAGCCCACTTCCATGTAATCAATGGGTAGATATAAATGATAAGGGAACTGATGATCCTACCCAATTTTATCGTTGTGCTTCATTTGCTACTGCAATTGGGCCATTTGGCACAAAACCAATAGAATTTATTGCAACATTGGGAAAATGGTTACTAGGTGTAGCTACTGTAGCAGCTTTTATCTTCGCTATATATTCAGGATATATCCTTATGACTTCACGAGGAGATAAAGAAAAGATTGGTCATGCACGTGAAATTCTTATATCTGCTGTAACTGGACTTATTTTCCTTATACTCTCTATCTCTATACTGGAAATAATCGGTGTCGATATTCTAGCTCTTCCAGGCTTCTCAAGATAAAACCTATAGTATTGACTTGTTGTAGATTTCTGTTATACTATCACAAAGATTTGGAAGAGAGGCAACAAATTCTTCCTATCTTGCTCGTTAACACCGTGTCGGTTGTACCTTTCGCCACATTGTACGACTTCTTCAGAAAGGAGACAGACGATGGTACGGTTTTTTGCTGTTCTGTCCATACTTCTACTTGCTGCGTGTGGTAGTAACGCAGAAGGCGCTGTGAATAACAGTACCTCCAAGGAAGAGTGGTATACAATGATGTTCTATAGGGTAACCCTTGATAGGCCTCTATCCTGGAAAGAGGAATCTCAAGGTCGATATACATACATCATCCCTCCAGACAGTGACAAATCGGTCTTTAGGGTTGGATTCGGCTCTGCAACTACAAGTCATTGTAAGCTTGATGACATTGAAGCAGATGGTGGAACTTTAAAAGATTGGAGAGACTGTTATATAGCATACTATCTCAGAAGTCCAAGTTCTAGCCGCATTGATGTTATCCGAGAAGAACAAAACGGAGATATTCAGATCCTAGAAGGGATAACAAGCGAAGGGGATGAGTTCTTAATCGCAATAATTACAGGAACAGATCCTCAAGGCACGCATGGAGCAGTCGAGGTAAGATTCCAAGGAATACCAGGCAGTATTGAGAAATATACTGAAAATGGGATAATTCCCAGGATGCTTGCCTCTTTTCAAGCACTACCAGATCGGTAACTTTCAGACGCCTGCTAATCGCAGGCGTCAAATATTATCTATCATTTTCATACATCTATATTGACATTTTTTTCTATCCAGGCTTTACTAGATAGTATGAAAGAAAAATTACTCGCCCTCAAATTACCAGGACAGGATCAACCAATTCAAGATCCTTTGAGTCTAGAAGATCAGCTTGGGCTAAGTGATATTATTAACTTTGGCATATCCGCTCTTTTCTTTATCGGTATAATTGTTACATTAGTTTTCCTCATTAGGGGAGGCATTATCTGGATCACATCTGGTGGCGACAAAGAAAAACTTGATAAAGCCCGTAAAACAATCATCTATGCGATCATTGGAATTATTGTTATCCTTCTCTCGTTTGTTATAGTAAGCACAGTCGGGAGCATTATGGGCATTAGCATATTCCCGTTTACACGTACTGACTAGGGATTTAATTACTTAAGAGTTAACCTTTCCTAACAGATAATAAATTACTCTATTGACAAGCATTTTAAAAACTGCTCTAATAAATATAGACATGAAAAAATTATTCAGACCACTAGGCGCACTTACTCTTTCCAGCGCAGTCTACCTTCAAACAGTAGTCCCTGCATTTGCTCAACCAGTAATTGATGGTAATGAGAAGGTAGACCTACGCCCACCTGGTATGTTTGGGATAGATTTGGATATTAATACAGTAGTACGATTTGCAATCAATGCTCTTTTCTTTATTGCAATACTTGCTGCACTCATTTGGCTTATTTGGGGTGGTATTAAATGGATTGTCTCAGGCGGAGATAAAGAAAAAGTTTCTGAGGCACGAGGACAAATTATTGCTGCTATTATTGGCCTTATCCTTGTGATTCTTGCGTATGTTATTTTAAATTTTGTGCTTGAAATATTTGGGCTAGGATCAATTAATACACTTGAAATTCCAAAGTTAATACCAAATCAAGTTGAAATTACTGATTAATTTTTATCCTTTTACCTTTCGATTATAAATAGATTTTTTCCGAGCAAGTTACTATAATTATTTTATGGATTTGTTTACACGACCATGGGAAGGATGCTTAGAGGGGGGTGAAGCACAAGTAGCGACACTTCGCTGTATCTGGCCTCTTTTTTCAAATCTAATTAATGCTGCAATAATACTGTCATCAATTGTTGCTCTATATTTTATTATCATATCAGGTATTAGATTTGTTACATCTCAAGGAGATCCTGAAGCAATCAGCTCTGCAAAAAAAACATTAACATTTGCAATAATAGGTCTTATTTTTATACTCTTATCATTTGCATTTTTTAATGGTTTTTTTGAAATATTAGGTGTTAACCAAAATGTAGTTGGCGGAAATCCAGATGGAGGAATAATAATTGATCCAGGTTTTTAATTCCTTTTTCTCAATTTCCTCAATCCATTGTAGGTGAGAAGCACGACACCGTTAATAATGACTGGGAAAAACAAGAATATAGTTATTTTATTGACATATTGCTGAATAGTTGGATTGTTAATAATATTTTCCATGACTCTCACTACCCACTCTCCTCTCCCAGCTACAAAAATTACTAAAAGAGAAAATACTAACAGTATAAATAAGCCTAATGCTCCTTCCATATCTTTTTTACTTGAAAACATGGTATTTGTTATCACAAAAATTCCATACAACACGACCAGAACTGATAAAACATATTGCCAGCTCCATTCAAAGCTCGTTAAAGGGAAAAAATTAAAAAATGAGTAAATTATAATGATAAGAAGAATAGACCCGATCAAAAGAGGTGCAACACCAATTAAAAAACGTCTCAAAATATCAGTTTTTGCAATTTGAACGCTTCCTAATTTTAGAGTATCTCCTTGTATTTCAGGCATCAATTCTATATTTCCTGTACGAACGAATAAAGTTTTTGCCATCAGAAAATGCGCAAGCTCGTGGATAAGAGTACCTGGGAAAAAGATAAATGCAACTACTCGCGCAGCAACACTCTCTTTTCTAAAGAGATTATAAAAAAGCATGAAAAGGTATTTGGAAATAAAACGTGAGGTTATAAAAAGGAAAATTAACTCAGCAATGAGTAAGAGTATATGCATTGAAACAGTTAATTGGAATCATCACTTTCGATCTTTTGTAAAATTTCTTGAAGCTTTTCTCTAGTTTGCGCTAAATCCATTTGTTCAACTGACTTAAAACTTCCACTCGAAAACTCTTGCTCTGTCACCTCTTTAACACGATCATAAAAATCTTTATCCAACTTTTCTTGATTTTGAGCAGCCATCTGAAGTGCAAGGTCAATATTTTCCTGCAGTTTCATATCAAATAAGAGGTTATACGTATCCCAGACCACATTTTGAATATTGAACTTCTGATCTTCATCAAGAAAATCATATCGTTCAAGTATATCTTTCTTGAACTGATCATCAAACGGTAATATTTTTATTAAATCCTTTGTCCCTAATTTCATACTATTGCTATCGCTTCGTCTTTCAATCTTATAATAACATCTGACAATGTCCTTTGCATGTCACGTGGAGATAATTTCTTTCTACTCATTCGTTGAAATACATTTTCAAGATTGATCATATTTGCTCCTAGTGGACCAACAAAACCAGGCGGAACAGGAATTAGCCGAAGATTTAATCGCTCATTAAGAATTACAGCAAGTTTTTCAGGAGGAAGTGATTCTTGAATGGCCTGAAAATACTCATTTCTATCAGATATATCGGGGTTTTCTTGATAAGAAAAAAGATAATCCATTAGTTCATAATACCCTTTAGAATAACCTGCTGCTCTTTCTGACTCTGAGTATGTAGTATCGGCATTTGTCACATGATCAACCTTTGTATACCGACCAATGTCACTAACAATATCAATCGCATTAGTAAATACCTCTTCTTGCCTGCTTATCGCTCTTTCTGCTGTTTGTAGAATTTTCTCTTCTCTATCAAAGCTTGTCTGTGATTTCATTTTATCTTCCAATTGTTTGATTTGGTTGCCTAGGTCTGATTCCCGTTCATCAAGCAGTACCGCATAACGAATTCGCAGTTTCTTTTGTGCTTCTGCACGGGCAAGATTTATACGATCATGAATACCTGCAGCAGGAAAATTATATGGAGGTTGCGTAAGCCTATTTTCAATCTCTTGATCTGAGAGAGAAAGAAGATCATTTGATGTAATAGTTGCACCTGCTTGATTAATAATATCGTTGTACTCTTGTGTCTGGTTTGCTGGACTTGGCTCAAATCCTTCTTGTCTTTCTCCCTTCAGTTCAGTTTTTGCTCTGATAACTAATTCACGCAGTGCAGCTTGTTGTTCAGGAGTCGTATTCGGTTGATTATATGGCGCTGCAGTTAATAGCGGAATTAATTGGTCAACATTCCTGTTTTCAAGCATGTCTGCGGTAATTGTTGCCCCGGCAGAATTTACAACTAATTCATACGATGCTCTCATAGCATCAAGCTCCTTTGGAGCTTGGTTAACAATTTTTTGTTCAGATTCTCGTTCTTCTCTAACTGCGTTTCTATTTCGAGACAAAAGAGTATTAAGATTATTCCGCCGTTCTTCTAGTTGTCTTTTTTGCGCCTCTAACCGTTGAATACGAGCTCCATATGAACTCTCAGCAGTCTCCCTATATCCAGTTACAATATTAGTTATCTCACTTTGAGGTAGACTTCCCCTTCCTCCCAACGCACCAACACGTGCTGCAATAGCTGCATTTGTTTGAGTATCGATCCAATTTTGCATTGCAAGCCTTTCTTGCTCAATTTGCTGCTCAATACCCCCTGCACGTGCTCCGCCACCGGGAGGAGTCACTCCTTCAATCTGGTTTTGAATAGTATTAAGTTCAGTAGTTACCGTTGTCTCAAAATCGCTTCCTGCAGGGATATTTACACCATATGATTCGGAAAGTTCTTTGACTGTTTGCTGAACTGCTTTTTGTTTTTCAGCGAACTCTTCCAACGGTCTTCTCTTTTCACTAATCTCATGCTTTTCTTTTTCTAGTACCCCAATTCTTTCCTGTGCTTCCTTATTTCTTCGCTGTGCAATAGTTCCCTCTCTACCCTTTCTTACATCTTCCAACGCAGTACGAATTACAGTAAGTGATTTACTTAAGTCTTCAGTACCTTGTACTTGCCGCGCAACAGCTTCCTGAGCAAGCCGCACAAATATATCTCGTTTTACCTTTAAGTATTTTTGCAATACTTCTTCTACATTAACGGTGTTAGGATCAAAACCAGGTTCACCGGGGTGTAATCCTGCTGCATCAACTATTGTTCTGTTTGGTTTGAAACGGTCAATAATCCTTTGGTGTACATGGGTTGGAATTTCTTCAGAGCTTCCATTTACATAGCTATATATAAATTGAGAATCCATTGCGTCCAACTGTTTTGAAGGTATTCCTAAAGACTCGTAAAATTGCTGTCTTGACTTCAAATTTCCAATAATACTTTTTTGTTTCTCCTCAACTGCGTCAGTTATCTTAACACCGGCATTTGCTATAACCTCTCCAGTTACTGGATCAATGGTAAAATCATCAACATCAATTCCAGTAAGCTCCCAAATAAACTTTGCTTCTTCAGGGTTATTTTTCATCGCCAACAGTACGTCAGGGTTAGGCTTAATTTCCGTCCTTTTACCTCTCTTAAAAAAACCAGGTTTTTCAGGATAGATCGGGGGACGTCTGTTTGCTGCCCATTTCCAGAACGCTCCTTGATTGATACCATTATCAATCTTAAAATTTCTTAATAACTTATCCCTATCTCCTTCAGGCACAATAGATGCTTCGAGTGAGAGTGCAAACATCATCATTGAGGTATATTGTTCAAGCGCCATATTTGCAAGCGTCCATCCCTGTTGAGTTTCTAAAAACTGTTGGATTTTCGCCTCATCTACCTTTCTTAGAGACCATCCCTCTTGAGTAGTAATTGCTCTTCCTTGGGGGTCCTTTTCTTCTGAAGATAAAAGATTAAGCATTAATTTGTCTTGTATTCTACTTTTTGTCTCCAAAAACGTTCTGTCCTTGTTCTGAATTTCAATAAGGTTGCGAACATAATTATCGAGAAATGTTGAGTATTGCTGGCGAAGATCCTCACTAAACGTTACATGTTCATTTTTTCTCCCCACCTCTTTATTTTTATCGTTTATTATCAATCCCGTATCTATTTCCTTAATAAAATCATTTCGCTTTAATGTAACAGCACGGAAACGATTCTCCATAGTAGAAACTCCGCTTGATGAAGATTGAACAGGTTGCTGCTCTGGGATTATGTCTGGCATATACTTAAATCTTAGTTGATTACTGTAAGTGTTTTCAAGTATGCTTATTATATGGAAGAACAGTCACCACATCCGACTGAAGCTGAGATTAATACGAATGACTCTTCAGAAGCTGGTACATTGTCGGGAAATGTAGAGCAAAACGATAATACTGATAACTCAGAACCTCAAGAAAATATACCCAATGATACCGATACTATGGAGGAAAGTATAGAGGATGAGCAATCAAGAACTGCTATATATGCTCAACAAATTCAAGAAATTGGTGCACTTATGATAATTACCGCATCTGAAGAATTTAACGGAAAGCAGCTTGAGGAAATTGATGATCCAGCGCAGAAAAAACTGAAACAAGGGACTGAACTTTTGTTGGGTTACAGTGACCAAAAATATAAAATGGTTGGTGAGAACCCAATGCAGATTCCCATAAATGGGCAGAATGGTGAAATCCAAGGAATCACTAACGGAGATGAGAGTACACTTACCTGTACCATTAAAATGCCTGATGGCAACTTAATCACTCAAGTCCTTCCTCGTAAAGAAGTTGCATTTGCCTATCTCGTAGCAGAAAGAGATGTAATTGCATCACAGTTTACTGACGATGAGCAAGTAATATTTCAAACATATATTGATATTCTCCAAAATGGAGAGACGGCAGTACAAGATTTACCAGAAAACCTGCAAGAATCTATAACTAACTTAAGCACAATCTATAAAGAAAAGATTGAATCTCTTGCAGAAAAGAATCCCCGTGCCCAAGAAATGTTAAATTTATTTCGTCAAAACCGAATGGAAGAAATTATTATTGAACTTAGTAATGATAACCCTGAAGAAGCTAACCGTTTGAAAAAACTTATTGAATCTGACAATACACAGCTTGCTGGGTTATTATTATTGATGCTTATTGCAGGCACTTTCAGCATTGTCTCGAGCGCTACAAAATAATATTTTTTGTATGTTATGAGCATAGGAAAAAGATTCTGATTTTTATAAGCAATTACTTATATATCAGTAAAAAAGAGCCAGGACAGTTGTACTATCACGCCACAACAATTAAACTCTCGCGATGGGCAGCAATTCTATTCAGTTACCCAGATGTTAACATACTCCATTGTATTTTTTAGTGACAGACATTACATAATACCTACAATCCATCTCTTCTCTGCCCACTTTAAGGCTTTTTATCTCCTTTTCACACCTTTTGTTGTCCTTTGACACAGTTTGAGATGCTTGAATCTAAAATTTTCACGTTATACGCTGATGTATATGGAGAATCATCCAATTCCTCAAGACGTTACTGGGTTTAAATTTAAAATTATCGGTTCAATGACTGTTAAGCAATTTGCATATGTTGTTGCAGCGGGAATTTTTTGTACCATTACCTTTGTCTCTCCTCTCCACTTCTTGCTCAAGTACCCACTTATGATAATTTTTGGTCTTATTGGTGTAGCACTTGCTTTTGTACCAGTAGGTGGTAGACCACTTGATAAAATGCTTATTTATTTTGCCCGGTCAGTACCACGAGAAAATCAGTTTATTTATCGCAAAAAAGGAATTGATCTCTCACAGTATGAATTTTTAAAACCTCCAAAAACAGTGCAACAACCGCAGCAACCGAAACAAGCGCCACAACAGTCAAAAGATACTGCAAAAAGACAAGCATTGGCAAGTGCACTGCGCAACTCATATTTCAGACCTGACAATCAGGAGATGCAGTACTTTGCAAGCTTAAAAGCTTCCTTTGATAATCCTGGAACAGCTATTGTTACACCAACCCCACTTGCAAACGAAACGAAAAAAGTTATGCCAGTAAGAGTCCAGCCAGTTATAAAAGAACAGGAAGTAGTCAATCCTGTTAAACCTGTATTACCTCAGGTATCAGAAGAAGAAATTAACCAAAAAATGGCACAAACAGAAGTAGTAAAACCAGTTGCTTCTCCTGCGCCAAAAGCAGCAGATGAAGTTGCAGAGATTAAAAAAGAGATTCAAGATATTCGGACATACGAACAAACAGCAGGATACACTGCCGAGCTTGAACAAAAAGTCCGAGATCTAGAGCAAAAATTAGCAGAATCATTAGGGCAAACAGCATCTTATCAGCAAAAAGTATTACAGCAAGCAAAGCAAGTTTCCCAAGCCACACCAGTTACCCCAACACAGAAAGAAGCGCCAAAAGCAAATACTGTAAAAACTATCACCCCACAATCCAATCTTACTTCAGGATTCCCCTCTCTTCCTGATATTCCTAATATTGTACTAGGAATAATTAAAGATCCACGTGGAAAAGTGCTTCAAAACATTCTTGTTGAAGTAGTTGATACAAATGAGATACCAGTAAGAGCATTTAAAACAAATGCTTTAGGTCAATTTATCTCTGCTACTCCGCTTCCTAATGGTACATATAAAATATATTTTGACGATCCTGGAAAAAATCATGAATTTGAGACAGTACAAGTTGAGATGAAAGGAGAAATATTTAACCCGCTTGAGATAACTTCAATTGACCAAAGGGAAAAATTACGAAGAGACTTGTTTGGAAATATGCCAGCACCAACACAAAGTCCTGTATCTACGGTATGACAGTAAAAATTCTTAATAACTGCATCCAGAATACGGTATACTGATATTATTAGAACTATGGCAAAAGCAAAGATCAACTCAACAACTCAACAGTTTACAGAAGTAGAAGATATTAAAGACGGAATTCTTTTCCTCAAAGGAAATAATGCCTCTTCAATTTTAGAGGTATCGTCTGTTAACTTCTTCCTTCTCTCAGCAGATGAACAAAATGCCCGCATTTATGGATTTATGTCATTTCTTAACTCACTCTCATCTGCAGTACAAATTTTTATTGTTTCTAAAAAAGTAGATATGACTGATTATTTAGAGATGATTGAAGCTAAAGTAGAAAAAGCACAAGATCCCCGTATATCAGAGCATTTAGTTATGTATAAGCAGTTTATTCAGGAACTGGTTAAAGGAGAAAATTTACTGAACAAAAAAATCTATGTTGTTATTCCTTTTTCTTCTTTAGAACTTGGTCCTACTGCTCCAAATAACAAGAAACAAACACTACAGGAACGAATTCGTGATGGAGTTATAAGTAAGCAAAATGGAGTAATTAGTCAGATTCAACGTATGGGACTTACTGCACGACCACTTGAATCAAGCGAAGTAGCAAAGGTACTGTATGAACTCTATAACCAGGAAACAGTTTCACTCGATTTTCAATCTGAAGATGTAACAAATATTATATTGTAAATGTAAAATGTAAAACTGAGAGCTTAAAATGATCCTAAGTATTGATAGCATTTTTGTTTTTTAATTTTATATTTTAAGTTTAAATTTACTGCCCATGTTTGACTTATTTAAAAAAAAGCCTACACAATCACAACCCGTTGCCCAGACGGGCATGCCTGCATCTGCTCCAGGAGTGCCGCCTATACAACCAGGAACACAGCAAATGCCTGGAAATCCTCCTGCTCCACAAATGCAACAGCCTGTTCTTCAAGCAGGTGCAGCTTCTCAGATTCCTCAACCTATTCCACAAGCAAACGGACAACCACAGACAATGCAGCAGAACCCTCAGCCTCAAGCAGCTGCTATGCCAAAAGGTGCTACACCCCAACAATCAGCAGCAGCACAACACGCAACACTTGAAGCACTACGTCAAGGATCTGTATCTCTTGCAGATGTCATTGCACCAGCTTCTGCTGAAATAGATTTTAAGCATGTACGAGTTGGTGACCGATTTTTCCGCACCTTTTTTGTGGCTGATTATCCTCGTGAGGTATCTCCTAATTGGCTTTCTATTTTAATTGATCATAAAGAGACGATGAATATTTCGATGTTTATCTATCCTATTGAAAGTAAAGATGTGCTTGCAAACCTCAGACGAAAAATTGCTGAAATGGAAGCAACAATTGATGCAGATCATAAAGCTGGGCTTGAACCTGATCCAAAAGTTCAGGCTTCCTTAGAAGATGCTATTGCTTTGCGAGAAGAACTTGCACGAGGACTAGAACGTTTCTTCCAATTTGGTCTCTATGTCACAATTAGCGCTGACACCATTCCTGAACTCAATGAAAAATCAAAACAACTTCAGACTCTGTTGGCTTCAAACATGTTGTTGCTCAAAGCTGCGACACTGCAAATGGAAGAAGGTTTTAAAACTACTATGCCATATGGTTCAGACAAGCTTTTTGTTACCCGTAATATGGATACAACCTCTGTGGCGTCAACATTTCCTTTTACTTCATATGAAATTTCTCAACCAGATGGGATTCTTTATGGAGTAAATACCCTCAATAACTCTCTGGTCATTGTAGACCGATTTTCATTTGAAAATGCCAATGAAGTCGTTTTTGGTAAATCAGGTTCTGGTAAATCTTTCTTGGTTAAGCTTGAAGTATTGAGACAGATGATGTTTGATGCAGAGATTTTGATTATTGACCCTGAAGACGAGTACCGAACACTCTGCGATTCACTTGAGGGTGAGTACATAGATTTTTCAAAAACTTCAGCAGTAAAAATAAATCCTTTTGCACTTTTGTCTGAAGACAGAACTGAAGCTCAGTTAGGAATTAAAATTCTCTCCTTACATGGATTACTCAAAACAATGCTTGGGGATATGACTCCAACTCAGGAAGCAATTCTGGATCGCTCTCTCGTACTCGTCTACAAACAGAAAGGAATTACTCCTGACCCATCAACCTATGATAAAGAACCGCCGATTTTAGAAGACCTCTATAAAACACTCCTTAACATGGAGGAAGCAGAAGCAAAAGAACTTGCATTCCGACTTGAAAAATTTGTTAAAGGAGGATTTGCAGGACTGCTTAATGCCCAGACAAACTATGATATTCGCAGTCAGTTAACGGTCTTTTCTATCAAGCAGTTAGAAGACTCGCTTCGCCCTATTGCTATGCATGTTATTTTAGACTTTATCTGGAGCCGTGTTCGTAATAAGCTGAAAAAACGCTTGCTTATCGTCGATGAAGCATGGTATATGATGAAATACCCAGATTCTGCTAGCTTCTTGCAAGGAATCGCAAAACGTGCCCGCAAATACTACTTAGGAATGACAACCCTGACTCAGGATATTGGTGATTTTATTAACAATGAATACGGTAAAGCAATCGTGTCTAACTCATCTATTCAAATATTACTCAAACAAGGAACTGCAGAAGTTGAGGCCTTAGCAAAAACATTTTTCCTTTCTGAGGGAGAAAAACAATTTCTACTTACCGCGCAAGTTGGAGAAGGACTACTCTTTGCTGGCCAAAATCATATTTCAGCTCAATTTATTGCGTCACAATTTGAATATGATTTAATTACTTCAAAACCACAAGATTTATTAAATCAACAAGAACAAGAAACACCACCAAGCCCTGCTCCCTCTGATGAAGGAATGGAAGAAAAGCTTCCTGATACTATTACAGAAGCTCTTGCGGAATCAGAGACTCCAAATGTCGCTCCTCAAACTCAGCCTGTCCAACAAAACACTCCCGCTCCTGCTCCTATGCCTGAAAATACTCAACAAACACCACCACCTCCTTTAGAAAACACAGCAGCTATACCGCAAACAGAACCAGTTGCGGCTCCACTCTCATTTGGTGCTCCACAAAGTAGCCCTGCACAATCTGTTCCACAAAATACCGCACCTTCTGCTCAAGATGCTACTGTCCAGCAAGCCACCCCTCCACAGCCCTCTGGAACACCTCCTGCTCCGTCAGCATCTGGTACAGAACCAAATACCAGTCCACTAAACCATGGATAACGGAGAAAACCCTCTACAAAGGCCACAACAAAGTGATGAGAGAAAAGGTATTATAGATCGTGCAAATAATGCAGTTTCTAATGCAAGACGATTACGTGCACGAGCTCAATCAATAAAAAACGCCTCAAGAAACATTAGAAGACTTAGAACTGCCATGACAGTCGTACGTACTGGAGCAATGGCTGCAAATCCTTGGTTTTGGGTTATTCTTATTATTGTTATTATCATACTGCTACTTATATTTATCCTTCTTGGAGACGATGCAGATTATGACAGCTATTTTACTACTCAACCAACTCCTTCTCCTGTTTCAGGCGATGGAACGCCTTCAAATGTAACACTCCAGAAGTCTGGTCCTGAAGCAATTGGTAACGGAGAAAATATCACCTATACCATCAATGTTTCCTATTCCGGAACCGGAAATGTCATGGTATATGATCCTATCCCTGCTAACACAGAGTTTGTGAGTGCATCAGGAAATTACACTGCAGAAAAAGATTCATCAGGGAAAGTAACACGTGTCAAATGGTCACTTAATGATAATCTAACCATTGTCGGACCAACTGTTCCTCCTGCGCAGACAACGCAGATAGATGTTACAAAATATACCCAAGCACCTTATAATCTCCCAGTACCCAATGGCGAATCAGATATTGCTTTCGCGCCTGAGACGATTGAGCGGGCAAATAGACTCGGGAGTCTAGTCAATCAATATCAAAATTATATTTTATCAAAAGTCCACAATAACGATCCTAAATACGCAGACCCCTTCCTTTCTGTTATATGGACAGTCGCAATCGAAGGTTCAGCCGCAAATCCCTACGCCTGGAACTGTAGAGACATGAAAGACATAAATATTAACATGGGCTGTGCAGGAGGATTCTATTCTGGTGGTTGGCAAGTAGGGGGAGTCCAAGTTGCCCAGGTAAGTGATCATTTGGTTGATGACTTTATTGCTGTATATGGATCAGGTGACGCAGCAACAGTCCAAAGAGTTGGACAGAAAGTAATTGATGAAGGCGGGATAACAAATCCAGTCACATTTCCTGCAAAATCAATAGAGCAAATCGTGCAAGAAGCTGGATCTCCAGGAACACCAGACGGATCACCACAGCAAGCACAAGCACGACAGTTAATTGCTATTCTCCTTATGGACCCAGCTATCAATGCTATAGCTAATTCTCTTGAGATCGCAGGTGATATTGCAGCACGTGATAATTGGAGTGCAACAATGCAAGGTTGGGGGAGCTGGTATAGAGAAAACATGCAAAGATTCTCTAATCGAATGAGTGCACTTGCACAAGTATATACTGGTAGTTCAAGTACTTCTTCTCCTCAGACTGTTAATCAAACATTTTTGTTAACCGTAAAGCCAACACAAAATGATATTTATGTAGATAATCAAGCAACTGCAGAAGAGGTTGGAGGAAGCGCTTCCCCTATTAGCTCAGGAGAAGAAACACCTGCCAATGCCGAAACCTGCGACGGTTACTATACGGGAGACTACGCACTCAATAATCCTTATTATGATGATGATACTGGAGCGAATTTCGGTGATCCTGCATGTACATTGCTTGCTGCCCGACGTCCAAGCGACAAAAGCAAACTCTATACACTACTCAAAGAGCTTGACCCACAATATGCCGATGAATGGTTTAATAATATTATTCCGTGTGAATCAGGTTTTAATCCAAATGCCTATGCATCTCAGGAGAGTATCGGAACCCCTGACCCCGCAGGAGCATGGGGGCTATATCAAATGGGAAGAGGGAGAGCAAACGAGTTTGACCATGGAGATGTAGACTGGAGAAAGCAGACATCTAATGCAATAAATTATAATAAACTATTATTTGAACCAGGAAACGCTGGGCCCTTTGAGTACTGGGCGTGTGCGGATCATCTGTGGGGAACAATACCGGAATAAATTGCATAATATGAATAAAAAACTTTTTATTATTACAATTACAATAGGGCTCGTTGTAGCAGTAATAAGCTTGACGCTTATATTGCTTTATAATACTGACCAAAGACGCTCCCAAAACGAAGAAATTTCTATTACTCCCACACCCTATCCTGTCTCCCAAGGAAAGATACTCAGAGAAAACGTCCCATACAATGATGATGCAAAAAGAAAACTTATAGACATAATACAACAACGCCCTGAACTCTCAGATCAGGGTAAAATAGTCCGGCAGAATCTCCTTGCCCGCCTGAATAATATCAGTGGTATTGTGAGTGAGACCTCTACGTATCGACTTGAATATATTGAATCTCCTGATACATTTATGTCAGAAATTCTGACTACCGATATTGAGCAAGCAAAGAAGGACGTTGAGACTTTCTTATTGCAAGAAGGATTCTCGCGCACTGATATTTGCTATTTACCATTGACGTTCTACTTAAATTATTCTGTTTCACGATCACTGCGCGAGACAAATACAGAGTTTAGCCCATTACCCCTTGGGTGTTAATTGTGAGACAAAAAAACATTTTTCTCATTTTTATAATAATTGTGCGAATGTCTTTTATTTTGCTATGATGAAATAATGGTTGGTAAAGTTATAGGCTCCTTTCTATCCAAAACCCTCTTATCTTCTTCTTGGATGTATATTCTTCCTATTCTCCTACTCTTTATAGGAGCGTATTTTGGTACCAGTCAACCGAGTTTTGCGCAAACTACCAACAACTGCCCTACAACTCATCCCTATTTCTGTGGCAATCTAGGACCTGCAGGGGAAGGAGTATGCTCTGCAAATACAGATTGTCAATCACAAAACATAACCCTTAATTCAGGAGGTCCAGACTGCCGTCAAGCACCTGGATATTGTGAGACTCTTTCTCCGAGCTGCACTTCTGGTGGAGGAGGAAATGTAGTATGTAATCAGACAACAGGCTGGTGTGAAACAGTAAGCTGTCAAGAAGGACTCCCTCCTTCGTCTCCCGAAAGACAGGCAAGTGAAAGAGTAAGAGTACGAGTTGGTAATCCTACTACAGAACAACCAAACTCTTCTCCTATAGGAAGTATTGATCCTAATACACTGGGGGGATGGCCAGTTAACGGAAGATTTGATATTGCACAATGTCCCTACTCAGGAGGATTTACTCATGGGTCATTAAACGCAGTTGATATTGTAATGGCTGAAGGGACACCTATTTATGCAACTCTTGATGGAGTGATCACTACTCTTACTGTTACCGGATGTAATACCTACTACAATCTCTGTTCCGGAAATGGGTACGGAACCCATATAATCATTGAAGGAAATGGAACATGGGCATTGTATGGTCATCTTCTTTCAAATAGCGTTTCTCATCTGCGACAAGGGCAGACAGTAAAAAAAGGTGATTATCTCGGAGGAATGGGTAATACTGGGTATAGTACAGGAGTCCATCTCCATTATGAGCTTTCCCCAGGCGCAGTATTTCCTCGAGAACACAATATCTGCGGATAAATATTTGTTAAGATAATATTATGGACGAACAAATACAACAACACTACACACCACAATCAGAAGGTATGATATCGATCATTAAAAAACACATTGTGCTCATTTCCTCTGTACTCGCCATTATTGTTGTTTTAATAGTTCTTGGTGCACTGCTTATGGCACGCATCCAAGGCCCAGATAACAACGTACCTGCGCCTACTAATACTCCTTCAAATTTATCTCCCGTTGGGCATTCGCTTCCTGTTGAAGAAGCAAAAACAATACCTGTGTATGAAGAGGATAAAAAAATCTTCTTTCCTATCTACAAAGACCAATCAGTCTACTATTTTTCAGGAACAGATTCCCGTTTGTACTCCCTTAATTTAACAACAAATGCTAGACAAGCATTATCTGCTCCTATTCAAGGTGATGTTGAAAATATTATATGGTCACCTACACTTGCTTCTGCAATCATTATTCTCCGCACAGATACTTTTGCAGAAGAAAAATGGAGATATACTGTTGCAACAAATACCTTGACCAAACTTGATGAAAATATTCGGACAATTAACTTTTCTCCTGATGGTTCACGTCTGAGCTACTTATTACTCGATGAATCACAGCCTGAAAACCCACAGCTTGTACTGTTTAATTCAGATCCTGACGGTTCCAGTCCTCAGAGAACAAATATTTCATTTACTCGAAATCAAACTGCAATGAATTACATAACTGATACTCTTGTTGCAACGTATCTTGCACCTGCTGAACCTTTTATTCAAGATATTACATTTTTCCTCAACGACCTTTCCGCAGGATCATCCTCACAACTAAATACCGATGGGAGAGTATTTGGTGCTCTTCCCTCACCTAATGGTAATTTCTTTCTTTCTCAACATACTACAGACCGGTTAAAAACAAATGCTACCTATGAATTATATGTCGTAAATAGCAAGACCCAGGAGATAAGAAGTGCAGGAGAAAATCTCTATCTTGAAAAATCTGCGTGGGGAACAGATGAGAAAATTTACACCCTTCTTGGTAATTCACTCGTACTTATTGACCCTACAACACTTGAAAGAGAGATGATTTCATTACCAAAAGGAGTTGATGCAAATGATATAGACGCAAATTCACTGCTTACTACTAACCAGCCACGCACAATATTATTCACTATTAGCGGACAACTTTATCAATTCAATTTCTAGAAACTAAACCAAAATCCTCTAATGAAAATAATTAATAAAACAACCTTATATTTTTTTCCTCTCCTTTTAATGTCTGTGCTTTTTTACCCTTTTCCTCTTTACGCACAAGAAAGCAATGAGACATCGACTCGTGTGGGAAACCCTGCAGAAAGACCAAATACGATCTCTATCGATTCAAATCAAGCACTTGAATGGAACAAAAGAATTAATGCAGAGCTACAAACAGGAGTTTGGGGATATTATAATCGTATGGTTTCAAACATTACAAACGGATCGCACACAGCAGTTATCAGACAAGGACATGAAGTAAGTACTAGTTCAAACGGACTGTATTGGTGTACTAATTCAATTATAGACGCTTATAATCTTTCAGGGAGATCAGGCTTAAATTTTGACCATCAGGCAGTAGTATCAATGAGAAGCTATTGGAAAAAAGCATCAGGCTATCATTATGTAGAATATGACACTGCTGACCGAAAACAAGCTCTTCAGCAGATAAAACCAGGGTATGCAATTTTTTTTGAAAAAGTCTCAGGTACCCATACAGGGAGTGAACATGTTGCGATGGTTAGCGGCATATCTTTAAATAGTAACGGAGACGGATATATCGACACCATAGACTCAAACTCATCTCGCCATGGACATAGATATACGGTGGTAAATTGGAATATTCAAGGTGTTCCATACCCGGCAAGAGGCTTTGGTGGATAGTATTTTACTACTTACTTATGCATATCTTTAGTACATATAAAAAATTTATCATTATTATACTCTCTGTGCTTGCAGGTAGCTTCCTGATATTGTTCTCAATTTTATATATTTTTAATAATACCAGTGAGCCTTCTGCATCATTTTCTGTTACATCGGTAACCCCATCAAATCAGACACAAGTAGTAAGTCTTTATGAACCGATTTCTATTACCTTCTCCAGATCACTTTCTAATTCTGAACAATCTCACATACAAATAGTTGCACAACCGGGAATCACCGGAAACTATGAATGGCAAACAGATAATTCTCTCACATTCACCCCAACAGCTCCATTATGGATGCAAAACTCATATTCGCTTACTGTTACCTATTTCTCAAATCCTCTATATTCTTGGAGCTTCTCAACTCCTGAAAATCCTGAGGAAGTACCTGTAGATGACCAAATTAAAAATCAGGCAAAAGCAGATGAAGAATTTGGAAAGTGGGTGTCAGATATTTATACTAACTATCCCTGGTATGATAAGCTTCCACTCATGACTGATAATTACTTTGTCTACTTTGATTTAGATCAGAAAAAATTTGAGGGAAAGATATATATTCAGGACATCAGTACTCCTACTCCAGAGCAAATCCAACAGTATAAAGATGAAACAATCACCACCCTTGAGTCACTCGGAGTAAACACTCTAGAATTCCAAATTCATTGGACAACCGAGCAAAAGAGGTAGAGAATAGTTACTCTTGCACTCGAACAGGCATGATAACGTGCAGAAAGTCGGTATCTTTTTCAAGGGTAAAAAGCGCAGACTCAAGAGGGCCGTTAATAGCAAGTGTAATTCTTTTCTCACCAGCCACTCTCAGTAGATCGCTTAAGAATTTTACATTAAATGCAATTTCATTGTCCTCACCTGTCTGTTCAACGGCAATTTGAATATCCCCTTCTCCAATTCCTGATGAACGAGAAAAGAGGCTTAGTTGTTTATCTGCAATTCTAATCCGCACAATATTTGCACTTTCACGAGCAAAAACTGCTGCAAGCTTTATTGATTTTGAGAACTCTTCAATATCAATCACTGCACTGGTAGAGCCCTCTTGAGGAATAACACGCTCATAGTTAGGAAAGTTACCTTGAATAAGTCTACCGACTAAAATAGTATTATCTGCTTCTAAAAGCACCTGATTCCCCTCTGAATACACATAAAAATCCATGGTATCACTATTGAGTGTTAACGCTTCGGCAATAAATTTAGACGAGACAATAATTCCATTATCAGTCTCTAATATTTGCTTACCAGAAACCCTCTTTAGTGAAAGACGATACCCATCAGTAGCAACAAAGTCTATGTGATCTTCTTTTTGGGAAATATATACCCCTGTAAGCTCAGGCCTTGAGTCGTCTGTTGATGCTGCAAATATAATTTTTGTAAAAATATCTTTAAGCTCTGCCTTTGAAAAGCTGTAGACTTTTTCACCTTTTTCTTCAAAAAGATTTGGGAACTCTTCTTTTGGAATAGTTTGCAAGACTATTTTTCCACCAGATGATTCAAGGGTTACCGCTTCTTTTTCGTATGTTAATGTAACTTTACCTTTGGGAAGAGAGTTAATAATTTCTATAAATTGTTTTCCTGGCACAGTTACAGAACCTTCTTCATCTATTTTGCCATTAACTTTTACTTTTATCCCCAGTTCTAAGTCGGTTGCAGAGATGTATATTCCTTTGTGTGTTGCTTCGATTAAGATATTTAAAAGCACAGGAACAGGTGAATGGTTGGGGAGTGCTTTAGCAAGTGATGATAAAAAAGGCTCTATATTTTCAATTAGCAGCTGTGCTTTCATATCTTAAGTACTGCAAGATTACTAAATTACTTACAGTCCAGCAATAGTACCACATCAAGATAATTATTTGAAGTAGTCAGGAATTGAAAAAACAAGAATACTTTCCTTTTGGGGATATGTGGAAAGAAGCATGGTTATACACATAAAAATTTGTGGATAAGTTGTGGATAAAAAGAGGAAAACGTGTGAAAAACAGTTACTTATTGAAGGTAATCCTCACGCATTTTCTGTTTTATACTTCCAACTTCTTCTTGCGTAACTCCCGAGTCTGCCATAAGCTTGCTTATTTTTTCAACTGCGTGCATAACAGTCGTATGATCTCTTCCCCCTAATAAATTACCTATTTCAGCATACGTAAGCCCTCCCACTTCTTTTAAAAGGTACATACAAACGTGCCGAGGTCTCACCAAATGAGCATCTCTTTTTTTTCCTTTCAACTGCGTTGCTTTAATCGTGTAATAATCACAAATTGATTCAATAATCTGATCTGGTTTAATGGTGTGAGGTACTTCTGCCTTTTTCCCAAGCAGACGCAGTATCGCTTGCTCGCTAATATGTTTTTCTGGATTTGCATTCATCAGTGAAGAAAGTTTTTTTAAGAAACCCTCAAGTGCTCTTGTATCTGTAATTCTTTCTGCAACAAGTTTTGCCATTTCCATGGAAAAATCTAGCGCATAATTTTCAGATTTCATGAGTAAAATTGCCGTTCTCAATTCAAAATCAGGTGGTTCAATATCCACAGTCAGACCTCCTTCAAAACGAGAAGCAAGACGTGCTTCTATCTTCGGGATTTCATCAGGCGGACGATCTGATGTAAAGACAATTTGTGCACCTTTTTCAATTAAACTATTAAACGTGTGAAACAACTCTTCCTGTACTTTTTCTTTCCCACTCAAAAATTGAATATCATCAAGCAGTAGCAAATCAACATTACGAAATTTCTTACGCATTTGCGTGGTTGTTTTACCCCGAATTGACTCTACTACCTCATTGGTAAATTCTTCTGTTGTCAGATACAACACATGAACATCATTGTTTTTTTCAAAAATGAAGTTTGCAATTGCATGCATTAAATGTGTTTTTCCCACCCCTACTGTTCCGTATAGAAAAACAGGATTATATCTGTCACCTGGATTCGCCGCCACTGCTTGAGCCGCGGTATATGCAAGTTGATTTGTTTCAGACACCGCAAATGACTCAAATGTGTATTCTTTCTTAATTCTATGAGGACGAGGTTTATTAAGCGTTGGAAGTTCTGAAAAAAGCGGCCCGGCATTTCCGTTCTGTTCCCGTCTCTTTGCACTCGTATTAGTCAAAAAGACCAGACTCACATCTTGATTTGTTTTTTTATCAATACTCTGTTTTATCATGCCGTAATATCGTTTTTCTATGTAATCAGCAATCATAATAGTGGGAGCTGAAATAGTCGCGACATTATTTTCGAGACTTTCAAGATGAGTACCACGAAAGAACATGTGAAAAGTAGGTTTTGATACAGTAATTTCAATTTCAGCAAGTACTGATTTCCACAAATCGTCCATAAAAATGCTAGATGAGGTAGTATTTTCACGCGTTTAAATACTTAAAATAGTGTGAAAACTAATGATTAAACGCTATATATACTCTTCATTGTGGATAACAGTATACGAATGTGGATAACTCCCTGTCAAGTCTATCCCTACTTTTATTACAAAAGCACTTAAACTCCAATAATCAAATACTCACTTGGCTTATTTTAATTTAGAATTTATTTGGAGATTGTTATGTGTATATTGGGATTTACTAATAGTTATGACGGAAGTGAAAACTCTATCTTGTCGTTTTTCACGTGAGGAATGACTGCATCTCCTGGCACAATTTTACCTTCAATAATTTGTAAGGCAAGTTCATCAAGCAATTTTTCATCAATCAAGCGTTTCAGTGGCCGTGCACCAAATGTTTCATCAAATCCAGCAGCTGCGAAGTATTTTACAAGTTCATCAGTAATTTTTAATTGAATATTGTTTTCAGCAAGCCTATTTTGCACTCGCTCAAGCTGCTGTCTACTAATCTTCAATATTTCATCTTTTGTAAGCGGATGATACATAATAACGCGATCCAGTCTATTTAAAAATTCTGGTTTAAAATGTGCACGCAGCACTTGCCAAAGTTTTAATTCTAATTCTTTTTCATTTTTACCAGCATACTCATAGATCATCTCACTCCCTAGATTTGAGGTCATAATAATAATAGTGTTGCGAAAATCAACTGTTACACCCTTACTATCAGTCAAACGACCATCATCAAGTAACTGTAAAAACAGATTGAAAACTTGTGGGTGTGCTTTTTCTATTTCATCAAAAAGAATTACTGAGTATGGCTTGCGTCGAACTGCTTCAGTAAGCTGTCCTCCTTCATCAAATCCTACATACCCCGGAGGAGAACCTATAAGCCGTGCAACAGTGTGAGACTCCTGATATTCAGACATATCAATTCTGATCATTGCGTGCTCATCGTTAAAAAGTAAGCGGGCAAGAGCTCGTGCGGTTTCTGTTTTCCCAACACCTGTAGGTCCTAAAAATAGAAAACTGCCAATAGGACGGGTCATATCAGAAATTCCAGAACGATTTCTCCGAATTGCTTTGGCAATCGCTGATAGTGCATCTGTCTGTCCAACCACCAACTCATGCATTTTTTGCTCAAGATGCACGAGTTTTTCTGTCTCTGATTCAAGAATAGCATTCACCGGAATACCGGTCCATCGAGCTACAACCCGTGCTATGTCTTCCTCATCAACTTCTTCGCGTAAAATCCGCTTTTCACGCGGGATCTTATCCCATTCTGCATGCAGTTGGGTAAGCTTTTTTTCAAGCTCAGGAAGTTTTCCGTACTTTATCTCAGCCGCTTTTTCAAGACTTACTGATCGTTCCGCTCTCTCAAGCTCAATTTTTAGTGCATCAATCTGAGCTCTTACTGTCTGCATCTGCTGCATTATCTCTTTTTGCTCATTCCACTGTTTTTCAAGCTCTTGTTCTTTTGTTTTCAACTCTGCTAACTGCTCTTTTCCTTCATCTAATTTCTTTTTCGCCACAGGGGTATTCTCTTTCTTAAGCGCTGCTTGTTCAATCTCAATTTGCGTGATCTTGCGCCTCAACTCTTCAAGCTCTGTTGGCATACTTTCTGTCTCAATTTTTATACCTGACGCAGCTTCATCTATCAGATCAATTGCTTTATCCGGCAAATAGCGATGTGAAATATACTGAGCAGATAGCTTAACCGCTGCAATCAGTGCATTATCGGTAATTCTAATACCATGATGCAGTTCATACCGTTCTTTAATACCCCGCAATATTGAAACAGCATCTTCTCTACTTGGTTCATCAACATGTACTGGCTGGAATCTTCGTGCAAGTGCTTGATCACGCTCTATGTACTTTCGGTATTCCTGAATAGTTGTTGCTCCAATCAACCGAAGGGTTCCTCTCGCAAGTGAGGGTTTAAGAATATTTGCCGCATCAACCGCACCTTCTGAGGCCCCTCCACCAACAATAGTATGGAGCTCGTCAATAAAAACCACATACTTTCCCTCACCTTCTTCAACTCCTTTTACGACTGCTTTAAGCCGTTCTTCAAATTCTCCTCGGAATTTAGCTCCTGCTAAAAGCTGTGCAAAATCAAGTGAGAGTAATTCTTTATCTTTGAGTGTTGTCGGTACTTCATTGTTGATAATCTTTTGTGCTAATCCCTCAACAATTGCTGTTTTTCCAACACCAGGATCACCGATCAAAATGGGATTGTTCTTCGTACGACGAGACAAAATTTGCATAATACGCCGAATTTCATTTTCTCGTCCTACCACAGGATCTATTTTCCCCTCTCGGGCAATTTCAGTAAGGTTAATGGTAAATTTTTTGAGTGCTTCCTCAGGGCTTACTGGCTTGAGAAAGTCTTGCACTGCATCATTATCCATGCAAATATTGTAGCTGTTTTTATCAGTCGTGTCAATAGACTGCTAACCAGTTCTTAAGGCTTCATATATTTCTGCAGAGAAATACAGTGATCCTGTAATTACGATGCGAGAGTCACGAGTTTGGGCATACGCAAGTGCATTCTTCGGACCGGTTATCGCAGTTACCGGAATATTTTTCACATATGAGACAACTGTATCTATCGATTCTGAGATATTGAGCATATCTTGGCTGTCTACCCAGAAATCAGTCACTATAATCTCTTTTGCATATTCTTCTAAGAGTTCTATCATCTGTTTACTGTCTTTACCATGCTTAAATGCAACTAAAAATGTGAACTTTTCTCCTGGATATAGCGTGGTGAGAGCAGACAAAAATGCATTCATTTTTTGTTTGTTATGTGCTCCATCTATTATGAGCTTACTTTTATTGTCATGCACTATATCCATCCTTCCGGGAAGATGAAGATTTTGCACTGCATTTACCAAACTCTCTTCGTTTATTTCCCATTTCTCTCTCTTTGATAACTGAGAAATAACTTCGCGTGCAACCATTGCATTTTCTGCTTGGTGAGCACCAATCAACCCTAAATGTGCTTCTTGCTTACGCTTATTATCATAATAGATTGTTCCCTGTTCAGTTATTGAGTTAATGGAAAAAGATTTTTTATTTACAATAATAAGAACTCCCTTGTGCGTATCTGCTGCATCTTTAATTATTTTAGAGACAGACTTTGGCTGATCCACGGTGATTACTCGGTTATCATAATGAATAATACCTGCCTTTTGCCATGCAATTGCAGAAAGAGTCTTTCCTAATACTGTTGTGTGATCATACCCGATTTTGGTAATAACTGATAATTTTTCAGGATTCTGTACGATATTGGTTCCATCAAACCTCCCACCCATTCCAGTCTCAATTACCGCATACTGTACTTTTTCTTTCCAAAATGTGTAATATGCAAGTGCTACAAGAATCTCAAAGTATGTTACAGCTCCATACTCTCCGCTTGATACTTTTTCAACAGCAGGAATAATTTCATTAAGATATGCAACAAACTTTTCCTTACTTAAAAGTGTGTTATTAATTTGTATTCGCTCACGAATATCAAGCAGATGAGGAGAAAGATGCAGTCCTACTTTAAATCCCTGGCTTGCAATCATCGTACTTATAAGAGTTGCTGTTGATCCTTTCCCAGAAGTCCCTGCAATATGAATTACGGGGTACTTTTCCTGCGGATTTCCAAGAACAGAGACTAATGCACGCATACGTGCTAACCCCTGCTCACCAGGAAACTTCCTCTCGTTACTATCTGGAATATGGGCAAAAAGATACTTCTGCGCTTGGTTAAATGTTGAAATCATGGGGCAATTGTATCACTCGTTTCGACGAATTTCAGAAACAATAACGATAAATAATGAGATGAACGGAACAGCGAGTAACGCACCAAGTACTCCTAATAAGCGTCCGCCAATAATAATTCCTAAAATTACCACAATCGGATGGATACCAACTGCCCGCTGCATAATACGAGGAACTAAAAAGTTGTTTTCAAGGACCTGGATAAGTCCATACAAACCTGCAACAAAAATAGCCATCGTAGGCGAGATACTAAGCGCAATAATGATTGCTGGAATTGCAGCAAGAATAGGTCCAAGTGTTGGAACGATCTCAAGCATACCGGCAAGTAATGCTAATGGCAAAGCGTACTCAACACCAATAATTGAGAGACCCACCCATGTTACAAATCCTATGACAAATGATAAAAATATTTGGCCGCGTAGCCATGCGCCCAATTTATCCTCTACTTTTTCTATCGTTTGTTGAGCTTTTTTTCGCACATTTGGAGCAAAGAGTGAAGCAATACTACCTTGTACCCGATTATGATCAAGCAATAGGTAAAAACTCAGTACAACAATTGTCAAAACATTAAAAATACCGCCAAATAATTGAGAAGTAAGTTGAACTGCATTGCTCCCAAGTGAGCCCAATTGTGAAGAAATAATATTTTGTATTTCTCCTTGATTTGCCTCAACACCAAGAACTTCTGTTGCATTATGAATGTATACAGGAAGTCCTTTAAATAATTGGGTTATTTGGGTTGAGAAGAATGGAATAAGAGGGAAAATAAGGAGCACTAAAATAGCTACAATTAGCAAGTATACTGCTGCTGCCGCAAGTGCTTTTGGGACACCTCTGCTTGTGAGTGTATCCACAACTGGTGCGATTGCAGCCATAATAATATACGCAATAAAACCAGCAATAACAACTCCTATGAGCTCGAGTAATATCCAGGCAAATGCAAGCACCACAAGCGCAACAATAATTTGGTTTTTGAAAAGATATTCAAGCAGAGATCTGTTAATCATAGTCTTATAGTGATAATGATTATACACTATCTAAGAAGCATTCTACAATAAAGAGATACTGCCTGGTATACTATCGGTATGTTTGTGAATACGGTACTACGCGCATTTTTTGTTTTTTTACTATTTCTTTCATTTTTTGCTAAATCAAGCTTTGCCCAACAAGGAGTTCTTCCACCTGAGCCTCCTGAGGAACACTATTACAAGGCAACTGTTGTTGAAATTACTGCAGAAGATCAAAAAGAGGTTGCTGGATATACTAATTTTGTTCAGACTGCACAACTCAAGATTATGGAAGGAGAAGAAAAAGGAAATATTGTCAATTTAGAACATGGTGGAGTCCTCCAGTCTGCTTCATCACAAAAACTTATCCCAGGAGAAACAGTAATACTTATAAAAACAATTCAAGCAGATACCATTACCTACTCTGTCCAGGATAGATATCGATTAGATACTCTGATTTATATTATCATTGGATTTTTCATACTCGTTATACTCATTGCTGGAAAAAAAGGGGTTGGATCAATCATCGGTATGATTGTGAGCATATTCGTCATTTTGCAGTTTATTGTTCCCCAAATACTCCAAGGAAAAGACCCTCTTCTTATAAGCATTGTTGGATCTCTAGTCATTATGTTGTTAACAATTTACCTTGCACATGGAATATCTAGACGAACAACAATTGCGCTTGGAGCAACTGCGATATCACTGTTTGCAACTGGTATCCTTGCCTACTTCTTTGTCAATATTACAGATCTTACTGGTCTTGGCAGTGAGGATGCATACCTCCTGCAATTTGGCCCAACATCAATAAATCTAAAAGGGTTATTGCTTGGTGGCATAATTATTGGCGCACTAGGAGTACTTGATGATATTACTACATCACAGGCAGCAGCAGTGTTTGAGATTGCAAGAGCAAACAAAAAATTAGAATTTATGGATCTTGTTATTCGCGGATATACTGTTGGAAAAGAACACATTGCCTCTCTCGTGAATACCTTAGTTCTTGCGTATGCAGGAGCATCACTCAGCTTATTTATCATCTTTGTTCTCAATCCTTCTCATCAACCTTACTGGGTGATCCTAAATAGTCAAATTATTGTTGAGGAAGCAGTCCGTACCCTTGCCGGAAGCATTGGGTTGGTGCTTGCAGTACCTATTGCAACTATTTTGTCTGCGTGGGCTGCAACAAAATGGCGAGAAAAATAAAAGATAACTGTTACAGAACTCTTACCCATATCTTGAATAATTGTTTTATCATAGATATACTCTTATATCATGTATACACTTCCTGATCTTCCTTACGACTATAACGCACTTGATCGTGCAGTTGATGAAGAAACAATGCGATTGCATCACGACAAGCATCATGCAACATATATAAAAAACGTCAATGATGCACTCACTGCTCATGAAGATCTTGCAGCACTCCCAATAGAAGAACTTATTCAAAGTCTTGACCGAGTACCTGAAGATATCCGAACAAAAGTTCGTAATAATGCTGGAGGACACGCAAATCACACACTTTTCTGGACAATCATGACACCTCATGAAGGAAGCAGTATGTCCGATGATCTCCAAGAAGCAATACAAACATCATTTGGGGATGTACAGTCTTTTAAAGAAGAATTTACACAAAGCGCAACCGGCGTATTTGGCAGTGGATGGGCATGGCTTACCATAAAAGATGGTGAGCTGTCTGTCACAAGTACTCCAAATCAGGATAATCCTCTCATGAATGGCGCAACGCCACTACTCGGACTGGATGTGTGGGAACACGCCTATTATCTGCGCTATCAAAACAAACGACCGGAATATATTGATGCATGGTGGAGTGTTGTCAATTGGGAAGAAGTATCACGTCGCTTTGCAGAAAGTCGTTAATCCACTCATGCCTTCTCAATCTGTCATTCCAGTATATAAACCCTTAGGAATAACCCCACTCCAAGCACTTCATAGTCTTCGAAAAGCAAATCCTTCTTTGCAGGATGAGACGCTTGCATATGCGGGTAGACTTGATCCAATGGCTGAAGGACTTTTATTAGTACTTGTTGGAGATGAATGTAAAAAACGTGAACATTATCAAATGCTTCCAAAAACATATGAGGTAACAATACTGTTTGGCTTTGCAACAGATACCTATGATATGTTAGGGCTGATCACTCACCGCACAGAGAGTATCCCAGCTGATATTTCACATAAAGTCTCTACAGTTCTGCCAGAGTTTGTTGGAAAACATGACCAAGCGTATCCTCCATATTCATCTGCCAGAGTAAATGGAAAACCACTTTTTTACTGGGCACGAAAAGGATTACTTGATACTATTACAATCCCTACAAAAAACATAGAAATAAAAGAGGTCTCTCTCATCTCCTCAAAGACCTATTCGTCTCATGAACTGCTCTCTTCAATTACCCCGATCATAGCTCATATCTCTGGAGACTTCAGGCAAGATGAAATTCTGAGACAATGGAAAAAGGAACTTTCCCACGCACCAAAAGATTTTCCTGTGTTAACAATACAAGTAGACGCTACCCAAGGAGCATATATGAGATCTTTAGCTCATGAAATTGGAGCAAGAGTAGGTATACCAGCACTTGCTCTTTCAATAAAAAGACTAACAATTGGAGAGTATCAGAGCAATGAGGCTTTTACTATACCTGTACCAGCTGTATCATGATTCCTTTTTTTGCTAATTTCTCAAATTGTTTTCTACCAATTTGCAGTACTTGATCCTTTTTCTTATCAGCGCTTTTTTGATGTTTTTTAAACATTCTAAATTTCATAATAGTAATGAACTTTTCATGTAGTACACAATGCCAACTGAGATTGTTGCAAGTAATATTGAATCCATATAATCCTATTGTAGGAAAAAGATACATGAAGAAATGCAAGATTGTGTAAGTGTTAGGTATAAAGCTGGGCGGAAATAGATCTGATTACTAGAAAAGACTTGTCTGTTTTCCAGACTCTGTTGCATGTTCAGGGTAAGAAAAATCAATTTCAACAATTCGAGGAGTGTTCCATTTATCTAAATATTTAAGATGTTTATTTTTCACCCCATAATCATATAAGTCGCGTGTTATTGCAACGTCTGCTTCACAATATGATTGAAGTTTCTGCAAACTCTCAGGATCTCCATTCGCAAAATATACAACAGCATTTGTTCCAACATCAGTTTTTACTGATCCCAATGTTTGTGAGGCAAGTGCATTAAGACTAAGTCTGTGTCCCAGCACCTTACGCACTTCTGCCAACATATCAAAATGAGCAAGCTTTTGTAATGCAAATGGAGCATATGGCTGGAGTACAGCTGCATCAAAGCTTACTGAATTAAATCCAATGATCCGGTCTGCGTCATGAAGCACTTTCCAAAGCTCAGGAAAGTCTTTCTCCCAATAACTTCGCATGTGTCCACTTACCTCTCTGAAATTTGAATCAATCTCACGCTGATATACTGATACTATGGAGACACCTAGTTTTGTTACATCACGATTCTCTACTTCGTGAAATAACTTTTTTGTTTCAATATCAAAAAACACTTCTATCATACTGTCTTTGCAAGTTTTTAATTATAGACAAAAAGATTTACAATGAGCAAGTGTTTTGTATAATACAAATATGAGCAAAAAGGATCAAATGCGGGAAATCAGAGATAGCATTTGGAACCTTACCCAATCTCCACTGTACGAATACAGAACAAAGAATAAATACTTTCCTGTTATTGGAGAAGGAAGTCATAATGCAAATATTGTCTTTATTGGTGAGGCACCTGGAAAGAATGAGGCAGAGCAAGGCAAACCTTTCTGTGGTGCATCTGGCAGGATATTAACCGAGATAATCACCTCAATAGGTCTCTCCCGAGAAAATGTTTATATTACCAATATTGTAAAAGACCGCCCTCCTGAAAACAGAGACCCTTTACCTGCCGAGATTGCTCTCTATTCACCTTTTCTTGATGCACAGATAAATATAATTCAACCAAAAGTTATAGCGACACTCGGCCGATTTTCTATGAAATATATATTGGAAAAGTTTAACGCTGCCGAACAGACACAAACCATTACAACTCTGCATGGAAAAGTAATCAAAACAAATGCTGCGTATGGACCAATCCATATTGTCCCGCTCTACCATCCAGCAGTTGCCCTGTATTCGGGAAGCAGTAAAAAAACATTGCTTGATGACGTACAAAGCCTGAAACAATTCATATAATTTTTTCTGTTTCAAAACTCTATTCATTTTACAGAGTTATACACAATTGGTTATTTACATTTGCATAGCTGAGTTCATATACTAAAAACAGTTTATGGAATCAGTATCCTATCAAAAAGAAGGTTCCCCTCAATCACTCTCTGCACAGAAGAATACTTTGTTGAGAATACTTATTTTAGTGGGAGTAATTGCTTTGGTGATCCTTGTGATAGGAGTAGTGTTTATAATAAGAGGTAAGAATGAAAGCCAACCTGCTGCTCTTCCTACAGAAATTTCAGTAGAGTTAACCAATGATGGATTTAATCCAAGTGAAATAACCATACAAAAAGGCGCCGCAGTCCGATGGACAAACAAGACAAATGATGAACATGCTTCAGTAAATTCAGATGATCATCCTACGAATAAAAAATATCCTGAGTTGAATCTTGGGGAAATTCCCCAAGGTTCAACAGTAGTTCATATTTTTGAGAACTCTGGTACTTATACCTACCACGATTACTTTCATCCTGAGAGAAAAGGAACAATCATTGTTAAATAAATTCCATTCACTTTTTTTGTTAATTCAACTCGGTACGTTTTTTCAAGCATTTTCCTGCCAAGCAACAAAAGGATTGTCCGCTCTTGCATGTTACCTACTCCACTGAGATAAGAGTATGGAAAGATCTACTATATTTACCCGTCCATCTCCATTAATATCAGCTGTTCCTGACTTATTCCACTGAGAAAGTAAGACACTAAGATCAAGTATATTTACTTTTCCATCACTATTGATGTCAGCCCCTCTTGGCGAGGAAACATCACCGCTGGATGATCCGCCAGATGAATTTCCTCCTTCGTTTGATGAAGAGTTATGGGACGTACCTCCTCCCGTGCGAATTGGCGCATCTGTTGGACTTGGTATAGAAGCAACTTCCTTTAGATCTCCATAAATTCCAACAAGTGAGAACTGAGTGGTCTGACAGGTTAATGTATATACATCATTTAAATAAGAACACTCCGAGAGAATATTCCAGCTACTACCATCATAGCGATAAATTGATAATGAATCTGAATCGTATTCCTCAACGTCAGCAGGATCATAAGAGAGTGATACTAAAACAGGCTCATCAAATTCAGCAGATTCCGATGAAACGGTAGAAAGTGCTGAAAGATTATAAATAAAGTTACCAACCGCACTTTTTTGTTCAGGTACCCCAATACTATTTTGGACATCTGTGATCAACATCTTTTTCATCTGAAAATACAAATCACGAGAGCTATATTGAGCAGGTATCTCTATTTTAGCTAGTACGCTATTATTATTTTGGAAACTCAGAGAGCCTCCGGTAGATACTGCGACCTTTTTCTCTGTTTCATTCAGTATTTGCGCATCACCCAGACAACCTTTTGTAGTAAACGTAAGTTTGGGACTCTCTATCTTAAATCCGGTCATATCAAGTGAACGAACCATATATTGATATGTTGTACAAGGAACAAGATCAGAAAGAGATATATTATGAGAGATAACGCGTTTTTGCTCATCTTCATCCTTTTTATTAATAAGATATTGGTCACTTAAACCTAGAATAACCTCTGAAGACATTTCGTGGCTTGTCCCCCATCTAATCTGAGCTGTTGTGGTATTAACGATAGCTTCAGGTTGCAAAGTAAACTGAGGCAAATTAGTTCTATTTACCGTAAGCAATGGGTTTGATGAACGAACTGAAGCTTGACTCTCAACTAAAGTGACAGTAAAGAAATACTCAGGATTTGCACAAAGTCCAAACCCCAAACAATCTTCTTGCCATTCAACAAGCCAGGTAGTAGTTGCCTGTCCATTTTGGATCATTGCGTTGAGAGGATTTTTCTCCACGGCATCATCCCCCACTGGATCATCTTCTCTCACTTCAAATGTAACTTCTTGGCCTTCGCAATCTCCATCTGTTGAAACCATCAGAGAAATAATAGTTCCTTCATCAACTGTGAAGGTATCAGTACTCCATTGAGCTTGAGTTACTGTACAAGGAACTGGTGCTACGGTTGGAATTGGTGTATTAGTAAGCTCAACTGTAGGTGTAGCTGTGGGAATAGGCGCAATACCAAAATTTTGAGTAGTGTTGGCATTTATGACCACAGTAACAGTATTTGTTGTTGTTGAATAATACCCTGTGGGTAATGAGAGAGATAACTGATACATTGCTGGGACAATATTGCTAAATGTATAAACTCCAGCACCATTACTGGTTTTTTCACCTAGTTCCACAGAAGAAACACTTATTCCTGCTGCAGGCATCTCATCAGTATCTTTTACTCCGTTTTCATTGGAGTCAATAAATACCACTCCCGTAAGGGAGTATGTCTGTACAGGAGTAGGAGTAGCAGTCGGTATTGAAGTCGGAGACGGAGAATCTGTAACTGTTACTGCCAGAGTTGGAATTGCAGTAGGTGTAAGTGTGGGAGTTGGTGTATTACTAGGAATTGGAGCAATCCCAAAGTGCTGAGTGGTATCAGTATTCATTACAACTGATGCAGGATTAACAGTAGTTAGTTGATATCCTGTAGGTACAGTAAGGGTGAGTGAATATATCCCTGTGGGAAGATTAGTGAAAGTATACTTGCCGTTTTGATCAGTTATAGCATTTTGTCCTGTGCTAACACTCACCGTAGTACCAGAATATCCAGTCTCTGTGGGATCTTTTACCCCATTACTGTTTGTGTCCACATATACAGTTCCTGATAAAGTATAGGAAGGAATTGTTGTTGGAGTTGCGGTAGCCATAGGTGTCGCTGTGGGTGATATTGGTGTGGGTGTTGGTGTTGACGTTGGTGTAGGAGTAGGCATAGCAGGAATTGGCGTTGCTGTCGGAGGAATTGGTGTTAGGGTAGCTGTAGGAGGAACTGGAGTTGGAGTTGCGGTCGGCGGAACTGGAAGGACAATTCCAAAATGCTGAGTAGTATTAGTATTGATAGCCACAGTAACAGGATTTGTTGTTGTCGCGCTATACCCTTCAGGTAACGCGACAGTAACTGAATAGGTCCCCGCCATAAGATTTGAAAACACATACATTCCCTCACCATCCGTTGTTACACTTTCCCCCGTATCTGTATTTACAGTTACTCCGCTTTTTCCCACCTCATTTAAGTCTTTAACTCCATTACTATTTGTATCTTCATACACAGTTCCTGACAAGGTATACACCTGACTTACTGTTGGGGTTGGAGAAACTGGTGTTGCTGTATTAGATGGTATTACAGGATTTTCCCATATTCTTGATTCACTAATAGATGCGTCATCAATATAAAGAGTTACATTTGACGGATTTAATTGACTACTATAGTTATTGACACTCCACTGAAGCTCAGTTCCTGCTATTGTCGTTGCAACATTAGGAATGTTAAATATTTCTTGACCATCCTGCCATACTTTGATTATCCCCGTATTTCCAGTAGCTTCTTTCAAATATGTTTCTATATGAAACCATTGCCCTACAGGTATATCCTTAAGAGTTTGCGAATAGCTTTTTTGTTTAACCCAATCATATAAATATAAATACATATCACCATTGCTCCTGTTCCCTATATTTATAATCCAATACGGATCGTTTCCTCCTTGTGGATATTTATTTTTATATTGGAAGATATTCCACCAACCACCTACTGCCTGCACTTTCTCAGGAAGATAGAACCATGCACCATAATAAAGCTCTTCACTTGGGTCTCTAGATTCGCACCATCGAAAAAGACGTGTGCCAGTATCTGCCCCTGTTGCATTAATGGTAAGTTTTGATGAATAAAGTCCTGATTTTGCAACATCGGTACTAACCGCAGATGTAGCCTCACCATTATTGAACTCTCCTCCACAACTTTCCTCATACCACTCATTCATATTTCCTGTCTCATGTCCTGCAAACCACAACACACCAGATATCGATGTTGGTGTAGGAGGTGTGGGCGTAACAGTAGGCATTATCGTTATAGTTGGTGTTGGTGGGGTGGGAAGAACAATTCCAAAGTGTTGACTAGTATTAACACTTACGGCTACTGATACAGGATTTGTTGTTGTCGCGCTATACCCTTCAGGTACTGTCACTGTCACCACATAGGTTCCTGCCACAAGATTAGAGAACACATATATCCCGTCATTGTCTGTTGTGGTACTTTGTCCAGTGTTAGTGCTCACTACCACATCACCATACCCGTTTTCACTCAAGTCTTTAACTCCATTACTATTTGTATCTTCATACACGCTTCCTGACAAGGTATACACCGGCACTGGGGTTGGAGTTACCGTTGGTGTTATTTGATTTCCATTGTTAAGGGTAACAGTTAAAAGTGTGGGTACAGCTATTGGTGTAGCGCTGGAGCTGGTTTTAGAACGCAACTCAATTTCATATATACCGTCAGGAAGCGCTGTAGTGTCAAAATTAACGTTCCATCCCCCTCCAGGATTACTATCAGCACCAATAAAGAACCATTCAGTAGTTCCTTTTAGTCGTTGGTGAAAATTAACAATAGTGGCATCAGCAGGTGGATTCTCTGCTTGAAGTAATACTGTTCCACTTAATTCTGATCCTTCTTCCGGACTTGTTATTAAGAAACTTCCTCCCCCAATCGGTATCTCTGTTGGTGAAGGAGTAGCTGTTGGAGTCAATGTTGCCGTGGGTGTCGGAGTGGTAGTATGTTGAATAACCTCTGTAGGCGTAGGGGTAAGTAAAGGAGTAGATGTTTTAATAATCCTGAGCATCTCGATAATAGGAGTACCATTATCTGCTATGATTTGCACATCTCCACCAGAGATACCTCCATCAAAATCTGCTCCAGCAAGCTTAATAGTAACTGATTTCCACTGATTTGAGCCAGCACCTTGAATGATAGGCGCAGACAAATTTCCAGCGGTTGAGTCATAATCAAGATGCCATTTGCTATTGTTATCATAATAGGTAACTACTGCCTCTACTGTATTACTTGATCCAGGAATGATAAATCTATCATCAATATCAAATTTGAGTGCTGAAGGGATTGCCCATCCATGCCTTTCTACTCCATTCGCAAATTGATTATTCCCCATATCAAAAGCCACACCTCCATCAGGATTGGCAACAGACAACGGAGTAATCCAACGAGGCATCGCAGTGATTGATCCTAACTTTCCGAGATACACCCATGCGTCAGGACTGGTATTTGCAAGCTTCCCGAATGATTTTTTCATATATGTCACGATTCCTGGATATCTGTCTTCTATAAAATCAGCGTCTTCACCGTCAAGCCAAGTGAATGTATGACGTTCTGTTAGAAGACGGATAATTGAATGACGAATACCATTAGCAATTTTCTTCTGATCGTTAGGATCTGTATTTGAAAGCCCCTGAGTATTATTATTGCCACCATACCAATTTTCTATCTGATTATCGATATGACTTTCTTGTTCAAAAGGAGGAAAAGCAAATTGACCAAAGTCATGTATTTGCATAATACCATTTGCAGGAATTGTTGCCATTTCTTCCCACGAAGGAGAACCTCGATAACCTTCATAGTCTCCTGCAACACGAACCCCCATCCCCCGTTCACCAGGAGAAAGCGCTGAGGTTCTTGAAAGAATAGTCCCATATCTAACCGCCTCAGCATACTGCGCTTTGGTAAAGCTTCCATTATAATTGCCTATAAAATTGGGTTTAGCAACAGTAAAAGCCTTCCATTCATTACCTGATCCAAGGTAATCAAGATATGCATGATTGTACTCCCAAAGGAAATTTTCCCATTTTGTTGGGGTAAGTCCCATCGCTTCTTCTTTCTCCAAATCTCCCCCACTATAAAACGGTTCTCCCTTCCCACTTCCACTCATCTGTATTTGAATTCCCACAAAATTTGGATGATCTTTTAGCTTATATTGTGTTCCTGCTACTGTTTCATTCAGTAATTTGTCTAAAAATGCCTTATATTCTGTTAACCAATTATCCTGCCAGAGTGGATAAACTCTGATATTGTTTCTCATAACATACGATTGCCAGTTATTGCGTTGTCTGACATGAAGTGGAATTTCATCTTCTGCATTATTATTCATCCTTAATACCGTACGACGGGTCTTAACTTCATTATGTAATCCTGAAGTAGTCAAAGTTGGATTATTTATTGAGCCACCACTATGTAACTGTGCCCAGGTGTATTGTGGTGCTTTATCAGTTACCAATGCATTATTATTATAGCCATACACACCAGAAGTCTTACTCGTTGGGACATCACTGGGCAAATGCCAATCGTCTCCATTTACTGTAGCAACAATTGTTGCTAGTGGAGTTGCTAAGCTTGCAATACCAAAATGTTGAGTTGTATCATCACTTAAAGCAATCGAAGCAGGATTGGTAGTAGTAGTTGTATATCCTTCAGGTGGCGTAACAGTCACACTATACGTCCCTACAGCTAAATCTGAAATTGTATATACTCCTTCACTATTTGTTGTCGTGCTGTGCCCACCATCTGTACTAACAGTCACCCCATTCAGTCCATCTTCGTCAAGATCTTTAACTCCATTACTATTTGTGTCCACATACACAGTTCCTGACAAGGTATAGTAAATGGGTGTGTTTGGCGTAGGTGTTGGAGTAGCTGTGGGCGGAACCGGAGTAGAAGTAACGGTAGGCACTGGAGTTGCGGTCGGCGGAGCTAGAATTACAATCCCAAAATGTTGGCTTGTATTGGTACTCACAGCTACTGTTGTTGGATTAGTAGTCGTTACACTATACCCCTCAGGCACCGTAACGGTAACCGTATACGTTCCTGCCACAAGATCAGAAAACAAATATTCTCCCTCAGTATCTGTTGTTACACTCTGCCCCGTATCTATGCTTACTGTTACTCCACTGCTACCGTCCTCATCCAGATCTTTAACTCCATTACTATTTGTGTCCACATACACAGTACCTGACAAGGTATACGTGGGAATCACAGTTGGAGTTATCTCTCCTGCATCTGTAGAAAAAGAGAGATAATTAAAATTTCCCACATTACCTGAAGAATTTTGAGAATCCATAACTACACGGATTACATGCTTCCCTTCGCTAATAGACACATCAGTAATGGTAATATCTTCCCAGTTTTGCCAACCTCCAGTACTTGGCACCTGTAATGGACCTGAGATGTCAACACCATCCACTTCTAAATGGAAAATTCCTCCTTCTCCTTGAGAAGCTATGCGTGTCTTTACTATATATGTTGCTGACTGTGTCACATTTACTGTATACTCAAGCCATTCTCCTGCTTTTGTATACCCAACTGCATAACCACCTCCAACATCCGTAGTGGTCTCAATATCCACTCCTTCTGTCGTGCGATACTGACGACCACGATTTGAAGGATTATCTGATGCAGTATCTAAATAGGCAACTTCTTCTCCACCGAGGTCATAATCTTCCATCTGTATAGTTCCTGGAATTGAGACTGGAGTTTCATTATATGGAGCCTGATACGGTGATATCTCCAGATAATTTATATTACCAACTCCACCATTTGTCCCTACTGAATCCATAGCTATCCGCAGTATATGAGTGCCAGAAGGAAGATCTATTTCCTCAGTAGAAAGAGTGATCCAGTTTTGCCAACCACCAGTCGTAGGAATAGTAATAGGGCCTGTTACATCTGCCCCATCTATTTCTATATGAAATGTTCCTCCTTGTCCATTAGATGCAACACGAGTGTCTATGTTATATTTACCTGCTTTTGCAATATTTACTGTATATTCCATCCATTCACCAGCTCTAATATATCCAACTGCATAACCACCTCCAACATCCGTAGTGGTCTCAATATCCACTCCTTCTGTCGTGCGATATTCACCTCCACGATTTGCTGTCTCTGTATCAGAATATGAAACACCTTGTCCTCCTTTATCATAGTTTTCAGCTTCAAATCGTCCAGGAATTGCTATCGTTTCTCCTAAGTAAGGCGTTTGCGTTACTGAAGGAGTAGGAGTAACAGTTGGAGTTGGGGTGGATTCTTCTGCAGGAGCTATCACTATAAGTGAGTTAATATATTCCTCAATCCAGGTGTATCCAGATGGAGCAGTGGAATTAGCATCAGCAACATTTGCAGGATTTAGGCCGTTAGACGTTTCCCATGTATCAGGTATACCATCATCATCATTATCTACTGGTGCTGTTCCACTAGCAAGAGAGGGCCATCCTCCGACATCAGTTGGTGAATCAACAAATGTTCCTGTTGTATTTTTTACATCATTAACAACTCTTGCATCAACAGAATCTCTAGCAGGAGCTACTGCTCCTGCATTTTCTAAAACTAAATCATATGCCTCAGTGGGAGAATGTGTAGTAATTCCTGTTCCTGTGATAGCTGGGGTAAGTGACCGAAAGATTCCTTCGGTATCACTCTCGACTGCGAGCCAGTCATCCCCACTATCAGTTAGTCTTCCATAACCAATATTGCTTTTTACATATACTTTTGTTCCCGCAACATTTCCTGTTTCCACCCGAATTCCTTTACACGTTTGTGCACCCACTCCTACAGGACCTCTTTTTATATAGTTTCCAATAACATTTACAAAAGATGGGTTGTTTGATACATTCTTCCCAATTTTTATTGCTCCTCCACAGCTGTAATTGTACGTTACGTTATTTATTATTTCTGCAGTAACGCCCCCTTGAATATACGGATTTCGGTCTCTGTTATGAGCCATGAGATTATGATGAAATGATATGTTTTTAGATTCATTAGCAATGAGTGGTCCCATACTGTGGTGCCCTCCTCCAGTAATATCCGGATGATTGCTGTACTGCAAAGTCTCAGAGAAAACATTCCACTGAAAAGTAATATCAGAAAGTTTAAGTGCAGAGCCTCCTTGATACGTTGAAGCACTTTCATCAACAGCCCAGGAGATAGAATTATGATCAAAAATAACATCGGTTACATCTGTTGTTGCTCCTGTTATTGATGCTTTAATTCCATCACGAGACTCAAGCGGCGGACCTGCTTGATCTCCTACTCTTATACGTAACCCTCTTATAATAACATTATGGGTTGAGACTGCTACCATTCCATTTTTTATTTGTATTCCCCCACCAGGTGCAGTTTGACCAGCAATCGTAATATAAGGATTTTTAATATCAATATTATCGCTTGTTAAATTTATTGTTCCTCCCACTTCAAAAACCACAATACGAGGACCTGTTGTATCAACAGCAGCTCGAAAACTCCCCGGTCCTGAATCATTTAAATTAGTAACTTTAATTACTTGTCCTCCACGTCCACCCACTGCGAAACGCCCAAAACCTTCAGCACCAGGAAATGCAAGAAGTTCTGTCTGCGTTACAGATGAATCAATTACCGTAAAGGTTACACTGCTTGGAGTACCTGGTGTACCAGATAAACTTTTTCCGCTGTAGGGAGTAGCAGTAATGGTGTGTGATCCGATTGAGGGGGTCCATGGATTAAAATGAGAGTCTGTTTCTCCATTGAACGAGTATGGTAATCCGCTTTCAGATCTATATGAACTGTCCTCATCATAACCAATTTGTACACTACCAACTGGAGATGGTGAGGTATTTATAACCACACTGAGATTGCGTGTTGGAAGAGTAGCAAGATCAAGTGTTTGGTTATTTATTAAAGCACCAATTTCTTCTCCAGTATCTGCATTCATCAAAGTAAACCCTGCAATTGTTAAATCACCAGGGACTAAGGTTGGTGTAGGTGCTGTTTGTACTGCTTTCACAGCGATGACAGTATTAATCCATGGAGCAGCTGTACTTAATTCCACATTATTAGTAACAGGTTCTGTAGTAGTCGAATGAGTAAAAAGAAGTGATGCGCCCGCATTTGATAAGTCTTCTCCAGTACTTGTAGCTGTTTGTGCAATGAGAGAAAATCCTGCATTTGATGTGTCTACTGTTGCTCCAGTTGCTGTGCTAATTGCGCCAATGAGAAGACGATCTGTGCTAGTAGGAGTAAAAGTATGTGTGGGATTCGTATCATCCCCCATGGAATTACTATGATTTTCTATGGGATTTGCCAATTCAACATCTTTATATTCTGCTAATACCAGTGCAGATTTTACCGCTGGTTCAATAGTAAATGAAACTGGTTCTGTCTGTTGGGGAGCATTATTATAGTAGTATACCCATTGCTTCAATCCGCTTGAACTAGATTGTTCTGACACCACTGTCCATCCGTCTGGAGCAATGGCAGATGTGGAAGCAGTAGCTCCATTTGCTGAAAGCACAGCTATGAGGAAATTCCCATTGGTAGTAGGGGCTGACCAGGCTGCAGAAATAGAAGACGCAGCATCTCCGTTATTTGCTGTTGAGGATTGAATAACCGTTGGTACTGCTGCTTGAGTTGGTGCTTTAGGAAAAAGAAAATTATATAATTTGTCTTCAAAAGGAAGAGTGATAGCAAGAGCTATAAATAAAATAATACCTAAAGCTGATAAAGAAAACGCTACACGGAAGCGTTTTCCTTGCTTCTCAAGATAATCCCAATAATTTCTATCTTGTCCTAAAGAAGAACGACCATTTCGTATCCTGGTGTTTTTTTTGTTTCTTTGCACTTTTTATAAATAATTAAGATAGAATATAATTCTATAGTACAACAAATCTATAGACAAAACTATATTAAAAAAGTAGATTTTTCTATAAAATTAATATTTGTAAAAGGACATACTCTTCAAGTAGTTAAACAACCTATAGCTAATTTTCGTTTTCTGATTTTATTATTTTATTTTGTGGAAATCATGTGGAATACACGCATAAAATTTATGGGGATCTTTTGTTCTCAATACGTGTATAGATTTCAAGTTATCATCATTTAATTATTTTAATTTTTTTTTCAACAAACAATACACAATGTTTTACACTACTTATCCCCATATTTTCAGGCACATGCACGTGCTTTATTCCACTTATCAACATCCCCTACTAATACTACTAATATATATCTATTATTGTCGCAAAGAAAAGAACAATTAAAGATATCAACCAAAAGTAATTTTAAAATTCTAATGGTTGACTACATACGTTTCTTTTCATGTACATCACTATAATAAGCCATAGCATCTCTCATAAAGTAAGCAAGCCCAGATGCTATATTTTCATATGTTTCGGTGAAACGCGGATCATCAACATACATCTTTCCCAGGTTTTTAAACATTTCATAATTAGGGTCATAGAAATGATGAAGATACTGGTAGAAAAGGCCTATTTGTGTTTGTACTTCCTGACTATCTATAGGGTAATCATTCTTCATGAGATGAGCTATTGAGTCTGTAATTTCACCTGCTTCTTTCTTTATCTCTTCTAGTCTTTCTCTGCTCATTTTACTGACACGCTCCATTGATTGTTTGTATGCATCAGTATTCCCCCACCGTTGCTCTACTTCATCTTTATATTTTTGGTAAGTAGGATCAGAAAATACTGAATATTTATCATTATTACTCATATGTTCACCTCCTTTTAAAGAATCAATTGTCTTAGTGATTGTTTTGATCATTTTATTCACCCTTTGTTTTTTAAGCTCTAAAAGTTTTTTTTGATCTTCTAAGGCTGCTATATGATCAAACTGAGGAGAAAACATCACTTGCTTTATTTTTTCTAGCGAGAAGTCTAATTCTCTAAAAAAAAGAATTTGTTGTAAAGTTGTTAATTCTTTTTCTTGATAATATCTATAACCATTTTCTTTAATAAATGAAGGTTTAAGCAGACCTATTTCATCATAGTAATGTAGTGTACGCACACTGATTCCTGCTAGTTTTGCCAATTGTTTAACAGTATAGTCCATAAATCAAGTATAAACTATTACGTTACGTGAAGGTCAAGAGGTAGTAAAATACGCTGTCTACGTATAGGACAGCGTATTTTATTAAAAAACATTTTTTATACGTTCTGTGGTTTGAGTTTCTTCCAAGCAAATAATGCCAGAAGTGCACCAAGCACCGCAATGATTAGAGAAATAATATTAAAATCTGCTGACGCAGTGAGGCTAAGTTCTCCTGTTGTAAGTAAAGTGGCAATTATTCCACCAACGAAGGCTCCAACTATGCCCACAACGATTCTTTCAATCCAACTGAGCGATACTGATCTATCAAGAAAATCCGCAATAAATCCTGCTATGGCTCCAAAAACAATCCATAAAATTATACTCATAAATATCTTTCACCTCCTCACATATATTTTTGTATACACTACAGTACAGGAGTTCTGTAAAATTTTTATGAGATATCTGTCATAAATACGGCAGTATTTGTCATTTAAAACACTCGGTTTCAGGGATAAACACTTGAGAAGCTCACCAGTGGTATAGACATGAGGTTTTGTTATGATGTCTTTTTGCCTTTTTGATTAAGCGCTACTGCAGCACGGATGAGATCTTTAAAAGCATTCTCATCAAGCGCATCTTCTTCATGAATAATAATAGCGCGAAATGAGTTAATGAGATTTTTGGGATCATTGTTTTTAAGAGTTGGCCCCTTAGCGAAAGATAACCTTAGATGTTTTTTATAGACTTCACCGGTTAAAATCATTCCATCGTGGTACCAAACGAGAACTCCATTTGGGTTTGAAGGTGTTTTCCACTTCACATCCTCTATTACCTCTGGATCTGCTTGCTTAATAAGGCTTCGAATGTTTGACATTACCTTTCCGCGCCAATCATCAGGTAGTTTATATGTTGTCTCACTGGAAATATTTTTATTTGCCATTAAGTTATTTTAACATAAGGTGTTTCTTCTAATAGAAAATGCTAGGAACTCTTACTGATTTTAAAACCTTGAATCTTTGTATCTAAATACGACTTACGTGATCTATATAAATGATAATATCTATGTATGGATGAATTAATTCACGAGCCTTTGGGAAATATACTAATAGCTAGTATAGGTATAGTATTTTTATATTGGGGAGTAAATGGGATACGTAGAAGGAAAATAGGTGTTCCAAATATTGGTGGAGGGATTAATTACTATGAAGAAAAAAAGCAGTTATTAATGGAATATATGTAGTTATTTTGGGTATTGGAATGCTGGGCATGACATTACCTTTCCTCTCTTGTTATTTACAGTTTAATGGTATATGTAAATAATTTTTTTTGATTCATTATTTCTATTATAAATCTTGGGGTCATACCTTAAGTAAAAGCCAAGCTCTAATAAGGTTTGTTAGAGCTTCTCTCTTAGACTCTATATCATTCATATCTTTAAAATTGACAACTCCTCTTATATCAGATTGCCACTCAACAATACCTGAATCCTGTTGCAATAGTGGGCTAGCTGCTTTATCTTCTTTGATCTTTGCCCCCATATGAACAAGTAATTTTACTTTCTTATCCTTATTCAGAAGATTGAGAGTGATTCTGTCTTCTCCATTGTAAACGTAGTTGGGGGCATTCCACTTAAGATTTTCATGCAGATTTGGCTCTGCTGTAAGTATTATTTCCCTGACGAGCATTACTTGCTCAAGCTTGTTCGGATCCTGATCTGCAAAGAATTCTTCAAGTGTCTTGTACTTCTTCATACTTTTTGATAAAAATGTCTAAAGTTTATTTTGTTGCTTCTGAATAGGTTTTTAAAGTATTTAGCGCATTTGCAAGAGATTTGTCGAGAAAGTTTGGCTTGAAGATTTTAATTAGAGTTGGAAACCAACCAGATAATGATTCTTCTGTTGTAACTCTTGTGTTGTTACCCTCTTTGATAAATGTCCAAATATGAACGGCATTCATTCCAAACGATTTTCCTGACCATCCAATTATTTTATTTTCAATGACTTCTTGTAATTCTGAGTAGATATTCATTCCCATTGCTTTCCAAGTAAAAACTGTGCCTTTTTCTAATTTTCCTTGAAGCTTTGCGTGGGAGACTTCTTTTTGCCACTTGGGCCAATTATTTATGTCAGATTGAATTTGCCAAACATGATCTATAGGAGCCTTAATGAGTTCACTCTTTCTCGCAATTAATGGAGCCTTTGGATCTATCTTCATTGGATAATTATATCAAAGGTTTGTCAGTCCAATTTAGGTATAACAAAAAAGAGGCTAAATAGATGGTGCTCCGCGACTAGTCCTCTTTCGAGGATACCCGCTTCGCTCCTAGATTCGAGGCAAATCATTCTCTGTCAGAACATAAAAAAACCACCTCTATGGTGGCTTTTTCATGCTCGAGGATCGTGATGTTAATATAACCACCCAATTCGTGCGCATATTCAAGATTTTTGAGGATTTTAGGTTCATTAGTCAATTACGGGAAGAGATGGACAAAGTACGTCCCACTATTGCTATTTCAACTTGAGGATTTTTTTAGCTTCCCGTTCTAATACGGTTCTATATAGAATTCTGTGTGCATCCACTAGATTCTTCATAAATCTTTCCCACTCTTCTGGTGTGGCATTGTCTAGATTAGTTGCAACAACAATTCGTTTCATAATTTATTTGTTATTATATAGCACCATACTTTGAATCAAGAGTTTTCTCTGATATATCTATAAATAATGTTCGATCCCTACTTACTTCGAATCGTATCTTCATTATTTCTCCAGATGCTTGGGATAGTTCTATATGTAAATTTGGATGTTGTTCTTTTAACTTTTCAACGACATTTCCCAAGGCCTTAGATTTATCCGATACGCCTGTAGCTTCCGCCACTACTTCCTGAATAATACTTTTTAACCATTCCTCTTCCTCTTTTCGGACTTGTTTTCTTCCGGTAGATGGCACAGCGATTGCTAAATTTAATGTATTTGTGTGATCTGTCACATCAAGATTCCCACTAGCCATCGCACCATGAACATCTTTGAATTCAATGGTTTTATCCTTAAAATTTAATACGTCCGTATAGGGAGCAACGAACACTTGGTGTTCTCCTAATCTTAGTTTCTTCTGATCAAATGGTAATGACTTGTCTATACCCAAAGCATCACAAAACTGGTTAATAACATTAAATACTGAATCGTTTTCGTCCATCTGTTTGGGTAAATCCAATAAAACTCGGCTTTCTTTGTCAAATTTTTTCCATAAACTCCAAAAGTTGAACATTGAGCTTGCACCGCCAGTATTTACCATGAAAATTCGCCTATTCCACTCGACTTTACGAAGGTGTTTTAGTTCGTTATACACAACTTCGTCTGCCAAACCTTCGACAAACAGTGTAATTGGAGCAAATAGGAATGCTCGTCGATTTACATCCAGTAAATAACCCAACTCTTCGATAATTTCGTTTGCACCAACCCTACTAGCTTGAACTATATGGGTTTTGGCCAAGGTGTCTTGGAGATTGAAATAGAGATAGGAATAAAGGTTACCACTTCCAATTTGTATCATCTCTGGACTATGGGTAGCAAAAGCAAACTGTTTTCCAAATTTGACTTCTTCGTGTACTTCTTGAAGTAGGAATGATGCCATATCGGGGTGTAAAAATAGTTCAGGTTCATCTATTGATAAAAAAATACATTTAGGGTGATAAATGTAGCTTAGTAGTAGGGATAACCTTTTAAGCCCATCACTTTCTTGTTGTGGAGAATATGCCGGTACATCCTCCTCTTCTCTTAAAAACGTCATAACATTGTTAATTCCTCGACGGACTACGTTCGGATATCTACCTAAATACTTCTGCAATGCATCACGTACTTTTATTAAAATTTCTGGGTATTCTTGCAGATGTTGATAAAACGCTCCGCCAGTAATATCATCACTTTCTAGATCAAATTCAGTTGCGGTTTTTTCTAGAATTTGAAAGTGATCGTTATAAAAGCTTTGTTGTGGTGTGGCAGTTATATATTGAGAAAAATATCCTTTCTGATTTAACCCCTTTTGTCGTATTTGTTCCTTGGCTTGCCTGGTTATCAGTCGTAGGGTTAGTGATTTTCCTGATCCATTCGCACCAAATAAATAATTTATCTTTTGTAAATCCAATACCGTACCCTCGTGTAATCCACGGGGTAATCCTGTGATTGTTGCTTGTGATAATACCAACTCATCCATATTTTTAGTGCCTTTTATCTTTAGGTGGGAACGGATCTCGGCCAAAACTGTCCTTATCCCTTATTTGTCCGTTAGGGCGATGTATAATGACTTCAGATTTGTTATTAATTGCTATCTGTCTTGCAATCTCGTAAGCCTCCGTTTGCGTGTTACGAATGGATGTAACACGACTATTCCCTTCGCCTCTTACTGCCCAATTTTTTCCGTATGGTACTACATGCTGTGATTTTGCCATTTTTTACTTCACCTCCTCATGCTTTTGATATATTTATACCGACTTGACACAACTATAAATTTATCATAAAGTTATCATAATATGGATATTAAAGTCAAGCCATTAACGGATAAGCAAAAAGAGGCATTAGATTTTATAAATTCATTCATGGCTAATAATGGATATGCTCCCTCTCTTCGTGAATTGGCTAAATTTCTTGATACTGAAAACTTAAGTACTGCTCAATACTACATCGAAGAATTAGAGAAAAAAGGATACTTAAAACGTGATCCTCACAAAAATAGAGGTATAGCACCAATCACACAAAAACAAACAATTCCTTTATTAGGATTTATTGCTGCCGGTGAACCCATAGAACCGATTGAAAATGCAGAATCAATACAAGTTCCAAATAGTATTAGGCTATCTTCTAATCAGTCCTATTATGCATTAAGAGTAAAGGGAGATAGCATGATTGATATGGGAATCCTTGATAATGACGTTGTTCTAATCAAGCATCAAATGACAGCAGATATAGGAGATACAGTTGTGGGTATTACAGAAAAAGGAGCAACGCTAAAAGTATTAGGGCAACAAAATGGCAGGACAATCTTACAACCTAAAAATCCAAAATATGAAATAATTATTCCAGAGCAACTAGAAATCAGAGGTAAATTCGTCGGTTTAATAAGAGGAAATTTTAGTTAGAATTATAAGTATGAGATATAAAAAATCTAATCTAACATCACACGAAAATAATTACATTGTCCCTGATGATTATTGGAATGAACATCCTCACTTAATCAGATGTGCTTCAGAACTACATAAAATAAAACTAGATCTACTTAAAGAGGGAGTCTACGGAAAAGATGCAGACAGGTTGATCCTTTCAAATGTAATGGAAACGATATTGAATACATTTGTCAAAAATGATGAGATTTCAATAGAGGCAATTAAAAACGGAAAAGAAATAGCACAGAAACTGCGATCACCGTTAAAGAATAAAAATCTTCTAGAAGGTATTGATCTAAAAATAATGCAAACACTTAGTCAATACGATCTGCACGATACTAACGATGATTTTCTCGGATTTTTATATCAACTTCTTCAAAACCAATTAGGAAGAAAAGAGGACGGCCAGTACTATACGCCAAAGAAAGTGGTTAGACAAATACTAAAAGAGATTAACCTTGATATAACAAAAGACAAGCAAATTATGGATCCTGCATGTGGATCAGGACAGTTCCTACTAGAAGCATTTAATGAACTAAATAGACTATACAAGATCAACAAACCAGCTATTAAAAAAAACGATAGGTACTCTTCTATACTTTCTGCTTTGATAGGTGTCGATTTAGATGAGATTGCATGTTTATTAACACAATTCAATTTGCTTAAACGTGCAGAATTCATTACGTCAACTGTTCCGAGAGTGTTAAATTCAAACACTCTTAAAAAAAGCTCAGATCTTTTTAATAGTGATCAACTCAGTAAATTTGAAAATAAAATCGACGTAATCATAGGAAATCCGCCTTGGGGTGCAAAACTATCACCTGAAGAAAAAAGATATTTCAGGAAATACTACCAAATAGGAAGCGTAGGGCTTAATACATTCACACTTTTTATAGAACGTTCTCTGGATTTTCTAAAAGAAGATGGTGCAAGGTTGGGTTTCTTGATACCAGAAGCTTATCTTAAAATTAAAAACCATCAGTTATCCAGACAACAACTTCTAAAACGATGTAAGATTTTAACCCTACAAGTGTGTGGAGATGTATTCAAGAAAGTATATGCACCAGCATTGATTATTGTGGCTGAAACGACTAGCGATGATGATAAGAAACAAAATAATGATATACGAACATCTAAATCACTTTCTGAAGATAATGTCTTTAGCTCCGTTCCGCAAAGTAAATTCTATTTAACGCATGAAAATATTTTTAACATTAATCATTCAGGTATGTCAGATAAGTTAAAATCTAAAATAAAAGATAACGATGTTAGATTTCTTAAAGACAATGCGAAATTCTTCCTTGGAATAGTGACAGGAAATAATAAGAAGCACTTAACAACCACTAATGGTGATCCTAGGCAAAACCCAATTCTGGTTGGGAGTGATGTAAATAAATTTCGAATTAACCATAGTGGCCATTATTTTATCTATGACAAAGAGCAGCTCCAGCAAGTAGCACCAAAGGACTACTATTTAGCACCAGAAAAACTACTCTACAAATTTATTAGTTCAAAACTCATATTTGCATATGATGATAAATCATACTTCATGCTTAACAACATAAACGGTGTTATTCCTGACATTAAAGGTATGCGAGCAAGATATTTACTAGCTTTGTTGAATTCTAAATTAATGCAATACTATTATTCGTCCACATTCTTTACAGTGAAAGTTCTACGAGGTAATTTAGAACAATTGCCGTTAATTTTAGTCTCCGAAGAAAAACAATTAGAAATTGAAAAAATGGCTCTTAAAGCGGAGATGTCCAATGGTGAAGGTGAATTCGAAAGAACCACAAATATACTAGATGAGGCAGTTTATGATTTATACGGAATGACGGGTGAAGAGATTGATTTTGTTGAAAAAGAATTATCTACCGGCTTTTCTTAATACTGTCTCAAAGATTTCACTTTCTTCTACTTCGAATTGACTAAAGTCCTGCAAATTCTCTGTCTTAATGTGAATTTGTCCCTCATATCCTTTGTTGCCTCTATGTTGTCCTGATGAAAAATGTTTGTGTTCTCTCATTTCATTTGAACTAAATACCCAATATCTTATCTTGTCTGTCCATACACCGATTAAAATGGCTACATCGAAGCAATCAGGCTTCATTTGTTGAAAGTTCATATCGAATTTTCTATCAACCTCATCGCTTATTAGCGCCCTTCTATCGTAAGGCATATTATGCATACTCCTATCTATTGCTCTTCCAGCTTTTACTTCCATTTTTATAACGTCATCAAATGATTCAACATCTTTCCTGTAAACAACATCATACATTCCTTGAGTTTTTAACCCCTTGATGTTACGTGCTGCCTCAAATTGTGGAATAGTTTCTGTGATATGTTTTTCTGCCCAAGTTTCACCAAAAGCGCGAGGAGATGTTATTTGAATGATAGGGAGATATTTATTCCTTTCGTAGTATTCTTTTCGTAACCTCTTGTATTCGTCAAATGATAACAGCCCTTCATTTAAGAGCGCTACGTATACATATTCATAATCTTGATCTTCTAGCTTCTGATGTAGTTCATCGGGCATACTGCTTTTTTTAACAAGCTCGATAATGGCACTCTTTAATATTTTCATAATTTCCCCACTAAGTGAGTATTTTACCTGATTTTGTATCAAATTGCTCGGCTCTATAGGGTGTATCCATTTTTTCTTGTAAAATGTAGTTAGCATGAAAATGAAGTATGAGGATTTGGCACGGCTAAAAATTGATGTTCAAACCGATAATGATAGAAATTTCCTAGAGCTATCCATACTGTTTGATAAACCAGAATTTTTGGAATGGCTACCAAAAATAAGGAATAAATACCACTTAAAACTAGCACCATTGGATAAATACGATGAAGTTATTAACTCTTTTGATAGTGTTGATCGTGGTAGATTCGATATGTCGCTATATGAGGACATTAAGGGCTTGAAGGAATATGCAAAACAAAATGAAACATTCCTGACTAATTTAGAGGACAATGATGCAGAGCTATATCAAAAACTAGAAACAGATGCAGTAATCCTATGTTATATTTTTAGCCGTCCACCATATTTTCTAGTACCTGTACTTCAAGCATTACTATGTGGTGCAGTTGATGGTGATTATTTTTATCCTACAAAATACCATATTGTTGAAAATGATTGGTTACAAACCACTACGGGAAGCTTTCAACTTCCGCAAGTTGTGATTTCCGTTTCTCCAACGTCTACAGATGTTGAGATCAAAGAACAGGTAAGGTTTGCTAGATACCTATTAAAAACAGATAAAAAGCTTTCTTATTACAAGCCACGTGTTGATAAGGTTAACAAAATTCGTGCATATCGTGAATGGTATTGGCAACATTTAGCTGGTAAAACATATGTTCAAATTGCAACAGAATGGATGGATAATCCTAATGTTGATTCTTCCGATTCTGGTTCTGACGAGAACAGAATTCTAAAAGGCGTAACCTACTATAAAAAACTTCTCGCAATCTAACCTGCATTTTACGAGTTTGTAAGTTTCATTCGAATTCATCCGCATTTTTAGGACAATGTGGTTACTATGAAAATGCAGGATGATAAATTCTTCAAAACAACTGATATTGGACTTGCAGCATTTCTTCTAACAGAAGGCATTGAACTAAGCGGAATTAATAGAGATTTAACCAATCGTGGAACCTTTCTATTTCCTAACACTGATAATTGCTTACGGCTTGTGGCTAAATTCTCCAAAATGGAGGCAAGAGTTGAACCGACGAGATTCCAAGCATCACTAAAACAATTGAAGCATCTTTTATATCTAGGCAGCTAAAATAGCTGTCTTTTTTATGAATATGGAAATGAGCATTTTTGATTTCTTAACAATAAAAATAAAATTTCGAGGTATTGATGAAAACCCCCTTGCGATTGTCACACTGAACCTCAACCAAGAAGCGGAAGTGAGATTTTGTCCGATATTTTGGAAAGGTAACAAAACTGAATTATTTTTTACCATGCCCTCCCTTGGTAAATTTGGTAATCAAAAAAGTTTTATTGTTCTCGATGAGGCTAAATTCAAAAACCTGACAGCACAAGTAATCCAAGAGTTCAAGCAAAAAGCTAAAGAACACTATCATCCCAAAGAGTACGAGCTAATCGAAAATGCTTTGTCGCCGAAAATTGAAGATATAGATCCTGACGAAATACCTTTCTAATTCTATGCCTATTACAAACATTACATCAAACAACAATCTTATGTTTACTCACTTATATGGACTAAATGTTTACATAACTTATGTATACATATGTACACATAGCATAGTTTATTTACCTCAATGTAATTCCTCACTTTATTCTTGTAAAAGACTCATTAACAGTCATTTAAGGCAGAATCGTAAGACTACTAAGAGTCAGTTTTTCGCAATACCCACATCCCCGCATACATTCGCGAGTCGCATATTTCTTGTAAATAGGGATATTAATCCAAGCAGTAACTAACATGAAGAAGATCGGTAAGAACACCAACAACACGCGACTTAAAAATGCTACTCCCCTCCGTGAGGATGACATAGATATGTTGGCGGAGAAATGGGTTGAAATGATGGTTGATTTCCTACTGTCAAAAGATAAGAAAGGCTTACAGAAATCGGCTAAATTTCCTAAGCTGAATCCAGCCTGAGTTTAATCAGCGATGATTGAAATACTAGAGAATTATGAGAATTGATACTATCCAGCATACTAATAATATTCCCCGATGTTTAGGATATGGCAGGGTTTCCACAGTTGGCCAGCGTGATAACGGATTGAGTTTAGATGTTCAAAAGACAAAGATATTAGGAAAGGTTGAAGAATTGGGTGGTGAGTTGGCAGAAGAAATATATGTTGATGGTGGCATTAGCGGTACATCTTTAGATAAACGAACCGCATTTCAAGCAATCCTAGCCAGATGTGCAAAAGGAGATATTGACTATGTAATTGTGCAGGATAGTTCACGGGTAGCAAGAAACACCTATGAGTATTTATTTATCAAACAAACTCTAAAGAAACACGGTACTACTATTGTTCCATTAACAGGATCTGTAAGCATGGATGATAATCCGCTATCCGAAGTTATGGACGAAATGATAGCGGTAGTCCATTCAATACAACCAAGACTAACCAGTTATAAAGTCAAACAAACAGCAGCCGAGAAATTCAAAGCGGGATATTACCCATCAGTAGCTATTGTTGGTTATATGAATGTAGTCAATAAGAACCCTACGGGATCGTATGACAAACGCATAATTGTTCCTGATCCACAAACCGCACCATTCATTACCCAAGCATTTAAGATGTACGCAACAGGCAGCCATTCAATATTTTCAGTTCGTGAATACTTGCACAATAGTGGAGTGCGAGGCAAAACAGGAAGGCCATTAGCCTATTCACTAATGCACAACATCTTAAAGAACCCTTTTTATTGGGGATGGATGCGATACGGAGGCATGGAAGCTATGGGAAAACATATCCCACTAATTGATAAAAAGACATTCGATATAGTCCAGTACACACTACGAAGAAAAGGTGATTTTGGCATTAGGCAACGGAAGCATAATTTCCTATTACGAGGTGTGGCTATTTGCAATCTATGTGATAAACGATACACGGCAGAATGGCATGTTAATGAGAAGAAATTTGCTAACAGGGGTGGCAGGATTGGCTATTATCATTGCAGTGGCATTGGCCGTGTCCATAAATGCCCTACTAGCTATGTTGAAATAGACGAATTGGAAAAACAGGTAGAGAAAGAAGTTGAAAAGCTACAATTTAGCCAAGAATTCATAGAAGCAGTAAAGCGTAATGTCCGTAAGGTATATGAGAATACCAATGAGCGGGTGAAAGTAGCCAAAAAGGGATCCTACAACCGCAGAGATGCCCTAGAAATAAAGCGGGAACGATTGGAGGAAGAGCTACTAGAAGGAACTATTACACGGGATAGGTTTATGGTTCTAAACGCCAAAATTGATGCAGAAATGCTAGAGGTTCAAAAAGAGCTAGCGGATATAAATAAAATCCGTACTATCGATGTCAAAATTGTTGATGATGTACTAGCACTAACACGGGATATAGCCACAACCTATAAGGAAGCAGATACTAATGCGAAACGTGCCTATTTGAACTTCTTCTTTGAAAAAATCCTAATTGAAAACAAAAAAGTCGTTAATATACAGTATCAGCCAGTTATAGATGTCCTAAACAAGGCCAAATTGGGTATATTAACGACTAATGGGCTCCGCGACTAGGATTCGAACCTAGAACCTTGTCGTTACAAGTTTCCTCTTGTTACCAAAAGGCTTGGACTATCTCTTGATCATGTCTTTCGATTTAGATCCTGGGTATATAGTCTCTACACATTTATGATGTACTAGATTGTGCATCAATTTAGCTCGGGATCGCCCAACACCTATTGGTGTGGGTTTCCCCGAATTAGCCCAGTTATCATCTCGGCATTTCTACCGAGAGCTGCATTTATGTTTACAGCGACCTGCTCTACCATTGAGCTATCGCGGAATCGTTTTTCGATTATACAATATTGAATCTGAAATGCAAAGAATTTAAAGAGAGTATCCTTTTCCTTTAAGAGCCTTTGCCATTTTCCTCATTGATTTTACCTCAATTTGTCGAATTCTTTCTCTGGATATTCCATGTAATTTTCCCACATCGTCTAGTGTTTCACGTTCAGATGGATGTGTTGCAACTCTTCTCATAAAAACATCAAACTCCCGTTCAGTTAAAAGATCTTGAGCGATCTTAATAATTGTTTCATAATCTGCATTCTCAATTATGTGTTCTATTTGATCATCAGGATCTGGTATGAAATTTCCCAACTCACTTTTTTTTTCGTCATTCACAATGGTATGAATACTGGTGGTTAATTTATGGGCTGCGCTACTATAACGTTTTTCTATTTCTTTTTGCGGTACGTCCATTTCTACTGCGATTTCATCCAGGGTTGGCTTCCTTCCGAGTTTTAAAGATAGAGCAGAATCAGTGTTCCTTATTTTATTAAAAAAATCATATTCATGAACAGGGAGTCTTATTGTTCTGCTAGTATCTGCTATGCTTCGCCCTATTCCTTGTCGTATCCAAAAAGTAGCGTAAGTTGAGAATCTATATCCAAGTTCAGGTTGAAATCTCTCTATTGCAGACATTAATCCAATACTTCCTTCATTGAAAAGATCAGGTAGAGATATTCCTCGTCCAGTATGTTTTTTTGCAATACTAAATACGAGGCGCAGATTATGATTCACGAGTGTGTCTCTGATTATATTCCGAGAGGGGTAAAGGATAGATAATTTTTCTTTTATTTCTTCTTCAGAATAATCTTTGCTTTCGTATTTTTCAGATATTTCTGTTATATCCCCTTCATGTAAGAAAAACTCCTTTTCTTTATCAGACATAGTATCTGTGTTTATTTCAAAACTATTATCTTCAAATTCATCATCTGAATTGATTTTGATAAGATTTTTAATTTCCTGGTTAATTCGGCGATATGATGAGGTAAGAATTCTCTCCTCATGTTCTGTGAGAAGTGGATATTTACCAATTTCTCGAAGGATATACCCTACATCGTCAATATCATACGATGATTCTTCAGACACATCGATAATTCTATCTTGTAGATTTTTTAATACATGAGCGACATACTCGTGTTCTGATGGCTGTAAAGGATTTTGTGGTCCAATTAGGATGCTTATTTCTTGCTCATTATCTTCTATGAGTGCAAGACTTGTAGGAATGCGCTCTTGATCTTCTGCTCCGTTCGTATGAGGAGATTGTTCAATTGCCATAATGTGGGGATTATATACTGAACACCAGCTTTGGTCAATTTTATTCTAGATAGTCTTTTAGTTTGTTACCTCGAGAAGGATGTCTTAATTTACGGAGAGCTTTCGCTTCGATCTGGCGAATACGTTCACGGGTAACTGCAAACATACGACCAACCTCTTCTAATGTTTTTGGTTTTCCATCTCGGAGTCCAAAGCGTTCTTCAATAACTCGCCGTTCACGGTCAGATAGTGTGCCAAGTACTGAGTTGAGCTGTTCTTTTAATAAACCGCGAGAAGCCGTGTCAAAAAGAGTAGGTGCAGTGACGTCATATATAAAATCACCAAGATATGAATCCTCTTCATCACCGACTGGTGTATCAAGACTTGTTGGTTGTTGCGAAATTTTGATGATTTCCCGAGCTTTATCTGGTTCGATTTCAAGTACTTCTGATATTTCTTCAGGGGTAGGTTGCCGACCGAGCTCTTGCATGAGTTTTCGTTGAACGCGCATGAATCGGTTAATATTTTCGACCATGTGTACTGGAATACGAATTGTTCTGGCTTGATCGGCAATTGCACGGGTAATTGCTTGTCTAATCCACCAGGTTGCATATGTTGAGAACTTGAAACCTTTTTTCCAATCATATTTTTCAACTGCGCGGATTAATCCTTGATTTCCTTCTTGAATAAGATCTAACAAACCCATTCCCCTTCCAACATATTTTTTAGCAATTGAAACAACGAGTCTTAAGTTCGACTCAACAAGCTTTTTGCGGGCTGACATATCTCCTGCTTCAAGTCTTTTTGCAAGGTCAACTTCTTGGTCAAAAGTAAGAAGTGGAATACGACCGATTTCTTTGAGATACATGCGAACTGGATCTGTAACTGCCCCACCCTGAATAATATTAAGAGCTTCTAGTTCTTTCTCTAAATCATCCATTGATTTCTGCGCATCTTTTTCTTCTTCGACTGTCTCAAAAATATCAATTTCTTTTTTAATCAACTGATCATAGAGGCTATCAAGCTCAAGAATGTGATTTTCTGGTTGAGGAAACGCAGTTAGGATTTCATCTTGTGATATGTATCCACGCTTTTTTGCGGTTGCTAGAAGTTCTTCAATTTTGGAATTTTTAATATTTTGGGGTTGCGGCATTGCTCTATTGTAACAAAAAACTACAAGCCTATTCAAGAGGCACGCTTAATTGCCGCAAGACGTTGGGTATACTTGCTAAATTCTGCTTGCAGTTCTGTCATTGTATCATCATTTGGATTTTTTTCCAACTCTTGAACCTGTTGAGTGATTAATTTTATTTTATTACGCACTGCAAGTGTTGCTGCATCAGTTGCGACCTTCTTTATTTCTTTCTCAAAGTCTTCTTTTGTCTCAAAATCAGGAAGTGGTGCCAGACAACATGCGTCAAAGGTCTCAATGAGTTCAGATGGAAGCTGTTTTGAGAATTCATCTAAAGAAAAGGATTTTTTTTCTTGGGTGAATTGAAGAAGCTCTGTCCATAGTCGTTGATATGCAGGATATGTTAGTTCTATACCATCAAATATTGGCATTGTTTGAGTTATTGCATTATAAGGATTTTTTGCTTGTACCATAAGTGCGAGAAAATAAGTCTCGGTAATTTCTTCTCGGGTTCGTGCTTCTTTTTTAGGAATATTAGGAACTATTCTTGGTTTAGAGATAGTTTTATTACTTTGACGAAGGACAGATTCATATGATGTTTCCAGTGTCTGAGCAAGTTTTTTTAAATAATGCTCTTTTATGACTTCATTATCAATCTGAGATAACATGGGTAATGTTTCATCAAGTACTGCTTTTTTCCCTTCAGGAGTATGTGGATCTACTGCACGTTTTGCTGAATCAATTAAAAAATCATACACGCTTACTTCTGTTTTTAACGCCTTTTTAAAGAGGCTAGGGTTTTCTCGTAGTAATTCATCAGGATCTTTCCCTTCAGGAGGGACTATAACTGCTGCTGACAAACCTTCTTTTTCCAGTAATGCAATTGATCGTTTTTGAGCAGCAGTTCCTGCAAGATCAGAATCAAAACAAAATAATACTTTGGTGACATATCGTTTCAGTAATTTTATCTGATCTTCTGTTAATGCTGTTCCTTTCAATGCTACTACATGTGCTATGCCCTCTTTTACACTGCTAATCACATCAAATTCTCCCTCGACAACCAGAACTTTATTTTCTTTTCGCATTGCATCTTTTGCAAAAAATATCCCAAAAAGTGACGAACTTTTTTTATAAATCATTGTCTCTCTCGTGTTGATGTATTTCGGCAAGGTTTCGTTATCCAGTGCTCTTCCTGAAAAAGCGATGATGTTTCCTCTGACATCCTGAATAGGAAAAATGATTCGATGGTTAAAAAAATCAGTAAGCTTTCCTCGTCCAGCAGAGGCAAGTCCTGCAGCTTGTATATCCTCAGTTTTATATCCGCGTTTTTTTATCAGATAATCAACTAAGGCAGTCGATTTATGAGGAGCATATCCAAGCTGAAATTTATTAATCAACCCCGATGGCATATCCCTGTCCTCAGTTAAATAAGTAAGTGCTTGTTTTCCAACAGGATGTTCAGTGAGTAAGTAATGATAAAATTGTGCAACGGTTGCATTAATTGTATATAAGGTGTCTTTTTTCTGTTCTGATTCAGTGCGGTATACAGGTTGAGTTAGAGTAACTCCCACCTCTTTTGCAAGTATTTTGAGGCTTTCAGCAAAATCTATTTTTTCATATTCCATAAGAAATGAAAAGGCATCTCCTCCTTTTTGACAGCCAAAACAATGCCAAATTTGTCGTTCAGCAGACACCATAAATGAGGGGGATTTTTCGCTATGAAAGGGACATAAGCCTTTAAAATTTCTTCCTGCACGAGCAAGTTCCACGAATCTTCCAATATAGTCAATGAGGTCAATTTTTTGTTTTACTGTATCTACATCGTTCATGGTTGATCGTATTGTATCACGCCAAAAACAGTCTTTGCGTTGTATCTTGCCTTTTTTTATACTGATGATATGGTAGCTCGAGTTTTATCTTGTGCGCTAGTTGGTTTAGATGGTGTATTTGTGCAAGTTGAGACAGATATCCTCAATGGGTTACCAGCGTTTACCATTGTTGGTCTTCCTGATAAAGCGGTTGAAGAATCACGTGATCGAGTTCGGTCTGCTCTCCAAAATACGGGTGCAGATCTTCCTGCTAGACGTATTACTGTAAACCTTGCTCCAAGTGATCTTCCGAAAGAAGGATCATTATTTGATTTGCCCATAGCAGTATCAATACTTGCTGCCAGCGGACAATTACAGACAGACTTTGATAAATATTTGTTTCTTGGTGAGTTATCTCTTGATGGATCACTCAGGCGGACAAAAGGAGTTCTACCTATGGTCTTGCTTGCGAAACAGCATGGTATTACGTCAGTGTTTATCCCTCAGGAAAATGCACGGGAAGCAGCAATTATCTCAGGTGTTGATGTGTATGGAGTGAGGGACTTAAAATCAGTATACCTTCATTTAACTGGACAGTCACTGCTTGATCCTGTTCCCCATATTCCATACTCTGCGCATATAAGTGCCACTGCATATTCTCATGATATGAAAGATATTCATGGGCAAGAGTTCGTAAAACGAGCGATAGAAGTGGCCGTAGCTGGAGGACACAATATTTTACTAAAAGGATCGCCAGGAGCAGGAAAAACACTTATTGCCAAAACAATTCCTTCAATTCTTCCTCCGCTTTCATTTGATGAAGCACTGGAAGTAACTAAAATGTATAGTGCGGCAGGTATGCTTGAATATGATGAGATTATAAAAACCCGTCCATTTAGAAGCCCTCATCACACAAGTTCCCATGTGGGAATTATTGGCGGATCTGCAAATCCTAGACCAGGTGAAATTTCTCTTGCACATAGAGGAATACTCTTCTTGGATGAGTTCCCAGAATTTACTCGAATGGTACTTGAAGCAATGCGGCAGCCGTTAGAAGATGGATATGTAGTAATTTCTCGTGCTCGTGACAGGGTTACTTTTCCTGCACGTTTTATGTTGGTGGCAGCATTAAATCCATGTCCATGTGGTTATTTAGGGGATCCAACACGTACTTGTCAATGTACTCAATTCCAAATACTTAAGTATCAAAAAAAATTATCAGGACCGATTATGGATAGAATTGATATTCATATAGATGTCCCTTCAGTAAAAACAGAAAAGCTGGTGAATGATAATGAAAATGGCGAGGATTCTCATACGGTGCGCCAACGGATACAGGCAGCCCGGAAAATCCAAGAAACACGATTTGAAAATAAGAAGATTTTTACGAATAGTGAGATGGGAAGTAAAGATTTGAAAGAATTTGCACGAATAACACCTGAGGCAAAGGAAATTCTAACTCATGCCATGGAAAAACTCTCGCTTTCTGCACGATCATATTATAAAGTAATAAAGATTGCTCGGACAATTGCAGATCTTGCTACTTCAACAGATATAACGGCAGATCATGTGCTTGAAGCACTTCAATATCGTCCTAAATTACAACATTTTTCTCCATGAAAAATTTTTTAGTGTTGCTACCAATTTTATATTTGTTTATGCTGCTTCTCCAGGTTGAGAAAGCATTTACTCAGGATTTAGGAAGACATCTACTCCTTGGGCAGATCATCTTAGATTGTGTATGTGTTCCTAAAATAAATTTGTTCTCTTACACAGCACCTAATTTCCCATTTATCAATCATCATTGGATTCCGGAAGTGGTCTTTTACCTTATTGCACACTATATAAATCTTACGGCGTTGTTGTGGATTAAAATTTTTCTCATAAGTGCTTCATTTATTCTGGTGTTATACCTCGCAGTAAAAAAGAGCTCCTTGTGGATTGCAAGTATTCTCTCCATTCCATTTATATTTATTTTTTCAGAAAGGTTTGATGCTCGGCCTGAAATTTTCAGTTTTGTATTTGTTTCATTGATGCTTTTTCTACTTTCTGTTTATCGAAAAACAGGAAAACTGCTCTATTTATCTCCAGTGGTACTAATACAGTTGTTGTGGGTAAACTCCCATATATATTTTTTTGTGGGATTGTTGCTTCTTGCTTTCTTAGCAGTTGATCTAGTTTTACGTAAAAAACTTAATTCAAAATTTATTTTGCTTTTTTGTACAGCATATGCAGTAACAATGATTAATCCTAATGGTATTGAAGGAGCCATTTACCCACTACGTGTATTTGGTAATTATGGATATTCAATTGTCGAAAATCAGAATATTTTTTTCTTAAACTCTTTTTTCTTCAATCCTCGAGTGTTGGTATTTGAGTTACTAGCATTAGTTGTATTGGTGGGTATCGTAATCCAGTTAAAAAGAAAAAACTATTTTTTTTCATTAAGTATGAGCTTTGCCGTTGTTGCTGGATTTATGATGATTCGTAATTTCCCTCTTTTTGTGTTAATTGTTTTACCTGGTCTTGCTCAGAGTGTGTCTATTCTTTTAGAAAAAATTTCCCCCCAGATCCGAAATCAGATTGTGGGTATTACAGCAAGTATTTTCATCATTTTTTCTTTTGTACACAGTTTCCATCATATCCAATCTCCTTATTTTGGTTTGTATTATATCTCTGGTGCAGAAAAAGCTGTGGATTTCTTTAAGGAGAATAAGCTTTCTGGACGTATATTTAATAATTTTGATATTGGAAGCTATCTCATTTACCGACTGTATCCAGAGGAAAAAGTTTTTGTTGATGGAAGACCAGAAGCCTATCCAGCCTCTTTTTTTGATGAATATAAACGAATGCAGACTGATTTTGCATTTTTCAAACAGCAAGTAATACGGTATGATATTAATACGGTCTTTTTTGCCCATACAGATATTACGCCATGGGCACAAGCATTTTTGCAGACTATTATGCAGGATAGTCAATGGGTTCCGGTATATATCGATGAACGTATTGTCATACTCCTTAAAAACATACCTGACAATCAGGATTTGATTGAAAAATTCCGTATTACGAATTGATGGATATTAAACGAACAATCTCACTTACTGGTCTCACAACGCAACAAGCTAAGAAAAAATTGGCTGAGTATGGCCAGAATGTTATTGCGCAGGAACATTCATTCTCACTTATTAAGTTGCTTGCCACTCAATACCTTACGGTATTTACTGCGATTTTGGCATTTGCCGCTCTTTTCTCATTTATTATTGGAGAGCGTGTAGATGCGTTTTTTATTGGATTGGTATTGCTGATTAATGGAATGTTTGGGTTCTTTCAAGAATATAGGGCCGAAAAAACACTTGAGAAACTCAAAGAATTAGTGATTCCTGAAATATCTGTTATGCGTGATGGGAAAGAAGTTCTTTTGTCTGTTGCTCAGCTTGTTCCAGGTGATATCGTGATACTTCGGGAAGGCGATAAAATTCCCGCGGATGGAGAGTTGGTTGCCCGAGGAACAATGGAGGTGGATGAATCTATTTTTACTGGTGAGTCTCTTCCAGTTGAGAAAAAATCACGTGATTTTCTTATGGCAGGCACATTTATATTACGCGGACAAGGCAAGATGTTAGTCGGTGCCACTGGACAAGATACGCGACTTGGACAGATTGCTGAGCAAATGTTAAAACTGCAAAAACCGCGAACACCTCTTGCGGATAATCTCTCACTTCTTGGCCGTAAGCTTGGAATTGCTGCGGTGACTATCTCACTTCTCTTGCTTCCGATCGGCCTATTACAAGGAAGGGATTTTCGCGAACTTGTGTTAACAACAGTGAGTCTTGCAGTTGCGATTATTCCCGAAGGATTACCTCTGGTGGTGACCATTGCTCTTGCTGTTGGATCGTATCGTATGATTCAGCAAAAAACAATAGTACGAAAGATGGCTTCAGTTGAGACATTAGGAGCAACATCAATTATTTTAAGTGATAAAACCGGTACGTTAACTCAAAATAAAATGAGGGTGAAAAAAGAATGGGTTCTGCAGGATAAGTCCCAGCCTGCTTTGGTGCGCGCTTGTGTAGTGGGAAATAGTGCCAAGCTAGCGCTAGAAAAAAATGGGGAAGAATTTGAGGTATTAGGAGACAAGACAGATGGAGCATTGATACTGTATGCACATTCTCAGGTACCTTCATTAAGTGAGTATCGGTCAGAAGGAAAAATAATTGCAGAAAAACCATTTGATTCACGCACAAAAATAATAGAGACAGTATGGGAAGACATAAAGGGTAAAAAACACACGTTTTATCGAGGAGCACCTGAAAGTATTCTTGCTATTACGAAGTCCGCTCAAAACGCTAAAATTGAAGCAAAAATGGAGTCTCTGGCAAAGGAAGGTCTTCGAGTTATTGGATTTGCACAAGCCGTTGGTGAAAAAGATCCAGAATTTATTGGTTTGGTTGGAATTTATGATGCCCCGCGAATAGAAGCTGCTGAGGCGCTTAGAAAAGCAAAAATTGCTGGTATTCGTGTGGTTATGGTAACTGGAGACAATCCAATTACTGCGTCTGCAATTGCTACAGAAATAGGCATGATTGAGGAAAAAGATCTAGCTGTAACGACAGAGGAAATAAGCCATTTATCAGATGAGGAGCTGCTCAAGTTACTTCCCCGGATTCGTGTTTTTGCTCGTATGAGGCCTGAGGACAAGCTAAGATTAGTGCGATTATATAAATCAGCTGGATATGTTGTTGCCGTAACTGGTGATGGAGTGAATGATTCACTTGCATTAACTGAGGCAAATATTGGTGTTGCAATGGGAAGAGAAGGAACTGAAGTAGCAAAAGAGGCAGCAGATCTGGTTATTACCGATGATAATCTTGCAACAGTAATTCGGGCAGTTGAGGAAGGACGAAATATATTTGGCAATATTACACATGTTGTCGTATATTTGCTTGCATCAAATGCAGCAGAGTTTTTGGCGGTATTTATCGGTATTTTGCTCGGACTCCCTATTCCGCTTACTGCAACACAGATACTGTGGATTAATCTTGTCTCAGACGGATTCCCTGCACTTGCCGTTGCTACAGATACAAAACGAGGAAAATTATTATCACAAAAACCGCGGGATATTTCTGAACATATTTTAAATAAAGCACGTCTTATGAAAATCATAAAAATCTCTGTACCTCTTTCTATTGGTGTTGTTGCGTTATTTGCGGCACTTCTAACTCAATTCTCAGAGTCTACTGCTCGTTTAGTGGTATTTAATGTTTTTGTTGTGTGCGAGATGATTATTGTATTTATTGTGAGAGGTGGTATACGCCCGTGGAATCGCTTATTAATTATTTCTGTAGGAATATCACTTTTCTTACAGGTTCTCTTGATGATATTTCCTCTTACGAGAGCACTATTCTCCTAAAGCTGTGAGAGTTTTATAATTCTTCTCTGGATTAGAATTTGAGAAAATGAAACTGGTTGCGATAGCTCGATTCGCGCCTGCTTTTATTGCTTTTGGGAGTGTTTTATCAGTTATTCCGCCATCAACTTCAATAATCGAACTAGTCTGTGCTCTTAGCTGCGTTACTTTTTCAAGCCGTTGATCAAGAAGAGGAGGGCCTGAGAAGCCCACTTTCTCTGAAGTATACACAAGAAAGCAGTCAGGTGAATCAAGTGGTACGGTGATTTTTTCAAGAGAGGTGGGACCATCTATAGCAAGACCTGCTTCACCATATTTTTTTGCCATATCGATAAATGCTTGTTGATCAGGCATCATCTCAATCTGTCCTATGAAGCGCTTAAATCCGGCATGAGCGAATGGTTCAATGTAGGTAATTGGGTCTTGTACCATCATATGAAGCTCAAGAAAAAGCTCTTGTGAATATGACAAGAAGGGTGTGGGATCTAAAAATGTCTGATTGTCAACAAATATACCGTCAATAATATCAACGTGAACTGAGGGGGAAAAACCCTTTATTGTTTGGAGTTTTTGTTCTATATTATTCCATTCTTGTTCCAAAACTCCTGGAATAATTTGAATTGTACTAGGATGCATGAGATTTTTGTTCTAGAGCTGTAATTTTTTCTAATCTTCTCGTGTATCTTTCGTTTGGAATAAAAGGAGTTTTAATCAATGACTCTACCATAGCAATTGCCTCATCTTTTAACGTGTAATCTGATGCAAGTGCTAGCATGTTAATATCATCATCTTTACGTGCTGCTTGTACCTGTTCAGGATTAAGACCAAATCCACAGCGAATACCTCTAATCTTATTGGCAGCAATTGATATTCCTGCGCCAGATCCGCAGATAACAACACCTATATTTTCTGGATGTTTCAACATTTCTTTTGAAGCAGCAACTGCAATGTCAGGATAATCTTCAGGGGTATCGGGATTCAGGTCTCCAACATCTTCTAGGGTGTAATTATGTTCAAGCAAATATTGTTTGATCTCTTGTTTGAGTGTAAATCCACGATGGTCTGCGCCTAATACTATCTTCATACAATTATATGACGTTTACGGTGTTATACACTGCCAATTTTTCTTTTACGAGGGGAATGACTGCATTTTTGGCAGGCTCAAGATATTTAGCAGGAGAGATTTCCTCAGGATTTGCATCAAGGTACGTGCGAAGGCCATCAGTATATGCTGCTCTAATTTCAGTTGAGATATGAACATTATTAAATCCAAGTTCTACTATTTTTTTCATATCTTCATCGGTAATTCCTGATCCTCCATGCAAAACAAAAGTGAGGTTTTTAGGAAGTGCATCAGTAAGACTTTTAATAAGATCAAATTGAATTTTAGGATTATTGGCGGCAATTCCGTGTAGATTTCCTATTGCTGGTGCAAATCGGTCGATCTTAGTCTCTTGCACATATCTGACAGCTTCATCAATTTTAGTATAACTGTCCTCAGGAATTTCTATGGCTTCTTTATATATCTTAGATGATTCAGTAGCAAGATACCCCAACTCTCCTTCTACTTCTACTTCAGGACGTGTACTTTTTACATAATCAACAACTCGTTTTGTCTCTTCTATATTTTCCTCAAATGATTTTTTAGAAACATCAAGGTGTACGGAGTCATATCCTGCATCACACGCTGCTTTTGCTGTTTCAAAGCTACGGGAATGGTCTGCGTTGAGAAAAATTGGAATATCATATGTTTCACGATAGCTTCTTACAAGATATACTGCTTGAGTAAGACCAATAAATTCTCGTTCCCCTTCAGATGTCCCAACAACTACAGGTGCGCGCATTTCTTTTGCACCTTCTAAAATACCTTGTAATTGTGAGAGAGTTGAAAAATTAAAATGAGGAACTGCCCAGTGTTCTTGTTTTGCTTTTTGATGGAGTTCTGAAAGAGTCATATTATGAGTGTTCTACAAGCGATGCTTTAAAGGTATCATGTTTTTGCAAAGTATTCAATAGTTTTTCTTGTGTAGCCAATCCATTCTGCGCACCCACCTCTTGCATTGCCATATATGCATTTGCACTCCCCCACCGCATAGCCTCAGTTATATCTTTTGTATGCATATATCCCGCTAAAAATCCTGAAGCATACGCATCACCTGCTCCTGTTTTTTCTGGTTTGGTGAGATTTGGGAAAGGAGGTATATGAAATAGTTGATTTTTGTGATAGGCATATGCACCATTCGCTCCATCAGTTAATGATAGGGTTTTTGGCCCGAGTTTTACTAAGCTATTACACAATGATTCAATATTCGAATGTGTCTCCCCAAAATATGAAGTAATAACTCTCGCCTCTTCAGTATTCACAAGCAGCATTTCAGATTGATGGAGTGCTAAGAAAAACATGTCTATCGGTGTATCGAGTTGTTTTGATCCTGGCGAAAATAAAATAGGTATTCCTGCTTGCGTTGCATAGGCAAGGACTTTTTTATAGGTGTTCTCCCAGTGTGCGCCAACAGAGCTAAGAAAAATAAAATCAAAGTTTGAATCTTTTGGCGGTGAAAAATCATGATTCCGTATAGGGTGATGGGAAAATATAATTCGGTCATCATTAACATTTAGAATAAAAGAGAGCGAGCTGGTGAGAGAATCTCTCTCAAAAATTGTCTCAACCCCTTCATTTTGCAGAGTTTGTTCAATATTTGCTGAAAGTGAGTCTGATCCCACATAGGTATAGAATGTCACAGGAAGCCCTAAGCGGGTTAATCCTACCGACACATTCATTCCATTTCCTCCTAATGCTTGATGATTGATATCAACAGGTACTTTGTCTCCTAGATGAAAGGTAATAGTCTGATTGCTGATAGATGCGCTTTGAGGAGAGTCGAGTTCTGAGAACATATCAACAACAGATGATCCTACAACAAGAAAGCGCATACATCTATTGTACGCAATTTAGTTCAAAAATGAAAACAAAGTTGTTTCATGTCTTTCTATTTAAGCCTGTATTGTGTATAATCCAGACATAAATCCCATCACGATTTTATGGCAGTGTTACGGCAGATTATATTAATGCTTTTGATAGCAGTTATTACCCTTGGAGATCTTTTTATCATTGCTGGACAAAAAATAGTGATGCTTATTTCCCGCATATCCGCTTTTGGGGAAAAGACAAAACCTCTTTCTCAGAAAACACGTAACTCTACATCAAAAAAACGACGAAGTAAAAAATCCAGTTCATTATCTTCTACTTTTTCATTTCAAAAAGTAGGACTTATAGTAGGCAGTACGATTAAGACCATTTTTTTATTTATAAAAAAGATGTTAAGCAAAACAGCTCAGAACTTTCAACGAGTTGAGAACTTATTCTATGAATTGAAATCTACAATTGCTGCTAAAATAGGAAAAACTATCTCCCCTATTCTTGCTCAGAAAAGAAAGAAGAAACGAAAAAAAAGAATATCTAAGCATATTTATAAACCTTCTTTTTTTTATAAATTAAAGTTCTTTCTTCTTGGTGTTGTGATGTCATTTTTATTATTATTTGTTCCGCTTCTTTTCATAATATTTGTATCAGAACTTCCTGATCCTGAAAATCTCTCAATTTCATATATTCCAAAAACGACCAAAATTTACGACAGGAATAATGTTTTGCTATACGAAATTTATGCAAATCAAAACAGGACAGTAGTACAGTTAAGCGATATTCCTCAAGAATTAAAACATGCAACTATTGCGATTGAAGATAAGGATTTTTATGATCACCCAGGATTTGATCTGCGTGGAATTATTCGTGCATTTGTATCAAATATCAGCACAGATTATTTACAAGGAGGATCAACTATTACTCAGCAGCTTATTAAGTCTGCTTTTCTTACGCCTGAACCAACCATTAAACGTAAAGTAAAAGAAGTCGTGCTAGCGCTATGGTCAGAACAAAAATATACCAAAGATCAAATACTTGAAATGTACTTTAATTATGTACCATACGGTGGTACTGCATGGGGCGTTGAATCTGCAAGTGAAATATATTTTGGGAAAAAAGTATCAGAGCTGTCTCTTGCAGAGAGTGCGTTTCTTGCTGGGCTACCTCGTGCCCCAAGCATTTATTCTCCTTTTTCTGGTGAAGGCAAGCTCTGGAAAAATAGACAGAAAGAAGTATTGGCAGCAATGGTCAGGGATGGATATATCAATCAAAAACAGGCAAATGAGGCATTTCAGCAAGAATTGGTATTTATGAGTCCTGCTGTCCCAATTAAGGCCCCTCATTTCGTCATGTATGTGAAAGATTTGCTTGTACAACAGTATGGTATCAATGAAGTTGAACGCGGAGGTCTACAGGTACGGACAAGTTTGGATTATGAGATGCAGCAAGAAGTTGAGAATGCAGTTATTCGTCATGTTGATGAGAATGCCTACCTTAATGTTCAAAATGGTGCAGCACTTGTAACTAATCCCAACAATGGAGATGTTCTTGCAATGGTGGGAAGCCGCAATTATTTTGACACAGAGCATGATGGAAATGTAAATATTGCCACATCTCTCCGCCAACCTGGATCAACAATTAAAATTGTAACCTATACGCTTGCTTTGGAGAGTGGATATACAGAAGCAACTATGCTTGAGGACTCCCCACTCACTATTGCATCCACTGATGGAGGACCTTCATATACTCCAGTAAATTATGACGGATCGTATCATGGCAGGCAAACTCTTAGAAATTCATTTGCAAATTCATATAACATTCCAGCAGTTCGTGTCGCACAAAAGCTTGGTGTAAACAATATTATCTCTATGGGGAAGAAGATGGGGATTACTACATGGAATGACTCCAGTAGATACGGACTATCAATTACCCTTGGTGGAGGTGAAACAAAAATGACAGATCTCTCAACTGTATTTGGAACAATTGCTAACAATGGACAAAGGGTAAATATAAATCCAATCATCGAAGTAACTGATGCGTATGGTAAAAAGATATATCATAAAGAAATAGAACCAAGGCAAGTCGTTGATCCTGCAAATGCATTTATTATCGCAGATATTCTAGCTGATAATACTGCTCGATCTGCTGCTTTTGGTTCTGATTCTCCTTTACACATTCCAGGTCATCAAGTTTCTGTAAAAACAGGGACAACTGATAATAAACGCGATAACTGGACTGTTGGGTTTACAAAGCAATATGTGGTTGCGACATGGGTTGGAAATAATGATAATACACCAATGAGTCCGAATCTAACGTCAGGAATTACAGGAGCAGCTCCTATGTGGAACAGTATTATGACAGCTTTGTTAGAAGACACAGAACCTGAAAGAATAGAGGCTCCTGCAGGAATAGTGGTTCGTAACTGTTATGGTCGAGAAACATACTTTGTTAGAGGCACAGAACAGAGTGTGAATTGTCAATTTTCTCCTCTTCAACCGTCTATCTCACCCTTTGCTCAATAATTGCCAAAGTTACATTGGATTGTGTATAAAAAGAGTATGGCTGCCCTTTCTTCTCTTGTATCTTCCAGGATAAAGAACAAAACAGTATTATTGAGGATTGATAGTGATGTTGATATTCGTGCAGGCAGGATTTTGGATGATACCAGGCTTCTCTCTTCAATTGAATCCATACGGACACTACAAAAAAATAAATGTAATATTATTCTTGTTGGACATCTTGGGAGACCAGAAGGAAGAGATCGATCATGGTCACTTCATCCAATTGCAAAATGGTATTCTCAGATATTGCACCAACCTCTACAGGAACATTCATCACCGTTTGGTGGATGGAAAATTGGTAAGTCAATTGTTTTACTCGAAAACATTCGATTTTTTGATGAAGAAGAACAAAATGACAAGGAATTTTCAAAGCAACTTGCAAATCTTGCAGATGTTTTTGTTAATGAAGCATTTGCTGTTGCCCATCGTGAACATGCCTCAACAGTAGGTGTGGCACGTATTCTTCCTTCATACGCAGGTATTCATTTTACAAAAGAAATACATACACTTGAGAAAGTTATGAATAATCCAAATCGTCCCTTGGCAGTACTTATTGGAGGAGCAAAGATTGAGACAAAGTTGCCAATGGTTGAGAAGATGCATGCAGTTGCAGATTTTGTGTTGGTTGGAGGAGAAGTTGCTGACCATGCAAAAGAACTAATGAAGGTACAGCATGCTCGTAGTACTCGTAAGAGATCCATAATATTGGTCGCTGATCTTATAGACTCAGGACTCGATATTACGATGAAAAGTGCCCAGAATTTTATTCAGGTTTTAAATACTGCAAAAACAATTGTTTGGAATGGTCCAGTTGGAAAAACAGGACATAATCCTCTGACCGAACAAGGAACTCGGCTTATTGCGCATGCACTTGCTCATTCGCCTGCATATACTGTCGTAGGAGGCGGAGATACTGTATCATATTTGCGCCAAAACAAAATGCTTGATAAATTCAGCTTTATCTCAACTGGAGGAGGGGCTATGCTCGAACTATTATCAGGAAAGAAACTTCCTGCTTATGAAGTACTACGAAGATAAAAGAGATGTTACTGCTTTCAGTGCCTGTTGTATTGCTTGGTGTTTGTTCAGAGTATATGTGTTAATAACGAGATCATAATACTCTCTCTTCCAATACACCCATTCAGGATCATTGTGTGCATAAAGTCTTCGCCATTTTTCAAGGTTTTTCTTTTCTCTTTCTTTTATTTCATGTTTTGCTTCTTCTACTGAAATGTTTTTCCGGTTTATGAGTCTGTCTATTCTGATTCCAGACTGATCTTGACCGGTCTCATCTTCACAAATAACAAGAATTTTATATACTCCTTGTATTTCTTGTGCATCAAATCCGGCGAGATGACTTTGAATAACAATATGCGATTGTTCTTTAAGCATTTTTTTAATCATCTCTTCAAATTGAAGATCAATATCATCCGGTCGTAAATGTGCCTGAGTTTCTGGTACACCAAGATCTTGGTGGTATTTTTCAAATAACGCTCCTCCCTCAAATAACTCCCATTGCAATGCATCAGCAAGACCTTTTGCAAGGGTGGTTGTACCAGAGGCAATTCTGCCCGAAACAGTGATATTACGAATACTATTCATGAAGAGAGACAATTATGCAGATGCGTGTAGTTTGCCGATAAGCAACACTTCTTCAATAAGCCTATTAGCATATCCATATTCATTGTCATACCATGCAATTACCTTGACCATGTTTCCACCAACGACTTGAGTCAGAGAAAGATCAGCAATAGATGAGTGCGGATCACCTATGATATCACTACTTACAATCGGGTCATGAGTTACCGTAAAGATGCCATCAAATCGCGCGTCTGATGCCGCTTTTTCAAGCGTTTGATTGACTTCCTCAGTAGTAGTATCTTTTTTTACTAAAAACGTAAAATCAGAAAGAGAACCAACAGGTACAGGTACTCGAATTGCAAGTCCATTAAATATTCCTTTTAAATCTGGGATTGCAAGGGCTGCCGCCTTTGTTGCTCCTGTTGAGGTTGGAATAATATTTTCACCAGCAGCACGAGCTCTGCGATAATCTCTATGTCCACCATCCTGAATTCTTTGATCAGAAGTATATCCATGAATTGTTGTCATCATTGCTTTTTCAATACCAAAGGCTTCATGCATTATTTGTGCAACCGGCGCAATACAGTTGGTTGTACACGATGCATTGCTGACAATATTTTCAACTTGTGTTGCATCTTTTGATAAATTTACTCCGAGTACATATGTTGGGTTACCTCCGTCATCTTTAAATGGGGCAGATAAAATAACTGATTTAGCTCCTGCTGCTATATGTTTTTGGAGATCTTCAGCTTTTGTAAATGCACCGGTTGACTCAATAACCGCATCAACATGAAAATCACCCCAAGGAAGTTTTGTTGGGTCTTTTTGAGAATATACGGGAATTTCCTTGTTCTCTACGGTAAGGTATCCGATGATATCAGTATCTGGTTCATTTTCTTCTCTTGCAGAAAGGTTTTTAGAAAGAGGGCCATAGACAGAATCGTATTTAAGTAAATACATCCACCCCATAATATCTGTACTTGAACCAGCATTTATGGCAACTACTTCTATGTCTTGGGAAAATCGTTCAATAATAATTCGATGTGCAACTCTGCCAATACGCCCATATCCGTTAATTGCAACTCTTACCATACATTAACGGTAATATACTTTTTCTTAAATTGCAACCCTTTTGAGTGTCAATGTACAATAAAGATATGAAAAAGAAAACACAGTCACTATATCGTACTGCTCTATTGCCTGCAACAGAAATTATGATAGGGATTAGTGTGAGTGTTCTCTCGTTTATTATGTTCCTTATGCTTGCAAAAAATATTTCGTCAATTCATCAGATAGATGTCTTTATGAGTATGGTTGTGTATGAATTGCGCACACCAATGCTAACTACTCTTATGCTTGCAATAACTTCGCTAGGGAATGAATTGTTGTTGATTTTCCTTGTAGCGATTCTTCTTATTTCTATCATCCGTAAGCGTAAAAGAGAAGCACTGATGGTTATTCTTGTTTTTATATCAGGAGTGTTTCTTAACCTCGTGTTGAAAGATATCATTGGGAGAGCGCGTCCTGATATGTCTCCGTTGATTGTAGAGCCTCTTTATAGTTTTCCTTCAGGTCATGCAATGAATGCCTTTGTCTTTTATTCTACTCTTATTTTATATGTGCATCGTGTATCACATAATATTACGATTACATTGGTAAGTGTGGTAATAAATTGCAGTATTATTCTGCTTGTCGGTATAAGCCGTGTATATCTTGGTGTCCATTACGTTAGTGATGTACTGGCAGGGTTTATCGCAGGGTTTTGTTGGATTGCGATAGCACTTTCAGTTGAAAAAACTTTGCAACTATTGTGGAGGCGCAGGCAGATAGCTACTTGAGATACAGTATGATTTTTGGTATTATAGTGTTTGCTTATGTCAGAACGAATGACAAAAAATAATAAAAAGAAAGGGCTTAAAAAACATGGCTTTCTTGTACGAAGTGCATCAGCAGCAGGACGAAAAGTTATCAAGAAACAGCGTGCAAAAGGCCGACACTCCGTATAATGCTCACTAAACAGCATAGATACTCATTTAGAAATGGTGTTCCTCGTAACTCAATTCAATCTCCTTATTTTGTATTGAGATTTGAGAAAACACAAGATTTTAGCTGTGGTTTTGTGATAAGTAAAAAAGTTGCTTCCCTTGCTGTAGATCGTAATCGTATAAAGCGTCTATATAGATCAATACTAGGAGACATAGTAAAAAAAACTCCATTACCGTATTCACTAGTGTTCTATATTCGCAAAAAAAGTATAGATGTAGGCTCTAATGAATTACGTCATCACATCGAGCAAATCTTTAAAAAAGAAGGTATAATGTAACATTGTTATGGAATTATTCAATACGCTTTTTACTATTCCGCTAACGAACATTTTAGTCGCTTTCTACCAATTAATGGTTTTTCTCCACGTTCCGTACGCCGTTGGTTTCGCGGTAATATTGATGACTGCATTTATCAGAATACTGCTCTTTCCGCTCATGTCAGCACAAATTCGATCATCAAAGAAAATGCAGGATGTAGCACCACAGTTGAGTGATATAAAGGAGAAATATAAGAATGACAGAACTCGTCAGCAGCAGGAAATGATGAGATTGTATAAAGAGAATAATATAAACCCTGCTTCAGGCTGTTTACCGGTATTGATCCAATTTCCTATTATGATTGCTCTGTATCATAGTTTAACCCAAGTTGTATCACTAAATTCTGCTGATGCAATTGCTAAGGTGAATGATACATTGTATTTTTCATTTTTGCATATTGATAAAGCATGGGACCCAACCTTTTTTGGAATTTCCCTTGCAGAAAGTCCTGCAGCATTATTAGAATCAACACCTCTTATTATTCTTGCCCCACTTGTAACAGGTATATTACAGTTTTTCCTATCAAAAATGATGATGCCTGCAACAACTGTTAAGAAAAAGAAAGATGATTTTCAAACTGCAATTCAGACACAATCAATGTTTATTTTTCCGCTTATGATTGGGTGGTTTTCTTATTCTCTTCCATTCGGTCTTACTCTCTACTGGAATACATTCACAATTTTTGGTATACTGCAGCAATATCTTTTAGTAGGATTCGGAGGACTTACTCCTTGGATCCAGAAAATAAAAAACCATGGAAAATAACACACTTGTACAGCAAATTACCGACGACCTTTTGAAAAAAATAGGTGTTGAGGCAACAGTCTCTGTCTCTGAAGATGAGAATGGGTATCATGTTGCACTTGATACACAGGAAAATGCACTTCTTATTGGAAAGCATGGAAACACTCTTTCTTCACTTGAGTATTTACTTGGTCAGATAGTTGCAGCAAAACAAGAAGAATATAAAAGAGTGATTGTTGAGGTTGGTGGATATCGAGAAGAACGAGAAGCATATCTTTCTGATCTTGCACAAAGATTAAAAGATGAAGTAGTTGCGACAGGTGTTGAAAAAACAATTCGAGGACTGAAACCATGGGAGAGACGCTTAATTCATATGATGCTTGTTGAAGATTCAGAAGTAACCACAGAATCATCAGGTGAAGATCGTGAAAGAGTTTTAGTTATCAAAAAGAAGTGACACTACTTGTTCAACGCACGCTCCTTTTTAGTATTCTTTTTTTTATTATCTCTCAGTTTGGAAAGCATTTCTGGTTTGATTTTTCATATGTGTCTGGAATTCGCGTGGATTATTTATCTCCAACTCTTTATATAACTGATATCCTTATTGGTCTACTTTTTATAATCTCTATTCCTTCTCTTTTCAGATCATTTAGAAAACGAGGTTTTTTTCTGTCAGAACGAGTGGTGTTTGGCTTTCTTGTACTTATAGTCTCTCTGCTGCTTGCGCCAGTTCCTGTGGTTGCTTTCTACGGTGTTGTTAAGCTTGTGGAGATGATTTTTTTAGGGTATATCATAACCCAGCTTTTCTCTAAAAAAGATTTTCCTGCTATTGCCCAAGTATTCTCAGTAGCTGTTTTTATACAAAGCATATTAGTTTTTTGGCAGTTTTTTACTCAATCATCAGTAGGAGGACTGTGGTATTTCATTGGAGAACGTACATTTTCTCCTGCTACGATTGGAATATCAACGGTTAGTTTGTATGGGAAGGAAATTCTTCGTGCTTATGGTAGTTTCCCTCATCCAAATGTTCTCGCCTTTTTTATGTTTAGTGCATCATTATTGCTTATTGTCTATAGCAAAATGCTGTCAAAAGGATGGAAAAAATCATGGATTATAATTGCTACTGTGCTTGCGGTTATCTGTTTATTTTTAACATTCTCACGACTTACTATTCTTATTTTTATTCTTACTTTGGTATGGTTAGTCTATTCACGCACTATTTCCTCAAGAACAGGAGGGATAATTGTGTTTGGAAGTCTTATGTGTATTGCATTTTTGGCACAGCGTTTTGCTCCTGAATCATTCCTATCAACTGATTTTACTTCTCGTATAGATCTTGCAACTATCGCACTTACAATCATTCAATCACACATGATTTTCGGTGTTGGATTATTAAATTATTTCCCCTTTATGCTTGAGTATCAAACAGAGATTACTCCTGTCCTCCTACAACCTGTTCACAATATTTATCTTTTGGTATTGTTGCAAGTAGGTATTCTAGGAGCAATACCAGTGAGTATCTTCTTAGTAAAGACAGTACAGCGCGTTATAGCTATTTGGAATAGTAAGCCTGAGAAAAATGCATTTTTCTCAGTAACTGGAGCCATCTTTATAAGTATTCTATTGATAGGAGTGGCAGATCATTTTTTCTTGACTTTGCAACAAGGAATGTTAATGACTGCGGTAATAACCGGATTTTTGTGGATTTCTCGATATACAAAAGCTTAAGGTGTTGGAGTTGGTGATGCTTGTGGGTGTGGACAGGTAACGCAGTATCGATCCCCAGTTTCATCGGTTATAACTATTTCATCTTTTTCCTCAATGTTTTCTGTCTGTCCTTCTTCTGCAAGACCGCCAGTTTCTTGATTGATAAATACTTTGGTACGTCCTGGATCTGTTCTTGTTGGAACATTATCTTTAAGGAAATATTCAAAGTGTGTAGGACACCTATCGGGAGTTCCTTCAGGAGGAGGTAAGAGTCCTGATGATGAACATACTTCTCTTCCCACGACATTCTGAGGTTGTTGAAGAGGTTCTTTTTTTGTGTTTTCTAATAACTCACTCATGATTTTATTCCAGATCGGGGCAGCCCCTGTAACTCCCGAAGTTACTCCTCTCATAGGTGTGTTATTGTTATTACCCACCCACACTGTTACAACATAAGAAGGTGTGTACCCTACTGTCCAGTTATCTCTATAATCATTTGTAGTGCCAGTTTTTACGGAGACAGGATAATCTTTAATACGTAGAAGTGAGTTAGAACCGAAAGCAGGGGTTCTTGCGTTATTGTCTTGCAGAATATGAGAAATAATAAATGCAACTCCTTCAGGAATTACTTTCTCTCCAAATATAGGACTTTTAGGAGGGGTATACTCTTCTAAAGCTTTGCCATTTCTGTCAGTGACTTTCAAGATTGGCTGAAGCGGTATTTTATATCCACCATTTGCAAATACTCCAAAAGCTTCTGACATTTCCAACATTGTTACCTCTCCTCCACCAAGCGTAAGTGAAAGGCCATATCGTTCAGGGTTTTGGAACGAATTGATGCCCATTGCAGATGCAGTGGCAATCATTGCATCAAGTCCATTCATTTGGAGCATTTTAACTGCCGGAATATTGTAGGAATTTGCCAATGCTGAACGCATATTGGTTACTCCATGGAACGATCCGTCATAATTCACAGGACAATATGCTTTTCCACTTGGATTTGGAAAACATTTTTTCTCATCAATTATAGGAGTTGCTGCAGTATACCCTTTAATGAGTCCTGTAGCGTAATTAATTGGTTTAATCGATGATCCAGGTTGTCTTTTTGCAAGTGTGACATTTACATTGCCATCATTTTCTGCATCAAAGTAATTCCGACTTCCAACCATCGCTAAAATTTCGCCGGTTTGAGGGTTGGTCACAAGTGATGCCCCATTAGTGACATTACTGCCCTCAAGCTTTGCAACTTCAGAAGCAACAGTTTGTTGGGCAAAGTTTTGGATACTGAGATCAAGAGAAGTTCTCACTTGTAATCCACCCTGTTCTACTTGCCGGAGACCATACTTTTTAACGAGCAAATCCTTTACATACATGACAAAATGGGGTGCTTCAATCGTATCAACGTGCTCAGAAAAAGTGAGTTTTGTCTCTTTTGCTTGTTTTTCTTGTTGCTCTGTTATATATCCTTGTTCACGCATAAGACGCAATACTTCTGCCTTACGTTGTTCTCCTCGTTCAGGGTTAGGACCAAAAGGAGAGTAAATACTTGGTGCTTCTGGAAGTCCGGCTAAAAACACTCCTTCTGCAAGATTTAAATCCCAGACTGGTTTATTGAAATACACGTAACTTGCTGACTGTACTCCCCATGCTGTGCCTCCATAGGCAACTTGATTAAGATACATCTCAAGTATTTGATCCTTTGAATACAGTCCTTCTACTACAAAGGAGAGGATAATTTCTTTTACTTTGCGTGTAATTGTTTGTTCAGGGCTCAGCAGAGAATTTTTTACTAATTGCTGTGTAATTGTTGATCCTCCTTGGATCTCTTTTTTAAAGACTGTTGAGTAAAAAGCACGGGCAATACCTCGAAGATCAATCGCGCCATGTTTATAAAAATCTTTATCTTCTGTTGCAATTGTGGCTTGTTGAATAGGTTTCGGAATCCGTTCGAGAGGTACAAAAGATTGGTTACGGGTACTGTAGATAGTGTAAAGAAGTACTCCATTTCTGTCATAAATTTTGGTTGATTGTGGAAAATTATTCTGTGCGATTTTTGCAGCTGAAGGAATGTCTTTTAATACAAAAAAATATGAAGCTGATACTGTACTAACGAATAAAAAGAGGAGTATTATAATTACTATTAATTTTTTACCTCGAAACAGCTTTTTGAGAATTTTTGGCATTTTATGACGATGATGGATAAATTTGCCTAACATGGGGGTTTTCTCTTCTCTCTATGCGAGAGACACAAATTATTATATCATAAACTTATGACCTTCTCGAATTACCTTTTGTTTTTACAAAAAATACTAGAACTATTCCCCTTTACTCTTCTTGATCTACTTTTTTTCGCTTGTCTTTGTATATTTGTAATATCTGAGCGACAGCGGTATTTTGTCCGATCATTGTTAACATTCCTTCTTACAGGATTAGTGGCAATGTTCTCTCTCATGCTCTATAAACATATTGCATCGTTTTTACAATTATATCTATCGTTTTCAAAAGGGCTCGCTGATGGGTTAGGATTCTTGGTCTTAGCGTTTCTTCTTACGGGTATTGCCTTTATCTGTTATCGTCTTATTTTACTGAATGTTCAGCAAGAATTATTGCAACTGAGAATCTGGCCAGGAACTTTACTCGCTGGAACTGGAACGTTTATTATTATTGTAACTTGCGTGGCAACTGTTTTTCTTTCATTGCCAGTAACCGAATTTATTAAGAACTCCATTAGCAGGAGTATAGTAGTAAATGGTCTGGTAATTGGTCTGCAGTCTGTCGAGAGTACACAGAATCGTATATTGGGTAGACCACTATTTTCTCTCTTTAATTTTCTTGTTCCTGATCCTACACACACAGAAGAAGCTCCAATTCAATCTCATGGGTCTCTTATACTCATACAAACTGAGGCAACAGCTCTATTTGAACATATTAATACTGAAAGACAAAAGAAGAATGTATTACCACTAAGCATTGATAAAGATATCACATTTGTTGCGGGAACCCTTGCACAAGGAATAAGTGCAAATCAGATACTCTCACGTGAAGAAGTTAATGGGTCTACTCCTTTCGATTTACTTGCTCAAAGTCGAATTCAGTATAAAACAGCATATTTCATCCCCATATATGCACAAAATGCTGGAATTGCTTTTCATGGTGTACAGCAGATACCTGTGTATTATCAACAACTTCTCTCAGCACAATATTCACGGATAGGTATTGGAGCTGTAGAGCTAAACGAACAGGGGTATGTATTTAGTATTCTTGTAGTTGATTAACGGTAGAGAAATTCTGCTGTTATTTTATGATCTTTTTTAATACTTGGTATCTGTACAACTATCTGTCTATTGGTAGCTGATCCCATGTTTACTTCTTGCGGTATTAATGTTGTAGGATATTGAACTGTTGCGGTAAATGGATAGCCTGTTGTTCCTGGTTGTGTTTGATAAAAAAGATTATAGGTAAATGGATTTAGTGGAATTTTTTGTGCATGTGAATAAAATAAAGTAACCGATTTATTTGTGTTTCCAGATACAGTTGTGACAAATCCAAATGTTTTCTTGTCATGGTAATTTTCTTCTATAATCTCAGTTTCTGCAGGAAGCTTAAATGTTGATGATTCATAGATACGAGGATTAGTAATTGCGGGTATCGTCTCTTCTTCTTTGCCGTTTATTTCAAGCTTTTCAAAGGTGCTCCCCTGCGGAACTACAACTCGTAAAAATACTTTATACTCTTCTCTACCGGTATTTTTAAATGTAATATGTGCTTCTGAAGCAATCTTTTGTTGACTTATTTTTTGAGTAAGAGATACACTACGGGAAATATGTGTATTAGCTTTATTTACACCGATATTTGCCTCGTTGACAGCAAAATACTCTGATACTTTGTTCGAAGAATTACTTGGTAATTTTTCAGTACTTCCTGCAAATCGTTGCATAGTAAATATCTCTTGGATAAAAGGATCTTTAAATGCAAATAATATATGTTTTTCTTCAACCAGTGTAGGAAATAATTTGGAAACTGCAAGAGCGTTTTTGGGATCTTGTAACTTGATTGTAATTTGACCAAAAACTTCTTGTAAAATGCTTCTCTTTTGAGATGATCCCGGAAAGAAGGTGTCTTCAATAGTGGAATGAATAAAAGAGAAACTATTCTCTGCGTCAATGGTTTTATCGTATGAAGGGAGATAGAGAGGTCCCACTTCGGTAATGATTTGCCGTAGGACTTCATAGTCAATACCAATTACTCCGTCAACTGTTTTATTTCCTGCTTGCTGGTATAACGATGCAGCGGTTGTTGCTGCTTCTTGGAAATCAAGTGCAAAATTACTGTCACGCAAGTAAAGGTGAGGTTGGAGATATCTGCGTACTATAAATGGAGGCTCTACGTGATTTTGTAGTTGACCGTCTATATCGTATACATCCTGAATTGTAAATGATGTCGTTTTACCTTTTTCTATTGTTAATTCACCGACTGATCCAATAAATCCTCCTGTTGGTCTTATCTCTCCGCTATTTTGAAATAGCAATAAATATCGCTTCTCTTTTGTATATCCGAGAATCTCCGGGAGTACTGAACTGGTTGCGAGAATATTACCACTTGCATTATTCGCAAGCTCATTCACGTATGGTATACGTGCAAAGGTGGGAGAAGATTGTGCGGCAAAATAGAGATAGGATGCTGTAGCTAGCGTTTCCAGTAGTTCTTCTTCCTTTAATCCAGACTGGATTTTATTGATTTTTGCGAGTTCTGAAGAGGCAAGCCTACTTAACTGCATACCTGAAGTAAAAGTTGCGTAACTACTCTCAATAGCAGGAAGATGAAATTGACGTGCTATAGTAAATCCCAGGCTTATAACAGGTTGGGAGATGGTAAAGCATTTATTTGCATATGATAGTTGAGTATGAGCTTTGGAAAAGTTACCATTTTGTAGTGATTGCAATGATTGTTTTGCTAACAATACCCCGCTTAATGTGAGTAGCACATTTATGATAATAAACAATAACAATGAAATAGTCATAATTGTAAACAACGATTTTGTTAGAGGCTTTTTGTGAACGAGTTTTTTTGTAAGAGATGGTTTCCGCTTCCTCTTAAGTTCTTTTCGTACAGATGAATATATTGTTTGTTTTACACTTTTCTCAAATCCGTCTAATATTTCATCTATATATGATACGGAAAGATGAAATTTTGAGAGAATCTGTTTTTCAAGTTCTGTATGTTTTGGTAATTCAGGAAAGTAAGGTGCTTGTTGATCATAGAGAATTTGTAAGTCTGGCTCAGCTTTTTTTAATAAATGGATGGTCGATATAATAGTCTGTGGGTGTTCATAAAATAAAAAGAACACACGCTTTCGTACAATATTTGAAAATAGAATATGCTGTACTCCTTTGAGAACATCATCTTCACTTATTGGATATATTGAGACCAAGTCATTTCCGGTAAACTCTGCTCTTTTTTGTGTAAGTGCAGTATGGATAATATGAGATGATCGAGAAGATTCAGAAGGAATATTTTTTCCAAAAATCTCTCCAACAATAGCAAACGATACTGAGGAAATATGTTTGAGTGCCAATAATACATCTGAAAACTGATTAACTTTTGTTACAGGTATTATTACTACTGTTTGCGGTTTATCCCGTTCTAACTTAGGAATTAATTTTTCGAGCAATTGTTTATCTTCATGGCCTGATAGAAAAAACACAGAATACTCAATTGGATCTTTTAAATCATTAATTGTATCAACTGCTGTATTATAAACTTGGAAGATAGTCTCATTTTTTGGGTAATGATGAGGATTATGTAAAATAATGAGCTTAAATGTATTTAAAACTGACTCGATAAATGGATCGGTAATATAGGGCAAACTTCCTGATACCAGCATAAGCGGTTGTTCTTTTTCTGATGTGCTTGAAGTAAAAATTGAAGACATACTTCCATTGTAAAGAATTACCAAAGGAACGTCTAGGAATAGTTGGCTTGAGTATCGAGTGCAAGGTTAACGAGTCTATCTGCATCTTTATTTTGACTGCGTGGAACTGAGGTGTAACGAATAGGAACATTAATCTGCTGTTCTAATAGTTTTATCTGATGATAAAACTTTTTTAACTGATCGTTCTTCACTTTATAAATTCCAGTCATCTGTCTCGCAACAAGTTCTGAATCAAGAATTATTTCAAGTGAAGCAAGATCGGTAATATTTTTTGCAACCCATTCTAGTGATTTTAGGACACCTGTATATTCAGCGACATTGTTGGTGGCATTACCAATGTATTTCCCTTCTTGAAAAATAATATTCTTTTCACTGTCTGTTAAAACAAATCCGTATGCTGCAGGGCCTGGATTTCCACGTGCACCGCCATCAGAATGTATTGTTATTACTTGCTGTTTCATGTTTGGTTTTGAGTAATTTTCAAGCCTTTGCTCTGGAAAGAAAATTGGTTTTTATCATACCATGATAAGACGTGAAAAGTACAGTTTTAGTTGTTCGAAAAATACAGGAATCTCAATATTAAAGAGGCTATTCAAGGTACTCTCTTTTGGTGTGTAAAAACACGAACCATTGTTCGAAAAATGAGAAGAGCCCTTTAAAAGGCGCTTCGATGAGAAGATCAAGAATCACTAAAAAGACATTCACTTGAGAGACTCCCTCAGTAATATGTCTCCCTACTCGTGCTATGGGCATGAAGAAAAAATCAACAATAGGTGTTAGTAAATTTTGTTTTCGTGTTACCGTAAATGTGCGCGCTGTTTGGTAAATTCGGTATATGAGAAAACAGACAATTGTTAAAAAGAAAATAAAGATGGCTTGACTGATTGGATTAAATCCTAAGGCGTTCAGTAGCCAAATAATCAAACCAAAGTTGGCAAAAAATGCACCAATCCACAACAAAGAAAATAAGGGATAAAGAAATGATTTACGTTTCTTTGATATTCGTGCCAAGGAAATTTGATGTGCACCCTGAGGATTTTCGTCATAGAGTAGTGTAGTAATTCTTTTGACAATTATCGCTGTGTTTTCTTTACCTGGTGGCTGGATAAAAGCAACAGCGATTGCGAGCAATATTGGTGGAATAATAATATTAAGTATAATACTCCCCCACATGATTTCCCCATATACAATACTTTCAAATGTGCCTTCAATAGAAAGAGCAATAACTGTTTTGGTTAATACTAAAAATATAAGGCTTCTAATAACTGCTCGTTTAATTTTTGAGCGTATTGCAGCATATTTTTCATTACTCACTATAACAATTTCGTCAACCAGCTTTTGATTGTCCGTTACGATGGATTCGATATGCGCAGTATTTCGTAATAATACTTCTTCCAATATCAGGAATGGCGGAGTAGCACGTTTTATGATTGAAAAGATTTTATGTCGTAGGGGGTAATTAAGCTGTGTCTGAATTTCTGTATATCCTTTTTTAAATCCAGAGATAATTGTAGGGAGGGTGTTATCTGTTGGTATACCAAAATATTGAACAAACAGGTGGTAATGAAGCAGTGCTAAATCATCTTTGGCAAATGCTCTGCGTGTGGCAATAAATACCTGTGCGTCGCGGGTAGTTTGAGAATCGTCTTCAAGGACAATACTATCTTTCAAAATATGAAACATGTAGTTTGCCATGGTTTCTTGTTTGTTGTCTGGTCTAAGTAAATATGTAAGATGAGATGAAATAAGATGATAAATAAATGTATTTAATTTTCCTTCCTCTATTTTATGAGTTGAGAGCACTTGTTCACGAAGCTTTAAGTACATGTCTATGGTTTTTTCTACCTCGGCAGTCTGCGCTTCTGCAATGCTGCCATCAGGAAAATATCGTGCCCACGTAAGTTCCCGTAGTAAAGGTGCGGCAATTGTTTTACCATTTCCTCCATAGAAATGTCTTCTTTTAAGAATTCTCTCAATAGCTGCTCTCAGTACAACCTCATCGTCACGGTAGTCCATGGCATTTCTCATTTTTTCATACCAAGTTGCTAGTTCTGAGACAATTGGATTTACGCGAATTCCTGATTGATCGGTAGAATGAATATTATTTTTAGAAAATACTGATATAAGATAACGAGAAAGAGTATTAAGCTTCATATGATTCAGAAGATATTATAGGTGGGTAGGTTGTACACTGCAAGTGTCTTTCTTTAGCTTGATCATATCCTCTCATTTTTATAAGACCAGCCTGTACGCATCTCCTAATTTATGCTAGAATCCAGGATATATGGATAAAGCATACAATCATAAGTCCGTAGAACAATCAATTTATACATCATGGGAGAAAAATGGATATTTTGCGCCAGAGGTAAACCCGGATGGAAAACCATATACGATCATACTTCCTCCTCCTAACGCAAACGGCTCATTGCATTTCGGCCATGCAATGATGGTGCTAGAAGATATACTTATACGATTTAAGCGCATGCAAGGGTATGCTGCTCTTTGGGTACCAGGTGCTGACCATGCAGGATTTGAAACCCAGTTTGTCTTTGAAAAGAAATTACAAGAACAAGGAAAGTCCCGTTTTGATTATGACCGCGATACCTTATATACCATGATCTGGGATTATGTACAGGAAAATAAAGGTGGTATGGAGAAGCAACTTCGCACATTAGGTTTTTCACTTGACTGGTCACGGTCAACATTCACACTTGATGAAGATATTGTCAAAGTAGTACATCGTACTTTTAAGAAAATGTATGATCAAGGACTAATATATCGTGACAATCGTTTGGTAAATTATTGTACAAAAGACGGAACATCTTTTTCAGATCTTGAGGTTGTATATGAAGAAAAAAAAAGCCCTTTGTATTACATCAAATATGGGCCATTAGTCTTAGCAACAACTAGACCAGAAACAAAATTTGGTGATACTGCTGTTGCGGTGAACCCTAATGATCCGCGATATCAACAATATATAGGACAGACGATTGATATTGAAACAGTTTTGGGTCCAGCAAAAATAGCAGTGGTTGGAGATGACATTGTAGATCCTGACTTTGGAACTGGTGTGGTAAAAATTACTCCAGCGCATGATTTTAATGATTTTGAGGTTTCAAAGCGACACAATTTGCCACTTAAGCAGGTGATTGGATATGATGGCAAATTAAATGAACACGCTGGCAAATTTGCAGGACTGTATGTCAAACAGGCACGCACAGCAATTGTTGAAGAGATGCAGGCAAAAGGTTTGATTGAGAAGATCGATGAAGACTATGTCAATAGAGTAGGAACATGTTATAAGTGCAAAATGGTAATTGAACCATTGCCTCTTGAACAATGGTTTGTAAAAGTCCGTCCTTTGGCTGATAAGGCAATTGAAGCAGTAAAAAATGGTGATATTACAATTTACCCTGAGAATTTTGTTAGCCATTATAATCAGTGGCTTGAAAATCTACGGGATTGGAATATTAGTCGTCAATTAGTTTGGGGGATTCGTATTCCTGCTTGGCGCAATATTCATACTGGTGAATGGATAGTTACTGAAGGTGATCCACCAACAAGCGGAGATTGGGAACAGGATACTGATACATTTGATACATGGTTTTCCTCAGGTCAGTGGCCATTTGCAACACTGCAAACAACTAAAGAAGGTGATTTTGAAAAGTTTTACCCAACGAGTGTTATGGAAACAGGGTACGATATTCTACGTGCCTGGGTCTCTCGTATGGTAATGCTAGGATATTTTGTAACGGGGAAAAAACCATTTTCAGACATTGTGCTTCATGGGTTAGTAAATGATCCATTGGGCAAGAAAATGAGTAAATCAAAAGGAAATGTTGTAAATCCACTTGAGGTAATTGAGCAATATGGAGCAGATGCAGTACGATTTGCACTTGTGTATGGAACAGCACTTGGACATGACCAGGCACTTTCTTATCCCAAGCTTGATGCAATGCGTAAATTTACCAATAAATTGTGGAATATGGGCAGATTCATTGAAATGAAAAAACCAGAAGGGGTATCAATGGAAATTGCCACTTCTTTTGCACAACTTAAAAAAATTGCTGAGCATGAAAGCGATGTGGCAATGATTCAGAAAGTAAAGGCTCTTGCAGAAGATATCACGCGGCTGCTTGATAACTATGACTTCAATCACGCAGCACAAAACCTGTATGACTTTGCCTGGCACGAATTTGCTGATAACTACATAGAAGACGTAAAAAATAGGGTAGACGAAAAATCATTCATCGTTCTTAGCTCGCTTTATTTAATGCTTCTCAAGCTTCTGCATCCTTTTATGCCGTTTGTAACAGAGGAAATTAATAAACAGCTGAAATTGACGGATGAAATGATGATAATTTCTTCCTGGCCTCAATCTTAATTATTCCCGCATAATTCCCGATCTATTACCGCAAAATATTTAGAGAAAGAGTATCAGTGAGTTTTTGAATATCTTGATTGTTAAATACAGTCAGATCTATTTCCTCGAGTATTTGATCATTCACACCTAAAAAGACAAGTTTCTGCCTCTTTATTTGATTGTAAACTCTTAATGCATCTGTGAGCAGAGGAAAAGAAATTATTTTTAATTCAGTAGCTTCAATACCCGCTCTTTGCCTATCTTCTTTATTTACTTCAAGGTGATAACCCATGACTTTTTCAAGTGACAGGGTGTATCTAAAAAAGAACCATTTATTAAAACTAATTTTATTTTGTTTTAATGTAATTCTTGACATGAAATTATCAATAATTCTAACAACGTACAGTACTGGAATAAAAACCAACAATGTGATTAAAAATGAGAATATTCCATAGGTACCAAAGAATACAAAAGTTGAGAAAAATAGAACAATCAGACAAATTGCGAAGAACTTCCACACAATAAATCGCTTATCAGGGTAAATTGTCAATGTATTGCTCACCTAATTAGTGTAGTTTACCGGCACTAATTTATTCAAGGTCTAATTTCTTATTTATTTACTATTTTAGAGACTGTACCTGAAGGGGATTAAAACGTCCGTTTAAAACACAATTTTATTACCGCATAATTCCCGACGTATTACCGCATTTATTTTACCGTAACACTTTTGGCCAGATTTCGTGGCTTATCAGGGTCAAATCCAAGCTCCTGTGCCAAGTAATAGCCGAGTAGTTGGGCAACTACAACATTCGGGATAATTGTCGCATCTCCGCAATTTTTTACCGGAATATAGGTGTCATATATATCATTTTTTTTGCTTGAGACTCCTATTATATGTGCTCCTCTGGCTTTAACTTCATGAGCAGAGGAGAGTGTATCATCATATGTTTCATCCTCTGGGTTATAGACAATAACAGGTGTTCCTGGCTCAATAAGTGCGATTACCCCATGTTTTAATTCTCCTGCAGCAAATCCTTCTGCGTGAATATATGAGACTTCTTTAATCTTTAGTGCAGATTCAAGTGCCGTTGGGTAGGATATACCACGGCCAAGAATATATAGATGATGATGTTTCTTAATTCTCTTGGCTAGTGTGTGGATCTTATCTTGATTTTTTAGTAACGTTTCTACTTCATTTGCTGCATATTCAATATTCTTTTTAGCCAGGTTTTTATCACCGTTTAAGGCGTGAGCAAGAAAATACAGATATGTAATTTTTGCAATAAATGACTTTGTTGCAAGCACACATTTTTCTGGGCCTGCAGTGAGGAGTAATCGGTGATCTGCCATACGGTATAATGTTGAGCCAAGTACATTGGTAATTGCCATAATCTGTGCTTCTTGTTGTTTTGCAGCTTTTACACTCGAGATAATATCAATAGTTTCGCCACTTTGAGAAAGTGCAACAACAAGACTTTCCTTTTGAAGGAAATCAACTAAATATGAGAACTCCGATCCTACACTTGCATTTATATGTCGCTGTGCAATTTTAGAGAAAAGATATGTACCAGCAAGTGCTGCATAGTATGCGGTTCCACACCCCATAAAGTATGTCCCATATGCATTTTTAATGACATGTGCAGCTTCTTGTATGTTTTCTTGTTGTTCAAGCATGATTTTGCGAATAATAAATGGCTGCTCATGCATTTCTTTCATCATGAAGTTTGGATGTTTACCTAAAACAATCTCATCAGCAGAAAACTCTAGTTTTGTAAAAGAAATAGGTTTGGGAGTATAAGTAAAATCATACAATGAATAGGCGTTTTGTGATATTAGAAGTACATCATTGTCTTCTAAGAAATATACCTCCTGAGTATGTGGCAGTAGAGCAGCACTATCTGAAGCAAGAAAGAATTCTTGATCTTTCATACCAAAAACTAAGGGAGAGCCGTTTTTTACAGCAACAAACTCGTTAGTTGATGGTCTGAAAGCGATAATTGCACTCAAGCCTTCTGTCTCTTTAAAAGCGTCAAGTACAGCTTTAGCAAAAGAATTATGATAAATGAGTCTCTCTTCAACCATGTGTGCAAAGACCTCTGAATCAGTCTCTGATAAATGCGTATGAGTTTTCTTTAATTTGCTTTTTAGTTGCGCAAAATTTTCAATGATTCCATTGTGAACAATTACAATTTCTTGGTTGCAGTCAAGGTGAGGATGTGAATTCTTCTCTGTCACTCCTCCATGAGTAGCCCAGCGAGTATGTCCAATACCTGCATGTGCATTAAGAGATGGAATTGTCGCATCTCCAATTTTTCCAGCATGCTTTTCTATGTACAGCTGATTGTCTTCCTGTTTTACAACAATGCCCCATGAGTCATAACCCCGGTACTCGAGTGACTTAAGCCCTTCAAGGATCATATCTCCCGCATTTGATTGTTTTCCTAGATAACCAAATATTCCACACATAGGACTAAAATATTGATGAACATTGAATGATTATTGGCTCTTTAAAACACACACATAAAAAGTGCGCAAATAGTCAAATATCAATAACAAATGTAAATAATTCTGGAGTATAGGAGAGTAACGTGCTTGCTGTTTTCAACAAAATCTTACGATAATGGTTTGTCAGCAGGCTTTAGGATGGTACTACACCCTGAAGGTTTCCGCAAATACTCTCTGAATAAATATTCAGAGGTCCGATTGTTTTGATAGAACATCAAAACCCTTCTCCTCGTTGTCCGGCAAACTTTACCAGACCTACACGCCTGTATTCATAAAGAGCAGCCTATACGTGTCTAGAGTTTACGACTGCTAACTCTTTTTGTCAACTTTTTGACAGAGTTGCATGTCAGCGATATAATGCATCTATGCCCAAAGTTGATTATCTCCGCAAAATAACCGCAACATTACCGCATTTTTCCAAACAATTTTCTTCAAATGGTAATCTCAAGCAGGGATTAGGAGTATTTGTAGTGATATTTTTGGTGTCTTTTACCGCAACTCTGGGAATATTATTGAATCAGACATATCAGAAGTACCAGAGTGAGCTAGTTGTTAGGCAACAAGTAAAAGAAAAGCTTATATACTGGGAGTCAGTTATTTCGCAACATCCGCAGTTTCCTGTTGCATATTATGAGGCAGCCGTGTATGCTACACGTCTCAGTGAACATGAAAAGGCAAAGGATTTTATAGAAAAAGCGTTGTTTATAGACCCTAATTTTTTTGAGGCAGAGGTATTAGCCAAGGAGTTAGAGTAGAGAAGTAATTATTCTTGCTTCTCAGCACTGTCAGATGATGATTCACCTTCAGATTTTTCAGTTGATTCACTTTCTGTTGCGCCTTCTTCACTTGCTGCTGCAGCCTCAGCTTCTTCTTGTGCTTCTTGTTCTTGTGCCTCTTGGGTTACTAATTCACCTATTTTGAATACTGCTTGATTAGCTTCGTTAAGAAGTGTAACACCAGTTGGTGTGCTTAGCTGCTCAACTGTTATTTGTTCATCAACTTCGGCAAGTGATGTCACATCAACAACAATAGACTCAGGAAGATCAGAAGGTAGTGCTTCTATTTCAGCCTCATTGAGTAATTGAAGTAATATACCTTTCTTTTCTGCAACAGCGCTTGCCTCTCCCTCAGCAATAATAGGTACATTTGCGGTAATTTTTTCTTTCAAATTTACAATAAAGAAGTCAGCATGTATTGGATCATGAGTTAAAGTATTAATTGCAATATTATGAATGAGAACAGGATGTTTTTTCCCATCAATCTCAAGATCAACAAGCCCAGTTGTACCTACTTTGTTATAAAGTCCTATAAAATCTTTATACGGAAGCTGAACTGCGGTAGACGAAAAGTTTTTGCCATACACATTTCCTGGAAGAATTCCTTCTCTTCGAAGTTTTTTAAGCTGTTTGCCAAAGACTGTTCGCGGTTGTACTGTAATAGTTTCTCGTTGTGCCATGATTAATCTGAATTGTACAGTAAAAATGAGCAAAAAACAAGCAGAGTGGCTCGTTGTTTGACAACATACGGTTTGAACTATATAATTTGAGTACATTGCCGCGGGGTAGTGTACGGCTGCACGCGAGGCTCATAATCTTGCAGACAAGGTTCAACTCCTTGCCCCGCAACAAGGTATCCCTGAAACCTGAGCATAATAACTTCTAAATTAAAGCTTAAAAACTTCTTTCCATTTTACCCAGTTTGGTTTTTGATTTAACCCAGAGATTTCTTGATTATTATTGGGTGGCATAACAAATACAGGATATTCATTTTCTCTTACAAGACCTAATTTTATACGTGCTTCATGTTCTACAAATTCGTTGCTTTTTACATACGAGAGTCTTTGTGTTAAAAACTCATTTTCTTTTTTTTTAGCATCTAACACATCATGCAGATCTTGTACTGTCCCTTCATTTTCAATCAGATTATGAATGGAAAGTATTGTGTTACGAAGAATGATAACTAAAATGATGATAGTAATACTGGTTAAAATCAATTTATAATTCATATTGACAAAACGAAGGTGTGTTGATATTATAGGTTTGTCTATGTCAAACCAGGTAAAACTTCGAGACGCTCATGGTAAATTTCAAGATTACTTAAAAGGAAAAAATAAGGCATCTGCAACCATATTAGCATATGGAAAAGATATTGACCAACTTGTTTCTTTTCTTGAGGAGTTGGAAAAACAGCATATCCATGAGGTCAATGATCAAGATATCCAAGCATTTTTAACTAAGTTGCAGGATACAGGCTATACTCCAAAATCATTATCACGCAAACTCAACTCAACACGAACATTTTATAGATTCTTAAAGATAAGTGAGTATATTACTGATGATCCATCACTTATGGTTCAGCATCCTAAATATGAGTTAAATCCACCACGCGTTCTCAGTCCACTTGAATATCGCGCACTTCGTGATACTGCATCTTCTGATCCTCGGATTTATGCAATTATTGAAGTATTATTACAAACTGGGATTCGTATTGGAGAACTTGCAAATATTAGACTTGATGATGTACGAGAGAACGGACTGTATATTCGTCCGCATGAAGGGCATGAAGCACGGGAGGTTCCACTTAATAAACGAGCAAAAGAAGCTTTAAAGCGGTACTTAGAGGTCAGAACAAAGACAGAAGACAACCATTTATTTGTGACAAAAACAGGAAAGCCATTTCTTGTTCGAAATATTCGTGATGCTGTTGAACGTCATTTCCGTAAAGCAGGGATTGAAAATGCAAAAATCAATGATTTACGTCATACATTTGTCTCTCATCACTTAAAACAAGGAGTGTCTATTGTTTTCTTATCTAAGGTACTGGGACACAAAAGATTATCATCAACTGAGCGTTACCTTCAGTATATAAAAGATAATAAAAAAGGTGAGAGTACAATTCTTCAAGAACTCTAAAAGCAAGTGATTTTTAGTTCTCCTCTACTTGCTTTTTGTCCCATTTTTGGTGCATCATAGTAGTATGGAGGGTAATGATAATTCTAAACAATACGTACAAGAGAATAATTTCCCTATGTACAATGATGTACATACCTATCTTTCCTGGAGTGCTCCTGGTAGACCATTTACAAAAAAGGGCAGACAGTTCTATGCAACGATAATTTTACTCATGCTTTTAGTGGAGATTATTCTCTTTCTTTTCTCATGGTATCCGCTTATGGTAGTTGTGCTTGCTCTTGTTTTTTTATCTCTTGTGCTGTACACAATTCCTCCCAAAGATTTTCATTATAAGATTACTTCTGAAGGAATTAGAGTAGAGGACCATTTTTACATTTGGTCAGAAATGTATGATTTCTACTTTAAAGAGGTAGATCATAGCGATACATTGATTGTGAGAACAGAAGTTCTACTTCCTGGTGAGCTAAAATTGACACTGGGATCAATTCCTCGAGAACATGTTCGTCGCATTTTAGTTAATTTTCTACCATATCGTGAGTATGTTAAGCCGACTTTTGTTGAGCAAAGTGCTGATTGGTTATCAAAGAACTTTCCATTAGAAGGACGATAAACCTCTTATTTTACCCTCAAATTGTGATACAATACCCTGAGTAATACACCGAGTAAAACTTGTTAGTGTGAATATTCGGATGTGGAATGTCATCATACGCTCCTGTAGTTCAACGGATAGAATGGGGGATTGCGGATCCTCTGATGTGAGTTCGATTCTCGCCAGGAGCACATATTCATTATGCTCAGTGTAAACCTTTCCAAGAAAAGGCATGCTCTGAAGAAATGTTACTGAGGGAGGGTTCGCATAGTGGCCAATTGCACGAGTTTCGAAAACTCGATCCGCCAACTGACGGATCCACAGGTTCGAATCCTGTACCCTCCGCAAAGAGGAGAGTGCAGGATGAGAAGTCAGCCATGCAATGGCTATCCCCTCGGGGGAAATCCTGTACCCTCCGCCTTTATCACACTGAGGACTTTATAAGGAAAGAAAATCTCTGCATGGCAGAGCCGGAGAGAAATGTGACGCACCTGTAGCTTAATGGATAGAGCACTAGATTCCGGATCTAGCGGTTGGAGGTTCGAATCCTCTCAGGTGTACAAGTGGTTGCAAAAATTCCCGCTGAAGGCACTTTCTATTTTTGTGTATAATTTAGCAATTTTATTATGAAACAAGAATTCTCTGCAGGTGGAATAGTCCTGAAAAAAGAACAAGATAAAGTTTTTGTGTTAATGGCACAGCATGCACAGCATCATGGGTGGGGATTTCCCAAAGGTCATATTGGAGATAAGCAAGAAGGTGAATCAAAAGAAGCTACTGCGGTACGAGAAGTAAAAGAAGAAACAGGCATAAACGCAGAGATTCTAGAAGAGGCAGGTGAAGAAACTTACTGGTACAAATGGAATGGTGAACGTAGAAAAAAAACTGTTTTTTACTTTATCATGAAACATCTTGGTGGAGATTTTGCTGAGAAAGATCATGAAATGGAAAATGTTGAGTGGGTGGTATTGGATGAAGTAGAACAGAAACTTACCTATGATAACGCTAAGAAAATGTATAGAAAGTTATTGCCGCAAATTAAAAAAATAGTAAATAGTCTCTGATAAGCTAGCTAGGAGGAGTCGGATAGTGGACTATTCCACACGCTTGGAAAGCGTGCGAGCGCAAGCTCTCGCGGGTTCGAATCCCGCCTCCTCCGCAAAAAGCGGAATGAGAAGCCCTCCCCGATGTCCATCGAGGCAGTCCCCTTGAGGGAAATCCGGCCTCCTCCGCCATATTAAACATGGCTGTTGTGTTGAGATTATGTATGAACGTTTTTTAGAAAATTAAAAGAATTGGAATATTTATTTGCCCAGTGTGTTAGTCTGTAGGAACTCTCGTTTTCCTCGAATCTTTTGGGTAGTGGCATTATAAAACACCATAAAACGATCTTCATAAGTGAGCCCTTGTGCAATGCTTCCAATTACAAATCCTTGTACTACATCTGATTGAAGAAATGCTTTCTCTGTTGTTTGAATAAAGAGGTACACACCGACAAAAATGAGCCAATGATGAAGATGTACAAAAGTATTTCGAAGTTGTACTTTTACTTCAGGAGAGATATGAAAACGCCAGAGTTTTTTAGAAGGGAATTTTCCGCTAATCGGTGAATCTGGATGAGATGTAAGAGTGAAAAGAGAGAATCCTAAAAATCCTCCGAAAACTGTTTCTAACATAATATTACACGTTTATTACAATTATTAATTTTACGTGAAAAATGAATCTATTGTCAAGCAACCCTCTGCTTCAAAATGATGCATAAGTATGGTAAAATGAATGCCTAAAGGCTGGAGAGCTCGGCTGGTTCGTAGCACCGCATTCATAACGCGGCGGTCGCGGGTTCGATCCCCGCTCCAGCCACATAATTAAATATACAGAATTACCTCTATGGCTTCATATATAGCAAATTTTTCCAATAAATCAGTAGCAGTAGTAGGGTTTGGTGTGGAAGGCGTATCTGCTGTTAATTTTTTAATGAGAAATGGAGCCTTGGTTACCGTAGTAGATAAAAAATTAGAAAGTGAATTTGATCCTACTATTATTCAAAGTCTAAAAGGAAAAGGAATACAATTTGTCTTTGGAAAATATCCTGATTTATTACAATTTGATATTATTGTTCGATCCCCTGGTGTGAGTTTGAAAAATCCCGAATTACAGTATCTCCTTGAGAAAGGAAAAAAAATCACGTCTGTAACAAAGTTGTTTTTTGACCTCTGTCCTTGTCCTATTATTGGAGTAACTGGTACAAAGGGAAAAGGGACAACTGCTACGCTTATTTATAAAATGCTCAAAGCTGACGGACGAGATGCATATATTGGTGGCAATATTGGAACTCCTGCACTTGATTTTATTGAAAAATTATCTCAAGAAAGTGTTGTCATGCTTGAGCTTTCGAGCTTCCAATTAATTGATCTTGAAAAAAGTCCTCATATCGCTGTAATGCTGATGGTAACTGCAGAGCATTTGGATTATCACAAAGATATTTATGAATATGTAGAGGCAAAGAGGAATATATTGAAATATCAAACTGTTAAAGATTTCGCAGTCTTAAATAAAGATTATCCAGCAAGCAATGAATCCGATACACACACTGATGCAAAACTGTATTTTGTATCACGAGAACAGGAAGTAGAACAAGGGTGTTACATTCAAAATAATAAAGTTGTTATACGTAATGCCTCTCAAGCTGAAAGTACAAAAAATAAAAAGCAGAATTTAGAAGAAATAATTATAGATACTAAAGACATTGCGCTTCCTGGTAAACACAATTGGGAAAATGTATGTGCAGCAGTCATGGCTGCAACGCTTGCTAACGTCTCAAAGGAATCAGTCACGGACATTCTCAAGACATTTAAAGGATTAGAACATAGATTGGAATTAGTAAAAACTGTTAAAGGAGTACGATATTATGACGATTCGTTCTCAACAACTCCTGAAACAGCCCAAGCAGCGATACTGGCATTTGAAGACCCTGAAATTCTCATACTTGGAGGTTCAAGTAAAAATAGTGATTTTACAATGCTTGGAGAAGTTATTGGAAAGTCAGAAAATATAAAAGCAATTATTGGGATAGGTTCAGAATGGCCACGGATAAAAGAACAGATTAATGATTGGCATTTTCAAATTATTGAAGGATTATCCTCTCTTGATGAAGTAGTACAGAAGGCAGCAGAGGTAGCAGAACCAGGAGATGTAGTATTGTTATCACCTGCGTGTGCGAGTTTTGATATGTTCAAAGACTATAAAGACCGAGGAATTCAGTTCCAGAAAGCAGTAAATAGCCTCTAAATCTTGTATAATACCCAGATGACTACTTCTGTCTCGTTTACTATCAAAACAAAAGATAAAAATACTAAAGCACGTACTGGTGAAATTCATACTCCGCATGGAGTAGTGAGAACACCAAATTTCTGTGCAGTAGGCACCCAAGGTTCGGTAAAAGCACTTGATGGTGACGATTTACGTGAAGTTGGTCTTGATATTGTTCTTGCTAATACCTACCATCTCCATATTAGACCGGGAGAAGATATTATCAATGAACATGGAGGACTGGCTCCTATGATGAACTGGAATGGACCAACGATGACTGATAGCGGTGGATTCCAAGTCTTCTCACTCGGTGTGGCGCTTGAACAAGGGGTAGGAAAGCTTTTGCGAGAAAATGAAGACAATACTGGTAAGCCACGATTAAATAAGATTACTGAGGAAGGTGTCCATTTCCAGTCTCATATTGATGGCACACCACTTTTTCTTTCTCCTGAAATATCAATTGCTATTCAGGAAAAAATTGGAGCAGATCTTATTGTTGCCTTTGATGACCTTGAGTCACCTAAGTATAGTTATGAAGAAACAAAGAAATCATCAGATCTTACTGAAAAGTGGCTTGTGCGCTCTAAAAATGCCCATAAAAGAACTGATCAGCTATTATATGGTGTTACACATGGCGGAAGATTTGAAGATCTAAGAATCGAATCAGCAAAATTCAATGATAAATACTTCGATGCGATTGCTCTTGGTGGTGCACATGAGAGTAAAGAGAATATGTACGATGTCGTTCGTTGGACAGTTGATAATGTTGACGAAAATAAGCCAAAACACATGCTAGGAGTAGGAGAAATTGATGATATTTTCCATATTGTAGAACTGGGAATTGATACTTTTGACTGTGTGATTCCGACAAGAGTTGCACGGATGGGATGGTATTTTACTTATCCGCCAGAAGGAAATCCTCAAAATAGATTTAGAAAAGATATCTCGAAATCATTGAATAATGGATTAATGGAGCCGTTATCAAAAGATTGTCCGTGTATGGTATGTCAAAAATATACTAAAGCATATATTCACCATCTTTTTAAAGCAAGGGAATTATTGGGATATCGATTGCTTACATACCACAACCTTGCATTTTATGCAGATTTAATGGCAAAAATTCGCAGTGCTATTGAGGAAGGTACATTAGATATATTAAAAAAAGAGTGGTTGTCTCAGTAAATTGTTATCCAGTTATCTTTCCTTGTCCTTTTTCTTTTTGTATTTCTAGCCACCGTGGACCACGAGATTCTTCTTCTTGTGGTTGAATACGACTCGCAAGTCCGGAAGGAGCGGAAGTAGCTAACTGCTCTCTTATTTTTGCTTTTACTTCCTCACTACTGGTTATTAAATCATTCTGTCCAGCCGCTTCTTCTATGGGTTGAGAAGACACTGATTGATTAGGTGGCTGGCTTCGCATTACTTCACTAGTATAATCATTCGGTGGGAGTTCTCCTGCTTTTGCTCTCTTTACCCATTCTGGTTCAAATGATTTTTGTGAAGAATCCTGATTTTCTATTTCTTGTTCAGAATTTAGTACTGGTGTCGGAGATGGAGTAGTTTCCTGGTTTTTTCCAATTAATTTATTGAGCATCTTACGTATAATATTAATTTGTTTTTCATCCTGTTGAACACTTTCTTCCGTATGTAAGTCAGTTTGAGTGTCTTTAGGTCCATTCTCTGAAATAGGGAGAATTGGTTGTAAGCGCACTTCTCTTTTATCTGTAGAGTTTGGTATTTCAGCATCATGATCCATATTCATAGTCAGCGTAACGTATTTTTAGTTTTTCTGTCAAGTAAAAGCTTTTTATCTTGTATAATTTTGATACAATAAAGCATATGAAGAAGACTATTTTTTCAGGTATTCAACCCTCAGGAGATTTACATATTGGTAATTATATAGGGGCTATTTCACAATGGAAGCAGATGCAAAACGAGTATGATTCAATTTTTTGTATTGTTGATTTGCATGCTATAACGGTTTACCAAGATCCAAAAGTACTGAGGGAAAAAAATCGCGAAATTGCTGCAATATATATTGCAGCTGGAATTGATCCTGCAAAATCACATATTTTTATTCAGTCTGAAAATCCTGATCATTCATATCTTGCTTGGGTGCTGAATTGTTTAACACCATTTGGACAGCTTGAGCGTATGACGCAATTTAAAGACAAAAGTCAAAAACAACAAGATGCAACTACAGCAGGTCTTTTTGACTATCCTGTTTTGATGGCAGCAGATATTTTGCTGTATCATACTGACATCGTCCCTGTGGGGGAAGACCAAAAACAGCATATTGAACTCACTCGTGACCTGGCTGAGAAATTTAATGCGCGATATGGTGAAATATTTAAAGTCCCACAAGCTAAAATTAGTACTGAGGCAGGTAGAATCATGAGCCTGCAAGATCCACTATCAAAGATGAGTAAATCTGATAATAATACAAACGGTGCAATTTTCTTGCTTGATGATGAAGATACAGTGCGGGATAAGATAAAACGAGCAGTAACGGATTCAGGAAGTGATATTGCTTATAATTCTGATAAACCTGCTATTTCAAATCTTCTCACGATTTATTCAGTAGTTACCGGTATTACGATCTCTGAGCTTGAAAAGCAATATGCAGGGGTTGGGTATGGAGAATTTAAACAGGATCTAGCAGATGCAGTTGTTTCATTCCTTACTCCATTTCAGCATCGGTATACGGAGTTGATGCATGATACTTCACAGCTTGACATCATATTAGACGAGGGAGTTCACTATGCACGTGGTAAATCTTCTGTTCTTATTAAAAAAGTAAATGAAGCTGTAGGTCTTGGAAGGTAGACACCTCTTGTTTGATACAATACACTCATGAAGCAAGTACATTTATGGATATCAGGATTTGTTCAAGGGGTTGGATATAGAGCAAATACGCGGCATCACGCACGCAAACTTGGTCTTACTGGTTGGGTAAAGAACTTACAAGACGGACGTGTTGAAGCATTAGTGCAGGGACCTGAAGAAAAACTTATTCAACTGATCAGACTATGTGAAGAAGGTTCATACTTTTCCCAAGTTAAAAATATTGTTGTTGAATGGGAAGAGATAACAGAAAAGTTTGATGAGTTTACTATTATTCGCTCATGAAGAAATTCGTTGTATTAATTATCTATGCGTATCAGTCGGTGTCTTTTATTCCAAAAGGTATTGCCCAAACGGTATTTGGTACCAATGATCAATGTAAATTCACTCCAACATGTTCAAATTACATGATCCAGGCAGTAGATAAATACGGAGTCATAAAGGGTACTAGGTTAGGAGTTCAACGAGTGCTTCGTTGCAGACCTGGAAATGCCGGTGGTCATGATCCCGTCAAATAATAAGCTGCCAAATTGTAAGAGGATAGTAAAATTATCACTTTAGCTTCACAACTGCGAAATCTTATGATATAATCCAGAGGTGAAATTGAACACACAAAAGAAAACCCCAAAAAAGAAAAGATCAAAGTTTCGAATTACATGGAAAGATATTATTCTTTACGGATTCTTGCTCTTTTTCTTTGTGCTTTTTACTTTCGGTCTCAGTGGATTTAGCGGTCTCTCTCAATCAGAAAATATTCCTCTCTCTCAAGTTATTCAAGATGTAAAAGACGATAAAATTGATGCAATTGAAGTATCAGGAAGTAAATTAACGATTACCTATGAAAATGGTGACAGAGCAACTTCTACAAAAGATATAAACTCAGATATATATGAAGTGTTCAATAATGCTGGTGTTGAGCCGAATGATGTAAGCAGAGTGAATGTTCAAGTAAAGGATGAGGCAGGTATAAATACCTGGATTGGGGTTTTAGGGTCACTCTTACCAGTACTTCTACTAGTTGGGTTTTTCTATTTTATAATGCGCCAAGCAAGAGGAGCGCAGGAAAGCATTTTTTCTTTCGGATCAAACAAAGGTAAAACATTTAATAAAGACTTCCCTAAAGTAAAATTTGACTCAGTTGCTGGTGTGGACGAAGCGAAGCAAGAATTAACTGAAATTGTAGATTTCTTGAAACATCCTGAAAAATATCAAGCAATGGGGGCACGGACACCAAAAGGGGTATTGTTGGTAGGACCTGCAGGTACTGGAAAAACATTACTTGCACGGGCAGTAGCTGGAGAGGCACAAGTACCATTCATTTCTATAGCAGGTTCAGAGTTTATGGAAATGTTAGTTGGTGTGGGTGCTGCACGAGCACGTGATCTTTTCGTCACTGCAAAGAAGACACAACCTGCAATTATTTTCATAGATGAGATAGATGCAATAGGCCGTCAACGAGGGGGGGGTCTTATGGGTGGTCATGACGAGCGTGAGCAGACACTTAATCAGATTTTGGTAGAAATGGATGGATTCACCCCTAATGAACAGTTGGTTGTCATGGCTGCAACAAACAGACCAGATATTCTAGATCCTGCCTTAGTTCGCCCTGGTCGTTTTGATAGACGCATTATGATCGGTCTTCCTGATCTTGAGGGACGTAGAGAAATTTTGAAGATTCATGCACAAGGAAAACCGTTCAAGAAAGAGCTTGACTGGGACCGGGTTGCCAGACGCACAGTTGGATACTCTGGTGCTGATTTAGAGAATATGCTTAACGAAGCAGCAATTTTTGCTGCGCGAGAAAACAAAAAAGAAATTGATATGCATCATATTGAAGAATCAGCTACTAAAGTAAAACTAGGACCTGAAAAACGCCGTATGCAAAGTGAAGAGGATAAAAAAATTACTGCATATCATGAAGCTGGCCATGCATTAGTGTCATATTATATGCCTAATACAGACCCTGTACATACTATCTCTATTGTATCACGCGGAATGTCTTTGGGACATACATTAATTCCTCCTGCACAGGACCGTGTACACGAAACAAAAACCCGACTTCTCGAACATATTTCAACCATGCTTGGAGGACGTGCTGCAGAAGAATTAATTTTCAAAGAAATGACAACTGGAGCAGGAGACGATATTCAGAAAGCCACACAACTAGCCAGAAATATGGTAGTTGATTATGGTATGAGTAGCATTGGTCCAGTAAATTTCGACAATGATCAAGTACGAAGGTATGAGGATGGTACCCAAGTGTCAGATGTGATGCAGTCAAAAATTGATACAGAGATTCGGCAAATTATTGATGATCGGTATAAAGTAGCGATTGAAACTCTTAAAAAACATAAAAATAAACTTGATGATGTTGCATTAGAGCTACTGAAAAAGGAAAAACTTGAAGGTGATGAGTTTGACGCAATTATGAGATCAGATGGCAAGAAAAAAACCTCTAAATCTGCTAAAAAGACAGTTAACTAACAAATTACTTATATATAAAAACATCCTATAGCATTGACCTCCTTGACAGTTTCTGCTATAATATATCCATAGTTTGACCTAACGCAGGGCAAATCTTGTCGCTCTGTTTTTGGGTTCGCACTTTAACATAGATGCGGATTTTATTTCCTCTTTTTCTTTCCATGTTTTTTTTCAAATCTGACGCAGTGTAGGTCAATAGATGCACCTATAGTGCGTCGGATTTGATTGGTAGTGATAGGGGAGTGGGATGTCCTTTGTTTTTATTGCGCTAATTCTACTCATAATCATTCTCGCTATTAAAGGGCCAAAATGGTCGCGGACGCTTGCTCTTTCCATAGCATTTCTCATGGGGTTTATATACCTCGAAGAGACTCTTGGCATTTGGTGGGCGCTCTCGTTGATAGGTGTTTGTGCCTATCTCTATTATTTTTTCCTCCGTGGAATTTGGAGAACAGTTACTTCGTTGACATGGCCGCGACGGTCAGGTCAGAAGAAGAAAGGGATAACACCTTTTAGTGCGGAATGGTACCAAAAGCAGAAAGGAACACAAGATGAAACTAGCCATCATGATGATGGAAATGTTTTTTTCCTGTTTGATCCGGATGATGCTCCGGATATTTCCGGAGTTCGAAGAGTCTGAAGTGAGACTCAAGACACCCGTTCCGGTGTATGCAACAGTTCTCAAAGCGGAGAGTGACCCAAGTGGTTATCTAGCCGCTGCTATGGAAAGCTGTATCCCATATAGGGATAAGTAGAAAGGGGTACTCAAGAGCCTTGTTGTCTGTATTATTCCCGAAAGGGTCGGAAGGATAAGACAATGTCCCGGCATAATCACGGCCCAGCGTATTACACTGCTCATGAGGACTCTGCTCTGGATTTAGTGGGAGTCATTATGGCTGCCATTATTTTAATGGCTGTTCTGATCGCTATTGTGGGGCTGTCGGTCTACTTCATTGCGGTTGGATTGGTGCTTGCGTTCACAATCATGGAGCTGCGCAAGTAGGTTCGCATCTATTTTCAGTACAGCTGTACTGAATCTTGCCCCTTCTCGGGTTAATAAAGGCCTGAGGAGGGGCCTTTTTTTGGCTTAATGACTACTCATACTTTGTTATAATGAAATGCATCTATGCAGCATCCAGAAGGTAAAAAAATATTTATGCTCATTGACGGGAGTGCGATTTTGCACCGTGCGTATCACGCAATGCCAAACTTTACCTCACCAGATGGGGCACCAACCGGTGCGTTGTTTGGATTTTTCTCCATGCTTTTAAAGCTGATGCAGCACATGAAGCCTGATTATATTGCCATTGCATTTGATCGGGGAGAACCCACCTTTCGTCAGCAGATGTATGTGGGGTATCATGCAAATCGCCCCAAAGCATCAGACGAGTTGGCTGAGCAATTTTCCTCAATACGTGAACTGATTTCAGCGGTTGGAATTCCGCTCTTCGAACTTGATGGATTTGAAGCAGATGATTTAATTGGTACGATCAATGCCAAGCTCAATACAGAATATGACAATATACACGTATATATTGTGACAGGAGATCGTGATTTGTTGCAGCTTGTTGATACAGACACAAAAGTGCTAATGCCTATTAAAGGAATTAGTGAGGTGGCGCTGTATGATGCCGCACGGGTAAAAGAAAAATTCGGTGTACGCCCAGACCAGTTTATAGATTTAAAGGCATTTATGGGTGATGCGTCTGATAATTACCCTGGGGTGCCAGGAGTCGGACCAAAGACTGCGATGCAACTGTTGCAAGACTACGAGCATTTTGAAACTGTTTTTGAAAAAATAGGAGAGATAGAGACAAAAAATCCAAAATTAGCTAAAAAATTAGCTGAGGGTTCAGATCAGGCATTTTTAGCAAAAAAACTTGCGACAATTGACACCCAAGTTCCATTTGCTTTCTCACTTGAGGAATGTGATGTTGCGCATTTTACCAAGGATAAATTTACTCAAGCGTTTAAAAAATATTCATTTAATACGTTAACCAGGCGTCTTGATGATGTGTTTGGCAAAAATGGGGATAGCAAAGCACAGATGAAATTAATTTAATGAAAGTAGCACTAGTTCATGACTATGTTAAAGAGTATGGTGGAGCCGAGCGGGTGCTCGAGACCTTGCATGAAATCTTCCCTGATGCCCCAATTTATACTTCTCTTTATTTCCCACAATTCCTTGGTCCACATAGACAACGTTTTGAGAAAATGAATATACAAAAATCTTGGATGCAGTATATTCCTTTTGCTCACAAACTTATTTCCCCTTTAAGATTATTGTCCCCCCTAGCATTTAAATTGATGGATTTATCAGGGTATGATGTAATTATTACTTCTCAGACTGGTGCATATTTTCCCAATCTAATACCAAAAACCAAGAACCAGAAACTAATAGCATATTGTCATACTCCTCCTCGATACTTGTATGGATACAAAACTGCCCGTGACTGGAAAAAATATAAAGTACTATCAGCACTTGCTGAAGTTGCAAATCACTTCTTGCGGATCATTGATTTTACTGCAAGTAGGAATGTGGATCAATTTATTGCTAATTCACAGGAAGTAGCAGCTCGTATTGGAAAATTCTACCATAGAGATGCAGTTGTTGTGTATCCACCAGTTAATATAAACTCACAGATAACTGATAAAAAATCAAAATTAGCAAGAGATTACTATCTTGCGGGGGGACGACTTGCGCGTGCAAAAGGAATGGATATTATTGTCGATAGCTTTACTCAGAATAAAAAGCCTCTAAAAATATTTGGAAAAGGGTTTGCTGGATATGGGGAAGAGTTGAGGGCAAAAGCAGGGGAGAATATTGAGTTTGTCGGTGAAGTAACAGATGAAGAAAAAAAAGAGTTGATGAGAGGCGCAAAAGCATTTATTTTTGCCTCATATGATGAGGATTTTGGCATAACGCCAGTTGAAGCAATGGCTCAGGGAACACCTGTTATTGCGTATAAGAGCGGAGGAGTGAAAGAAACTGTTGTGGATGGGGAAACTGGGATATTTTATAAGCAAAATACTCCAGAGCAATTAATGAAAGCTGTAGACTCCTTTGAAGACATAAAAATATCGGCTGATGCTTGTTATAAACAAGCGGAAAAGTTTCACAAAAACGTGTTTACCTCCAGTATAAAAAAAATAGTTGCCTCTTAATCTCATTTCAAAATATTTTATCTCAGTGAAAGTAATTGCGCCTTCGGGTGAGCCGAAGGCGCAGGGCAACAGGAAGGCCTGTCGAACTAATCAGCAGCAACAAGTTCAAGCTGTTCGACCGAAACAGGATTGTCAAAGATGTCAACGTATGTTTTGTTGACGACTTTACACTCCTCTTCCTTTACGAGTTGCTCCAGCAGGTCCATGTGTGCTAGATCTAGTACCTCGATTTCACAGACTCTCCGGTTACACCGATTGATATATGCTTGCTTATTATGAGCAAGCATTGTCCGGAACCGGGCCTGAATCGGTGAGTTCTTAAGCTTTTTGTCAAATTGCTCAACTGCTCCATGAGGACAGTTGACGAACGATACATGCAGGACTGTTCTTGTCCTCATTGGGCTTCCCTTTCGGTAATAATCTGGAAAGTAACAGCAGACCATCTGCATGCTTCCCAGTATTTCTTTTAGTATAAAACGTGACCTTAAGATACGCAAGAGCAGTAAAAATAATTCATATGATACAATTGCTCCATGCCCGAATTACCTGAAGTTGAAATTATTAAACGAGGGTTACAGAAATATCTTATTGGCCATACGATACAAGGTGTCCAGATTCTTGACCCGCTGCGTATTTCAGGATCTGAAAAACAGATTGTTGGTAATATTATTATTGATATTAGACGGCGCGGAAAAGGTCTGCTTATTGATTTTGATAACAATTTCTCTCTTGCTATTCATGTAAAAATGACTGGTCAGCTAATCTATAGAGGAGAGAAGACAAAGGATAAAAAGCTATCTTCTAAAGTAAAAACACTTCCCAATAATTATACAAGAATCATCTTCTACCTCGATCAAAACGCTCAATTATATTATAACGATATAAGACGTTTCGGATGGATGAAGGTGCTGCCTACAGATGATCTCCAAACGATTTCCTTTTTTCATACGCTTGGACCTGAGCCATTTACAGATCTTACGGTGGAATATTTAAAGAAAATAACCGCTCATGCAAAAGCACCAATAAAAACACTCTTGCTTGATCAGCATAAAATAGGCGGGATAGGGAATATATATGCAAATGATGCACTGTATGAAGCAAAAATTGATCCAAGGCGCGCTGCAAATACTCTTACAGCAGAAGAAATCGCACGATTATTTTCTGCAATTCATAAGATTATGGCGTTTTCACTTGAACAAGGCGCAGCTAGCGACACCAACTATGTTAATGCACTTGGACAGGATGGTCAGTATCAAGACTATTTTCTTGTCTATGGAAGAGCAGGAGAGAAGTGTATGCGGTGTGGAAATAGCATTCAGCGAATTATTGTAGGTGGTCGAGGTACTTTTGTTTGTACTGTTTGCCAGCGCTAATTATTAGTATCTTTTTTATGGAAGAGAACAAGACTGGATACCTAGTGTACGCAGATTATAGACACTCGTTAAAGAAATAATACCTAATGTGAGCAAAGAGAATTCTAATCCATGAAATGGTAGACCCGGGATTGCAGCTGTCAGTCCAGTAACGGAAAGAAGTGAAAAACCACATCCGGGACAGCTTGACGAAACGAGTGTTACAATTCCTGCGCCAAATGTCCAATGGGCATTTTTTTGTGATCTTACAATAGCAAGTTTTTTCGTGACAAGCATAATATTCATTCCTACAAGTAGTGCAGTTACCGTAATAACAAACGTATTTATTTCACCAAATAGAGTAAAATTGCCCCAAAACATGAGGAGAGTAATCTTAATTTTTAAAAGGAAGGGAAAGTTTTGTGAGAATATATTTGAGTAGATAGCAAAGCTATTAATAATATTTGAGGCAATAAGATAAATAAGTGAGATTGCAATGGACTTGCGAATAAATCTACCTGATAAAACCTGTGTGCGAAGAGCAATCAAGGCAGGGTGTAGGAAGGCTAAACTATTCTGCCAATTCTTGGTCGATAAGAGCTTTGAATGATTCATATGGTTGTGCTCCTACAACTGGTGTCCCATTAATAAAGAATGCAGGAGTACCACTTACACCAGCTGCGTTACCGTCTGCCGTATCTTGTGCAACTTTTTCAGCATATTTACCACTATCAAGACACTCATTAAATGATGCAGTATTAATACCAAGTTCCGTTGCCCATGTTTTTATATCATCGGTTGTGTAATCCACTGTTCCTCCGCTTGGATCAAGCTCTTGCTGCTTATTAAACATAAGGTCATGAAATTGCCACATGCTATCTTGTTCATTTGCGCATTCAAGTGCTTCTGCACTTTTTTGTGCTGCAGCGTGGAATGAAAGAGGATAATGGCGTAAATACATCACGACTTTTCCAGTATCAACATACTCAGATTTTATTTGTTGATATGCTCCAGTGAAAAATGATCGACAGAATGGGCACTGCATATCAGAAAACTCAACGATGGTAACTGGTGCATTTTCATCACCAAGCGCAGGAAGTGTACCATTAGCAACATCAACTTTTGCAGCAGGTGCTGTATCACCTGGAGCAACCTGTGCTGTTCCTGCTACGGGTGTTGTTCCATTTTGTCCTTCCAGTGATTGTACTCGTGCTAACAAGTATCCGACTAAAAAGACCGCGATCAGAAGAATACTATAGAGTAATTGTTGTGAAGTTATAGTATTAAGACGATCTAAAAAAGGCACTTTTTTATTTGTTCGTGAATTTGAAGCCATATAAACACTATAGTGTACAGTTTTATATTTGTCAACGATTTTAATTGCAATTTTAAATGCTGTTTGATAAGGTTATGGATGGCATGGTTTACAAACCAAATAAAAAAAAGAAAATTGTTATGTCAGTGGGAGGATCACTAATTGTCCCACCATCCGGTATTGATACTGATTTTCTCTCCAAATTTAATACTTTCATCCGTTCAAAACTAGAACAAAATCCAGACTATCAGTTTTTTATTGTGGTTGGTGGCGGTACTACAACTCGTCAGTATCAAAAAGCTGCACGGGAAGTTATTCAAAAAGTAACCAATGAAGATTTAGATTGGTTAGGAATTCATGCAACTCGGGTAAATGCTCATCTCGTGCGAACAATTTTTCGAGATGTAGCACACCCTGTTATTTTAGATCGGTATGATATCATTCGAAAGGTAGAGGAGCCAGTGGTGGTTGCGTCAGGCTGGCGTCCTGGCTGGTCTACAGATTTTTGTGCGACAATGGTATGTGAGGATTATACAGTGGGTACTGTTATTAATATGTCAAATATTGAAAAAGTATTTGATTCTGATCCTAAAGACAATCCTGATGCAACGCCAATCGATACAATTTCTTGGGATAATTTTCAAAAACTTGTTGGTGAGGAATGGACTCCTGGTATGAATGTTCCATTTGACCCTATTGCAGCAAAAAAAGCTCGAGAACTTGGATTGACAGTTGTTATTATAAAAGGTAATAATTTTGAAAATCTGGAAAAATATTTTCTTAATACAGATTTTATTGGCACGACTATCTCCTAAAGTCTATCTCAATATTTTCTGTCAAAATGTTGTTATTATTTCTCAAGTAGATTAACTTTCGCTTTTTAAATCTTCAGGTAGTCGTAGTATTTGTGATTGGTTTAAGATGTCTTCAGGAATGTATTCTAGATGAGTCGTAGTAATGATGGCCTGTCTTCCAGGTAATAAGCGAGAAATAAGTGCAATATTGTGGGAATCAAGCTCAGAGAAAATATCATCGAGCAGTAACACAGGCTCACGTTCAGTATGCGCTTGAACATATGCTACTTCTAGCAACTTTAACTGTAAGACTGCAAGACGTTGTTCTCCTCGTGAAGCAAACTCTCGTATTAATCTCGTAGTACCGGGGAAGTAGAGCAGTATATCATCACGTTGCGGACCGATAAGGGTTACACCGCTTGCAATCTCTGCTTCTCTGTATTTTGACAAACGTTCTGGAGTAATAAGACTGGCATCATACACACCTTCAAGTGAGTAAGCATTTTTTGGTGCAGTATTTATATAGTTGATAAATTCTTTTCGATGATTGCTGATTGTTTGTGCATGCTCTAAAAGAAGTGTGTTCCAATATGAAAATTCATCGGCCACATATTTGCGTTTCCCTTCTCGTATTAGTCTCAATAACTTATTGCGTTGCCGAAGTGCTTTGGTGTATGTAGTAAGAGCATTTCGATATGGTGAGTGGGTTGCTGATAACACGCTATCAAGATACTTTCTCCTCATTGTAGGTGATTCAGATATTATCTCTAAATCTTGCGGAGAAAAGATAATTGAGCAAAAATATGATTCAAAATCTGAGAGGCGTTTCCCTACATCATTTAAGAGGTATCGCTTGTGAAAAACACGAGAATTATTAAGTAATTGTACGGTTATTTTCACGACCTCATTGTCGTCCTGTAATAATGCATCTATGCGTGCGAAATTTTGATCAAACGAAATTGTGTCAACATCTTTTTCAGCCCGAAAACTCTTCCCAGTAGAAAGTAGATGAATTGCTTCTAGAATATTTGTTTTTCCAATGGTATTTTCTCCCACAATAATGGTTAACGGTGCTAGTACAATTTTTTGACGAGCATAACTACGAAAATTAGTAAGCGTTAATGTGGAAAGATACATTCAGAATTATAATGATTCTTTATTTTTTAGATTTACTGTCAGGATCAAGACTTTTTAAAAGTTTTGATAACTGGAGTGTAACTATAACCGCAAGAAGTGTTACTATAATTGCGTAGAGAAGTAAAGAAATCGTTTGGCTCCCTTCAGGAAGATATTTTTTAATATAATTTTCTACGAGCGCTTTCACAAACTCATTCCAGGCGAGTGCTGCGACCAATCCAAATCCTGAAGTGGCCAAAGTAAGCATTTGTCGTACAACTTCAATATGAAGCTTCTTGGCTTCTTCACTTTTGTTATTTTTAGTTTTGCTGGCCATATTTTGTATAATACAAGAAGAATCTGAAAGTGTAAAGATAAAGGAATTAAATGAAAGTTTTATGCTTTTAGTTTTTATAAAAAAACATGTATCAACCGAGTTTTACTATTACCAATAAAATTGTACGCAATATTGGAGCAATTGATGCAGCAAAGGAAGTTATTGAACATGCTCCACTTTTACCATATTGGGAGAAAAAATTTCAGGAAGAGGCATTACTGCGTACTACACACTATGGAACTCATATTGAAGGAAATGAATTAAGTATTACGCAGGTGCAAAAGGTGATTGATGGAGAGCGTGTGGTGGCACGGGAACGTGATGTGCAGGAAGTTATAAATTACCGTAATGTGATCGAAGCAATGGTTGAACAAACCAGTGCGTCTATTAATGAAGAATTTATTTTACGCTTGCATAAAACAGTAACTGCGAATGTGCTTCCAGAAGAATCATCAGGTAATTATCGGGAGAAAGAGGTAGTAATACGAAATAGTATCACGGGTGAAGTTTCCTTTCGTCCACCTAAGGCTATAGAAGTGCCATGGCAGATAAAAGATCTGTTAGCATTCATCTCAAAGGAAAAAGAAATGCATCCGGTACTGAAAGCAGGAGTAGTGCATTATGAGTTTGTGCGAATCCATCCGTTTTTAGATGGAAATGGGCGGGTAGGTCGTGCGCTTTCAACATTTGTTCTGTTTAAAGAGGGATATGATATTAGACAGTTCTTTTCTCTTGAGGAACATTTTGATCATGATCCTGTGGCGTATTATACTGCTCTGCAGAGTGTGCAGAAAAACAAAGGAGATCAGACAGACTGGATTACATACTTTACTGAAGTGGTTGCAGCAGAGCTTGCAAAAATTAAGGAAAAGATAGATTCTATTTCCATCGATTCAACTCTCAAGAAAAAACTGGGAGGACCGGTAATGCTTTCTGAAAGACAGATAAAAGTAATCGAGTATATACAAAAAGTAGGGTATTTTGAAAATAGAATGTTTGCGTCAATGTTTCCAATGGTATCAGAGGATACAGTATTGCGAGATTTACAGGATTTAGTGAAAAAAGGTATTTTAAAAAAACAAGGACGGACAAAAGGCGTAAAATATGTAATGGCAAATTAATTTTGCAAGTACCAAATGACAAATTTCAAATATCAAATAAAATTGAATATCCAATTTCTGAAACTTTAATTATTGTCTATTTGGTATTATTTGGAATTTGGTGCTTGGGACTTGGGATTTAAACATGTATGCAATTTAAAGAACTCTCTATTTATCTTGAAAAGTTGGAAAATACGACATCTCGTAACGATATTACCGTGATTTTAGCTGATCTTCTTAAAAGAGCAAAAGCTGATGAGATTGATAAGCTGGTTTATTTGTTGCAAGGTAGAGTTGCTCCTATCTATGTACCGCTTGAATTTGGTATGGCTGACAAAATGATTTTGCGAGCCATGGATGTTGCCTATGAACTTGAATCTGGAACAGCTATGGAACAGTTTAAAAAACGTGGTGATCTGGGAGAGGTTGCCGTACATTATGCAAAAGAAAAAAACATACAAACAAATTTAACCGTATCTGAGGTATATACCATTTTACGATCAGTAACTGAAATATCAGGTCCAGGATCAGTAGAGGTGAAAATTGACAAAATTGCTCAATTATTCAAAGATCTTGATCCTTTATCAGTTCGATTTGTATCACGCATACCTGTTGGTCGTATGCGTTTGGGTTTTTCTGATATGACTGTACTGGATAGTCTTTCGTGGATGCTTGACGGAGATAAATCTCATAGAAAAGAAATAGAACGTGCATTTAATGCTCATCCAGATCTTGGGTATATTGTGAAAGCTGTTAAAAAAGAAGGGCTTGCGGGTTTATCACAGGTAAAGCCTGAAGTATTTAATCCTATTCTTATGGCACGGGCTGAGCGATTATCATCCGGTGACGAAATTATAGAGAAAATAGGGACGTGTGCGATAGAGGTAAAGTTAGATGGATTTAGGTTACAAGGACATTATAGACGTAAGACAAAGGAAGTAAAATTGTTCACCCGTAATCTTGAAGAAGTTACCTTTATGTATCCTGATGTAGTACAAGGTATTATTGACCAGATTAATGCAGATGAAGCTATATTTGAAGGAGAAGCAATTGCATATGATCCGGTAAGCGAGGAGCATCTCCCATTTCAGATGACGACACAAAGGAAACGTAAGCACGGTATTGAGGAAAAAGCAAAAGAACTTCCGTTAAAGCTTATCTGTTTTGATCTGTTGTATTTGAATGGGGAAAGCCTTATTGATCATACATATACTGAGCGCCATGAAAAATTAAATCAGATAATTTCGAGCGGAAAAACAGTGGAGTTATCAAAAGAAATAATTGCTACAACAGGAAAGCAAATAGAAAATATCTTTGACCAGGCAATATCTCAGGGTTATGAAGGAATTTTAGCAAAGCGACTTGATGGAGTGTATCAGGCAGGTGCACGGGGATGGAGTTGGATAAAATTTAAACGATCTTATTCTGCACATCTTGATGACACGATTGATTGTCTGGTAATGGGGTATTATGTAGGGCGAGGAAAACGCACCTCATTTGGACTAGGTGCATTTTTAATTGGTGTGTATGACAAACATGCTGATCAGTATGTAACTGTGGCAAAAATTGGTACAGGACTTACTGATGATGAATGGAGAGACCTTGCTGCAAGAGGTAAAAAATTTGAGTCGCAAGTAAAGCCTCCTCTCTATATAGTTGATAAAGCACTTGAACCCGATGTGTGGATTGAACCAGAAATTGTAGTTGAAATTAAAGCTGATGAGATAACTCGATCTCCTATTCATACGGCAGGTCGTGTGATGAAAGCCTCGAAATCGGGCAGTGCGTTTGATGTGGATGTACCAGGATATGCATTACGATTTCCTCGGCTCGAGCATTTTCGCGATGATCGCAAACCAGAAGATGTTACGAGTCTTACAGAGATAGAGAAAATGTTTGCCCAGCAAGGAAAACAGAAATAAATTACCTTCTGAGTGAAGGATCAATAGGTGGTCTCCATTCAGGATCAATCTGACTGAGTGCTTCTTGATAGTCTTGATTAAACTGTTGTCTAATTTCAGGATATTGATTTCTTTCTCCCTCCATAATGAATGCCTCAGCTTTTTGTCCATTATAGTTAGGGAGATAACTAGGATTTCTGGGAACTGCAGGGATTATTTGAAGCATCCCAGTTCCTTCCTCATTTCTTTCAAATTGAAGCTGCAAATTAGAATGATCAGCATAGGCGGTAATAAATGCCATAAATTTTCTTGCATGAATATCGCAGCATGCTTGATGGACATCAATATTTTCTAATGAAATGTTTTCATAATCAGTATCAGGAGTAGAGGAGAAAAGGAATGAGAGTATTTCTTCGTAGTTGTAGTTATTTACTTGTAAATGCTCTGGATTATTAACAGTGTGATGTTGTTCAATTAACATTCAATATGAACCCTTATTTACTGTAGAGGATAAAAAATTATGAGTCAAGTAAGAACGTAAGAAATCAGGTAATTAATATGATTGGGGTTGACATGATAAAACAAAGTATGTTACAAGTATATCAATGGACAACAATAACCCGCAAAATCCAATACAAGATCCAAATCAAGTACCTACAGATCAAGCACCAGTTACTCCGCCTACTGATCAAGTGCCAGTGGTACCAGCACAAGATCCAATGCAAACACCAAACACGACCGATCAAACACCAGTAAATGTTCCAGGTGGAGAAACTCCTGTTACTCCTCCAGCACCTGAAGCTCCAATGCCACCTCCGGTCAGTGATCCAGGAATGCAAACACCTCCGTCAGCACCAGAAACACCAGAACCAGCAGGTGATATTGTGCCACCTCCGGCTAATCCACCAGCACCAACAATGCCAATGACACCTGATGTGAATCCTGTTGATCAAGCTCCTGATGCTCCAGTCGCTCCTCAGACACCAGAAGCAGAAATGCCTGGACAAGAAAATCCTCAGCAATCACAATAATATTTTATCCTAGTCGGAATAAGTGATTTTTTAAATTTACGTGTTTTTCGTTTTTGAACTCTACACCTTCTATTAGTAATTTCTCTTTTTGTTCTTCTGGTCCGTTGAGGCCAAAGATAGGTGCAATTCGTCCTGCCGCATTAACTACTCGATGACAAGGAATACTGGGGTCATCACAAAGTCTCAAAGCACTTCCAACAACACGAGGACTGATGCCAGTTGCAATGGCAATTTGTTTATATGTTGTAACCATACCTATTGGAATACGTCTTACTTGTTTGTATACAGATAGTCTGGTTTTTTCAGGAACGGTAAACATAGTTATGTATTTTCAAAGCACTCCCATAATGAAAACAAGACCAATATTACGGACAATTCTACCTAACAACACAGCGAGTAAAAATTTATGTAAAGGATATCCTGCCATTCCAGCAAGTATCCCAAGTCCATCAACAACAGGATTAGGAATGGCTGCAAAAATAACAATCAAGGGTAGCCCGTATTTTTCAAAGATAAATTTATTTAAGTGATATAAAATCTTGTGTTTTTTACCGTTAAGTACTTGCATACTTGAATGTCCGAATAAAAAGCCAACCCCTTCACCGAGTGCTGATCCAAGAGATCCAAGTAACACCACTGATAAAGGATTATAGATAGCGGCTGCAACAGGAACAGAGACAATACCTGGAGATGGTAAGAAAATGGTTGCACTTGAAAAAAAATTAATTAAAAATAATCCAAATAGACCAAATGACTCTACATTTTTAAGCTGATCTTTAAAAAAAAGCGGAAGTAGCAAGACAAAGGTTGAGATAATAAAAAGAACGATAAAAATAAATCTATTCCTAGAAAGAGCAGCCTTTCTCTCGCGAGATGAAGCGATATAATTGCTTTGCATTGTGGAGTGGCAGTGCGGAACAAAAATGTCAGAATCTGCCAAATGGGATTTTTTATTTCTTTTTTTCATTGGCGGTGTCTTTAAGTTGTTTAAGTCGCCACATGAAAAGAGCACCTTTTTTCTTTACATTTGCATCCTTTACGTATGAAAGTGCTTTTTCAAGCAATGCACGATTAGTTGTTTTAGCAAGTTTTATATACAATGCTCGATGTTTATAATCATTGAGTTCCTCTGCAAGATAAAGACCATAAGATTGGAACTCACGGGAAACATACTTATCTGTAACGGGATTAAAATTTTTGAGTATATCGCCAATCTTGTCTGTCATAGACTTTCATTATAGCGTATTCTGAAACAGAATTTGAAACATGACAAATAATTTGTTTCAATACACAGTATGTCTAACCAATTGGTACTTGATCTCCATTTACATTCCCGATTTTCTCGTGCGGTCTCCAACAAAATTAATCTTTCAACCTTGTATTTTTGGGGACGAATGAAAGGTATTAATATATTGTCAGTTTCTGACTTTACTCATCCAATATGGTTTGGTGAACTTGAAAAAGAGCTTGAGGAAGTACAGGCTGGAGTATATTCGCTGAAGACTCTAAAAAGGATTGAAAATGAAAACCTCGCAATGTCTGCATCCTCATTTACAGGTCCATATTTTATTCTAACAACAGAACTATCGTGTATTTACTCAGAATTTGGTCGTCAGCGTAGAGTACACGTACTTATCTGTGCTCCAGATATAAATACGGTACAAAAAATAAATAAAGAATTTGTTAAGCAGGGATATAATATTATCTCTGATGGAAGACCAATTCTAGGAATTTCACTTCGTAATCTTTCAGAGTTACTGTTCAATATTGACTCTCGGATAACAATAATTCCAGCCCATGCTTGGACTCCTTGGTTTGGCGTATTTGGATCAAAGTCGGGATATGATTCATTAGAGGAAGCATTTGGAGAATACTCAAAATATATCTTTGCTATTGAATCTGGTTTATCTTCCGATCCTGAGATGAATTGGCGTATACAAGAGCTTGATTCAAGGAGTATTGTTTCATTCTCTGATGCACATTCATTGACAAAAATGGCAAGAGAAGCGACAGTACTTCAATTGAAGAACAGAATTAATGAAGAAATTTCTATTCAGGATATTACCTATGAAAATATTATTCATGCATTTATGAAAGGAAAGAAAACGGTTTTTCAATTATCTCATACGATTGAATATTATCCGGAAGAAGGTAAATATCATTTTACCGGACACAGATCCTGCAATATCTCATACTCTCCTGAGCAAACGGCAAAACAGGGAACGCAATGTCCAGTTTGCGGACGTGAACTGACGGTGGGTGTATTACATAAAATAAACTCTCTTGCTCAAAAAGATAATAAAACTACGTTAACAACTGATAGTCGTGAAGTAATCTGGACAAAAAATGAAAATGGTTCTCAGTTTGTACATCTTGTTCCTCTGCTTGAGATAATTGCAGAGAGTCTTCATGTAGGAGTAGGGTCAAAAAAAGTAATGGCCTTATATGAACAAATGATTACTCGCCTGGGCCCAGAACTAGGTATATTACTTGAAGTCTCGCTTGCTGATATTAAGCGTATTGTAGGAGAGAGAGTCTGTCAAGGTATAGAAAAAGTGCGAATGCGCAATATTGAAATTACTCCTGGATTTGATGGAGAGTATGGAAAAGTAACAATTTGGCCAGAAACGTTTACAAAAAAAGAAGAGCAGTTAACAATGATCTAAATGATGATTTTTTTGGTTGACAAATCCCAATGATATTCGTTATAGTGGTAGATGTTCATGAATGTTGCAACACTTACCGATGATACCTTCGAAAATGAAGTAATCAAAAGCTCAACGCCTGTTCTAGTTGATTTTTGGGCAGATTGGTGTACTCCTTGCCACATGTTGGCACCTACCATTGATGAATTAGCAAGTGAATATTCAGGAAAAGTAAAAGTAGGGAAACTAAATGTTGATGAAAATCCGCAAACTCCTGGTACATTTAGTATTATGTCTTTGCCAACAGTACTTCTCTTTAGCGAAGGAAAACCAGTGAAAACATTTGTTGGTGTACAAGGGAAAGAAGAATTCAAGAAGGCAATTGATGAAGTGCTTAGCTAGCGTTTAGGGTATAGGGTTTAGCGTATAGTTTATGTATTTGTTTTAACTAAACGCTAGATACTAATTTACTAGACGCTTTTTTTATTTATGGAACAAAAAATCTACGATGTAATCATTATTGGAAGCGGTCCCGCAGGGCTTACTGCTGCAATTTATGCAACGCGTGCAAATCTTAAAACACTTGTTATTGCTGGAGTTAAGTGGGGTGGACAGTTGATGCTTACAACGCTTGTTGAAAATTTTCCCGGATTTCCTGAAGGTGTGATGGGTCCTCAGCTTATGATGAATATGCGAAAGCAAGCAGAGCATTTTGGAGCAGAAATCATAAATGTAAACTTCAAAGATGCTGATTTTACGAAAAACCCTCTTGAAATACATACAGACGATGGACGCGTGCATAAAGCCAAAACAGTTATAATTGCAACAGGTGCGGACACTAAATGGCTCGACGTTCCAGGTGAAAAAGAGAGAATAGGTCGTGGAGTAGCATCATGTGCACCGTGTGATGCAGCTTTTTATAGAGATAAAAAGGTTATTGTCGTTGGCGGAGGGGACTCTGCGATGGAAGAAGCTAGTGTCCTCACAAAATTTGCAAGTCATGTATGGCTGGTGCACCGACGTGATCAGTTGCGAGCATCTGCTGCCATGCAGAAGAGGATATTCTCCAATGAGAAAGTGACAGTAGTATATAACACTGCAGTTGAAGAAATAATGGGTGACCAAAAAGTAGAGAAAGTACGGTTAAAAACTATTGGTGATGGGCCACTGGTACAGGAGAGAGATCAGGCAGTAGGTTTGAAAGTAGAAAAACTAGGGGGAACAGTTGTTGACAAAACTGATACAGATATTAGCTGGGAATTTCCTGTTGATGGTATTTTTGTTGCAATCGGCCATATTCCTAATTCTCAGGTGTTTAAGGGTATAGAGACAGATGATAAAGGGTTTATTAAAGTACACGAGCATACCAAAACCAATATCGATCGGGTGTATGTCGCAGGTGATGTACATGATAATGAATATAAACAAGCAATAACCGCCGCAGGCTTTGGATGCATGGCAGCCTTAGAGGTCGAAAAGCATTTACGTCTATCCGAAGATAAATAGCTTCGCTGCTTGTGTGCTATCTCCTGTACCCGATACAAAGCAAGCAATAACCGCCGCAGGTTTTGGTTGCATGGCAGCGTTAGAGGTCGAAAAATTCTTGCGTGCGCAGGAAGAAATTACACCATAAATTCTCGGTAATTACAGCAATCAATGTACTTGATAATTTCTCCTTAAGTAAGCTTTAATCTCTGCTTGACACAGCCTCAAATCCTATGGTATCATGTGTGAACCTAAGGAAAGGGTAAGAGATCGAAATATATATGACGGTAAATTTAAATAATACCTTCTAAATTACGCACACATAGCGACAATTTGTGAAATAAACTTCATCATTTTCTTTCCTGGGTTTAACAAATTTTGAGTATGGATCACCAGCTCTCAAGGCTGGATTTGGGTATGATTTTGGGCCCATAGCTTAGCTGGTAGAGCGTCGCATTTGCAATGCGAAGGTCAGGAGTTCAAATCTCCTTGGGTCCACACATTCGGCAGACTCAGTGTGGGACAGTGAGTTTATCGAATCTGTCCACTCAGTTATGCATTGGTTCAAAGCCGGCGGAAGCGCAATTTTACTTCCCGGCTTGAACGAGTGCATAAGAGCGTTTTGTTCATTAACAATTGAGAAGTAAAGCCACGATTTTTGTAATTGACACACTGCTGTATCAGACTCTGTGCTGCTCAACGATGTACATTATTAAGTACATCTTATTGCGCTGCTCGAGTCTTTCTTACATTGTATTCAATACAAAATCCGTGGAAAGTAATCTGTATATCTCAAAACTATACAGAAGAAACAACTAGGCCGTCCCGATTTAATCGGGACATAAATATAAGTAATAAATACATTGCAATACGCAATGGGTAGATATAAATGAACATCAATTTTGATTTTTTGAATTCTACGCTATTTCATAACGCTAACATGTGGATGCCTAGG